>NZ_JBIDBD010000023.1:0-98624 GCF_043202815.1 Streptomyces sp. NPDC048111
GCGCAGCCCCCGCCGGGGTCCGAGGGGCGGAGCCCCTCGGGGGGTCTGGGGCACAGCCCCAGGGCCCGGGCCTATCCAGCCTCCTGCACGGGCGGGTGGGTGGGCAAACCCCCCGGGGTCTGGGGCGGAGCCCCAGGGAGCTGCACCCGGCGGGTGGGCAGCACCCCCAGGGGCCCCGGGGCGCAGCCCCGGAGGCTAGGCCGGGCTGCCCGAGGTGTAGCGGCGCAGCAGGGGCGAAAGGACCAGCACGGACTTCGTGCGCTCCACGTACGGCTCCCCCGCGATCCGCTCAAGCACCCGCTCGAAGTGCCGCATGTCGGAGGCGAAGACCTGCACGATCGCGTCCGCCTCCCCGGTGACGGTGGAGGCGGACGCCACCTCCGGGTACCGCTCGAGCCCGCGCCGGATCGCATCGGGCGACGTGTTGCGGCGGCAGTAGATCTCGATGAACCCCTCGGTCTCCCAGCCGAGGGCCGCCGGGTCCACCCGTACGGTGAACCCGGTGATGGCCCCCTCCGCCCGCAGCCGGTCGACGCGCCGCTTGACCGCGGGCGCGGACAGACCGATCAGCGAGCCGATGTCGGCATAGGAGCGGCGGGCGTCTTCGGCGAGCGCGTGGACGATGCGTTCATCGAGGTCATTGAGTCGCACTGCGGGTGGATCACTTCTGTGAGGCGGTGGCCAGCCTGGAACGGCGGTAGCCGTATCCGAAGTAGATCACGAGACCGGCGGCCATCCAGCATCCGAAGTACTCCCATGTGGCGCCGGACAGGTTCCACATGAGGTAGCCGCAGCTGACGAAGCCGAGGATGGGGACGACCCAGCCGAGCGGCACCCGGAAGGTGCGCGGCATGTCGGGGCGCGTCCGGCGCAGGATGATGACCGCGACGTTGACCAGGGCGAAGGCGAAGAGCGTGCCGATGCTGGTGGCGTCCGCGAGCTTGCCGAGCGGCACGGCGGCCGCGAGCACGCCGCAGAACAGCGAGACGACGACCGTGTTGGCGACCGGCGTGCCGCTGCGCGGGCTGACCTTGGCGAACACCTTGGGGACCAGTCCGTCGCGGGCCATCGCGAACAGGATCCGGGTCTGGCCGTAGAGCACGGTCAGGACGACGCTGGCGATGGCGATCACCGCGCAGGCCGCGAGCAGCGTGGCCCAGAACGAGTGGCCGGTGACGTCCTTCATGATGCCGGCCAGCGCCGCCTCGGAGCCCTCGAACTGCTTCCAGGGGCGGGCGCCGACCGCCACGAAGGCGACCAGGACGTACAGGGCGGTGACGATGACCAGCGACAGCATGATCGCGCGCGGCAGGTCCTTCTTCGGGTTCTTCGCCTCCTCACCGGCGGTGGAGGCGGCGTCGAAGCCGATGTAGGAGAAGAACAGCGTGGAGGCGGCGCCGCTGACGCCGGCCCGGCCGAGCGGCATGAAGTCGGAGTAGTTGCCCGACTTGAAGCCCATGAACCCGATCACGCAGAAGAGCACGAGAGCGGCGATCTTCACGCCGACCATGATCGTGTTGGCGCGGGCCGACTCGCGGGCGCCGCCGAGCAGCAGGCCCATCGCGAGGACGACGACGAGCAGGGCGGGCAGGTTGAATATCCCGCCGTCGCCGGGGGGTGCGGACAGCGCGTCGGGGATGGTGACGCCGATCGTGCCGTCCAGGAACTCGTTGAGGTACTGCCCCCAGCCGACGGCGACCGCCGCCACCGAGACGCCGTACTCCAGGATCAGGCACCAGCCGCAGATCCAGGCGACGAGTTCGCCGAGCGTTGCGTAAGCGTACGAGTACGAGGAGCCCGCGACCGGGATGGAGCCCGCGAGTTCGGCGTAGGACAGGGCCGAGAAGAGCGCCGTGAGTCCGGCGAGCACGAAGGAGATCGTGACGGCGGGTCCGGCCTTGGGGACGGCCTCGCCCAGGACGACGAAGATGCCGGTGCCGAGCGTCGCACCGATGCTGATCATGGTCAGCTGCCACATGCCGAGGGAGCGCCTGAGGGACCCGCCCTCGCCCTGCCCACCCTCCGCGACCAGGCGTTCCACCGGCTTGCGCCGCATCAGACCCCGGCCGGGGCGCGGGCCCCCGGCGGCGGGGGCATCGGTCGAGGGTGGCGGTGCGCCGTGATCCAACACTGAGGTGGCTCCTTATCGCTGCCAATCGGCGGCGGGTGACCGCGGCGGCCCGGCCGTCCCGCACAGAGGGAGATTTCGGGCAGCATGGAGCCTTCCCGTGGCCGGTTCCGCCGAGCAGGCGGTCCCCGCCACTCCACGTACGGCGAGAACCTTATGGGTTTCCGCTTCCCGGTCGTAATGCAGCAACCTTGCGCATCGCCGGTTGATCATTGCGCACGGGGGCGACGGGTGGCGGTTCGTTGCGGTTCAACGTTCGATCCGTGCGCCTGCCCTGCTCAGGGCGCTTCACACGGGCCCCGGGCGTGGTCCTGGTCACGGGCCCGCTTGACACTTCATCAGCCCTGTTGCAAGGTCGCGCCCCATGGACCCGCACGCGCCGCACGAGACCGCCGGGAAGCCGGCCGATGGCTGGCTGGATCCGGCCCCCTACCTGCGCGGAGTGGCGTGGCTCGACGCCGAGGGCCGGCCCGTACGGGCGGACCCGGACGACGCGATGCGGCTGCCCTGGGACACCGGGGAGCGGGCCGCGCTGCCGATCGGGACCCGGATCGAGTTCACCGCGCACGGCACGTCGGCGGTGGAGCTGCGCTATCGCGCCCGGGTGCCCAAGGCCGGCGCCGAGCTGCACGACCTGGCGCACACCTTCGCCCTCTGGCAGGGCGACCGGTGTGTGTGCGAGACCACCGAGGAGCCGCGCGAGGAGGGCCTCGTACGGCTCCAACTCCCCGACGGGGAGGGCCCGTTCACGATCCATCCGCCCGAGGCGCAGGCGCCGCACATCGTCGCGCTCCGCGCGGTGGACGGCGCCCTCGCACCGGCTCCGCGCGGCGCCCGCTGGCTGGTGCACGGGGACTCCATCACGGAGGGCTGGTGGTCGACGCGGCCCGCGCACGCCTGGCCGGCCGTCGCGGGGCGCGCGCTCGGCCTGGACACGGTGAACCTCGGCTACGCGGGCGGGGGGCGCGGTGAACTGCCCACCGCGGAGCAGCTGGCCCGGCTGCGGGCCGATGTGATCACCCTGGCCTTCGGCACCAACTGCTGGTCGCGGGTGCCGTTCTCGGCCACGCTGATGCACGAGAACACCCTGGCGTTCCTGCGCCTGGTGCGCCAGGGCCATCCCACGACGCCGCTGCTCCTGGTGTCCCCCCTGCTGTGCCCCGAGGCGGAGACGACCCCCAACGCGCTGGGCGCCACGCTCGGCGAGCTGCGCTCGGCCATGGAGAGCGCGACCCGCGAACTCATCGCCGCCGGCGACCGCTTCCTCCGTCTGCTGCCCGGGCAGGCCCTGTTGGGCGCCGAACACCTCGCGGACGGGCTGCACCCCACCGACGAGGGCCACGCCCGGTTCGGGGCGGCCGTGGCGCGGGCGCTCGCCCCGTACGCGCCGAAGCCCCCGCGGGAGGAATCGCGGGGGCTCGGGGACGTACGGCAGCCGGACAGGCCCTGAGGGGCCCGCCCGAAGGCGCTAGCTCCAGCTGGCGTGCAGCGGCTTGCCCTCGGCGTAACCGGCGGCGGACTGGATGCCGACGACGGCCTTCTCCTCGAACTCGGCGAGCGAGGAGGCACCGGCGTAGGTGCAGGAGGAGCGGACGCCCGCGATGATCGAGTCGATCAGGTCCTCGACGCCCGGGCGGGCCGGGTCGAGGAACATGCGCGAGGTGGAGATGCCCTCCTCGAACAGGGCCTTGCGGGCCCGGTCGTAGGCGGACTCCTCACTCGTGCGGTTCTTGACCGCGCGGGCGGAGGCCATGCCGAAGGACTCCTTGTAGAGGTGACCCTCGGCGGAGGTGTGGAGGTCGCCCGGGGACTCGTAGGTGCCCGCGAACCAGGAGCCGATCATGACGTTGGAGGCACCGGCGGCGAGCGCCATGGCCACGTCGCGCGGGTGGCGCACACCCCCGTCGGCCCATACGTGCTTGCCGAACTTCTTGGCCTCGGCCGCGCACTCCAGGACCGCGGAGAACTGCGGGCGGCCGACACCGGTCATCATGCGGGTGGTGCACATGGCGCCGGGGCCCACGCCGACCTTGATGATGTCGGCGCCGGCCTCGATGAGGTCGCGCACGCCCTCGGCGGCGACGATGTTGCCCGCGACGATCGGGACCTGCGGGTCGAGGCCGCGCACGGCCTTGATCGCGGCGATCATCGACTCCTGGTGGCCGTGTGCGGTGTCCACCACGATGGTGTCCGCGCCGGCGTCCAGGAGCTGCTTGGCCTTGCCCGCCACGTCGCCGTTGATGCCGACGGCGGCGGCGATGCGCAGCTTGCCCCGCGCGTCGGTGGCCG
Source organism: Streptomyces sp. NPDC048111 (assembly GCF_043202815.1). Lineage (NCBI taxonomy): Bacteria > Bacillati > Actinomycetota > Actinomycetes > Kitasatosporales > Streptomycetaceae > Streptomyces > Streptomyces sp. NPDC048111. The sequence goes on from NZ_JBIDBD010000023.1 coordinate 4,418, forward strand.
GGGTGTAGAGCGTCGCGCGCAGGGCGCCCTTGCGGGTCAGGATGCCGGCCAGGCGGCCGTCCCCGTCCACGGCGGGCGCGTAGCGGCGGTTGGCGTTGTCCAGCTTGTTGAAGGCCTCGCGCGGGTCGATGTCCGCGTCCAGGAGCAGCAGGTCCTTGGACATGACCTCGGACAGCTGGGTGAAGCGGTCCACGCCGGTGAGGTCCTGGTCGGTGACGACGCCGACGGGCCTGCGCTCGCCGTCCACGACGACGCCCGCGTTGTGGGCCCGCTTGGGCAGCAGGGCCAGCGCGTCGGCGACGGTCTGGGTCGGGGCCAGGACGATGGGGGTGTCGAGCACGAGATGGCGCGTCTTGACCCACGAGATGACGTCGGTGACGACCTCGATCGGAATGTCCTGGGGGATCACGACGATGCCGCCCCGGCGGGCCACGGTCTCGGCCATGCGGCGGCCGGCGATCGCGGTCATGTTGGCGACGACGAGCGGGATGGTGGTCCCCGTGCCGTCGGGGGCGGCGAGGTCCACGCCCTGGCGGGAGCCCACCGCGGAACGGCTCGGCACCATGAACACATCGTCGTACGTCAGGTCGTACGGCGGCTTGATGTCGTTGAGGAAACGCACGTGCTGAACATCCCAGTCGATCGAGGTGGCCCCAGGCATTTCAGCCAGGGGAAAAGCACGTAGTTCATTGTCCCATGTCCGTACGATCGCGCCGCCCGGGCCGATCGTCCAGGGACGGGACGTCCGTCCTAGTGGGATCCTCCGAGCGCGAGGTGCACGGCCAGCGTTCCCCGCGGTCCCGACCCGGCCGAGACGTCCAGGATGTCGAGGGCGGTGGCCCACTCCTCGGGCCGCCGTTCGGCGTACTCCTGCCAGCCGGTGACGACCAGGAGGCGGCCGGGGTCGGCGGGCCCCCAGTCCGGGTCGCCGAGGCAGTCGGCGAGGGCGTCCCAGTTCCGGCCGAACCAGTCGGGCAGGCGCAGCGCCTTGGCCACCCGCTCCATGAAGGCGGCCTTGCCGGTCACCCCGTCCAGATCGAGGACGTCGACCAGCCAGCCCGCGGCCCGTACCGCCTCGTACGGCTCCGGCGTCATCGCAGCACCGCCTCGAACGTCTTGTAGTGGTCGCCGGTGTAGTAGAACTCGCCGCCCTGCCCGGTCACCAGGCGCCGTGCGCCGCGGTCGCGGGAGTTCGGCGTCGTCACGGTGTACTCGTGGTAGTAGCCGCGCCCGCGCCGGGGCAGCGCCTTCTCGTAGTTGCCGAACACCACACCGTCCTTGCCGTACGGGAACGGGCCGCCCTGATCGATGAGCCGGAGCGTCTGCCGTGCCTCGGGCGGGAGCCGGTCGGCGCGGACGGTCGCCATGCCCTTGGCCCAGCCGGGTGTCGCGGCGGCGGACGACGGGGCGGAGGCGGCCGGGCTCTGTCCGGCGGGCCGCGCGCCGTCCTGGCCGCCGCAGCCGGCGAGCAGCACGGCGAGGCACGCGATCACCGAGGCCAGCGCGATCCGGGCACACCTGTTGATCATGTCCCGATGCTCCCATCCCGCGGAGGTGTGAGCGAATGCGTACGTCGCCGGTGGCGGGTCACGATGGAAGCATGCTGCTCGCCGACCTGGCCAGAACCTCGGCCGAGATCGCCTCCACCGCCTCGCGGTCGGAGAAGTCCGCGCTGCTGGCGCGCCTGTTCTCGGCCACCGAACCCGACGAGGCGCCGCTGGTGGTGACCTATCTGGCGGGCCGCCTCCCGCAGCGGCGCACCGGCCTCGGCTGGGCCGCCCTCAAGGACCGGCCGCCACCGGCCGCCTCGCCCGGCCTCACCGTGCGGGACGTGGACGGACGGCTCGACGCCATCGCGGCGGTGTCCGGCAAGGGCGCCCAGGGCGAGCGCAGGCGCCTGGTGGGCGAGCTGATGGCCGCGGCCACCGAGGAGGAGCAGAACTTCCTGATCGCGCTGATCACCGGCGAGGTCCGCCAGGGCGCCCTCGACGCGGCGGCCGTGGAGGGGCTCGCGGCGGCGGGCGGCGCCCCGGCGGCGGACGTGCGGCGCGCGGTGATGCTGGGCGGCTCGCTCGGCACGGTGGCGCGGGCCCTGCTCGCCGACGGCCCCTCCGCGCTGGCCGCGTTCCGGCTCGACGTGGGCCGCCCGGTGCTGCCGATGCTGGCGCACAGCGCGAAGGACGTCACCGAGGCGCTCGACCGGCTCGGTCCGTGCGTGGTCGAGGAGAAGCTCGACGGGATCCGCGCCCAGGTCCACAAGGACGGCGAGACGGTACGGGTGTTCACCCGCACGCTGGACGACATCACCGAGCGGCTGCCCGAAGTGCTCGCCGCGGCGCGGGAGTTGACGGCACATCAGGCGGTGCTCGACGGTGAGGTGATCGCGCTCGGGGCCGACGGGCGGCCCCGCTCGTTCCAGGACATCGCCGGGCGCGTCGGCTCCCGGCTCGATGTCGAGGGCGCCCAGGGCCGGTTGCCCCTGTCCCCCGTCTTCTTCGACCTCCTCTCGGTGGACGGCCGGGACCTGCTCGACCTGCCGGTGCACGAGCGGCACGCGGAACTCGCCCGCATCGCGCCGGAGCCGCGGCGCGTGCGGCGCTTCGTGGTGGCGGACCCGGCCGACGCCGAACTGCGCCGCGGCGCCGAGGAGTTCGCCGCCGCGACCCTTGAGCGCGGGCACGAGGGCGTGGTCGTCAAGGCGCTGGACTCGCGGTACGCGGCGGGCCGGCGCGGGGCCTCCTGGCTGAAGGTCAAGCCGGTGCACACCCTGGACCTGGTGGTGCTCGCGGCCGAGTGGGGGCACGGTCGGCGCACCGGCACCCTGTCCAACCTGCATCTGGGAGCGCGCCGCGAGGACGGCACGTTCGCCATGCTGGGCAAGACGTTCAAGGGGCTCACCGATGTGCTGCTCGCCTGGCAGACCGAGCGGCTGCGGGAGCTGGCGGTGGCCGAGGAGCCCTGGGGGGTGCGGGTGCGGCCGGAACTCGTCGTCGAGGTGGCCTTCGACGGGGTTCAGAGATCAACTCGGTACCCGGAAGGGGTCACACTGCGGTTCGCACGGGTAGTGCGCTACCGCGAGGACAAGAGGGCCTCGCAGGCGGACACGGTCGCCACGGTCATCGAACTGGGCGGCGGGAGGGACTGAACCGGTGGAGCAGGGTCACGGCGGGGAACAGCGGGAGCGGGCACAGCGAAGGGCGCAGGAGGCCGGGCTCGCGGCCGCGCGGCTCACCGCGGAAGGAGTCAGGGCGGTCGCGCTGACCTGGGTGGACGTGGCGGGCCTCACCCGCGTCAAGGTCGTACCGACCGCGCGGCTCGCGCAGGTGGCGGCGCACGGCGTCGGCATGTCACCGGTCTTCGACGTCTATCTGGTGGACGACTCGGTCACCACCAGCCCCCACATCGGCGGCCCGGACGGCGATCTGCGCCTGATCCCGGACCTGGAGAGGCTCACCGTGCTCGCGGCGCAGCCCGGCTGGGCGTGGGCGCCGGTGGAGCGCTACGAGCAGTCGGGCGAGCCCTACGACGCCTGCCAGCGCCTGTTCGCGCGCCGGATGACCGAGCGGGCCGCCGAGCGCGGCCTCGATCTGCGGATGGGCTTCGAGACGGAATGGGTCGTCGACCCGCCGCTCGCGGGCCCCGCGTACGGGATGGCGCGGGTCGTGGAGCGCTCGGCGTACGTGGGCGACGTGCTCGCCGCGCTGGAGGCGCAGGGCGTGGAGGTGCTGCAGATCCACCCCGAGTACACGGCGGGCCAGTTCGAGGTGTCGGTGGCTCCGGCCGATCCGGTGGGGGCCGCCGATCTCGTGGTCCTGGTGCGCGAGACGATCCGGGCGGTGTCGCTCCAGCACGGGCTCACGCCGTGGTTCGGGCCGGTCGTCGACCCGGAGGGCGTAGGCAACGGCGGCCACGTCCACTTCAGCCTGTGGCAGGACGGCCGCAACCTGTGCCGGGGCGGCGAGGGCCCCTTCGGCATGAGCACCACCAGTGAAAGCTTCCTCGCGGGGATCCTGGACGCGCTGCCGGCCCTGCTCGCCATCGGCGCCCCGACCCCGGCGAGCTATCTGCGGCTGACGCCCTCCCGGTGGGCCGGCGCCTTCCAGTGCTGGGGTCTGGAGAACCGGGAGGCGGCGCTGCGGTTCGTCGCGGGGCCGCCCGGCGCCGAGGACGCCGCGAACGCCGAGGTCAAGTCGTTCGACCCGGCGGCCAACCCGTACCTGGTGGCCGGCTCGCTCATCGCGGCCGGGCTCGCCGGGCTCGACGCGGGCCTGCGGCTGCCCCAGCCGGTGGCGGGCGACCCGGTCCACGCGGACGGCCCGCGCCGGCTGCCCGGGTCACTGCCCGAGGCGCTCGCCCGTTTCACCGAGTCGCAGGTGCTGCGCGAGGCCCTGGGCGAGCGGCTCTTCGAGGCCGTGATCGCGGTGCGCCAGGCCGAGACCAAGCTCTTCGACGGCCGCACGCCCCAGGAGATCGCCGAGGCGACGCGCGGGAGGTACTGAGTGCTGCCGCTGGTCGACCACCACTGCCACGGCGTGCTGCGCTCGGACCCGGGCGACGGCGCGTTCGAGGCGTTCCTGACCGAGTCCGACGCGCCCGCCGCGGCCGGCACCAGCTTCTTCGACACCCAGCTCGGCTTCGCGGTGCGGCGCTGGTGCCCGCCGCTGCTGGGTCTTGAGCCGCACTGTCCGCCGGAGCGCTATCTGGCGCGGCGCCGGGAGCTGGGCGCCGAGGAGGCCAACCGGCTGCTGCTGTCCGCCTCCGGCATCGGCACGTACCTGGTGGACACCGGGCTGCCCGGCGACCTCACGGGTCCGGCCGAGCTGGCCCGGCTCGGCTCGGCGGCGGCGCGCGAGATCGTCCGCCTGGAACATCTCGCGGAACGCACCGCCGAGCGGGCCGGGGCGGGTGCGCAGGCGCTGGATCCGGACAAGTTCCTGGCCCTGCTCGCCGAGGCGGTCGGGGCCGCCGCGCGGGGCGCCGCTGGTTTCAAGTCGGTCGCCGGATACCGCTACGGCCTCGACCTGGTGCCCGAGCCGCCGGGCCCGGCCGAGCTGAGGGAGGCGACCGCGGGGTGGCTGGCGGCCGGGGCCGGGCGGATCACCTCGCCCGTGCTGCTGCGGCACCTGCTGTGGTCGGCAGCGGACACCGGGCTGCCGCTCCAGATCCACACCGGTTTCGGCGACCCCGATCTGCGCCTGCACCGCTGCGATCCGCTGCTGCTCACCGACTTCGTCCGGGCCGTCCGCCCGACGGGCTGCCGTCTGGTGCTGCTGCACGGCTATCCGTACCACCGCAACGCGGGCTATCTGGCGCACGTGTACCCGCACGTGTACGCCGATGTGGGTCTCTCGCTCGCGCACACCGGCACCCGCGCGCAGGCGGTGCTCGCGGAGTTCCTGGAGCTGGCCCCGTTCGGCAAGCTGCTGTTCTCGACGGACGCCTACGGGCTCGCGGAGCTGTACGTGGTGGGGGCGCGGCTCTACCGGGAGGCGCTCGACCGGCTCCTGAACAGCTGGACCGGGTCGGGGGCGTGGTCGGGCGAGGACGCGCGGCGGGTGGCGGAACTCATCTCGGCGGGCAACGCCGAACGGGTCTACGGCCTCTGAGCCGGCCGGGCCGCCGGGGGCGCGGCCCCCGGCGGCTCAGATGCCGTCCGGGTCCGCCCGGTCCAGGGCGGGGCGGGGCCGGGGCCCGGCCTCGTTGAGCAGGAAGTCGGCCGCCGCGGTGTCGGTGACCAGGCTGGTGACCAGGCCGGAGCGCAGGACCGCGTCGATCGCGGCGGCCTTGCGCTGGCCTCCCGCGATGGCGACGACCTCGGGGATGCGGCGCAGCCGGTCCGCCTCGACGGTGATGCAGCGCTCCCCCAGGTCGCGCCCGACCCGGCGGCCCTCCGCGTCGAAGAGGTGCGCCGACATCTCGGCGGCGACCCCGAGGGAGGCGTAGTGCGCCCGCTCCTCGTCGCTCAGCATGTCGTGCACGGTGGAGATGCCCGGCTCCCAGGAGCCGATGGACACGGCGGCCACGGTGACCTTGTCGAAGTACTCGAAGGCGCGGGCGATGCCGGTCTGGTTGCGCAGGGCCGCGGCCGTGGCCGGGTCGGGCAGCAGCATCGGGGCGTAGATGGGGTGGGCCTCGCCGCCGGAGACCTGGGCGGCCCGGCGCACCGCCTCGACGGAGCCGCGCTCGGCGGTGCCCGCGTCGTAGACGCCGGTCAGCTGGACGACCGTGCAGGGCGGCAGCCGGTCGAGGGCCGCGGCCATGTGGATGGTGGAGCGGCCCCAGGCCAGGCCCAGCACATCGCCCTCGCTGACCAGCTCGCCGAGCAGGTCCGCGGCCACCTCTCCGAGGTTCTCCGGGTCGGGCGAGGTCTCCTCGCCGTCCGCCGGGGACTCCACGACGACCGCGTGCCGCAGGCCGTAGCGGGCCCGCAGGGCGTCGGAGCGCTCCGCGTCCAGTTCGGCGGGGACGCGGATCTCGATGCGTACGAGGTCCCGCTCCAGGGCGGTCTCCAGGACCCGGGCCACCTTGAAGCGGCTCACGCCGAACTCCTCGGCGATCTGGATCTTGGACTTGCCCTCCAGATAGAAGCGGCGGGCCATCGCCGCCGCCTGCACCAGCTCCGCGGGTCCCATCCGCAGGGCTGACCGACCCGCCGACATTGCAGACACCGCGATCTCCTCACTGCTGTTCACAACTGCTGTTCACGCACCGGACTCGCTGTTCATCCTGTCAGATCCCACGGTCCTTGATCAGCCCCGAGGGGTTCCGTTCATCCAGTGGCGGCTCAGTGTGCGCACGCCCAGGGGGCGTCGGCCGTCGTCCGTTCAGCCAGGGAGCGCAGGCTGCGCACCGCTTCGGCCGGGTCGTCCGCGCCGTAGACGGCCGAACCCGCGACGAAGACATCGGCTCCGGCCTCGGCGCAGCGCTCGATCGTGGTGGCCGAGACCCCGCCGTCGACCTGGAGCCAGAGTTCAAGTCCGTGTTTGCTGATCAGCTCACGGGTCCGGCGGATCTTCGGCAGCATGATGTCGAGGAAGGACTGGCCGCCGAAGCCGGGCTCGACCGTCATGATCAGCAGCATGTCGAGCTCGGGCAGCAGGTCCTCGAACGGCTCGATCGGGGTCGCGGGCTTGAGCGCCATCGAGGCGCGGGCGCCCTTGGCCCGGATCTCTCGGGCGAGCCGCACCGGGGCCGCCGCCGCCTCCGCGTGGAAGGTGACCGAACCGGCCCCGGCCTCCACGTACTGCGGAGCCCAGCGGTCCGGGTCCTCGATCATCAGATGGCAGTCGAGCGGTGTGCTGGTGGCCCGCGCGAGGGACTCGACGATGGGCACGCCCAGGGTCAGGTTCGGCACGAAGTGGTTGTCCATCACGTCGACGTGCAGCCAGTCGGCGCCCTGGACCGCCCGGGCCTCGTCGGCCAGCCGGGCGAAGTCCGCGGAGAGGATGCTGGGGTTGATCTGAGCCATGCCCCAAGCCTGCCATGCCCCGGGCGACTTGCCTGCCACGGTGCGGGACCCGGTGCGACGCGATGGGCGCGAGCCGGGCGATCCTGTTGCCCCGGGGGCCCCTGAAGCGTGGTCGTCCGCCGTACGGCCGGCCCGGCCGCAGACCCTGCGGTGCCCGCTCCGGCCGAGGTCGGCCAAACCGTGACCCGGCCAAGTCCCGTGCGGGCAGGGCGAGTTCGGGTCGGTCGCGCTCGGCGCACGCGGAGCGACGCCCCGCGTTCGGGCCGCCGCGGCGGGCGTCAGGCCGTACGCCTCAGGAGGGCGAGGTACATCGCGTCGGTGCCGTGCAGGTGCGGCCACAGCTGGACGTCGGGCCCCTCGCCGAGGCCGGCGACGCCGGGCATCAGCGGGCGTACGTCGATCCACTCGGCCTCGACCGGCTCGCCGCCGCCGCGCCCCGTGAGGACGTCGTCCACGACGATCCGGGTCTCGGCCAGGTGCGGGGAGCAGGTGGCGTATCCGACGACGCCCCCGACGCGGACCGCGGACAGCGCCTCGCGCAGCAGCCCGCGCTGGAGCGGCGCGAAGCCCTCCAGGTCCTCGGGGCGGCGACGCCAGCGGGCCTCCGGGCGCCGGCGCAGGGCGCCGAGACCGGAGCACGGGACGTCGACCAGGACCCGGTCGAAGGACTGCGGCAGCCATGGCGGGCGGGTGCCGTCGGCCGCGATGACCTGGTACGGGCCGGGGTTCCCGGCGAGCGCGCGCTCGACCAGGCGGGCCCGGTGCGGCTGCTTCTCGGAGGCGAGCAGCGCGGCCCCCCGGCCGGCGGCCAGGGCGGCAAGCAGGGCGGCCTTGCCGCCGGGCCCCGCGCAGCCGTCGAGCCAGCGCTCGTCGCGGCCTTCGAGCGGGGCGTTGGCCAGGGCGGCGGCCACCAGCTGGCTGCCCTCGTCCTGGACGCCGGCCCGGCCTTCGCGCACGGCGTCGAGCGCGCCGGGCTCCCCGCCTTCGGCCATCCGCACGGCGTACGGCGACCAGCGGCCCGGCAGGCCGCCCTCCTCGCCGAGCGCGTCGAGCAGTTCGTCGGTGGTGGAGCGGCCCGGGCGGACGACCAGGGTCACCTCGGGCCGCTCGTTGTCCGCCTCCAGGAGGTCCTCGATGCCGGCCCGGCCCCCGCCGAGCGCGTCCCACAGCGCGGAGACGACCCAGCGCGGGTGGGAGTGCACGACCGCCAGATGGTCCTCGGCGTCGTCCTCGTAGGACGGGGCGACCTTTTCCAGCCAGCCGTCCAGGTCGTCCGCGGCGATCTTGCGCAGGACGGCGTTGACGAACTTCGCCCGCCCGTCGCCGAGCACCACGCGCGCCAGCTCCACGCTCGCCGAGACGGCGGCGTGCGAAGGGATGCGGGTGCCGAGGAGCTGGTGCGCGCCGAGCGCGAGCACGTCGAGCACCGGGGGGTCGACCTCGCGCAGCGGGCGGTCGATGCAGGCCGCGATGATCGCGTCGTAGGTGCCCTGGCGGCGCAGGGTGCCGTAGACGAGTTCGGTGGCGAGCGCCGCGTCCCGGGCGTCGAAGGTGCCGCCCTCGCGCGCCTTGCGCAGCAGCGGGGGCAGCACGAGGTTGGCGTAGGCGTCGCGCTCGTCGACGGCCCGCAGGGCCTCGAAGGCGAGGATGCGGACCGGGTCCTTCTTGGGACGGCGGTACGGCTTGCCGGTCCTGCCGCCGCTGGGGCCGGCGCCCTGGCCCGCCTTGGGGTTCGGGCTGCGGCGTGGCGAATCGTTCACGTGAAAGGTGCTCCGCGGATCAGTTGGGGCGAACCCCTTCAGCCTACGTCCGCCGCACCCACGCGCTCACCCGGGGCGATGCGCACCCCGCGGGCCCAGTCGGCGCCGCGCATGGGCTTCTTGCCCTGCGGCTGGACCCAGAGCAGCTCCACCGCGTGCGAGCCGGTGCCGACGTACACGTTGTTCTTGGCGGCCGAGAGCTCGCCGGGCGCGAGGTCGGTGCGGTCGGTGACCAGGGCCGCCTGGATCAGCTTGAGGCGCTCGCCGCGGAAGACGGTCCAGGCACCGGGCGCCGGGGTGCAGCCGCGCACCACACGGTCCACGCGCAGCGCCGGGGCCGACCAGTCGACGTGCGCCATCTCGACGGTGATCTTCGGGGCGAGCGAGACGCCGTCGGGGGGCTGCGGCACCGCCTTCAGGGAGCCGTCCTCGATCCCGTCCATGGTGGCGGCGAGCAGCCCCGCGCCCGCGAACGCGAGCCGGGTCAGCAGGTCCCCGCTGGTGTCGGTGGGCCTGACCTCCTCGGTGACCGTGCCGTAGACCGGCCCTGAGTCCAGCCCCTCCTCGATCAGGAAGGTGGCGGCGCCGGTGATCTCGTCGCCCGCCATCACCGCGTGCTGCACCGGGGCGGCCCCGCGCCAGGCGGGCAGCAGCGAGAAGTGCAGGTTGACCCAGCCGCGGGCCGGGATGTCGAGGGCGACCCGGGGAAGGAGCGCGCCGTACGCCACGACCGGGCAGCAGTCCGGCGCGATCTCGCGCAGCCGGGCCAGGAACTCCTCGTCGCGCGGCTTCGCGGGCTTGAGCACCTCGATGCCGGCCTCCGCGGCCCGCTCGGCGACCGGGCTCGCCACCAGGCGGCGGCCCCGTCCGGCGGGTGCGTCGGGCCGGGTGACGACCGCGGCGACCTCGTGCCGGCCGGAGGCGATCAGGGCGTCCAGGGCGGGGACGGCGACCTCGGGGGTGCCTGCGAAGACGAGCTTCACTGGGGGTTACCTCGCTTTGTCGAGAGCAGCGTCTCAGTCTATGGGCCCCCGGGCGATGGCGTACGCGCAGGTGTCCGGGGCCGCGCGGGGCGGTCGGCGGCTCCCGTTCGGCAGGGGCGTACGGGGCTTCGCGCGCCCTGTGCATATGCCCATACGCCCCCGCAGCGTGACCCCAACAGGAGGTGGCGCGTTGGTCAAAAGAGATTGACCGCATCGGGCCGCCCCCGCGCCCCGCGCCTCTTCAACACCCGCTCCACGTCAACACAGCACCACGCGACCCAGCACAGCGCGACCCAGCACCGACCGACACAGACCCACCCGACACAGACCCACGCAGCAGCACCGTCCTCATCATCCCGTTCATCCCCTTCATCCCCTTCATCGCCGGTTCGAGAGGCTTGCCCATGGCCGACCACGCAACTCACGACGCCCAAGCGCGGGCCAGCCTGCACCTGTTGGTGCGTGACATCGAGCGGGTCCGCCGGCAGGTGGACGCCCTGCGCACCCTCACGGCGCAGCTGGGCAACGTCTACCGCCCGCGCCGCTCCGGCCCCTCCACGGGTTTCGTCGTGTACGGACGCGCCCCGGCCCCGACCGTACGGCTCGCCCAGGAGCTGCGCGACAGCGTCGAGACGCTGGTGACCGCGGCCGTCGACTTCGACCGTTCGCTCGGCTTCTCCTGGGACGCGGTGGGCTCGGCCCTCGGCGTCACCAAGCAGGCGGTGCACCGCCGTTACGGGTCCCGCCGGGCGAACGCGCCGGCCGCGGGGCAGGTCGACGAACTTCCCGCCGAGGCCGTGGCGCCCCGCGCCCTGCCGCCGCTGTCCGCCGTGCCCGCCGCCCGTTCCATGCCGCCGCAGCCGACGGCGAGCAGCCAGTCCCTGCGCGAGGAGGTCCGCACCAGCGCCTTCCCCGGCCCCCGCAACGGCTGACTCCCCCGCCCCGCCGTGCCCCCGTGCCTGTGACCGGCGCGGGGGCACACCCGTGCCGGTCCCCGGGGCGGGCGGCTCAGCCGATGTCGGGCGGGTCGATCCTGAGCCGCACCGCCTCGCCGCCGCCCCGGGCGAGCCGTGCGGCCTGGGCGGCCTTGAGGGCGGCGGCGAGCGCCGCGCCCCTGCCCGGCGGCACCCGCACCAGGGCCCGCTCCCACTGCTCGCCCACTGGCGGATCGCCCGGCCGCCGGGGCCGCCCGGGATCGGTGACCGGCAGCGGCACGGGCCCCAACACCTGCGCCTCGGGCGGCAGTTGGGCCGCACCGAGGAAGGCGGCCACCGCCTCGGGGCGCCCGATGGCCTCGGCCATCCGGGAGACCGGCGGGAAGCCCAGCTCGGCCCGCTCGGCCAGCTCGCGCAGGGCGTGGCCGACCGGGTCCCAGCGGACCAGCGCCTGCACCGGGCGCAGGGTGGGCTCGGCGACCACGACGACCGTGCCCCCCTCGTCCTGACCCCGCACCAGGGCGGCCGCCGTGATCCAGCGCCGCAAGGCCTCCTCGCCGGCCCGGATGTCGGGGCGGCTCAGCATCGCCCAGCCGTCCAGGAGCAGCGCCGCCGCATACCCGCCCTCGGCGACGGGCTCGGCGCCCGGGGTGGACACCACGAGCGCCGGCTGTCCCGGCACCTGGTCGAGCACGTGGTCGCGGCCCGAGGTGCGCACGGGCACGGCGGGGAAGGCCCGGCCGAGTTCCTCCGCGGTGCGGCGGGCGCCGACGATCTGGGCGCGCAGCCGGGCCCCGCCGCACTCGGCGCAGTGCCAGTCGCCCTCCGCGGTGCCGCACCAGGCACACGTCAACTCCCGCTCGTCCGGCGCCTGGAGCGGTCCCGAGCACCGCCGGCAGCGGGCGGGCTCGCGGCAACGGGCGCAGGCGAGCCGGGGCGCGTACCCGCGGCGGGGCACCTGCACGAGTACGGGGCCGCTCTTGAGGCCTTCGCGCACGGCCTGCCAGGCCAGGCTCGGCAGCCGGGCGGCGCGGGCCGCCTCGTCGCGCGCCAGCTCGCCGTCGCCCACGGTGCGTACGAGGGGGGCCGCGGCCCTGACCACCGCGCGCTCGGCGACCAGGGGCGCGGCCCAGCCGCTCTCCACGAGCTGGGCGGCCTCGACGGTGCAGCTGGTGCTGCCCAGCAGGAAGCCGCACGCGTCGTGGGTGGCGCGCAGCTCCAGCACCTCCCGTACGTGCGGGAAGGGGGCGTTGTCGTCGCTGTGGCTGGAGTCACCGTCCTCCCACACCACGACGAGGCCCAGGTTCTCGACGGGGGCGAACATGGCGGCACGGGTGCCCACCACGGCCCGTACCGCGCCCCGGCGCACCGCGAGCCACTGCCGGTAGCGCCGCTCGGGGCCGGAGTCGGCGGTGAGCAGCGCGTGCCGGCCCTCGCCGAGGAGGGCGGTCAGCGCCCCGTCCACCCGGCCCGCGCTCCGTCCGTCCGGGACGACGACCAGGGCGCCGCGGCCGGAGGCGAGGGTGGCGGCGACGGCCCGGGCGATCTCCTCCGCCCAGTGCGGCCCCGGCAGCGCGGTCCACACCGCGCGCGGCGCGCCGCCGGTGCCGAGCGCGCGCAGGAACGCGGGGCCCTGCGGGTAGCGCTGCCAGGTGCCGGGCTCGGGCGGGGCCGGCGGCGGGGGCGGCGGGGGCGACGGCTTCGACTCGGCCCGGGCGTTCCTCGGCGGCACGGCGAGCTGGAGCACATCGGCGAGGCTCCCCGCGTACCGGTCGGCGACGGCCCTGGCCAGCGCGAGCATGTCCGGGCTCAGCACCCGCTCGGGCGAGACGACACCGGCGAGGGCCGCCAGCGGGCCCGCGTAGTCCGACTCGGCGCGGCGCTCGACGAGGAACCCGTCGATCAGGCCGCCGCCCTCGCGGCGGCCGTCCCGGACGTTGCGCGAGCCGGCTCCGAAGCGCACCCGCACCCGGACACCGGGCTGCGCGTCGGCGTCCAGCTCCTCGGGGACGGCGTAGTCGAAGAACTGGTCGAGGTGGAGCACTCCCTTGTTCACCACGACCCGGGCGACCGGCAGCTCCCCGGCGAGCGCGGCGCCGCGCCACGTCCGCGGCTTGGCCCGGGGCACCTTGGCCTTGCGCACCGTCTCCCGGATCAGCGCGAGCTGCTCCGGGGCCCGGTGGTCGGGGCCCTCCCCCTGCGGTTCGTTCTCGCTGCTCACAGCGCCCATTCCTACCAGAGGGGACTGACAGCGCCGGGCGCCGCACAGCTCGGGACGCACGGGGGCCCCGGACCCGGTTCCCCCGGTCCGGGGCCCTCTCGCGGTGCCTCGGTTACAGACCCGCGGCGGCGCGCAGCGCGTCCACGCGGTCCGTGCGCTCCCAGGTGAAGTCGGGGAGCTCGCGGCCGAAGTGGCCGTACGCGGCGGTCTGGGCGTAGATCGGGCGGAGCAGGTCGAGGTCACGGATGATGGCGGCCGGGCGCAGGTCGAAGACCTGGGTGATGGCCGTCTCGATCTTCTCGTTGTCGACCGTGTTGGTGCCGAACGTCTCGATGAACAGACCGACCGGCTCGGCCTTGCCGATCGCGTACGCGACCTGGACCTCGCAGCGCGCGGCGAGGCCGGCGGCCACCACGTTCTTGGCGACCCAGCGCATCGCGTAGGCGGCCGAGCGGTCCACCTTCGACGGGTCCTTGCCGGAGAAGGCGCCGCCGCCGTGGCGGGCCATGCCGCCGTACGTGTCGATGATGATCTTGCGGCCGGTCAGACCCGCGTCGCCCATCGGGCCGCCGATCTCGAAGCGGCCGGTCGGGTTCACCAGGAGGCGGTAGCCGTCGGTGTCGAGCTTGATGCCGTCCTCGACGAGCTGCTTGAGGACGTGCTCGACGACGAACTCGCGGATGTCGGGAGCGAGCAGCGACTCCAGGTCGATGTCGCTCGCGTGCTGCGTGGAGACGACGACCGTGTCGAGCCGGACGGCCTTGTCGCCGTCGTACTCGATGGTGACCTGGGTCTTGCCGTCGGGGCGCAGGTAGGGGATGGTCCCGTTCTTGCGGACCTCGGTCAGGCGGCGCGAGAGACGGTGCGCGAGGTGGATCGGCAGCGGCATCAGCTCGGGCGTCTCGTCCGAGGCGTAGCCGAACATCAGGCCCTGGTCGCCGGCACCCTGCTTGTCCAGCTCGTCCTCGTCGCCCTCGACCCGGGTCTCATAGGCGGTGTCGACACCCTGGGCGATGTCCGGGGACTGCGCGCCGATGGACACCGAGACGCCGCAGGAGGCCCCGTCGAAGCCCTTCTTCGACGAGTCGTAGCCGATTTCCAGGATCTTGTCGCGCACGAGCTGGGCGATCGGCGCGTACGCCTTGGTCGTGACCTCTCCGGCCACGTGCACCTGGCCCGTGGTGATGAGGGTCTCCACGGCGACGCGCGAGGTCGGGTCCTCGCGCAGGAGCGCGTCGAGGATCGTGTCGCTGATCTGGTCAGCGATCTTGTCGGGGTGACCCTCGGTCACGGACTCCGAGGTGAAGAGACGACGGGACACAATGCTCCCTGGGGTTGCAGCGGCTGCTGGCTGATCATGGTAGGTCGCGCCGGGAGCTGCGCCCGGCTGCGTTCCGAGACCAGTTTATCGGTCGGTTCCGTTCGTTGGACCACGTGTCTCGCTCCGTGGAGTGCGCGGATCTCCGGATCCGGTCGATCCGCGGCCGGCGATCCTGGCCCCGGACGTCTCGCGCGGACCTGGCCACGGCCCGCCAGGGACGCCCCGCGCGGACCCGGACGCGGCGCTAGACCGCGTCGCCGGTGGCCGAGTCGCCGGATCCGAACCGGGCGCCCACGAGATCCCACACCACATCGGCGAGAGCCTCCTTGGGACCGTACGGCACCGGGGTCTCGGAGCCGTCGGCGCCGAGCACCACGGCCTCGTTCTCCTCGGAGCCGAACGTCTTGCGCTCGCCGACCTCGTTGACCACGAGCAGGTCGCAGCCCTTGCGCCGCAGCTTGAGACGGCCGTTGGCGAGCACGTCGTCGGTCTCGGCGGCGAAGCCGACGACCAGCTGGTCCGGGTGCGCCCGCTCGGCCGAGATCTCGGCGAGGATGTCCGGATTGCGGACGAGGGTGAGCGGCGCGGGCTCCTCGCCGTCCTTCTTCTTGATCTTCCCGGCGGCGTAGGACTCCGGCCGGAAGTCGGCCACCGCCGCCGCCATGACCACGGCATCCGCCCCGGGCGCCGCCTTCAGCACGGCCCCCCTCAGCTGGACGGCGGTGCCGACGCGGACCACATCGGCGCCCGCCGGGTCCGGGAGCCCGGTGTTGGCCTCGATCAGGGTGACCCGGGCCCCGCGCGCGACGGCGGTGCGGGCCAGTGCGTACCCCTGCTTGCCGGAGGAGCGGTTGCCGAGGTAGCGGACCGGGTCGAGGGGCTCGCGCGTGCCGCCGGCGCTGATCACCACGTGCCGCCCGGCCAGGTCCCGCGCGGAGCCGCCACGCGCGAGCACCCGGCGGCACACCTCGAACAGCTCGCCCGGGTCGGGCAGCCGCCCCTTGCCGGTGTCGACGCCGGTCAGGCGCCCGACGGCCGGCTCGACGACGACCGCGCCACGGCGACGCAGCGTGGCCACGTTCTCCTGGGTGGCGGGGTGCTCCCACATCTCGGTGTGCATCGCGGGCGCGAAGACGACCGGACAGCGGGCGGTGAGCAGGGTGTTGGTGAGCAGGTCGCCCGCGAGGCCGTGGGCGGCCTTGGCGAGCAGGTCGGCGGTGGCCGGCGCCACGATCACGAGGTCGGCGTCCTGCCCGATGCGGACGTGGGGCACCTCGTGGACGTCGGACCAGACCTCGGTCGAGACGGGGTGGCCGGAGAGCGCCGACCAGGTGGCGGCCCCGACGAAGTGCAGCGCCGCCTCGGTCGGCACCACCCGTACGTCGTGGCCCGATTCGGTCAGCCGGCGCAGCAGCTCGCACGCCTTGTAGGCGGCGATACCGCCGCTGACCCCCAGAACGACCTTCGGCTTGGCCATCGGAAAACTCGCCTCTCCCCGCGCGCCTGATGCGTGTACGTGCCCGCGCGAACGTCCGCGTGCACGTACCCATGACACACCACAGGCCCGGCAGTCGCGCTGCCGGGCCTGTGGTGGAAAACGTCGTGCCTACTGGGCGGGGCCCTCGATGGCCTCCGAGGTCAGCAGACCCGCGTTGATCTCGCGCAGCGCGATCGAGAGCGGCTTCTCGTGGACGTGGGTGTCCACCAGCGGGCCGACGTACTCGAGCAGGCCCTCACCGAGCTGCGAGTAGTACGCGTTGATCTGGCGGGCACGCTTGGCCGCGTAGATCACCAGGCTGTACTTCGAGTCGGTGGCCTCGAGGAGCTCATCAATCGGAGGGTTGATGATGCCCTCGGGCGCGGTCATGGAAGAGGACACTCTCTGCCTTCCGATGGGGATCGAATGTGAGATGGATGACACGGACGCCGACGCCGGGTAAATGACGTCATACGACTGGATCAAACAACTCGCATCAAGGCTAGCAGCTCACGGGCGACGTCCTCGACCGAGGTGTTGACCAGGGTCGTGTCGAACTCGGCCTCCGCGGCCAGTTCGATCTTCGCGGCGGCGAGCCGGCGCTCGATGACCTCGGGCGCCTCGGTGCCGCGGCCGGTGAGGCGGCGGACCAGTTCGTCCCAGCTCGGCGGCGCGAGGAAGACGAGCTGGGCCTCGGGCATCGAGGACCGTACGAGGCGCGCGCCCTGGAGGTCGATCTCCAGGAGGACGGGCTCGCCCGCTTCGAGGCGTTCGAGGACGGCCGCGCGCGGGGTGCCGTAGCGATTGCCCGCGAACTCGGCCCATTCGAGCAGCTCGCCGTTGGCGACGAGCTTGTCGAACTCCTCGTCGTCCACGAAGAAGTACTGCACGCCGTGGCGCTCGCCGGGCCGCGGCTTGCGGGTCGTCGCCGACACCGAGAGCCAGACCTCGGGATGGACCTTGCGCATATGAGCGACGACCGTGCTCTTGCCGACCCCGGAGGGGCCGGAGAGCACGGTCAGCCGCGGACGTGCGTCCGGGGGTACGGGGGTGGTCCCCCGGGGTGTTGCTGCCATGCGGCGATTATTCCAGCTTCTCGGGCATGCCCGAGACGTCAGGCCCCGGAGCCGCCGAACTCACGCTCAAGGGACGCGATCTGGTTGGAGCCGAGCCCCCGCACGCGGCGGCTCTCGGAGATCCCGAGCCGCTCCATGATCTGCTTGGCGCGGACCTTGCCCACGCCGGGCAGGGACTCAAGGAGGGCGGAGACCTTCATCTTCCCGATGACGTCGTTCTCCTGGCCCGACTTGATGACCTCGTGGAGCGAGGCGCCGGAGTGCTTGAGTCGATTCTTGACCTCGGCCCGCTCCCGGCGAGCCGCGGCGGCCTTTTCGAGCGCGGCTGCGCGCTGTTCAGGGGTAAGGGGCGGAAGAGCCACGCCTACGTCACCTCGGATGTCGAACTGTCGGATACGGACCGGTGAGGAACCTGATCGCCCCACACCAGGCGAGCAACGGACCACGCACTCGCGCACGTGCTCGTCTGCTCTCGTCGGAGACTAGCGGCCAAGGCCGCTCCAGTCAGCGAGAACAGACGAAAAGTCCTGGTCAGCCTCAACCGACCGGGACTTTCCGGACAAAACAACCCGGTTTTGAGTAAGGAAATTGTCAACGTTCCGCGTCCGGGGACCTCGCGCCCTCCCCGTCGGCGGTTTTCCTCCGCCACGGCGCCGGACCTGGTGACCCTCCGCCGCGTCCGCACGGCACGGCGCCCCGGTGCGACACATGTCACACCGGGGCGCCGTGGTCGATCATCCCCGCGGCAGCGCCGCGCGGACCTCGTCGGCGTAGCGGGCCGCGGCCTCGCGCAGTGCGGCGGTGTCCGGGCCGTGGCGCAGGACGCCCCGGCTGACGCTGGGCACCACGTTGCGCACGGCGGAGCCGAACACGCCCGGCAGGTCCGCCGGGGTCGCGCCCTGGGCGCCGATGCCGGGGGCCAGCAGCGGGCCGTTGATGTCGAGGTCCGCCCCGGCGTCGCCCAGCGTGGCACCCACGACCGCGCCGACCGAGCCGAGCGGCGACGCGCCCTCGTTCTCGGCCTTCATGTGGTCCAGCATCAGCTGGGCCAGCGAGCGGCCGTCCGCCGTGGTCGAGCGCTGCACCTCGGCGCCCTCCGGGTTGGAGGTCAGGGCCAGCACGAAGACGCCCGAGCCGGACTTGGCCGCGAGGTCGAGCGCCGGGCGCAGCGAGCCGAAGCCGAGGTACGGGGAGACGGTGACCGCGTCCGAGAACAGCGGGGACGCCGGGTCCAGGTAGGTGGCCGCGTACGCCGCCATGGTCGAGCCGATGTCGCCGCGCTTGGCGTCCATCAGGACCAGGGCGCCGGCCGCGCGGGCCTCCGCGACGGCCTTCTCCAGGACGGCCACGCCGCGCGAGCCGAACCGCTCGAAGAACGCGGACTGCGGCTTGAGCAGCGCGACCCGGTCGGCGAGTGCCTCGACCGTGGTGCGGGTGAAGCGTTCGAGGCCCGCGATGTCGTCGTCGAGGCCCCAGTCGGCCAGCAGCGAGGCGTGCGGGTCGATGCCCACGCACAGCGGGCCGCGGGCGTCCATCGCCTCGCGCAGTCGGGTACCGAAGGGGGTCATGCGGCGGCCTTCTTCCGGGTCTCGGCGCCGACGGCCTCGGCGAGCGTCGCGTACGGGGAGGTGGCGAGCCGGGCGGCGAGGCCCTTGTGGATCGCGCGGGCCCAGAACGGGCCTTCGTAGATGAAGGCGCTGTAGCCCTGGACCAGGGTGGCACCGGCCAGGATGCGCTGCCAGGCGTCCTCGGCGTTCTCGATGCCGCCGACGCCGATCAGGACGAGCCGGTCGCCGACGCGGGCGTACAGCCGGCCGAGCACCTCCAAGGAGCGCTCCTTGAGGGGGGCGCCGGACAGGCCGCCGGTCTCCTTGACGAGGGCCGCGGGCGACGTCAGGCCGAGGCCGTCGCGGGCGATCGTCGTGTTGGTGGCGATGATGCCGTCCAGGCCCAGTTCGACCGCGAGGTCGGCGACCGCGTCGATGTCGGCGTCGGCGAGATCGGGGGCGATCTTCACGAGCAGCGGGACGCGGCGGCCGCTCACGCTGCGGTCGGCGGCCTCGCGCACGGCCGTCAGGAGCGGGCGCAGCGACTCGGTGGCCTGGAGGTTGCGCAGGCCCGGGGTGTTGGGCGAGGAGACGTTCACGACGAGGTAGTCGGCGTGGGCGGCGAGGCGCTCGGTCGACTTCACGTAGTCGGCGGCGGCCTCGGCCTCGGGGACCACCTTGGTCTTGCCGATGTTGACGCCGACCGTGGTGCGGAACACCGCCCTGCGGGACGCCAGGCGCTCCGCCACGGCCGCCGAACCCTCGTTGTTGAAGCCCATGCGGTTGATCAGCGCGCGGTCCTGCACGAGGCGGAACAGCCGCTTCTTGGGATTGCCGGGCTGGGGCTCGCCGGTGACGGTGCCGATCTCGATGTGGTCGAAGCCGAGCATCGCCATGCCGTCGATCGCGACGGCGTTCTTGTCGAAGCCGGCCGCGAGGCCGAAGGGGCCGTGCATGCGCAGGCCGAGCGCCTCGGTGCGCAGCTCCTTGTGACGGGGCGCGAGCACGGCGGCGGCGAAGGTCCGCAGGACGGGAACGCGGGCCAGCAGACGGATCCAGCGGAAGGCCATGTGGTGGGCCTGCTCGGGGTCCATCCGCCGGAAGACGAGGTTGAAGAAGAGCTTGTACATGTTCGGTGTCCTCAGGGGCTCGTGGAGAGGGCTCATGAAGAGGGGGACACCGTTTCCGGTGTCCCCCTCGTCCCCGTCCGCTAGTCGCGGGCCGCGGTCAGGTGTTCCGCGTGTTCCTGGAGGGAACGTACCCCCACGTCACCGCGGTTGAGGGCGTCGATGCCCTGGACGGCCGCGGCGAGCGCCTGGACCGTGGTCAGGCAGGGCACGGAGCGGGCGACCGCAGCCGTGCGGATCTCGTAGCCGTCGAGCCGGCCCCCGGTGCCGTACGGCGTGTTGACGATGAGGTCGACCTCGCCGTCGTGGATCAGCTGGACGATCGTCTTCTCGCCGTTCGGGCCCTCGCCCTCGCTGAGCTTGCGCACCACCGTGGCGTTGATGCCGTTGCGGCGCAGCACCTCGGCGGTGCCGGAGGTGGCGAGCAACTCGAAGCCGTGGGCGACCAGTTCGCGCGCCGGGAAGATCATCGTGCGCTTGTCGCGGTTGGCGACCGAGATGAACGCGCGGCCCTTGGTCGGCAGCGGACCGTACGCGCCGGCCTGCGACTTGGCGTACGCGGTGCCGAACACCGAGTCGATGCCCATGACTTCGCCGGTGGAGCGCATCTCCGGGCCGAGCACCGTGTCGACGCCGCGTCCGTGGACGTCGCGGAAGCGGCTCCACGGCATCACGGCCTCCTTGACGGAGATGGGCGCGTCCAGCGGCAGCGTGCCGCCGTCGCCCTCCTTGGGCAGCATGCCCTCGGCGCGCAGCTCGGCGACGGTCGCGCCCAGCGAGATGCGGGCCGCGGCCTTGGCGAGCGGCACCGCGGTCGCCTTGGAGGTGAAGGGCACCGTGCGCGAGGCGCGCGGGTTGGCCTCCAGGACGTAGAGGATGTCCCCGGCCATCGCGAACTGGATGTTGATGAGCCCGCGGACGCCGACGCCCTTGGCGATGGCCTCCGTCGAGGCGCGCAACCGCTTGATGTCGTGGCCGCCGAGGGTGATCGGGGGCAGCGCGCACGCCGAGTCGCCGGAGTGGATGCCGGCCTCCTCGATGTGCTCCATGACGCCGCCGAGGTAGAGCTCGGTGCCGTCGTAGAGGGCGTCCACGTCGATCTCGATCGCGTCGTCGAGGAAGCGGTCGACCAGGACCGGGCGGGTCGGGCTGATCTCGGTGGACTCCGCGATGTACGAGGACAGCCGCTCCTCGTCGTACACGATCTCCATGCCGCGTCCGCCGAGCACGTACGAGGGGCGTACGAGGACGGGGTAGCCGATCTCGTCGGCGATGGCCTTGGCGCCCGCGAAGGTGGTGGCGGTGCCGTGCTTGGGCGCGGGCAGGCCGGCCTCCGCGAGCACCCGGCCGAAGGCGCCGCGGTCCTCGGCGGCGTGGATGGCCTCGGGCGGGGTGCCGACCACCGGGACGCCGTTGTCCTTGAGCGCCTGGGACAGGCCGAGCGGGGTCTGGCCGCCGAGCTGCACGACGACGCCCGCGACCGGGCCCGCGAGGGTCTCGGCGTGGACGATCTCCAGGACGTCCTCCAGGGTGAGCGGCTCGAAGTACAGCCGGTCGGAGGTGTCGTAGTCGGTGGAGACGGTCTCCGGGTTGCAGTTGACCATCACGGTCTCGTAGCCCGCGTCGCTCAGCGCGAAGGAGGCGTGGACGCAGGAGTAGTCGAACTCGATGCCCTGGCCGATGCGGTTGGGGCCCGAGCCGAGGATGATCACCGCGGGCTTCTCGCGCGGCGCGACCTCGCTCTCCTCGTCGTAGGAGGAGTAGAAGTACGGCGTCTTGGCGGCGAACTCGGCGGCGCAGGTGTCGACCGTCTTGTAGACCGGGCGCACGCCGAGCGCGTGCCGGACCTCGCGCACGACGTCCTCGCGCAGGCCGCGGATGCCGGCGATCTGGGCGTCCGAGAAGCCGTGCCGCTTGGCCTCGGCGAGCAGCTCGGGGCCGAGCTTGTCGGCGGCGGCCAGCTCGTCGGCGATCTCCTTGATGAGGAAGAGCTGGTCGACGAACCAGGGGTCGATCTTCGTGGACTCGAAGACCTCCTCCTGGGTGGCGCCCGCGCGGATCGCGGCCATGACGGTGTTGATCCGGCCGTCGGTCGGGCGCACGGCCTGCTCCAGGAGGGCGGCCTTGTCGCCGGTGGGGCTCGTGAAGTCGAACTGCGAGCCCTTCTTCTCCAGGGAGCGCAGCGCCTTCTGGAGGGCCTCGGTGAAGTTGCGGCCGATCGCCATGGCCTCGCCCACCGACTTCATGGTGGTGGTGAGGGTGGAGTCGGCCGAGGGGAACTTCTCGAAGGCGAAGCGCGGGGCCTTGACCACGACGTAGTCGAGGCTGGGCTCGAAGGAGGCCGGCGTCTTCTCGGTGATGTCGTTGGGGACCTCGTCGAGGGTGTACCCGATGGCCAGCTTGGCCGCGATCTTGGCGATCGGGAAGCCGGTGGCCTTCGAGGCGAGCGCGGAGGACCGCGAGACGCGCGGGTTCATCTCGATGACGATGACCCGGCCGTCCTCCGGGTTGATCGCGAACTGGATGTTGCAGCCGCCGGTGTCGACGCCCACCTCGCGGATGATCGCGATGCCGATGTCGCGCAGCCGCTGGTACTCGCGGTCGGTCAGCGTCATCGAGGGCGCGACGGTGATCGAGTCGCCGGTGTGCACGCCCATCGGGTCGAAGTTCTCGATGGAGCAGACGACCACGACGTTGTCGTTCTTGTCGCGCATCAGCTCCAGCTCGTACTCCTTCCAGCCGAGGATGGACTCCTCCAGGAGCACCTCGGTGGTCGGCGAGAGGGTGAGGCCCTGGCCTGCGATGCGGCGCAGCTCCTCCTCGTCGTGCGCGAAGCCGGAGCCGGCGCCGCCCATGGTGAAGGAGGGGCGCACCACGACGGGGTAGCCGCCGAGGGTGTCGACGCCCTTGATGACATCGTCCATGGAGTGGCAGATGACCGAGCGGGCGGACTCGCCGTAGCCGATCTTCGCCTTGACGGCCTCGACGACGCCCTTGAACAGGTCGCGGTCCTCGCCCTTGTTGATGGCCTCGACATTGGCGCCGATCAGCTCGACGCCGTACTTCTCCAGGACGCCCTGCTCGTGCATGGAGATCGCGGTGTTGAGCGCGGTCTGGCCGCCGAGGGTGGGCAGGAGCGCGTCGGGGCGCTCCTTGGCGATGATCTTCTCGACGAACTCCGGGGTGATCGGCTCGACGTAGGTGGCGTCGGCGATCTCCGGGTCGGTCATGATCGTGGCCGGGTTGGAGTTGACCAGGATGACCCGCAGGCCCTCGGCCTTGAGGATGCGGCAGGCCTGGGTGCCGGAGTAGTCGAACTCGGCGGCCTGGCCGATGACGATCGGTCC
Source organism: Streptomyces sp. NPDC048111 (assembly GCF_043202815.1). Taxonomy (NCBI): domain Bacteria; kingdom Bacillati; phylum Actinomycetota; class Actinomycetes; order Kitasatosporales; family Streptomycetaceae; genus Streptomyces; species Streptomyces sp. NPDC048111. The sequence continues at coordinate 27,680 of NZ_JBIDBD010000023.1, forward strand.
GGAGCCGATGACCAGGACGGACTGGATGTCGGTGCGCTTAGGCACGCTCGGCCTCCATCAGAGATACGAAGCGGTCGAAGAGGTACGCGGCGTCGTGCGGGCCCGCGGCCGCCTCGGGGTGGTACTGGACGCTGAAGGCCGGCTGGTCGAGCAGCTGGAGGCCTTCGACGACCTGGTCGTTCAGACACACGTGGGAGACCTCGGCGCGCCCGAAGGGCGTCTGGGAGACCTTGTCGAGCGGCGCGTCGACGGCGAAGCCGTGGTTGTGCGCGGTGACCTCGACCTTGCCGGTGGTGCGGTCCTGCACCGGCTGGTTGATGCCGCGGTGGCCGTACTTCAGCTTGTACGTGCCGAAGCCGAGCGCGCGGCCGAGGATCTGGTTGCCGAAGCAGATGCCGAACAGCGGCGTCCGGCGCTCCAGGACGGCCCGCATCACGGCGACGGGGCCGTCGGCGGTGGCCGGGTCGCCCGGGCCGTTGGAGAAGAACACGCCGTCGGGGTTCACCGCGAAGACGTCCTCGGCGGTGGCGGTGGCGGGCAGCACGTGCACCTCGATGCCGCGCTCGGCCATGCGGTGCGGGGTCATCCCCTTGATGCCGAGGTCCACGGCGGCGACGGTGAACTTCTTCTCGCCGACCGCCGGCACGACGTAGGCCTCCTTGGTGGCGACCTCGGCGGAGAGGTCGGCGCCGGCCATCTGCGGGGCCTCCTGCACCCGGGCGAGCAGTGCCGCGTCGTCCGCGACCGCCTCGCCGGAGAAGATGCCGACGCGCATGGCGCCGCGCTCGCGCAGGTGGCGGGTGAGCGCGCGGGTGTCGACGCCGGAGATCCCGACGACGCCCTGGGCCACCAGCTCGTCGTCAAGGGTGCGGCGCGAACGCCAGTTGGAGGGCAGGCGGGCGGGGTCGCGCACGACGTAGCCGGCCACCCAGATCCTCGCGGACTCGGGGTCCTCGTCGTTGACGCCGGTGTTGCCGACGTGCGGGGCGGTCATCACGACGACCTGGCGGTGGTACGACGGGTCGGTGAGGGTCTCCTGGTAGCCGGTCATGCCGGTGGAGAACACGGCCTCGCCGAAGGTCTCCCCCACGGCCCCGTAGGCACGTCCGCGGAAGATGCGGCCGTCCTCCAGGACGAGTACGGCGGGAACCTTGGCGGCTCCCCGGGTGGAGGTCGTCATCGTGCGGCGCCTTCCGTCGTGGTGGTGGGTTGGTCAGGGGTGCGGATCATGGAGTTGATGGCCTCGACCCAGGCCTGGTGCTGCTCGGCCCGGTCGGAGCGGAAGCCGGAGTCGATGAGCCGGTCGCCGTGGTTCCAGGTGACGACCAGCAGCCCGCCCTCGGTGAGGACCTTGCCGGCGATGCCCTTGTCGAGGCGGGCGCCGCGCAGCTGGGCGGTGGGCACGAAGAAGTCGTCCGCGCCGGGGCGTACGACGTCGAGGCCCGCGTCCGTCAGGGTGAGCACGGCCTTGCTGCGGACACCGAGGCCGTGCGCCACGATGCGGTCGAGCCACTGCCCGGCGGTGGTGGAACCGTGGTAGCGGCCGCTCAGCTTCAGTCTGGCCTCACCGGGCGCTTCGGGCGCGGTGGCGAGCTCGGGCAGGTCGGCCTGGAGGCGGCGGCGCCACTGCCAGCCCTGGCGCATCAGCCAGTAGACGAGCGCCACGAAGAGCGCGAGTCCGACGAGCCAGCCGATGCGTCCGCCCCAGTTGGTCACCTCGGCGGACTTCTCCTCGGCGGCCAGATTGATCAGTGATGCGTACGTCACGCCAGCTTCCCGTCCACGACCGTTGCCCGGCCCCGCAGGAAGGTGTGCGTGACGCGTCCGGGCAGCTCGCGGCCCTCGTAGGGGGTGTTGCGGCTGCGGGAGGCGAAGCCCGCGGGGTTCACCTCTCCACGGTATGCCGGATCCACCAGGGTCAGGTTGGCGGGTTCGCCTGCCGAGACGGGGCGGCCGTGGCCCGTGGCCCGGCCGATCGCGGCGGGCTTGTGCGACATGCGGTCGGCGACGCCGGCCCAGTCGAGCAGCCCGGTCTCGACCATCGTGTGCTGCACGACGGAGAGCGCGGTCTCCAGGCCGACCATGCCCATGGCCGCCGCGGCCCACTCGCAGTCCTTGTCCTCGTGCGGGTGCGGGGCGTGGTCGGTGGCGACGATGTCGATGGTGCCGTCGGCGAGCGCCTCGCGCAGCGCCATGACGTCCTTCTCGGTGCGCAGCGGCGGGTTGACCTTGTAGACCGGGTTGTACGAGCGGACCAGCTCGTCGGTCAGGAGCAGGTGGTGCGGGGTGACCTCGGCGGTCACGTCGATGCCGCGCGACTTGGCCCAGCGGACGATCTCGACCGAGCCGGCCGTGGAGAGGTGGCAGATGTGCACGCGGGAGCCGACGTGCTCGGCGAGCAGCACGTCCCGGGCGATGATCGACTCCTCGGCGACGGCGGGCCAGCCGCCGAGACCGAGCTCGGCCGAGACGACGCCCTCGTTCATCTGGGCGCCCTCGGTCAGCCGGGGCTCCTGGGCGTGCTGGGCGACGACGCCGCCGAAGGCCTTCACGTACTCCAGGGCGCGCCGCATGATCACGGCGTCGTCCACGCACTTGCCGTCGTCGGAGAAGACCGTGACCCCGGCGGCCGAGTCGTGCATGGCGCCGAGCTCGGAGAGCTTCTTGCCCTCCAGGCCCACGGTGACGGCGCCGATGGGCTGCACGTCGCAGTAGCCGGACTCCTTGCCGAGCCGCCACACCTGCTCCACGACGCCGGCGGTGTCGGCGACGGGGAAGGTGTTGGCCATGGCGAAGACCGAGGTGAAGCCGCCGCGGGCGGCGGCCCGGGTGCCGGTGAGGACGGTCTCGGAGTCCTCGCGGCCGGGCTCGCGCAGATGGGTGTGCAGGTCGACGAGGCCGGGCAGCAGGATCTGGCCCGCCGCGTCGATGACGGTCGCGTCGCCCGCGTCGAGGCCGGTGCCGACGGCCGCGATGGTCTCGCCGTCGATCAGGACGTCCTGGACGTCACCGCCGAGGACCTTCGCACCACGGATAAGGATCGTGCTCATGGTTACTTGTTCTCCGCATCGGTGGGACGGGCGTGGCTGACGGCGGGCTCGTTGCCGCCGAGCAGCAGGTACAGGACCGCCATACGGGTGTGGACGCCGTTGGCGACCTGCTCGACGACCGTGCAGCGCTCGGAGTCGGCGACCTCGGCGGTGATCTCCATGCCGCGCACCATCGGGCCCGGGTGCATCACGATGCCGTGCTCCGGCATCCTGGCCATCCGCAGGCCGTCGAGCCCGTAGCGCCGCGAGTACTCGCGCTCGGTCGGGAAGAAGGCGGCGTTCATGCGTTCGCGCTGCACACGGAGCATCATCACCGCGTCGGACTTCGGCAGCACGGCGTCCAGGTCGTAACTGACGTCGCAGGTCCAGTGCTCGACGCCGACCGGCAGCAGCGTCGGCGGGGCCACCAGGGTGACCTCGGCGCCGAGCGTGTGCAGCAGGTCGACGTTGGAGCGGGCCACCCGGCTGTGCAGCACGTCGCCGACCAGGGTGATGCGCTTGCCCGTCAGGTCCTGGCCGAGCGCGTCCTCGCCGACCAGGCGGCGGCGCATGGTGAAGGCGTCGAGCAGGGCCTGGGTGGGGTGCTGGTGGGTGCCGTCGCCCGCGTTGATGACGGGGGCGTCGATCCAGCCGGAGGTGGCCAGGCGGTAGGGGGCGCCGGAGGCGCTGTGCCGGATGACGACGGCGTCGACGCCCATCGCCTCCAGGGTCTGCGCGGTGTCCTTGAGGGACTCGCCCTTGGAGACCGATGAGCCCTTGGCGGCGAAGTTGATGACGTCCGCGGACAGCCGCTTCTCGGCGGCCTCGAAGGAGATCCGGGTACGGGTGGAGTCCTCGAAGAAGAGGTTGCAGATGGTCCGGCCGCGCAGGGCGGGGAGCTTCTTTATCGGCCGGTCGGAGACCCGGGCCATCTCCTCGGCGGTGTCGAGGATGAGGACGGCGTCGTCGCGGGTGAGGTCGGCGGCCGAGATGAGGTGACGCATCATCGGGGGGTTCTCCAGGTGTGGTGGAGGTGGGGGCGTGCGGGCGCGCAGAAGCAGCCCGTACGGGTCGGTGGTGGCCGTACGGGGGTGGGCGGAGCTACTGCTCGCCGGCCGGAGCGGTCTGCTTGACGCCGAGCAGCACGGCGTCGCGGCCGTCCTCCTCCGCGAGCTGGACCTTGACCGTCTCCCGCAGCGACGTGGGGAGGTTCTTGCCGACGTAGTCGGCGCGGATCGGGAGTTCGCGGTGGCCGCGGTCGACGAGGACCGCGAGCTGTACGGCGCGCGGGCGGCCGATGTCGCCGAGCGCGTCGAGGGCGGCGCGGATGGTGCGGCCCGAGAAGAGGACGTCGTCGACGAGGACGACCAGGCGGCCGTCGATGCCGTCGCCGGGGATCTCGGTGCGGCCGAGCGCGCGGGCCGGCTTCATCCGCAGGTCGTCGCGGTACATGGTGATGTCGAGCGAGCCGACCGGGGTCTTGCCTCCGGTGATCGACTCCAGCTTCACGGCGAGCCGCTCGGCGAGGAAGACGCCACGGGTCGGGATGCCGAGGAGCACCACGTCGTCGGCGCCCTTGGCACGTTCGACGATCTCGTGGGCGATACGGGTCAGGACGCGGGCGATGTCGGGGCCTTCGAGAACGGGCCGCGCCGCATCGGGGTGCGCCGGATCCTGCGGGTGCTGCGTGTCCATATGAAACGGACCTCCTTCTCCGCCTCACGGGACGGACCTTAAAGGACGTCGGAATTGCGCTCCCCACGGTACCAGGGCCCGGGCGCCGTCCCGCACCGGGCCGTCACTCGAACGGGTGAACCGGGCGCGACATCCGCCGTGGCCCGCGGGGCCGCGCCCCGCGCGGAGCCCGTCACTCCTGCGGGGTGGGGGTGTGGACCATTCGGCTTGACGCGGCCAAGTAACGCTGCGTAACCTCACAGTGAGTTACAGCCGCGCGGCGGAGCCGCACGTTGTCACAGCGTCCGGGGAGCTATATGTCCAGCGAATACGCAAAACAGCTCGGGGCCAAGCTCCGCGCCATCCGCACCCAGCAGGGCCTCTCCCTCCACGGCGTGGAGGAGAAGTCCCAGGGCCGCTGGAAGGCCGTCGTGGTCGGCTCGTACGAGCGCGGCGACCGCGCCGTGACCGTACAGCGCCTTGCCGAGCTGGCGGACTTCTACGGCGTTCCGGTGCAGGAGCTGCTGCCGGGCACCACGCCGGGCGGGGCCGCCGAGCCGCCGCCGAAGCTGGTCCTCGACCTTGAGCGCCTCGCGCACGTGCCGCCGGAGAAGGCGGGCCCGTTGCAGCGTTACGCGGCCACCATCCAGTCGCAGCGCGGCGACTACAACGGCAAGGTCCTCTCGATCCGCCAGGACGACCTGCGCACCCTTGCCGTCATCTACGACCAGTCCCCCTCGGTCCTCACCGAGCAGCTGATCAGCTGGGGCGTCCTCGACGCCGACGCGCGCCGCGCGGTCGCGCACGAAGAGGCCTGACGCCCCTTCAGCAGAAACGTGCCGTCGGGCCCGTCGGGAGCACTCGCTCCCGACGGGCCCGACGCGTTTACCGGCGCCTCCCGCGGGTCACGCCTCCCGTCCGCCGGACGCGGCGCGGGCACGGCAAAGGGCCCGCGGCACGGTGGGTGCCGCGGGCCCTTCGGATGGCCTCGTTCCGCCGGAGCTAGTCGCGGCGCAGGCTCGGCTTCAGGTCCTTGAAACGGGCGAGCAGCCCGTTCACGAAGGCCGGGGAGTCGTCCGTGGAGAACTCCTTCGCCAGCTGGACGGCCTCGTCGATGACGACCGCGTCGGGCGTCTCGTCCTCCCAGACCAGCTCGTACGCGCCGAGACGCAGGATGTTCCGGTCCACGACCGGCATCCGGTCGAGCGTCCAGCCCACCGCGTACGTGGAGATGAGGTCGTCGATGCGGTCCACGTGGTCCGCGTACCCCTCGACGAGCTGCATCGTGTACTCGGCGACCGGCGGCTGACGGTCGTCGGACCGCGAGTGCCGCACCCAGTCCGCGAGGACCGTCTGCACGGACTCGCCGCGCTGGTCGGCCTCGAAGAGGATCTGGAAGGCACGCTTGCGGGCCTTGTTCCGGGCAGCCACGGTTAGCTGTTCACCCGGCCGAGGTAGTCACCGGTGCGGGTGTCGACCTTGATCTTCTCACCGGTGGTGATGAAGAGCGGGACGCCGATCTCGTAACCGGTCTCCAGGGTGGCCGGCTTGGTGCCGCCGGTGGAGCGGTCGCCCTGGACGCCCGGGTCGGTGTGCTGGATGACCAGCTCGACGGCGGCCGGGAGCTCGACGTAGAGCACCTCGCCCTCGTGCTGGGCGACCGAGGCGGTGAAGCCCTCGATCAGGAAGTTGGCGGCGTTGCCGACGGCCTTGCGGTCGACCATCAGCTGGTCGTACGTGTCCATGTCCATGAAGACGAAGTACTCGCCGTCCATGTACGAGAACTGCATGTCGCGGCGGTCGATGGTGGCCGTCTCGACCTTCACACCGGCGTTGAAGGTCTTGTCGACGACCTTGCCGGAGAGCACGTTCTTGAGCTTGGTGCGCACGAAGGCCGGGCCCTTGCCGGGCTTGACGTGCTGGAACTCGACGACGGACCAGAGCTGGCCTCCGTCGAGCTTGAGCACCAGGCCGTTCTTGAGGTCGTTCGTGGAAGCCACGGTTGCGGAATCTCCTGGACTGAAAGCTGGTGGACGACCGAGGGTACGCACCTGGGGCGCGTACGCGTGCTAGAGCGCTAGCAGCTCCTTGGTCGTGATGGTGAGTAGCTCGGGGCCGCCGTCCGCCTCGGGGCGTACGACGAGCGTGTCATCGATCCGGACGCCGCCCCGGCCCGGGAGGTGGACCCCCGGTTCGACGGTGACCGGCACGCAAGTGTCCAGTTTACCCATGGCTCCAGGTGCGAGCTGCGGCTCCTCGTCGATTTCGATCCCGACACCGTGGCCGGTGAGCGGTCCGAAGGCCTCCGCATGGCCCGCGGCGCCCAGCACCTGACGGGCCGCGCGGTCCACTTCGCGGTACTCCGCCCCTGGTACGAGGGCCTCGCGACCGGCCCGCTGGGCTGCGAAGACGGCCTCGTACAGCTCGATCTGCCAGTCGGCGGGCGTGGTGCCGATCACGAAGGTGCGGCCGATCTCGCAGCGGTATCCGCGATAGGTCGCACCCAGGCAGACCGAGAGGAAGTCGCCCTCCTCGACCCTTCGGTCGGCCGGACGGTGGCCCGCGCGGCCGGAGTTGGGGCCGGTGCCGACCGAGGTCATGAACGCGGGGCCGTCGGCGCCGTGGTCGACCAGGCGGCGCTCCAGTTCGAGCGCGAGGTGGCGTTCGGTGCGGCCCACCAGGATCGACTCCAGGAGTTCGCCGAGCGCCTGGTCGGTAATCTCCGCGGCGATCCGCAGACAGGCGATCTCGTCCTCGTCCTTGACCAGGCGGCGCTGCTCCACGGCGCCGCCCAGATCGTTCAGGAGGAGCCGGGGAGCCACCGAGCCGAGCGCGCGGTGGCGGGCCACGGACAGGTGGTGCTCCTCCACGGCGAGCGAGTCGGCGCCGCTGGCCGCCGCGAGGTCGGCCGCCGCTACGGCCGCGTCGCCGCCGGGGGCGGGCAGCACGGTGAGCCGCAGGTGCTCGTCGAGGTGCCCCTCGATGAGGTCGCCCGACGGCGTGCGCGGGCACAGCAGTACGTCCTCGGCCGGGCCGAGCAGCAGCACCGCGCCCGGCGGGGCACCGCCCGCGAGATAGCGGACGTTGGCCGGGCGCGAGACCAGGGCCGCCGCGCTGCCCGCGGCCGCGCAGCGGTCCCGCAGCCAGCCGCGGCGCACCGCGAACACCTCTGACATGCCCCGAGCGTATGAGCGGGGGCGTGGTTCGGCCGGTTCTGCGCGTCCGACCGGGGGCCGCCCCGGTAGTCGGTCCGCCCTTGCCCTCACACGCCGGGCGAACTGAGGCAGCCCGCCCTGCCCACCCCGCCAAGGCCGGCCCGGCCCCCCGGGACTCCGCCCCGGACCCCGATCGCGCCTGAACGGCGCTCGTCCTCAAACACCGGACGGGCTGAAACCCCCACCCCGGCAGGACCAACCCCGCCAGGGGCGCGGGGAACTGCGCGAGACGCGACCACGACCCGCAGACGAACCCAAACCCCCGGGCCCCGCCCCAAACCGCGATCCCGCCTGAACGGCGCTCGTCCTCAAACACCGGACGGGCTGAAACCCCCACCCCGGCAGGACCAACCCCGCCAGGGGCGCGGGGAACTGCGCGAGCAAGCCAGCACGGTCCGCGGACGAACCCAAACCCCCGGGGCTCCGCCCCGGACCCCGATCGCGCCTGAACGGCGCTCGTCCTCAATCGCCGGACGGGCTGAGGTGGCCGGTGCTGCCCAGCACCGAGCAGTTAAGGGGCGCGGGGAACTGCGCGAGCAAGCCAGCACGGTCCGCGGACCGGGGCCGGGACCGCCCAGGGCTACCAGTTCGGTGGGCTGGCGATTGTGCGGGCCAGGACGTCGTCCAGGAGGCGGGCCGTGGTGGGCACGTCGTACTGGGAGTTGTCGATGATCGGCAGGCCCGAGCCGTACCAGCCGGCCATCCGCCCGTGGATACCCGCCACCTCTTCGTCGGACAGCCGGCGGTTCCCACTGCGCTCCGCGTTGCGCTCCAGGACCACTTCGAGGCCCGGCAGCAGCACGACCGGAAGCAGACCCGGACCCACGTGCCGCTTCCAGCCGCCGAGGCCGACGACCGGCCGGTCGGGGAAGACCGCGTCGTCCAGGATGCAGGAGATGCCGTTGGCCAGGAAGTTGCGCGCGGCGAAGCCGCAGGTGCGGCGGGCCAGGCGGTACTGGGCCTCGGAGTGGTCGTTCCAGCCGGACTGGGGGTCGGCGAACCCCGAGCACACCCATTCGCGGACGTCGTCCAGGCTGATGTGGGCGGTGGGCACCCGGCGGTGCTGCGCCCAGTACCGGGCCACGGTGGTCTTGCCCGCTCCGGCGGGGCCGATGAGCAGCACCGCGAGCGTGGTGGCGCCGGTGCCCTCGGGCGCCTGGGGCAGCGGCACCGGGCCGCCGGGCGGCAGCGCCACATGGCCCGTGGTGTCGCGCGACGGCGGCCGGGCCGAGGCGTGCTGCGGCGCGGGCCCGTGCCAGCCCTGGCCGGGCGGCTGCTGGGCCGGTGGCGACGGCGGCTGGGAGGGGAGGTGGGCCGCACCGGACCCGGGCGGCGGGCCCGGCTGGTACGGCGGTGCGCCGGGCGCGGGCGGCGCCTGCGGCGCGGGCGGCCCGGACGGGGCGGTGCCCTCCGGCTCGACGCCCTGGGCGGCCCAGCCGTGCGGGGGCCGCCCCGGGGCGTGGGGCGGCGGCAGTGGAGCCCCCCCTGCGTGCTGCATCCGGTGCCACTCCGTCTCGTACAGGCAACTGGCGCTGGTCGGGCGCCCGTCGGTGTGGGCGGCCCGGTGCAGAACCGTACCTCCCCGGGCCGCCACAGTGTGAACGGCCCGGGGCGTGCGAGCGTGCCCGTCAGCCGAGTTGGTCGCCCAGCTCGTCGGCGAGCGCACGCAGTGCCAGGCGGTAGGAGCCGATGCCGAAGCCCGCGACGGTGCCGGTGGCGACGGGCGCGATCACCGAGGTGTGGCGGAATTCCTCACGGGCGTACGGGTTCGAGATGTGCACCTCGATGAGCGGCGCGGTGCGCTGGGCCGCCGCATCGCGCATTCCGTACGAGTAGTGGGTGAAGGCACCCGGGTTGATGACGACCGGAACGCGCCCGTCCGCCGCCTCGTGGAGCCAGCGGATGAGCTCGCCCTCGTCGTTGGTCTCGCGGACCGACACCTCGAAGCCCAGCTCCTTGCCCAGCGCCTCGCAGACCTCGACGAGGCCGGCGTAGGTGGTGGCGCCGTACACGTCGGGCTCGCGGGAGCCGAGACGGCCGAGGTTGGGCCCGTTGAGGACGAACACCGGCCGGCTCACGCCGAGACCTCACCGAAGGCGGCGAGCAGCACCGCCGGGTCGGGACCCTCCAGGACGGTCGGCTTGGCGAGGCCGTCCAGGACGATGAAGCGCAGCAGGTTGCCGCGGGACTTCTTGTCCAGCTTCATGTTCTCCAGCAGCTTGGGCCACTGGTCGCCGCGGTAGGTGAGCGGCAGCCCGACGGACTCCAGGATCGCGCTGTGCCGGTCGGCGGTGGCGCCGTCCAACCGCCCGGCCAGACGGCCGAGTTCGGCCGCGAAGACCATGCCGACGGAGACGGCGGCGCCGTGCCGCCACTTGTAGCGCTCGTTCTTCTCGATGGCGTGGGCCAGGGTGTGGCCGTAGTTGAGGATCTCGCGCAGCCCGGATTCCTTCAGGTCGTTGGAGACGACCTCGGCCTTGACCCGGATGGAGCGCTCGATGAGCTCGGCGGTGTGCGGGCCCTGGGGGGTGCGGGCGCCGGCCGGGTCGGACTCGATGAGGTCGAGGATCACCGGGTCGGCGATGAAGCCGGTCTTGATGACCTCGGCCATGCCCGACACGTAGTCGTGGACGGGCAGCGAGTCCAGTGCGGCCAGGTCGCACAGGACGCCGACGGGCGGGTGGAAGGCGCCCACCAGGTTCTTGCCCTCGGCGGTGTTGATGCCCGTCTTGCCGCCGACGGCCGCGTCCACCATGCCGAGCACCGTGGTCGGCACCGAGATCCAGCGCACCCCGCGCAGCCAGGTCGCGGCGACGAAGCCCGCGAGGTCGGTGGTGGCGCCGCCGCCGACGCCGACGACCACGTCGGTGCGGGTGAAGCCCGACTGGCCCAGCGCCTTCCAGCAGTAGGCGGCGACCTCGGCGGTCTTGGCCTCCTCGGCGTTGGGGACCTGGATCGCGATGGCCTCGTAGCCCTGGGCGGCGAGGTCCTCGCGGATCGCGTCACCGGTGCCGGCCAGCGCCTCGGGGTGGATGATCGCGACCCGTCCGGTCCGGTCGCCGATCAGCCCGGCGAGCTCGCCCAGCAGGTTGTGGCCGACGAGCACTTCGTACGGGTCAGTGCCGGCGGAGCCGCCGACCTGGATCCGGGTGGGTGCCTGCTCCGTCATGCGTCCTTCAACTCCAGTGCGTCGAGGACCGCCTGGGCGACCTCTTCGGGGGTGCGCCCGTCGGTCGCGACGACCGCACGGGCGACTTCGGTGTACAGGGGGCGCCGTGCGTCCATCAGCTCGCGCCACTGCCGGCGCGGGTTGACGGCGAGCAGCGGCCGGGCGGTGTTCAGGCCGACGCGCCTGACCGCCTCCTCGACGTCCAGCGAGAGGTAGACGACGGGGTGCGCCGCGAGCAGCCCGCGGGTCCCCTCGTCGAGGACCGCGCCGCCGCCGAGCGCGAGCACGCCGGCGTGCTCGGCCAGCGCGGTACGGACCGCGGCCCGTTCCAGGGCGCGGAAGTGCGGCTCGCCGTCCTCGATGAAGATGTCCGAGATCTCGCGGCCCTCGGCGGCCACGATGTCCGCGTCGGTGTCCCGGTAGGGCGCGCCGAGCCGTTCCGCGAGCAGCGCGCCCACCGTGGACTTGCCCGATCCCATCGGGCCGACGAGGACGACCAGGGGTCCGGTGGTGCTCACCGGATCTGCAGGTTGTCGAGGTAGGACCGGACGTTGCGGCGGGTCTCGGGCACGCTGTCGCCGCCGAACTTCTCGGCGACCGCGTCCGCCAGGACGAGCGCGACCATGGCCTCGGCGACGATGCCGGCGGCCGGCACGGCGCACACGTCGGAGCGCTGGTGGTGGGCCTTGGCGGCCTCGCCGGTGGCGACGTCGATGGTGGCGAGCGCGCGGGGCACGGTGGCGATGGGCTTCATCGCGGCCCGTACGCGCAGCAGTTCACCGGTGGTGAGCCCGCCCTCGGTGCCGCCGGAGCGGCCGGAGGTGCGCCGGACGCCGTCGGCGGTGTTGACGATCTCGTCGTGCGCCTTGGAGCCGGGCACCCGGGCCAGGTCGAAGCCGTCGCCGACCTCGACGCCCTTGATCGCCTGGATGCCCATGAGGGCGGCGGCGAGCCGCGCGTCCAGGCGGCGGTCCCAGTGCACGTGGGAGCCGAGGCCGACGGGCACGCCGTAGGCCAGGACTTCCACGACGCCGCCGAGGGTGTCGCCGTCCTTGTGGGCCTGGTCGATCTCGGCGACCATCGCCTTCGACGCGTCCGCGTCCAGGCAGCGCACCGGGTCGGCGTCCAGCTTCTCGACGTCGGCCGGGGTCGGCAGCACCCCGTAGGGGGCCTTGGCCGCGGCCAGCTCCACCACGTGGGAGACGATCTCGATGCCCGCGGTCTCCTTGAGGTAGGAGCGGGCCACCGCGCCGAGCGCGACGCGGGCCGCGGTCTCGCGGGCGCTGGCGCGCTCCAGGACGGGCCGGGCCTCGTCGAAGCCGTACTTCTGCATGCCGGCGAGGTCGGCGTGGCCGGGCCTGGGCCGGGTCAGCGGGGCGTTGCGGGCCAGCTCCGCGAGGATCTCGGGGTCGACCGGGTCGGCCGACATGACCTGCTCCCACTTGGGCCACTCGGTGTTGCCCACCATGACCGCGATCGGCGAGCCCATGGACAGGCCGTGCCGTACGCCGCCGAGGAAGGTCACCTCGTCGCGCTCGAACTTCATCCGGGCACCGCGTCCATAGCCGAGGCGCCGCCGGGCCAGGTGGTCGGCCACCATGTCCGTGGTGATCGGGACGCCGGCGGGAAGGCCCTCCAGCGTCGCGACGAGTGCGGGGCCGTGGGACTCCCCCGCGGTCAGCCAGCGCAACCTGCTCAACGGTGCTCCTCGTTGCTCGCGCGTCCGGGTACTACGGCGGCGTTACCGGGGTGCGCGGCCCTGGCCCGCCACCCCCGATCCTCCCACGTCCCGGGAGGTGGGCCGGGCCGAGGTCCAGCAGGCGGACCGTGATCCCGCCGGGCGGGTGCGCGCGGGCGGCCCGCGGGCGCCGGTTCAGCGCAGCGCGAGGGCCGCTTCGCCCGCCTTGCGCATGACGTCGAGCGGGGCCGCGCGGCATCCCGTCATCTGCTCGACCTGGAGCACGGCCTGGTGCACGAGCAGGTCGAGCCCGCCGACGACCGCTCCCCCGCGCCCGGTCCAGGCCGCCGCGAGCGCGGTCGGCCAGGGTTCGTACAGCACGTCGAAGAGGGTGCCCGGCCGCTCGGGGACGGCCGTGGCCAGCGCGTCGGTGGTGCCGGCCGGGGTGGTGGCGATGACCAGCGGTTCCCCGAAGGCCTCGGCCGCCCGCGCCCAGTCGGCGGTGCGCACGTCGACGCCGAGCCGCTCGCCCCAGCCGCGCATCTCCTCGGCCCGCGCGGCACTGCGGACGTACGCGGTGACCGGGCCGGTGCAGATCCGGGCGAGCGCGGCGAGCGCTGAGGAGGCGGTGGCGCCTGCGCCGAGGACGGCCGCGGAGCCGACGCCGCTCACACCGCGCTCCTCCAGGGCCGCGATCATGCCGGGGACGTCGGTGTTGTCGCCGAGGCGGCGGCCGTCGTCGGTGAAGACGACGGTGTTGACCGCCTCGACCGAGGCCGCCGTGGCGCTCACCGCGTCGAGCAGCGGGATGACCGCCCGTTTCAGCGGCATCGTGAGCGAGAGGCCCGCCCAGGAGGTGTCGAGCCCCGCGAAGAAGCCGGAGAGCCCCGCCTCGTCGACCTCGAACCGGTCGTAGGACCAGTGGTCGAGGCCGAGTTCGGCGTACGCGGCGCGGTGCAGGACGGGGGACAGCGAGTGGGCGATGGGCGAGCCGAGAACGGCCGCCCTGCGCGCACCCTCACTGGCCTGACTGGGCATCGAACTCTGCCTTCAGCTTGTTGAACTCGCCCAGGGTCTTGGCGAACTCGGTCTTGTGCTTGCCGTCGGTGGCCACGAAGTACATCCAGCCGTCGCTGGTCGGGTCGAGCGCGGCGGCCAGCGCTTCACTGCCGGGGTTGCTGATCGGGCCGGGGGTGAGCCCGCGCCACTTGTAGGTGTTGTACGGGTCCGGGTTGCTGTTGATCTCGGACAGCCCGATCTTGATGTCGCTCTTGTTGGTGAGGTAGTTGTACGCCGAGTCGAACTGGAGCTTCTGGTTGGTCTGGATGTTGTCCGGCTTGAGGCGGTTGTAGACGACCTCGGACATCTTGCGGAAGTCGTCGGGCGACTTGCCCTCGGCCTGGACCAGGCTGGCCACGGTGATGAGCTGCCAGGGACCGTCCAGCTTCAGCTTCTTGGCCTCGGCGGCCAGGTCCTGCTTGCCGTACTCGGAGGTGGCCCGGTTGACCATCTTCTTCAGGACGTCCTCGGGCTTCATGCCCTTGGCCACCGGATAGCTCGCCGGGTAGAGGAAGCCCTCCAGCGGGTCCTTGACGTCCTTGTGGTTCTTGGCCCAGTCCGGCAGGCCCATGCTGTCGGCGTTCTTGAGCGCGATGTTCTTGGTGGTGCCGGGCGACAGGCCGAGACGGTCGTCGATCTTGTCGTAGACCCAGGAGTTGCGTTTGCCTTCGGGAATGATGAGCGAGTTGCGGCTGGTCGGATCCAGCATCAGCTTGACCGCGTTCGCCGCCGACATGCCCTTCTTCAGGGTGTAGGCGCCGGCCTGAATGGTCTTGCCCTTGGGGTCGTCGTTCTGCGCCTGGATGAAGGCGTCGATGCTCTTGACGACACCGGCCTGCTTGAGGAGCTGGCCGATCTCGGAGCCGCCCGCACCCGTCGGCACCTCGACGGTGACGGTCTCGCTCGTGCCCGCGCCCACGTAGTCCGGGGCCGCGCCGAACTTCTTCTGGTAGAAGTCGTAGCCCACGTAGCCGACGCCGCCCGCGCCGATCGCGAAGACCACCGCGAGCACGAGGCAGGCGCGCCCGCTCTTGCCCTTCTTCTTGGTCTTGCTCCGCCGGTCGCGGCCACCACCGCCGGCATCGGCTCTGCGGGACGGGCGCGGCTCGTCGTCATCGCGTTCGCTTTCGCCAACACCGGTGAAGAACGGGTGGCTCTCCTCCTGCGGTTCGGCGTCCCACTCGTGGCCCTGTTCCGGCACCTCGGGGGCGGCCGTCGCCCGGCGCCGGCCGGGCGGCTGCGGCGGCGGGTACGCCTCGGACGTGCCGTAGACGTCCTGGCCCTCACCGGCATAGCCGTTGTTGTACGGGTCGGGCTGCTGGCCCACGTACGGCATCGCGGCCTGCTGGCCGGTGCTGTCCCAGCCGGCGTCGTACTGCTGCGGGTACGCCGGCGGCGCCGCGTACTGGTCCGCGTACTGGTGCGGGGCGTAGCCCTGCTGGACCTGGTCGGCGTAGCCCTGCTGCACCTGCTGGTCCGCGTACTGCGGCTGCGCATACTGCTGGGGATACTGCTGCTGGGCGTACGGATCCTGCGACTGCTGCGGGTAGTACGGCTGCCCGCCCTGCTGCGCGTACTGCTCCTGCTGCTGGTGGCCGTCGTACGAAGCCTGACCGGAGGCAGCCTGCTGCGCTCCCCACCCCTGGTCCCCGTAGAGGGGATCCGCTGGATGCCACGGTTCGGAGCCTTGGCCCCGGCCATACTCAGTCATCGGTCCCCTAGAGCCGCGAGGCATCCGGACGGTCCGCCTCTTTTGCTGTGCGGCGACTGTTCGAATGCCTCCGCATCGGCCGGAACGTTACCGTATCGCGATCAGATAACCACTTCGACGCCTTCGCCAGGAGGGTTGCCTGACACCCGTTCGGCCTCAAGTGCGTTCTGCAGGATGACCACGGCCGCGGCCTGGTCGATGACGGAACGTCCCTTCTTCGACTTCACCCCGGAGGCCCGCAGGCCCTGGGTCGCGGTCACCGTCGTCATCCGCTCGTCGACCAGGCGCACCCCGATGGGCGCGATACCACGCGCCAACTCCCGGACGAAGACCCGGACTTTGGCCGCCGCCGGGCCCTCGCCGCCGTTCAGCGAGCGGGGCAGTCCGACGACGACCTCGATCGGCTCGTACTCCTCGACCAGCTGCCGCAGCCGCCGGTGGGCCGCCGGGACGTCACGCCCCGGGACGGTCTCCACCGGCGTGGCGAGCACCCCGTCGGGGTCGCACGAGGCGACCCCGATCCGGGCGTCCCCGACGTCAATGGCGAGTCGGCGTCCTCGTCGCATCAGGCGGTCTCGGCTACCTGGCGCTCGACGGCGTCGATGGCGTCGCCGATCGCGTCCGGGTTCTGGCCGCCGCCCTGGGCGACGTCCGGCTTGCCGCCACCGCCGCCGCCCAGGGTCTTGGCAGCGGTACGGACCAGTTCACCGGCCTTGAGCCCGCGCTCGCGCGCGGCCTCGTTGGTGGCGATGACCGTCACGGGACGGCCGCCCGCCGTGGTGAACAGGGCCACGACCGCCGGGCGGTCGCCGGGGATCCGGCCGCGCACGTCGAGGACCAGCTTGCGCAGGTCGTCGGCGGAGGTGCCGTCCGGCACCTGGCCGGTGACGAGCGCGGTGCCGCGGACGTCCTTGGCGGTGTCGACGAGACCGGCTGCGGCCTGGAGCACCTTCTCGGCGCGGAACTTCTCGATCTCCTTCTCGGCGTCCTTCAGCTTGCCGAGCATGGCGGAGATCTTCTCGGGCAGCTCGTCGGCGCGGCCCTTGACCAGTTCCTGGAGCTGGGCGACGACCGTGTGCTCACGGGCCAGGAAGTTGTACGCGTCGACGCCGACCAGCGCCTCGATGCGGCGCACGCCCGAGCCGATGGACGACTCGCCGAGCAGCTTCACCAGACCGAGCTGGGCGGTGTTGTGCACGTGGGTGCCGCCGCACAGCTCCTTGGAGAAGTCGCCGATGGTGACGACGCGGACCCGCTCGCCGTACTTCTCGCCGAACTCGGCGATGGCGCCCTGCTTCTTGGCCTCGTCGATCGACATGACCTCGGCCTGCACGTCGAGCTCGCGGGAGAGCACCTCGTTGATCTTCTGCTCGACGTCGGTGAGGACCGTGCCGGGCACGGCGGCGGGCGAACCGAAGTCGAAGCGGAAGCGGCCCGGCGAGTTCTCGGAGCCGGCCTGGGCGGCGGTCGGGCCGAGCGCGTCGCGCAGCGCCTGGTGGGTGAGGTGGGTCGCGGAGTGGGCGCGGGCGATGGCGCGCCGGCGCTTGGTGTCGATGGCCGCGTACGCCGAGGCGCCGACGGTCACCTCGCCGACCTGGACGACACCCTTGTGCACGTGCACGCCGGGCACCGGCTTCTGCACGTCGCGGACCTCGATGACCGCGCCGCTGTCGAGCTTGATGCGGCCCTGGTCGGCGAGCTGGCCGCCGCCCTCGGCGTAGAAGGGGCTGCGGTCGAGGACGACCTCGACCTCGTCGCCCTCGGTGGCGGCGGGCGAGGGCACTCCGTCGACGAGCAGGCCGACGATGGTCGACTCGTTCTCGGTGGAGGTGTAGCCGGTGAAGTCGGTCGCGCCGGAGTTGTCGGCCACCTCGCGGTAGGCGGACAGGTCGGCGTGGCCGGTCTTCTTGGCGCGGGCGTCGGCCTTGGCCTGGTCGCGCTGCTGCTTCATCAGACGGCGGAAGCCGTCCTCGTCCACGGACAGGCCCTGTTCGGCGGCCATCTCCAGGGTGAGGTCGATCGGGAAGCCCCAGGTGTCGTGGAGCAGGAACGCCTTGTCGCCGGCCAGGACCGTGCCACCGGTGGCCTTGGTCTCGGTGATGGCGGTGTCCAGGATGTTGGTGCCGCCGCGCAGCGCCTTGAGGAAGGCGGCCTCCTCGGCGAGGGCGACCGTCTCGATGCGCTTGCGGTCGGTCAGGAGCTCCGGGTACTGCAGGCCCATCGTCTTGATGACGACGTCGATCAGTTCCTGGACGACCGGGCCGGTGGCGCCCATCAGGCGCATGTTGCGGATGGCGCGGCGCATGATGCGGCGCAGCACATAGCCGCGGCCCTCGTTGCCCGGGGTCACGCCGTCGCCGATGAGCATCACCGAGGTGCGGATGTGGTCGGCGACCACGCGCATGGAGACGTCCGACTCGTGCTTGTCGCCGTAGCGGACGCCGGTCAGCTCGGTGGCCTTGTCCATGACGACGCGCAGGGTGTCGGTCTCGTACATGTTCTGCACGCCCTGCAGGATCATCGCGAGACGTTCGAGGCCGAGGCCGGTGTCGATGTTCTGGGACGGCAGGTCGCCGAGGATCGGGAAGTCCTCCTTGCCCTCGCCGGCGCCGCGCTCGTACTGCATGAAGACCAGGTTCCAGATCTCCACGTACCGCTCGTCGTTGACGGCGGGGCCGCCCTCGGCGCCGAACTCGGGGCCGCGGTCGTAGTTGATCTCGGAGCAGGGGCCGCACGGTCCGGGCACGCCCATGGACCAGAAGTTGTCCTTCTTGCCCAGGCGCTGGATGCGCTCCTTCGGCACTCCGACGACCTCGTGCCAGATCCGCTCGGCCTCGTCGTCGTCGAGGTAGACGGTGATCCAGAGCTTCTCGGGCTCCAGGCCGTAGCCGCCGTCCGCCACGGAGCTGGTGAGCAGCTCCCAGGCGTACTTGATGGCGCCTTCCTTGAAGTAGTCCCCGAAGGAGAAGTTGCCGCACATCTGGAAGAACGTGCCGTGCCGGGTGGTCTTGCCGACCTCTTCGATGTCCGGCGTGCGCACGCACTTCTGCACGCTGGTGGCGCGCGGGGCGGGCGGCTTGGTCTCACCCAGGAAGTAGGGCTTGAAGGGGACCATGCCGGCGTTGACGAGCAGCAGAGTCGGGTCGTCCGCGATGAGCGACGCCGAAGGGACGACGGTGTGCCCGCGCTCCTCGAAGAAGCTCAGCCAGCGGCGGCGAATCTCGGCCGACTCCATCAGTGGTCCTCATTCCGGTTGTACGAATGCTTGGTGTGCTGCTGTGTGGTCTCGATGGCGACGAGGCGGCGCTGCGCGGGCAGTTCACGCGGCGGCTCGCTCTCGGCGATGCCCAGGACGTCGTTGAGTTCGGCCTCGCGCTGAGCCATGCCGGACTTGATGTCGAGGGCGAAGTCCTTGAGCCGGTGGCCGGCCTCGACCGCCTTGTCGGCGGCGCGCGCGGCCAGGCTCTCGGGGGTGAGTTGTCTCA
Source organism: Streptomyces sp. NPDC048111 (assembly GCF_043202815.1). NCBI lineage: Bacteria > Bacillati > Actinomycetota > Actinomycetes > Kitasatosporales > Streptomycetaceae > Streptomyces > Streptomyces sp. NPDC048111. The sequence continues at coordinate 46,700 of NZ_JBIDBD010000023.1, forward strand.
GCTTCCGGTTCACCTTGGCGGTGGCCCAGACTCCGGTGGCCGCGCCCGCGGTGAACCAGAACGTACGGCGGAACATCGCGGCGTCAGCCCTTTCGCTTGGAGCGGCGCGCGGACGGCACGGTCCGTCCGACGATCACGGTGTGGCGGGCCTCGTCGCTCCGCTGCCGGCGGCTCTCCCGCGCGGGCGCGTCGGCGGGGGCGGCGCCCTTGCGGCCGATGGCCCGGCGCACCCCGTACCCGAAGGCCGCGACCTTGACCAGCGGGCCGCCGAAGGTGGAGGCGACCGTGGTGGAGAGCGCGGAGGCGTTGGAGGTGACCTCCTGGACGTCGGAGGCGATGGCGTCGACCCGGTCCAGCTGGGTCTGTGCCGAGCGCACCGCGTCCGAGGCGTCGGCGAGCAGGGGGACGGCCTGGTCGGTCACGTCCGCTACCAGCTTGGTCGTCGCCTTCAGCGTCTGGGCCAGCCTCACGAGAACGACCGCGAGGAAGGACACCAGGATCGCCCAGAAGACGGCCACCAGGATCCCGGCCACCTCTCCACCGGACACTTGCACCGCTCCCCGCAACCCGTCGGAACTCGACAACCTCGAAAACTCGAAACCTCGAAAAAGGTAGTCCTGCGAGCCTATCGCGCCGCGGATGGCTTCCCGTACCGCGTTCTCCGCCGCCGCGCGCGGAGTTGGGCAAGACGATTGTACGCAGTGCACACCCTTGAGTACGCTGCGTGTCCCATGCGCTCCCATCTGCCCGCAGAGTTGAACCGCTTCGTCGGGCGCGACCGCGAACTGACCCGCCTCGACCATCTCCTCGGCCACGCGCGGATGGTCACGGTGACCGGCGTCGGCGGGGTCGGCAAGACCCGCTTCGCCCTGCGGGCCGCGGCCTGGGCGGCAGCGCAGGAACGGTACTGCGACGGTGTCCGGCTGGTCGAGCTGTCCTCTCTCACCGATCCCGCGCTGCTCGACCACGCCGTCGCCGAGGCGCTCGGTCTGACCGACCACACGGCGAGACCGCCGCGCCGGCAGCTGCTCGACCACCTCGCGGAGCGCGAACTCCTGCTGGTGCTCGACGGGTTCGAGCAGTTGGTCCAGGGCTGCGCCGAGCTGGTGCGGGAGCTGCTGCGCGACTGCCCAGGGCTGCGGGTGCTGGCCGCCGGGCGGCTGCCGCTGCGGATCGACGGCGAGCAGGTGTTCCCGCTCGCGCCGATGACCGAGCAGGACGCGGTGGCGCTCTTCGCCGAGCGGGCGGCGGGCGTCCGCGGGGGCGAGCGGCCGGCCGAGGGGGACGAGGCCGTCGCCGAGCTGTGCCGGCGCCTGGACGGGATTCCGCTGGCTCTGGAACTGGCCGCGGGCCGGCTCGGGGCGCTGTCGCCGGAGCAGTTGCTGCGCCGCCTCGACGACCGGTTCCGCCTGCTCACCGGCGGCGGCCGCGGCTCGCTCCCCCGCCACCAGACCCTGCGCACCACGATCGGCTGGAGCCACGAGCTGTGCACGGGCGCACAGCGGCTGCTCTGGGCGCGGCTGGCCGTGTTCGCGGGCAGCTTCGACCTGGAGGCCGTCGAGTACATCTGCGTGGGCCCCGATCTGCCCCAGCAGGACGTCCTCGACGTCCTCGGCGAGCTGCTCGACCAGTCGGTGGTGGTGCGCGAGGACGGCCCCGGCGGCCCGCGCTACCGGCTGCTGGACACGGTCCGCGAGTACGGCGCCGAATGGCTGGTGGCGACGGGGGACGCGGAACGGCTGCACCGGCGCCACCGCGACTGGTACCTGGGTCTTGCCACCTGGTGCGAGCTGGACTGGTTCAGTCCCCGCCAGGCGGAGGTGGCCCTGCGCGTGGAGGGCGAACTGCCCAATCTGCGGGCCGCGATGGAGTTCTCGCTCACCTCGCGCGAGGACACGCACCTCGCCCAGTACCTGGCGGGCACGCTCTGGTTCTACTGGACGGGCTGCGGGCGCCTGGCGGAGGGCCGGCACTGGCTGACGCAGGTCCTGGACGCCGGGAGCGAGCACGACAGCTCCCGCCTGAAGGCGCTGTGGGTCCTCGGCTACGTGGCGGTGCTGCAGGGCGACGCGGTGGCGGCCATCGCGGCGCTGCAGGAGTGCCGCGAGGAGGCCGAGTTGCGCGGCGACCCGGTGGCCGCGGCGTACGCGGTGCACCGCACCGGCTGTCTGGCCCTGGTCACCGACGACATGCCGCGCGCCGAGGAGCTGATCCGCGCGGCCCTCGCCGAGTACGACGAGGTCGGCGAGCTCAACAGCAACGTCCTGATGGGCCAGGTCGAGCTGGCCATGGCGGTGGGCTTTCGCGGGCGACTGGACGAGGCGGTCTCGGTGTGCGAGCAGGTCGTGGAGATCTGCGACGAGCACGGCGAGCGCTGGGCCCGGGCCTACGCGCGCTACGTCCTGGCGTACGCGGCCTGGTACGGCGGTGATTTCGGGCGGGCGCGCGCCCTGCTGCGCGAGAGCCTCGCGGTCGCCCACACCTTCCACGATCTGGTGGGCACGGTGCTCACGCTCGAAATGCTGGCGCTGGTGGAGGCCGACACCGGCGACCCGGCGGAGGCGGCCGTGCTCCAGGGGGCCGCGGAGCGGCTGTGGCCGTCGGTGGGCCTGCCGCTGTTCGGCTCGGCGTACTTCTACGCCGCGCACGTGCTGTGCGAGGAGCGCACCCGCGAGCGGCTCGGCGACGCGGCGTACGAGACGCACCGGCGGCGCGGCGCGGGCCTGGACGCGGACGGGGCAGTGGCACGGGGCCTCGGCCGGGCCGGTCAAGAGGCCGATGGCGCAAGGGAGTTGACGCCCGCGCGCGAGGGCCGGACGCCCGAGGACCCCGGACACGCGAAAGCCCGCCGCCTCCCGCTCCGTGCGGAGCGGGGGGACGGCGGGCTGAAGCGCTGAGGCTCCGGTGCTACGCCTGGATCAGCGGGCGTAGTACTCGACGACGAGCTGCTCGTCGCAGATGACCGGGATTTCCTTGCGGTTCGGGTCGCGGTCCAGGCGGAAGGCCAGGGCCTTCAGGTTCACCTGGAGGTAGCGCGGGGTCTCGCCCTCGCCGGCGTAGCCACCCTCGCGGGCGACCTGGAAGGGGACCTTCTCGCGGCTGCGCTCGCGGACCGTCACGACGTCGTCCGGACGGACGCGGAACGACGGCTTGTCGACCTTGGCGCCGTTGACCTGGATGTGACCGTGCACGACCATCTGGCGGGCCTGGTAGATGGTGCGGGCGATGCCCGAACGCAGGACCAGGGCGTCGAGGCGGCGCTCGAGCTCGACGACCAGCGCCTCGCCCGTCTTGCCCTCGGCCTTCTTGGCGCGGTCGTAGGCACGCGCCATCTGGCGCTCGCTGATGTCGTACTGGGCGCGCAGACGCTGCTTCTCGAGCAGACGGACCTTGTAGTCCGAGTTCTGCTTGCGGCCACGGCCGTGCTCGCCCGGCGGGTAGGGGCGGGCCTCGAAGTACTTGACGGCCTTCGGCGTCAGCGCGATGCCGAGCGCACGGGACTTCTTGACCTTGGGACGCGACTGGTTAGGCACGTTCTCCAAACCTCCATGGTTGGGTTAGGTTAGGCTCACCTTACTCAAGGAGATCGCATGTCGCGTCCGGGGAACACCAGTCACATCACGGACAGCACGAAGAAGGCCGGCCAAACGCCGCTTTCGCGGGAGGCCGACTCTCCCGACTCCTCTGGAGCCGGGCACGTGACGGAGGTCCGATCAGATCGTGGTCAGCCGCGTCCCAGCGGACTTGAAGTCGCACGGATGCCGTCAGCAGCCGAGCGCACACGAACTCTCGTACAGAGTACCTGCTCGGCGGTGCTGCTCGTACCCGGCCTCCCACCGACCCGTCCCGAGCAGGCCACGACCGAGGTCCGCACCGTCGGACCCGACGGGGACCTGTTCCTGGTCCTGCCCGCCGACTCCCCCGTCGTACGGGCCGCCACCCACGCCCAGGACGACGAGGTCCGGGCGGTCCTCGAACTCACGGACGTGGCTCCGGTCTCCGTCCCCCACCGCATCCGGGGCCGCGCCTGGGTCTCCGGCTGGCTGACCCTGGTGCCCGGCCAGGCGGCCCCCGGGCGGATGACGCTGCGCCTGGACGTCGGGGAGGCGTACGTGGACGACCTGTGGGGGGCGAGCGCGGTCGACCCCGAGGACTTCGCGCGGGCGCAGCCCGACCCGCTGGCCCGGTACGAGACCGAGCTCCTGCAGCACCTCGCCTCGGCCCACGACGAGCAGGTGGGGCTGCTCGCCGGGCTCGTGGAGCGCGCGGACGTGACCCGGGTCACCCCGCTTGCGCTCGACCGGTTCGGTCTCCGGGTGCGTTTCGGCCGGGGCGGCGGCCACACCTTCGACGCCCGCTTCGACTTCCCCGAGCCGGTGACCGACATCACGGACCTGCGCCGCGCGATGCACCAGCTCTTCGAGGCCGCGGCCGGCTAGCAGCAGGGGCGGTGGCGGGGGCCGCCCGCTCGGCAGGAGAGCCCTCCGCGGCATCACCCTCCGCGGAAGGCCCCTCCGCAAGAGACCTCTCCCCCCGGAGGCCCCTCCGCAGGAGACCCTCTGCACGAGGCGCCCTACTCCTCCCCGCGCCCCAACCGCTCCCGCACCTTCTCCACCACGTCCGCGTACCGCGCCTCCGCCCCATACCGCGTCGGCTCGTAGTACCGCTTCTCGGACACCGCGTCCGGCGCGTACTGCTGGGCGGCGATGGCGCCCGGCACGTCGTGCGGATAGACATAGCCCTGCGCGTGCCCCAGCTTGGCCGCGCCCTTGTAGTGGCCGTCCCGCAGATGGGGCGGGACGGGGCCGGCCAGGCCCGCCCGTACGTCCGCGAGGGCCGCGCCGATCGCCGTCGTCGCGGAGTTGGACTTGGGGGCAAGCGCCAGCGCGATGGTGGCGTGGCTGAGGGTGAGGGCCGCCTCGGGGAAGCCGATGAGGGCCACCGCCTGGGCCGCCGCCACCGCAGTGGGCAGGGCCGTCGGGTCGGCGAGGCCGATGTCCTCGCTCGCGGAGATGATCAGGCGGCGCGCGATGAAGCGGGGGTCCTCCCCCGCTTCGATCATGCGGGCCAGATAGTGCAGCGCCGCGTCGACGTCCGAGCCGCGGATCGACTTGATCAGGGCGCTCGCCACGTCGTAGTGCTGGTCGCCGCCCTTGTCGTACTTCACCGCCGCCCGGTCGACGGTCTCCTCCAGCGTCTGGAGCGTGATCTCCCGCTCCGACTTGGCGAGGGCCGAACCGGCCGCGGCCTCCAGGGCGGTCAGTGCCCGGCGCGCGTCACCGCCCGCGATGCGCAGCAGATGGGACTCCGCGTCATCGGGCAGGGTGACCGCGGCGCCCAGGCCCCGCTCCTCGGCGAGCGCCCGGCGCACCAGCGCCCGCAGGTCGTCGTCGGTGAGCGGTTCGAGGGTGAGCAGCAGGGAGCGGGAGAGCAGGGGGGAGATCACCGAGAAGTACGGGTTCTCCGTGGTGGCCGCGATGAGGGTGACCCAGCGGTTCTCGACGGCGGGGAGCAGGGAGTCCTGCTGGGCCTTGGAGAAGCGGTGGATCTCGTCGAGGAAGAGGACGGTCTCCTTGCCGAAGCCGCCGATGGCGCGGCGCGCGCCGTCGATGACCGCGCGGACCTCCTTGACCCCGGCGGTGATCGCCGAGAGCTCGACGAACCGCTTGTTGGTGGCCTTGGACACCACGTAGGCGAGCGTGGTCTTGCCGGTGCCCGGCGGGCCCCACAGGATCACCGACGAGGGGCCGGCGGGGCCGCCCGCGCCCTCGCCCACCAGGCGGCGCAGCGGCGAGCCCTGCTTCAGGAGGTGCTGCTGGCCGACCACCTCGTCGAGGACGCGCGGGCGCATCCGTACGGCCAGGGGGCTGCCCGCCGGGTCTTTCTCCTGGCGGTCCTCGGCGGCTGCGGTGAAGAGGTCGGGTTCCACGCACACGACCCTAGGGCACGGCACTGACAACGCCGTCCGGCCTGCGCGGACGCGGGCCGTCCCGGTGGCCGGTGAGCGCCGGTCAGCTGGTCCAGAAGTCCCACCAGCGGGTCAGGATCAGCATTCCGATCACGCCGATGTGCAGCACCGGCAGGACCCAGGTGAACTCGGACAGCGCGTTCTTCATCCAGCGCGGCGCGGGCAGGAACCCGCGGCGCAGGTTGAACGACGTCACGTACCAGAACATGACGATGGTGGCGACCCAGGCGAGGCAGCACCACAGGCAGAGCGAGTTGATCCGGTACAGCGACTCGAACTGGAGCCAGCTGACGAAGCAGACGCCGAAAACGGTGCCCGCGTTGAAGGTCAGCCAGTACCAGCGGCGGAAGCGCGCGCCCGCCAGGATGCTCATGCCGACGCAGACGACGATTCCGTAGGCGACCAGGCCCAGCATCGGGTTCGGGAAGCCGAAGGCCGACGCCTGATCGCTCTTCATGATGTTGCCGCAGGACACGACCGGGTTCAGGCTGCACCCCGGCACGAAGTTCGGGTTCTCGAGCAGTTTGAACTTGTCGAGCGTGATGACCCAGGCCGCCACCACCCCGGCCACACCCGTGATCACGAGCAGCCAGGCGAACGCGCGGCTGCCGCCGACGGCCCCCTCGCTGCTCACCTCGCGGTGTCCGGAGTCGGAGGAGACGTCGTCAAGTGTTGTGGTCATAGCGCCGGTCCGTCATCCCGTCATCGTGGTTGCCTGTGCTGCCGCCGCCTCATTCTGCCGCACGGGGTGCGCTGTCCACCGTTCGATGGACATAAGGACGTCCGCGCGGGGAGCGGGCACGGGCCGCGCACGATCGCGCGCGACGGGGGCGCGGGGGCGAGCGGAGCCCGCTCCCCACGCCTTCGGCCGTCAGGCCAGGCGCTCGCGGACCGCGTCCACGACCGCGTCCAGCGCCACCGGGCCCTGTTCGCCCGACTCCATGTCCTTCAGCTGGACCACGCCTTCCGCGAGGTCCCGCTCGCCCGCGACCAGGGTGAAGCGCGCGCCCGAACGGTTCGCGTTCTTCATCGCGCCCTTCAGACCCTTGCCGCCGAAGCTGAAGTCCGCCGCGATGCCCGCCCGGCGCAGCTCGGTGACCTTGGCGAAGAGCACGCGCCGCGCCTCCTCGCCGAGCGGGACCGCGAACACACTGGTCGAGGAGGGGAGTTCGAGGGCGACGCCCTCGGCCTCCAGCGCCAGGACCGTACGGTCGACGCCCAGCGCCCAGCCCACCGACGGCAGCGCGGGGCCGCCGATCATCTCGGAGAGGCCGTCGTAACGGCCACCGCCGCCGACCGCGGACTGCGAGCCGAGACCGTCGTGGACGAACTCGAACGTCGTGCGCGTGTAGTAGTCGAGACCGCGCACCAGCTTCTCGTCGTCCTCGAAGGCGACGCCCTCCGCCGTGAGCAGCGCGCGCACCTCCTCGTGGTACGCCTTGCACGCGTCGCACAGGTAGTCGCGCAGCACCGGCGCGCCGGTCAGCTGCTTCTGCACGTCGGGGCGCTTGTCGTCGAGGACCCGCAGCGGGTTGATCTCGGCGCGGCGGATCGTCTCCTCGTCGAGGTCGAGGCCGCGCAGGAACGACTGGAGGGCCTCCCGGTAGACCGGGCGGCACTCCTTGTCGCCCAGCGAGTTCAGCAGGATGCGGAAGTTCCGCAGACCGAGCGAGCGGTACGCGTCGTTCGCCAGGATGATCAGCTCGGCGTCGAGCGCCGGGTCCTCGGCGCCGATCGCCTCGGCACCGACCTGCGAGAAGTGCCGGTAACGGCCCTTCTGCGGGCGCTCGTAGCGGTAGTACGAGCCCGAGTACCAGAGCTTGACGGGGAGGTTGCCCGCCTTGTGCAGATTGGCCTCGAGGGACGCCCGCAGCACCGAGGCGGTGCCCTCCGGGCGCAGCGCGAGCCGGTCGCCGCCCTTGGTCTCGAAGGCGTACATCTCCTTCGTGACGATGTCGGTGGACTCGCCGACCCCGCGCGCGAAGAGCTCGACGTTCTCGAAGCCCGGGGTCTCGATGTAGCCGTATCCCGACCGCTTCAGCGGCGCCGCGATGGCCTCGCGCACGGCGAGGTAGCGCGCCGAATCCGGCGGGAGCAGGTCGTAGGTGCCCTTGGGGGCCTGGAAAGTACTCATGGGAAAGCTTTTCGTCACATTCCTCGTCGGGGAGAGGCGATGCCCTCTCCCTGGCCGGCGGCCACCTGCCGCAGATACGGGTTGGTGGCGCGCTCCTGGCCGATGGTCGTCTGGGAGCCGTGGCCGGACAGCACCACGGTCGAGTCGTCGAGCGGCAGGCACACGCGGCCCAGCGACTCGAGGAGCTCGGCGTGGCTGCCGCCGGGCAGGTCGGTGCGTCCGACGGAGCCGGCGAAGAGCAGGTCGCCCGAGAACAGGATCGGAGGAATGTCCTCCGCCTCGGGCAGCCCGAACGTCACCGACCCCTTGGTATGGCCGGGCGCGTGCGACACGGTGAGCTCCAGGCCGGCGAGCGCGAGCCTGGCGCCGTCCGTGAGCTCCTTGACGTCGTCCGGCTCCCCCACCGTCAGATCGCCCATGAGCTGGGCGCCGAAGGCACGGCCGAGGGCCTTCTCCGGGTCGCTCATCATGTAGCGGTCGTCGGGGTGGATCCAGGCGGGCACGTCGTGGGCTCCGCAGACCGGGACGACCGAGGCGCAGTGGTCGATGTGGCCGTGGGTGAGGATGACGGCGACGGGCTTGAGCCGATGCTTCTTCAGCGTTTCCTCGACGCCCTGGGCGGCCTGGTGGCCGGGGTCGATGATCACGCATTCCTCGCCTGCGGCGGGGGCGACCAGGTAGCAGTTGGTCCCCCAGGCCCCGGCGGGGAACCCGGCAATCAGCACGATCGTCCTCGATTTCTTGCGCGGCGGGTGATGACGGCTGTTCAGAGCGTACCGGCGCCGCTCGGGTCACAGCGAACCCATATACGGTACGGGTCACAGTCAGCTCGTACGCACGTACCGGCACCCCACGAGACCGCACAAGGAGACGACCGGTGGTCAGCAGCGAACAGCGTCGGCGCCAGCTCGCGCGCGAGAAGTTCGAGCGGCAGCAGCAGCGCCGGGAGGCAGCCCGGCGCAAGGCCAGGCGCCGCAACACGGTCATCGCGGCCACCCTCGCGGTGGTCGTGGCGGCGGGTGGCGTCGCCTTCGCGACGGGCGCCTTCTCGGGCGACGGCGCCAAGAAGTCCGACGCCGCGGCCCCCTCCGCCAGCCCGTCGTCCTCGGCCAGCTCGACGCCCGAGCCGAAGATGGCGGTGGACGCCAAGGCGAAGTACGCCATGGCCCTGAAGACGAACGCCGGCGACATCTCCGTCGCGATGGACGCGGCGAAGACCCCGCACACCGTGAACTCGTTCAAGTACCTCGCCGACAAGGGGTACTTCAACAACACCAAGTGCCACCGCCTGACCGCGCAGGGCATCTACGTGCTCCAGTGCGGCGACCCCCAGGGCACCGGTTCGGGCGGCCCCGGCTACACGATCCCGGACGAGAACCTGACCGGTCTCGGCAAGGCGGGCGCGGACGGCACGGTGACCTACCCGGCGGGCACGGTGGCCATGGCCAACACCGGCCAGGCGCACACCGGCGGCAGCCAGTTCTTCCTGGTCTACAAGGACAGCAAGCTGCCGCCCACCTACACGCCGTTCGGCACGATGGACGCGGCCGGCCTGAAGGCCGTCGAGGACGTCGCCAAGGAGGGCGTCGAGGGCGGCGCGGGTGACGGGGCGCCCAAGAAGGCCGTCACCGTCGAGAAGGCCGCCGTCACCAAGCAGTGACGCCGCCGGGCGCCCGGCACCGAGCGTGAACCGCTGAATTCGGCCGCGCTGAGTGCGGACAGCCGGGCGGCCGGTCGCCTAGATTGGCGTTGTGCAGCGTGGGCCCGTACCGCGCTGTGGAGGGCGGGCGGGACCCGCCGGGAAACTGTGGACGATGCCCCGGGGGAGCGACCCCCCGCGCAGGCATCATGTGGAGGAGGCGCTGTGAGCAGCGACCCGTGGGGCCGCGTCGATGAGACGGGCACCGTGTATGTGCGTACAGCCGAGGGCGAAGTGGTCGTCGGATCGTGGCAGGCGGGCTCTCCCGAGGAGGCGCTGGCCTACTTCGAGCGCAAGTACGAGGGCCTGGTTGTCGAGATCGGCCTCCTCGAACGACGGGTGAAGACCACCGATCTGTCGGCGAAGGACGCGCAGACCGCGATCGACCACCTGCGCGGCCAGGTGGACGAGCATCACGCGGTCGGTGACCTCGACGCGTTGCGGACGCGCCTGGACAAGCTGGTGGCGACCGTGGAGTCGCGGCGCGAGGAGCGCAAGGTCCAGAAGGCCAAGCAGACCGACGAGGCCAAGCACGCCAAGGAGGCGCTGGTCGCCGAGGCCGAGGAGCTGGCGCAGAGCGAGCAGTGGCGGTCGGCGGGCGAGCGGCTGCGGGCGCTGGTGGACACCTGGAAGGGTCTGCCGCGCCTCGACCGCAAGTCGGACGACGAGCTGTGGCACCGCTTCTCGCACGCCCGCTCGGCCTTCTCCAAGCGCCGCAAGGCCCACTTCGCCTCGCTCGACGCGCAGCGCGAGGAGGCCCGCAAGGTCAAGGAGAAGCTGGTCGTCGAGGCCGAGGCGCTCTCGGGCTCCACGGACTGGGGCACCACGGCCGCGCGCTACCGCGATCTGATGGCGGACTGGAAGGCGGCGGGCCGCGCCCAGCGCGAGGCCGAGGACGAGCTGTGGAACCGCTTCCGCGGCGCCCAGGACGTCTTCTTCGCGGCGCGCGGCGAGGTCTTCGCCGAGCGTGACGCCGAGCAGACCGAGAACCTGAAGCTCAAGGAGGAACTGGCCGTCGAGGCCGAGAAGATCCTCCCGGTGACCGACCTGAAGGCGGCCCGCGCCGCGTTCCGCTCGGTCAACGAGCGCTGGGAGGCCATCGGGCACGTACCGCGCGACGCGCGTCCCAAGGTCGAGGGCCGGATGCACGCCGTGGAGCGGGCGATCCAGGAGGCCGAGGAAGGCGAGTGGCGCCGCACCAACCCGGAGGCGCGGGCACGCGCCGCGGGCCTCACGGGCCAGCTCCAGGACGCCGTCGACAAGCTCCAGAAGCAGATCGACGCGGCCCGCGCGGCCGGCAACGACGCGAAGGCGGACAAGCTGGCCCGCGAACTCGAAGGCCGCCAGGCGCTGTTGGACCAGGCGCTGAAGGGGCTCGAGGAGTTCGGCGGCTGACCCCGCCCCCGCCGCATGAAAGAGGCCCCCGGAACCTTTCGGTTCCGGGGGCCTCTTTCATGACCGCGCGGCCCGCCCCGGGCCCGGGGCGCCCCGGTTACGGGCGCCGGGCCGATGTCACCCGGTACACGTCGTACACGCCCTCCACCCCGCGCACCGCCTTGAGTACGTGCCCCAGGTGCTTGGGGTCGCCCATCTCGAAGGTGAAGCGGGAGGTCGCGACCCGGTCGCGGGAGGTCTGGACGGCTGCCGACAGGATGTTGACGTGCTGGTCGGACAGGACGCGGGTGACGTCCGACAGGAGGCGCGAGCGGTCCAGGGCCTCGACCTGGATGGCGACCAGGAAGACCGAGGACTGGGTCGGCGCCCACTCCACTTCCAGGATCCGCTCCGGCTGCTGGGACAGGGAGTCCACGTTGACGCAGTCCGCCCGGTGCACCGAGACGCCGCTGCCGCGGGTGACGAAGCCGATGATGGGGTCGCCCGGCACGGGCGTGCAGCAGCGCGCGAGCTTGACCCATACGTCGTCCACGCCCTTGACGACCACACCGGGGTCGGCGTTCTTGCGGCGCTTGCTGCGGCCGCGCGAGGGCGGCGCCGACTCGGCGATGTCCTCGTTGGCGGCCTCCTCGCCGCCGAGCGCCTGCACCAGCTTCTGCACGACGCCCTGGGCCGCGACGTGGCCCTCGCCGATCGCCGCGTACAGCGAGGAGATGTCGGGGTAGCGCATCTCGTGGGCGAGGGTGACGAGCGAGTCGCCGGTCAGGATGCGCTGGATGGGCAGGTTCTGCTTGCGCATGGCCCGCGCGATGGCGTCCTTGCCCTGCTCGATCGCCTCGTCGCGGCGCTCCTTGGAGAACCAGCCGCGGATCTTGTTGCGGGCGCGCGGCGACTTGACGAAGCCGAGCCAGTCGCGCGACGGCCCGGCCCCGGCGGCCTTGGAGGTGAAGACCTCCACCAGGTCACCGTTGTCGAGGGTCGATTCGAGCGGTACGAGCCGGCCGTTGACGCGGGCGCCGATGGTGCGGTGGCCGACCTCGGTGTGGACGGCGTACGAGAAGTCGACGGGCGTGGAGCCGGCCGGCAGCGCGATGACATCGCCCTTGGGCGTGAAGACGAAGACCTCGTTGCGCGAGAGGTCGAAGCGGAGCGACTCCAGGAACTCGCTCGGGTCCTCGGTCTCCTTCTGCCAGTCCAGCAGCTGGCGCAGCCACGCCATGTCGTTGAGGTGGTCGTCCTTGCCGGTCTTCCTCGGCACGTCGGTACGCACCTTGGACGCGCCGGCCACGGCCTCCTGCTTGTACTTCCAGTGCGCGGCGATGCCGTACTCGGCGCGGCGGTGCATGTCGAAGGTGCGGATCTGCAGTTCGACGGGCTTGCCGTTGGGGCCGATCACCGTGGTGTGCAGCGACTGGTACATGTTGAACTTGGGCATCGCGATGTAGTCCTTGAACCGGCCGGGGACCGGGTTCCATCGCGCGTGGACCGTGCCGAGCGCCGCGTAGCAGTCGCGGACCGTGTCCACCAGGACGCGGATGCCCACCAGGTCGTAGATCTCCGCGAAGTCACGGCCGCGGACGATCATCTTCTGGTAGACGCTGTAGTAGTGCTTGGGGCGCCCGGTGACGGTGGCCTTGATGCGGGCCGCCCGCAGGTCGGACTGCACCTCGTCGGTCACTATGGCGAGGTACTCGTCGCGCTTGGGGGCGCGCTCGGCGACCAGGCGCACGATCTCGTCGTACATCTTGGGGTAGAGGATCGCGAAGGCGAGGTCCTCCAGCTCCCACTTGATGGTGTTCATGCCCAGGCGGTGGGCGAGCGGCGCGTAGATCTCCAGGGTCTCGCGCGCCTTCTTCTCCTGCTTCTCGCGCTTGAGGTACCGCATGGTGCGCATGTTGTGCAGGCGGTCGGCGAGCTTGATCACCAGGACCCTCGGGTCCTTGGCCATCGCGACGACCATCTTGCGGACGGTCTCGGCCTGCGCCGCGTCCCCGAACTGGACCCGGTCGAGCTTGGTGACGCCGTCGACGAGCAGGGCGACCTGGTCGCCGAAGTCGCGGCGCAGGGTGTCGAGGCCGTACTCGGTGTCCTCGACGGTGTCGTGCAGCAGGCCCGCCATCAGGGTGGCCGGATCCATGCCGAGCTCGGCGAGGATCGTGGTCACCGCGAGCGGGTGCGTGATGTACGGATCGCCGCTCTTGCGCTTCTGGCCGCGGTGCCAGCGCTCGGCGACCTGGTAGGCCTTCTCCACCTGGCGCAGCGTGGCGGTCTCGATCTTGGGGTCGTTGCCGCGCACTATCCGCAGCAGCGGTTCGAGCACCGGGTTGTACGCGGACGAGCGCTGCACGCCCAGACGGGCGAGGCGGGCGCGCACCCGGTTGGAGGAGCCGCCGGAGCGCGAGACCGCACCGGCCGGCACGACGGGCTTGGCGACGGGCGCCGCAGCGGGCTCCTTGGCCGTGGCCCCGGCGCTCTCGGGCGTCGCGGGTTCCGGCTTCGCCGCGGGCTCGGGCTGCGCCGTGGGCTCGGGGGGCGTGGCCGGTTCCGCCGCGGGCCCGGTGGGCTGCTCGTCGGGCTGCGCGGCGGAGAGTGGCTGGGCCTCGTCTGGCAAAAGCGCTCCTCTGGGGGTCCCCCGGACGGCGTCTGGGAGAGGGTCCGGGTCCCCCGGACAGGCCCGGAAGTATCCATGATATCGAGCCGTGCGCCGGCGCTCTCCCCCGGCCGGTGGCGCCTTCGGCCCGCGGAACGCGGAAGGCGGGCGCCGGATTGCTCCGGGCCCGCCTCCGCGGTGTTCCGTGCGCCGCTCAGACGGCGATCAGGGCGTCGAGCGGGGCGGCGCCCAGGGCGTCCTTCAGCCGCTCCCGGCCGCCGAGGAAGCCGAGCTCCATCAGCACCGCGACGCCCGCGACCTCCGCCCCGGCCCGCCGGATCAGCTCCAGACAGGCCCCGGCGGTGCCGCCGGTGGCGAGGACGTCGTCGATGACCAGGACGCGGTCGCCCGCGCCGAGGGCCTCGGTGTGCACCTCGATCTCGGCGGTGCCGTATTCGAGCGCGTACGCCTGCGTGAGCGTGGCTCCGGGAAGCTTGCCCGCCTTGCGGACGGGGACGAAGCCGAGCCCGGCGCGGACCGCGACGGGGGCCGCCAGGATGAAGCCGCGCGCCTCCAGGCCGACGATCTTCGTCGCGCCGTGCTGGACGCACAGCGCGGCAAGCGCGTCGGTGAGGGCCGTGAACGCCTGCGGGTCCGCGAGCAGCGGGGTGATGTCCTTGAACATCACGCCCGGCTTCGGATAGTCCGGCACGTCACGGATGCGGCTGAGCAGCAGCCCCACGGTCTCGGTGGAGACGCCGGTCATCGGCGCTTCCCCCGGTTGTTGCGGCTCGGCTGGCGGCGCTGGCCTACGACCGCGCCGGCGGTCTCGGCGTCGTCGTCCTCGTCGAGCGGCGCCGCGTCCTGCGGCTCCTCGGGCTCGCCCTTGGCGGCGGCCGCGGCGCGCTTGGCCAGGACCCGCTTCTTGAGCGCCTTCATCTCCGGCATGGTCTCCTTCAGGTCGGCGACCAGCGGAGTGGCGATGAAGATCGAGGAGTACGCACCGGCCGCGAGGCCGACGAACAGCGAGAGCGAGATGTCGTTCAGCATGCCGGCGCCGAGGACGCCGCCACCGATGAACAGCAGTCCGGCGACCGGGAGCAGCGCCACGACCGTGGTGTTGATGGAGCGGACCAGGGTGCCGTTGAGGCTCTTGTTCGCCATCTCGCTGTAGGTGAGCCTGGTCTGCTTGGTGATCCCCTTCTGGCCCTCCTTGAGGCCGTCGAAGACGACGACGGTGTCGTAGAGGGAGTAACCGAGGATGGTGAGCAGACCGATCACGGTGCCCGGGGTGACCTCGAAGCCGACCAGGGCGTAGATGCCGACCGTGATCGTGAGGTCGTGGACCAGGGCGATCAGGGCCGCCAGCGCCATGCGCCACTCGAAGGCGATGGCCAGGTAGATCACCACCAGGATCATGAAGACGATCAGGCCCGTCCAGGCCTTGTTGGCGATCGTCTCACCCCAACTGGGGCCCACCAGATCGGCGTTGATGTCGTTCGCGTTGACCTTGAGGTCCTTGGCGAGCTCCGTCTTGATCTGGTCGGACTTGGCGGTGTCGACGCCGCCGATGGTGATGCGGATCGTGCCGTCGCCGAGCTTCTGGGCGATCGCGTCGTGTCCGGAGACCGCTTCGGCCGAGCTCTCCGCCTGCGAGGCGGACATCGACGTCTTGGGCGTGGTGAAGACCGCGCCGCCCTCGAACTCGATGCCCATCGTCAGGCCCCGCACCGCCAGGCCGACGATGGCCGTGATGGTGATCAGGATCGAGATGCCGTACCAGATCTTGCGCTTGCCGACGAAGTCGTAACCGACCTCACCGCGGTACAGCCTGGCGCCGAGAGTGCCGAGCTTCGACATCTCACGCCTCCTTCGGGTTGTCGACGGGGGCGGAGGTGGTGCGGCGGGCCCGGCGCAGCGGGGGCTTGGCGCCGAGCCGCTTCGGGTCGAGGCCGGACCAGGGGTGGCCACTGGCGAAGAACTTGCGGCGGGCCAGGAGCGTCATCACCGGCTTGGTGAACAGGAAGACGACGACCACGTCGAGCAGGGTGGTCAGACCCAGCGTGAACGCGAAGCCCTGCACCTTGCCGACCGTCACGATGAACAGCACCGCGGCGGCCAGGAACGACACGAAGTCGGAGACCAGGATGGTGCGCCGGGCACGCGGCCAGGCCCGCTCGACGGCGGGGCGCAGGGTGCGGCCCTCGCGGATCTCGTCACGGATGCGTTCGAAGTACACGATGAACGAGTCCGCGGTGATGCCGATCGCGACGATGGCGCCGCAGACCGCGGGCAGGTTCAGCGCGAAGCCGATGCCGGGGCCGAGCAGCGTCATGATCGTGTACGTCAGGACCGCCGAGGCGACGAGGCTGAGGATGGCGATCGCGGCGAGCCCGCGGTAGTAGGCCACCAGGTAGATGATGACCAGCGCGAGACCGATGGCACCGGCGATCAGACCGGCGTGCAGCTGGTCGGCGCCGAGGGCGGCGGTCACGGTGGTGACGCTCTGCTCCTGGAAGGAGAGCGGCAGCGCACCGTAGGACAGCACGTTGGCCAGGTCCTGGGCGGTGGACTGGGTGAAGTTGCCGGAGATTTCGGCGGAGCCGCTGAGCGTGGAGCTCACCGTGGGCGCCGAGACGACCTGGTTGTCCAGCGCGATGGCGAAGCGGTTGTTCGGGTACTGCTGCTGCGAGAGCTTGCCGGTGATCGCCGCGAACTTCTTCGAGCCGCCGCCGGTGAAGTCCATCTGAACGATCCACTGACCGTTCTGCTGGTTGATCACGGCCTGCGCCTTGGCGACGTCGGTGCCGTCGACCTCGGCCGGGCCGAGGATGTACTTCTCCTGGCCGTCCTTGTCGCACGCCACGGTCGGCTCGCTGGACTTGGCGCCCTCGCCGGCCTTGGACCGCGCTTCCTTGGTGGAGCAGTCGAGCGACGCGAACTGGGCCTGGAGCTTGGCCGCCGCCGCGGAGTCGCCGGAGGGCGACGGGTTGGGCGCGGGGCTCCCCGGCTTGCTGGCGCCCGGGGTGGGCGAGGCCTTGAGCGCGTCCGAGAGGGCGCGGCCCTGCGGGGTGCTGCCGGAGCTCGGCTTGCCGGCGCTCGGCGTGGCCTTGCCGGAGGCCTTCGGGGTGGGCTTGCCGGAGCTGCCGGCACTGGCCGACGGGCTGGGCTTGCCGGAGCCGCTCGGGGAGGCGCTCGGCTCGGGCGCCGCGGTCGGCTGGGCGGTCAGCACCGGCCGGAAGTACAGCTTCGCGGTCTGGCCGACCTGCTGGCGGGCCTGCTCGGAGTTCGTACCCTTGGGGATGTTGACAATGATGTTGTCGCTGCCCTGGGTCTGAACCTCGGCCTCGGTGACACCAAGACCGTTGACGCGGCGGTTCATGATCTGGACCGCGGTGTCCATGTTGGCCTTGTTGATCGCCGACTCCTGGCCGGGCTCGGCCTTGGCCTTCAGCGTGATGCTCGTGCCGCCCGCGAGGTCGATGCCGAGCCTCGGCGTGGTGTGGTGGGAAATGAACATCCCACCGGTGAGCGCGACCATGACGATGAGGATGAAGGCCAGGGCGCGGCCCGGCTTGCTCTGACCCCCCGCCGCCGGCCTTCGGCCCTTGTTCGGTGCTGCCACCTTGTCGTTTCTCCCTGTCCAACCGCCCTGCGCCGGGTGTGCGCGTGGGCGGCCACGAAGTGTTGTGGGGACGTCCCCCGCAGAAGTCGGCGCGCTCCCGGACCGCCGGCGCCGGTCAGGCGCGGCGGTCCCGGCGCGGGACTACTTCTCCGCCGCCCCGCCGTCGGCCTTGCCGTCCTTGCCGTCAGTGCCTTCCGTGGACCCGGCGGCCTCGGCGTCGTTCGCCTCGGCGGCGCCGTCCTTCTTGCCCAGGTCGATCTTCGCGTCCTCGGCGACCGCGGCGTCCGCCTCGGCGGCTTCGGTGGCCCCGGTCAGCGAGGAGGCGTCGTCCGGCACCGCCGGGAGCTCCTCGTCGGTGTCACCGTGCACGATGCGGTTGTACTCCGCGTCGGACAGGACCGCGCCGATGGCGTTCTTCGCGTAGACGGCGTGGACGCCGGGCGCCACCTCCAGGAGGACCGTCTCGTCGCCGATCTCCTTGACGGTGGCGTACATGCCCCCGATGGTGCGGACGCCGGTGCCGGGCTGCATCTCGTTGCGCATCGCGGCGGCCGCTTGCTGCTTCTTCTTGGCGGACCGGGTCATCAGGAACATGGCCCCGATAAGCACAATGAAGGGGAGGAGAGTGATAGGGCTCACGGGACGGAACTTCCTTCGCATGACCGCACCGGGGGCGCGGCCTGATCTGGGGGTGGGGACGCCGGCCTGGAAGGGCGGCATCGGCGGAGTCTAAGCGAGTCCGCACAGATGGAACAACGCCCAGCATCCCACCGGGGTTCCGTGCCGTGCGACCCTCCGCGCCGTCACGCCCCGAAGAGCCCCTGTTGTCCGCTTCCTGACGCTCCGCCGCCCTGCTGCGGAGGGACGAGGCCGAGGTGGGCCCAGGCGGCGGGGGTGGCCACCCGGCCGCGCGGGGTGCGGGCGAGCAGGCCCTCGCGGACCAGGAAGGGCTCGGCCACCTCCTCCACCGTCTCGCGTTCCTCGCCCACCGCGACGGCGAGCGTGGACAGGCCCACCGGGCCGCCGCCGAACAGCTTGAGCAGGGCCGTGAGCACGGCCCGGTCCAGGCGGTCGAGACCGCGGGCGTCGACCTCGTACACGCCGAGCGCCTTCGACGCGATCTCGGGGGTGATGACGCCGTCCGCCTTGACCTGGGCGTAGTCGCGGACCCGGCGCAGCAGCCGGTTGGCGATGCGCGGGGTGCCGCGGGAGCGGCCGGCGATCTCGGCGGCGCCGCCGGTGTCGATCTCCACGTCGAGCAGCCGGGCCGAGCGGTGGATGACCCGCTCCAGCTCGGCGGGCTCGTAGAACTCCATATGCCCGGTGAAGCCGAACCGGTCGCGCAGCGGCGGTGGCAGCAGGCCGGCCCGGGTGGTGGCGCCGACCAGGGTGAAGGGGGGCAGCTCCAGCGGGATGGCGGTGGCGCCGGGGCCCTTGCCGACGATGACGTCGACCCGGAAGTCCTCCATCGCCATGTACAGCATCTCCTCGGCGGGGCGCGACATCCGGTGGATCTCGTCGAGGAAGAGGACCTCGCCCTCCTGGAGCGAGGACAGGATCGCGGCGAGGTCGCCCGCGTGCTGGATGGCGGGGCCCGAGGTGATCCGGATGGGGGCGCCCATCTCGGCGGCGATGATCATCGAAAGGGTGGTCTTGCCGAGGCCGGGGGCGCCGGAGAGCAGCACGTGGTCGGCGGTGGCGCCGCGGGCACGGGCGGCGCGCAGCACCAGGTCGAGCTGCTCGCGCACCTTCTCCTGGCCGACGAACTCCTCCAGGTCCTTGGGGCGCAGGGCGGCTTCGACGGCGGTGTCCTCGCCGTCGGCGTCGGCCGCCACGAGGCGGTCGGCCGCCGTCGCGGACACATCCGCCGTCTCGGAGCCGTCTTCCCAGTTCATGACGTGTGCCTCGGATCGTGGTCGCGGTGGGGGGTGCGGGCGTACGGGGTCAGCGGGCGCGGTTCAGCGTCCGCAGCGCGGCCTTGAGGAGGGCGCCGATGTCCGGCCGCTCGGCCGCCTCGGCCTGCGGTGCGACCGCGGCGACCGCCTCGTCCGCCTCGCGGGGCGCGTAGCCGAGCCCGATGAGGGCCGCGTGCAGCTGGTCGCGCCAGCCCGGGGCGGCCGGGGCACCGGCTGCGGGGGCGCTGCCGACGGGCGCGCCGAGCCGGTCCTTCAGCTCGATGAGCAGCTTCTGGGCGCCCTTCTTGCCGATGCCCGGCACCGCGGTGAGCGCCTTCTCGTCGCCGGTGGCGAAGGCGCGGCGCAGCGCGTCGGGGGTGTGCACCGACAGGACGGCCTGGGCGACCCGGGGGCCGACGCCGTTGGCGGTCTGGAGCAGCTCGAAGACCTGCTTCTCGTCGTCGTCGGCGAAGCCGTACAGCGTCAGCGAGTCCTCCCGCACGACCAGGGACGTCGCGAGCTTCGCCGGCTGGCCGACGCGCAGGGTCGCCAGGGTATTGGGCGTGCACTGCAGGGCCATGCCGATGCCGCCGACCTCGACCACCGCGGCGTCGGGAGCGAGGGCGGCGACCGGGCCGCTGACGAAGGCGATCATCGGGTGACCTTCCGTACGGAGTGCTGGGCGTGGGCCTGTTGCAGGCGGTTGAGCGCGGGGGCCCGCCAGATGTGGCAGATGGCGAGGGCCAGCGCATCGGCCGCGTCGGCCGGTTTGGGCGGGGCGTCGAGCCGGAGCAGCCGCGTCACCATGGCGCCGACCTGTGCCTTGTCGGCCCGGCCGCTCCCGGTGACGGCGGCCTTGACCTCGCTGGGGGTGTGCAGCGCGACGGGGATGCCGCGGCGCGAGGCGCAGAGCATGGCGACCGCGCTGGCCTGGGCGGTGCCCATGACCGTACGCACGTTGTGCTGGCTGAACACCCGCTCCACGGCGACGAATTCGGGCCGGTGGGCATCGAGCCACTCCTCGATCCCGCGCTCGATGGCGACGAGGCGGTGGCCCAACTCGGCGTCCGCGGGCGTGCGGACGACGCCGACGCCCAGCATGGCCAGCGGCCGGCCCGCGACCCCCTCGACGACGCCGACGCCACAGCGCGTCAGGCCGGGGTCCACTCCGAGTACGCGCACGGCCCCTCCCCTCGCTCCCTCGGTGATCTTTGACGTGCCGCCAGGCTATCCGCTGCCACTGACAACGGCGGCGGGCCGATGGGACGTGTCCCATCGGCCCGCCGAAACCGCTTCACACGCGGCAGCGTTACGCGTCGAGCTTCTCCATGACCTCGTCGGACACGTCGAAGTTGGCGAAGACGTTCTGCACGTCGTCACTGTCCTCCAGCGCGTCGATCAGCTTGAAGATCTTCCGCGCGCCTTCCTCGTCCAGCTCGACCTGCATGGTCGGGACGAAGTTGGAGTCGGCCGAGTCGTAGTCGTAGCCGGCCTCCTGGAGCGCGGTGCGCACCGCGACCAGGTCGGTGGCCTCGGAGATGATCTCGAAGGAGTCACCGAGGTCGTTGACTTCCTCCGCACCCGCGTCCAGAACGGCGCCGAGGACGTCGTCCTCGGAGAGCTCGGCCTTGGGCAGGACGATGACGCCCTTGCGGTTGAAGAGGTACGAGACCGAGCCCGGGTCGGCCATGTTGCCGCCGTTGCGGGTCATCGCGACCCGTACGTCGGAGGCGGCACGGTTGCGGTTGTCGGTGAGGCACTCGATGAGCACCGCGACACCGTTCGGGCCGTAACCCTCGTACATGATCGTTTCGTAGTCGGCACCGCCCGCCTCGAGACCGGCGCCGCGCTTGAGCGCGGAGTCGATGTTCTTGTTGGGCACCGACTGCTTCTTGGCCTTCTGCACGGCGTCGAAGAGCGTCGGGTTGCCGTCGATGTCGGCGCCCCCGGTGCGGGCCGCGACCTCGATGTTCTTGATCAGCTTCGCGAAGAGCTTGCCGCGCTTGGCATCGATCACGGCCTTCTTGTGCTTCGTCGTAGCCCATTTAGAGTGGCCGGACATCTGCCTGTCTCCTTCGCGTAACCCATTCTGCGTCGTTCGGCAGAGATCCTACCGGGACCCGGCCCGCGCGTCGCCCGGCCCCCGCGCGGGGCGGGGGCCGGAGCGGGCGTCGTTCACACGGCGGCGCGCACCATGTCGACGAACAGCGCGTGCATGCGGTGGTCGCCGGTCAGTTCGGGGTGGAACGAGGTGGCGAGCGCGTTCCTGCGGCGCACCGCCACGATGTGACCGCCGTGCTCGGCGAGCACCTCGGTCTCGGCGCCGACCGACTCGACCCAGGGGGCGCGGATGAACACGCCCTCCACGGGGCCGACGCCCGCGACCTCGACGGTCGCCTCGAACGACTCGTTCTGACGGCCGAAGGCGTTGCGGCGCACGATCATGTCGATGCCGCCGAAGGTCTCCTGGCCCGAGCGCGGGTCGAGGATCTTGTCGGCCAGCATGATCAGGCCCGCGCACGTGCCGTACACGGGCATCCCGGCGCCGATCCGCTCGCGCAGCGGCTCCAGCATGCCGAACAGCGCGGCGAGCTTGTAGATCGTGGTGGACTCGCCGCCGGGCAGCACCAGACCGTCCACCTCGGCGAGTTCCTCGGGACGCCTGACCGGCCTGGCCACGGCGTCCGCCGCGGCCAGGGCGATGAGGTGCTCCCGTACGTCGCCCTGGAGGGCCAGCACGCCGATGACGGGGGGGTTTTTCATCGGTGACTACCAGCCGCGGTTGGCGTAGCGCTCGGTCTCGGGCAGGGTGTCGCAGTTGATGCCGACCATGGCCTCGCCCAGGTTGCGGGAGGCGTCCGCGATGATCTTCGGGTCGTCGAAGAAGGTGTTGGCCTTGACGATGGCGGCGGCGCGCTTGGCCGGGTCGCCCGACTTGAAGATGCCGGAGCCGACGAAGACGCCCTCGGCGCCGAGCTGGCGCATCAGCGCGGCGTCGGCCGGGGTGGCGACGCCACCGGCGGAGAACAGCACCACGGGGAGCTTGCCGAGCTCGGAGACTTCCTTGACCAGCTCGTACGGGGCGCGCAGCTCCTTGGCGGCGGCGTACAGCTCGTTGTTGTCGAAGCCGCGCAGCTTGGCGATCTCGTTCTTGATCTGGCGCAGGTGGCGGACGGCCTCGACGACGTTGCCGGTGCCGGCCTCGCCCTTGGAGCGGATCATGGCCGCGCCCTCGGCGATGCGGCGCAGGGCCTCGCCCAGGTTGGTGGCGCCGCACACGAACGGCGTGGTGAAGGCGAACTTGTCGCTGTGGTTGACCTCGTCGGCCGGGGTGAGGACCTCGGACTCGTCGATGTAATCGACGCCGAGGGACTGCAGGACCTGGGCCTCCACGAAGTGGCCGATGCGCGACTTGGCCATCACCGGGATGGAGACCGCGGCGATGATCTCCTCGATCATGTTCGGGTCGGACATCCGGGCCACGCCGCCGTCCTTGCGGATGTCGGCGGGCACCCGCTCCAGGGCCATGACGGCGACGGCGCCCGCGTCCTCGGCGATCTTCGCCTGCTCGGCGTTGACCACGTCCATGATCACGCCGCCCTTGAGCTGCTCGGCCATGCCGCGCTTGACGCGGGCGGTGCCGAGGGCGGGGCTGTCGGACTGGGGGGTGCTGGAAGGCGTGCTGGACACGGAGCGACCTCACTGGGCGGAGAAGGGATTCTGCTCTCCCGAGAGAACCCTGGGCGAGCAGGCCACATCAAGGGCCAATGAGGAGCCGGTGGATCGTTTTCGGCCGGGCTGCCGTTCGGCCCGGCTCGATGCCCGGCCTGTCGCCCGGCCGGGGCGGGCGTCGGGGCCCGGCTTCCGGGCCGGCCCGGAGCGGGGCTGGGCCCGGCTGTCCGGCTAGCCGGCCCGGGGCGGGCGGTTGCCGGGTTCGGCTGCCGGGCCGGTGCGGCCGGGGCGGGGTTGGGCTCAGGATCCTGGCCGGGCGGGCGTAGGGCTCAGGTGCCGGGCCGGTCGGCCAGGGCGGTCGGGGGCTCGTCGTCCATCTCGAAGGCCAGGGGGAACGGGGCATGGCCGGCGAGCCGGAGCCAGCGGACCGTGCGGTGCCGGCGCAGCGCGCGCGCCGCCCGCACCGCGTCGTTGTGGAAGCGCCGCGCCATCGGAACCCTGCGCACCGCCTGCGCCAGTTCCTCGGCGGCCTCGACGCCGCCGGGGGCCTCCCGTACGGCGTCCATCTGCGCGGGCTCACCGAAGACGGCCCGCAGCGTCTGGCTGAGCTCGCTCTCGGCGACCTCCCGGTGCTCCTCCTCGGCCTGGCGCGCGGCGTGCGCGGCCTCGTACAGGACGATGGAGGCGGCCGGGTCGAGCACGCCGCTGGTGGCCAGCTCCTGGGTGACCGAGGCGCGGCGCAGCAGTTGGGCGTCGAGGGCGGCGCGGGCCGCGTCGATGCGGGCGTGCAAGCGGTCGAGCCGGCCGGCGGTCCAGCTGAGGTAGAGGCCGATCGCGACGAGGGCGACGGCGATCCAGATGAGGGTTACGGTCACGGGCGGCAAGGCTACCCGGGGGGCCTTGGCAGGGCGGGCAGTGCGGCCGGGTTCACCCCGCCGGGCCGCTCAGCCCTGGCCCATGCGGCCCACCCCACCCGGCCCCCGGGTGCGGGCCGTGCCCGCGTCTCGCGCAGTTCCCCGCGCCCCTGTCAGCACCGGTACTGGGCCGCACCAACACCCCCAGCCCGTCCGGCGATTGAGGACGAGGGCCGTCCAGGCCCGAAGGGGGTCCGGGGCACAGACCCGGGCGACCCCGCCTCCAGGTGCGGACCGTGGGCGCTCCTCGCGCAGTTCCCCGCGCCCCTGGGAGGCTGACCCTGAGCAGGACGGCCCGCGCGGCCCCCCCGTCCGACAACCCCGCCTCCGGGTGCGGACCGTGCCCGCGTCTCGCGCAGTTCCCCGCGCCCCCGACAGCACCGGCACTGGGCCGCACCAACACCCCCAGCCCGTCCGGCGATTGAGGACGAGGGCCGTCCAGGCCCGAAGGGGGGCGGGGGCACAGCCCCGGGGAACCCCGCAACCCCCGACGGGGGTCAGTCGCGGGCCAGGCCGAAGCGGGCGCGCAAGGTCGGGCGTTCGTCGGCCGCCACCGCCGCCGCCCCGTGCGTCACCGTCTCGTACACCGCGAGGATGTCCGCACCGACCGTCGCCCAGTCGAAGCGCCGCACATGCGCCGCGCCGCGCTCGCTCAGGCCCGCCCGGCGCGCGGGGTCGGCGAGCAGGCGCACCGCCGCATCGGCGAGCGCGTCGGCGTCCTCGTTGGCGAACAGGTCGCCCGCCGCGCCCTGGTCCAGGACCTGCGCGAACGCGTCCAGGTCACTGGCGAGGACCGCGGCGCCCGCGGACAGCGCCTCGACGAGGATGATGCCGAAGCTCTCGCCGCCGGTGTTGGGCGCCACGTACACGTCCACGCTGCGCAGCAGCCGCGCCTTGTCCTCGTCGCTGACCATGCCCAGGAACTCGACCCGCGTGCGCAGCTCGGCGGGCAGGGACGCGACCGCCTCCTCCTCGTCGCCCCGGCCCGCGACCAGCAGCCGGGCCTCGGGGTGCTCGGCGAAGATCCGGGGCAGCGCCTTCATCAGGACGGGCAGGCCCTTGCGCGGCTCGTCGATGCGGCCGATGAAGCCGAGGGTCTGGCCCTGCCACTCCTTCTTCGGCTCGGCCCGCGCGAAAAAGTCGACGTCCACGCCGTTGGGGATGACCACCGCGTCGCCGCCGAGGTGTTCCACCAGCGTGCGCCGCGCGTACTCGCTCACCGCGATGCGCGCGCTGATCTTCTCCAGGGCGGGCTGCAGGATCGGGTACGCCGCGATCATCGCGCGGGAGCGCGGGTTGGAGGTGTGGAAGGTCGCCACGATCGGCCCCTGCGCGGCCCAGCAGGACAGCAGACCGAGGGACGGCGAGGCCGGCTCGTGGATGTGGATCACGTCGAACGTGCCGTCGTGCAGCCAGCGCCGCACGCGGGCCGCGGACAGGAACCCGAAGTTGAGCCGCGCGACCGAGCCGTTGTACGGCACGGGCACGGCCCGGCCCGCCGAGACGACGTACGGCGGCAGCGGGGTCTCGTCGTCCGCGGGGGCGAGCACCGACACCTCGTGCCCGAGCCGGATGAGGTGCTCCGCCAGGTCACGGATGTGGAACTGGACGCCGCCCGGGACGTCCCACGAGTAGGGGCAGACGATGCCGATCTTCACGGCCGTCGTTCCTCCAGGTCCGCGAGCCACAGGCGTTGCAGCATGTGCCAGTCCTCGGGGTGGTCGGCGATTCCGGAGGCGAAGGCATCGGCCATCGCCTGTGTCATGGAGGACGTCCGGGAGGCCCGGTCGCCCGTCCCGGGCACGTCGATGGGCGGGTGGACCCGGCCCTGCATGATCGGGGAGTCGTCGTACCAGAGCGTGACCGGAAGCAGCACCGCGCCGGTCTGCTGGGCGAGCATCGCCGGTCCCGCGGGCATCCGCGCGGTCTCGCCGAAGAACGTGACCTCGACGCCGGAGGCCGACAGGTCCCGGTCGGCGACGAGACAGACCAGACCGCCCGCGCGCAGCCGCCGGGCCAGCGTGCCGAAGGCCGCGCCGCCGCTGTGCGGCAGCACCTCCATGCCGAGGCTCTCGCGGTAGGCGACGAAGCGGTCGTACAGCGTCTCGGGCTTGAGCCGCTCGGCGACGGTGGTGAAGGGGATGTCCAGCTTGCTGGTGACCCAGGCGCCGGCGAGGTCGTAGTTGCCCATGTGGGGCAGCGCGACGATCACCCCGCGCCCGGAGGCGAGACCGTCGACGAGGTGGTGCACGTCCTTGGGCACGAAGCCGTTCGCCATCCGGTCCCGGCTCCACGACGGCAGCCGGAAGGACTCCATCCAGTACCGCATGTAGGAGCGCATTCCGGCCTGCGACAGCTGGGCCAGGCGCTCGGGCGAGGCGTCCGGCACGACCCGGGCCAGGTTGGACTCCAGGCGCAGCACGCTCTTGCCGCGCCGCTTCCAGACCTGGTCCGCGATGCGCCGCCCGAGCCCGTTCGCGACCGGTTCGGGGAGCTTCTTGACGGTGGACCAGCCGAGCCCGTACAGCGCGTCGGTCAGCCTGTCCTTCATGCGCCCGCCTCGCCGGCCGCCCGCGCGGCTTCCGCGTCGGCCTCGGCGGATTCGCGGCGTACCGTCACCACGCGCTGGATCAGTGTGATCAGGCTGCCCACGGCGACGATCCACAGCGCGATGGGAAGCAGCACCTGGATGCCCGGCACCCCGAAGCCGTGCAGCCCCGCGAGGCCCGCCGCGACCAGCGAGATGACGAGGCGCTCGGCGCGCTCGACCAGGCCGTTGACGGCGACCGGCAGTCCGATCGCCTCGCCGCGCGCCTTGGTGTACGACACCACCTGGCCGCTGGCCAGGCAGAAGATGGCCACCGCGCACAGCACGTCGTCGTCGCCGCGCCCCGCGTACCAGAGCGCGAAGCCGCCGAAGATCGCGCCGTCGGCGACGCGGTCGAGCGTGGAGTCGAGGAACGCGCCCCAGCGGCTGGAGATCCCGGCCTGGCGGGCCATGTTGCCGTCGACCAGGTCGGAGAAGACGAAGAGGGTGATGACGATGGTGCCCCAGAAGAACTCGCCACGGGGGAAGAAGACCAGCGCACCCGCCATCACTCCGGCCGTGCCGATGAGGGTCACCGCGTCCGGGCTGACTCCACGGCGGAGCAGAAATGCGGCGAACGGCGTGAGGACACGCGTGAAGAATGCACGCGCGTACTTGTTCAGCATGGCCTTCCCGAGGGGTCGGTGTGGCCGCGCGGCCCCTGCTGGCCACCGGCCGACCCATCGTAGCCACGACTGCGGGGCCGCACCGCCGGGCACCCGCCGGGCCGGCTCCGGGGCGCGGTCCCGTACGACGTATGGACGCACCGTGACCGGAGTGGAAAGCTCGAATTACCGCGGGCGTCGCAGATGCCGCCTCGGCACGCGGAGTCCGCGTGTCCGCGCCCCTCACCACCTCACCGCGCACGAAACCGGGAGGAACGGACATGGGCGACAAGACACACGCACACCCCGGGGCCGCCGGCAGGGCCACGGCGGCCGACCACCCCGCATCCGTACGGAACGTGGTGCTGGTCGGCCACAGCGGATCGGGCAAGACCACGCTGGTGGAGGCGCTCGCGCTGGCGGCCGGGGCCGTCAACCGCGCGGGCCGGGTCGAGGACGGCGGCACCGTCTCCGACTACGACGAGATCGAACACCGGCAGCAGCGTTCCGTACAGCTGTCGCTGGTGCCGGTCGAATGGGACGGATTCAAGATCAATATCCTGGACACCCCGGGATACGCCGACTTCGTCGGAGAACTCAGGGCCGGTCTGCGCGCCGCGGACGCGGCCCTCTTCGTCGTCTCGGCGGCCGACGGCGTGGACGGCTCGACGCGGATGGTCTGGGAGGAGTGCGCGGCCGTCGGAATGCCGCGGG
Organism: Streptomyces sp. NPDC048111; assembly: GCF_043202815.1. Classification (NCBI taxonomy): domain Bacteria; kingdom Bacillati; phylum Actinomycetota; class Actinomycetes; order Kitasatosporales; family Streptomycetaceae; genus Streptomyces; species Streptomyces sp. NPDC048111. Next base: position 74,498 of record NZ_JBIDBD010000023.1, read on the forward strand.
CCATCGTGGTGACCCATCTGGAATCGGCGCGCGCCGACTTCGAGGCCATGACCGGGATCTGCGCCGAGGCCTTCGGCGGCGACGACCCCGACGCCGTCCTCCCGCTCTATCTGCCCGTGCGCGGGGCGGCCGCGCCCGACGGGCACGCGCCGGTGACCGGCCTGATCGGACTGCTCTCGCAGCGGGTCTTCGACTACGAGTCCGGTGAGCGCAAGGAGACCGGGCCCGACGCCGCCCAGCTCCCGCTGATCGAGGAGGCCCGCAACCGGCTCATCGAGGGGATCATCGCGGAGAGCGAGGACGAGACCCTCATGGACCGCTACCTCGGCGGCGAGGACATCGACTTCACGTCCCTGGTGGCCGATCTGGAGCGGGCGGTGGCCCGCGGCACCTTCCACCCCGTGCTCGCCGCGGCCCCCGCGGCCGAGGGCGCCCGGCACGGCCTCGGCACCATCGAGCTGCTCGAACTCGTCACCGGCGGCTTCCCCTCCCCGCTGGAACGGGCCGCCCCCGACCTCACCACCCCCGAGGGCGCCGCGCGCCCGGCGCCCGGCTGCGCCGTCGACGGGCCTCTGGTGGCCGAGGTGATCAAGACCTCGTCGGATCCGTACGTCGGCCGCGTCAGCCTGGTCCGGGTCTTCTCCGGCACCTTGCGGCCCGACGAGACGGTGCACGTGTCGGGGCACGGCATGGCCGACCGCGGCCACGAGGACCACGACGTCGACGAGCGCGTCGGCGCGCTGTCCTCACCGTTCGGCAAGCAGCAGCGCCCGCTGGCCCGGTGCGTGGCGGGCGATCTGGCATGTGTGGCGAAGCTGTCCCGCGCCGAGACCGGCGACACCCTGTCCGCCAAGGACGACCCGCTCCTGATGGCGCCCTGGGACATGCCCGACCCGCTCCTGCCGCTGGCCATCGAGGCGCACAGCAAGGCCGACGAGGACAAGCTCTCGCAGGGGCTCGCGCGCCTGGTGGCCGAGGACCCGACGATGCGGCTCGAACAGAACCCGCACACCCATCAGCTGGTGCTGTGGTGCCTGGGAGAGGCGCACCGCGAGGTCGCCCTGGAGCGGCTGCGCAGCAGGTACGGCGTGCAGGTCGACGCCGTGCCGCACAAGGTGTCACTGCGCGAGACGTTCGGCGCGAAGGCGACCGGGCGCGGCCGGCACGTCAAACAGTCCGGCGGACACGGCCAGTTCGCGATCTGCGAGATCGACGTGGAGCCGCTGCCCGCGGGCAGCGGCATCGAGTTCGTGGACAAGGTGGTCGGCGGCGCGGTGCCGCGCCAGTTCATCCCGTCCGTCGAGAAGGGCGTACGGGCCCAGGCGGCCCGGGGCGTGGCGGCGGGCCACCCGCTCGTCGACGTGCGCGTCACGCTGCTGGACGGCAAGGCCCACTCGGTGGACTCCTCCGACGCCGCCTTCCAGACCGCCGGGGCACTCGCCCTGCGGGAGGCCGCGGCCGAGGCCCGGATCCATCTGCTCGAACCGGTCGCCGAGGTCCGGGTCGTGGTGGCCGACGACTACGTGGGCCCGGTGATGAGCGATCTGTCGGGACGCCGCGGCCGGGTGGTCGGCACCGAGCAGGCGGGGCCGGGGCGCACGCTGGTGCGGGCGGAGATCCCGGAGATCGAGATCGGCCGGTACGCGCTCGACCTCAGGTCGCTCTCGCACGGTACCGGCCGGTTCAGCCGCACCTATGCCCGGCACGAGCCGATGCCGCCCCAGCTCGCCGACAAACTGCGCGAACAGGCGTAAGCCAGGCCATAGTTGACAGGGCATCAGGTGCCCGCCCACCGCAATCCCGTTGCGGTGGGCGGCCTTTGCGGTGCCCCCTGACGGACGGGCCGCGTCCCCGATACGCTGTGGTCCCTGTTCAGCAGGTGTGCGGGGTGCGGTGGTCGGGAAGAGGCCGCAGAGCAAGGACCGCGGCGATGGGGGCGGCAGTGACGACGGAAGAGCCATTCTTCGACTTCTTGCCCAGGCCACAGGTGCCGCTCCAGGGCTCCGCGGGCACGACGGCCGCGACCCAGGCACTCGCCTCGGCGGCGTACCGGGACAGCCCGGTGCAGGACATCCTGAAGGCGAACGGCGACGGACACGAGTCCACGGTCACCAAGGGCATGTTCTCGCTGTTCGAGCCCAACCTCGGCGAGGCGTTCTCGCGCGCCGTGCAGTCCCGGATGCTGGGCGCCACCCGCAAGGGGATCATCCAGTCCTTCGGCACCGAGCCGGGCACCATCGTCGAGCACTGCCTGGCCTCGATCCGCATCCGCAAGGAGCGCGACACCAAGCTCACCCTGGTCATGTCCGTCTTCGGGCTGCTCTTCCTGCCCGGCCTGCTGCTCTGGCTCGCCGTCTTCCAGCTGCGCCGCACGCTGGCGGGCGCCAAGGACCGGCGGGCCGGCGCGCTCGGCACGATCCTGCTCGCGGCGGCGGCCGTGCTCGCCGTGCTCTTCCTGGTCAAGCTGCCGTTCAACGGGGTGCTCGGGCTCTATCTGCGGGCGATGATGGTCGCCCCGGTCATCGGCTGGTACTGGGCCAAGGTCATCTGCGAGAAGACCGCACGGGACCTGCGCTCGCGCTGGGACAGCCTGCTGGGCGGCGGCGGCATCGGCGCCCGGATCCCGGAGGCGGTGCCCAAGAGCGCGGCGGCCGGCTCCGCCGAGCAGCTGCGCCAGTCCCTGGTCAAGCTGGCCGCCGAGGACCAGAGCAACATCGTCTTCTACGCCGGCCCCAAGGGCGTACTCGGCATGGGTACCCGGTGGGGCAGCTGGCAGCTCGCGGAGGAACTGGAGCCCAAGGAGCCCGGCAAGGAGATCCACGGCTTCCGCAGCTGGGACGTCATACGGGCCATCCAGGACCGCCTCCAGCTCCTGGAGCGCGGCCCCCTGCACACCGGGGGCTTCCCCACCCCCTCGATCAGGAACTGGGTGGTCTCGCCGATCGGCGAGGGCGCCAAGGAGGTGTCGCGGCCCAGCGGCCAGGACATCGACAACTTCCAGGTGCGCCAGCACGAGATACAGCGCATCTGCAACGAGCAGCAGTTCTCCAGCGGCAACCGGCACTACCTCGGCGTCCAGTTCACGCTGTGGGACGGCCAGTTGGTCATCACCATGATGGTCACCGTGACCGTGCTGCACGAGACGCTGCGGATCGAGGTGACCGGGCACGCGCTCGGCCCGGTGCACGGTCTGTTCACCACCAAGCCTGCGCCCAAGACCAAGGAGGTCGACAAGACCTTCCGGTTCTGGGAGAAGAAGACGGTCGCGCTGCCCCTGGTCGACGCCAACGAGGTGGTGCGTCTGACCGCCCGCGCCCCGCTGACCTGGTACCCGCCGCTGCTCGACCATCTGGGCGGCCGCATAGTGCTGCCCGAGCCGTTCGGTCTGCGGCACGCCTGGGCCGACAAGCCCTGGCGCCACCGCTTCATGGCCGACGACGCCATGCGGGCCGCGACGCCGGTCCTGCGGGTGGTGCACTCCGCGGCCATGAAGGTGCTCGACGAGCACGGAGTGAACACCGACCGCTTCACCAACCGCTCGATGATCCTCAGCGGCCTGGTCCAGGACCCGGCCCCGAGGAAGGCCGACGTGTACGACGCGTAGCGCCGGGCCGGGCCCGCTGCCGCGGCGCCCCGGCGCCTGCGCCGCCGGCGCCTAGTCCTGCGGCCAGGCGTCGGCCAGCATCGCGCGGGTGTCCGCGAGGAGTTGGGGCAGCACCTTGGTGTGGCCGACGACCGGCATGAAGTTGGTGTCGCCGCCCCAGCGGGGCACGATGTGCTGGTGCAGATGGGCGGCGATGCCGGCGCCGGCCACCGCGCCCTGGTTCATGCCGATGTTGAACCCGTGCGCGCCCGAGGCGGCGCGCAGCGCGGTCATCGCCCGCTTGGTGAGGTCGGCGAGCTCCAGCGTCTCGGAGGGGTCGAGCTCGGTGTAGTCGGCCACGTGGCGGTAGGGCACGACCATGAGGTGCCCGCCGTTGTACGGGTACAGGTTGAGCACCGCGTAGACGTGGGCGCCGCGCCGGACGATCAGCCCGTCCTCGTCCGACTTCGCCGGAATCGAGCAGAACGGACACCCGTCGCCGGACTCCGGCCCCGTCGGCTTGTTCTCGCCCTGGATGTACGCCATCCGGTGGGGCGTCCACAGGCGCTGGAACGCGTCCTGCGTCCCCACTCCGATCTGCTGCTCCGGCTCAGTCGTCATGGTGTGCAGCATATGACTTCGGCGGCCGGGGGCGTCGCCCGGGTGGCCGCCCGCCCACACGCACGGGCCCCCGGGAAGCGGGGCTTCCCGGGGGCCCGTGGGCCGCGGTGCGGGGTCAGACCTGGGCCCGCTCCGCCACGACCTTCTCGATCTTCGCGATGGCCTCGGCCACCGGGATGCCGTTCTCCTGCGAACCGTCGCGGTAGCGGAAGGAGACGGCGCCCGCGGCCATGTCCTCGTCACCCGCGATGATCATGAACGGCACCTTCTGCTTCTGCGCGTTGCGGATCTTCTTCTGCATGCGGTCCGAGGACGCGTCGACCTCGACCCGCAGCCCCTGGGCCTTGGCCTGGCGGGCGAAGTCCTGGAGGTACTCCACGTGCGCGTCACCGATCGGGATGCCGAGGGCCTGGACGGGGGCCAGCCACGCCGGGAAGGCGCCCGCGTAGTGCTCGAGGAGCACCGCGAAGAAGCGCTCGATGGAGCCGAACAGCGCACGGTGGATCATGACCGGCTGCTGCTTGGTGCCGTCGGAGGAGGTGTATTCGAGGCCGAAGCGCTCGGGCTGGTTGAAGTCGACCTGGATGGTCGACATCTGCCAGGACCGCCCGATGGCGTCCTTGGCCTGCACCGAGATCTTCGGCCCGTAGAACGCGGCGCCGCCCGGGTCCGGGACCAGCGGGAGGTTCTGCTTCTCGGCCGCCAGGCGCAGCGCCTCGGTGGCCTCCTCCCAGGCCTCGTCGGAACCGATGAACTTGTCCGACTCCGGGTCGCGGGTGGACAGTTCGAGCTCGAAGTCGTCCAGGCCGTAGTCGCGCAGCAGGTCGAGCACGAAGGTCAGGAGCGAGTCCAGCTCCTGCGGCATCTGCTCCTTGGTGCAGTAGATGTGCGAGTCGTCCTGCGTGAAGCCCCGGGCGCGGGTCAGGCCGTGCACCACGCCGGACTTCTCGTAGCGGTAGACGGTGCCGAACTCGAAGAGCCGCAGCGGCAGTTCGCGGTAGGAGCGGCCGCGCGCCTTGAAGATCAGGTTGTGCATGGGGCAGTTCATCGCCTTGAGGCGGTAGTTCTGCCCGTCGAACTCCACCGGCGGGAACATGCCGTCGCCGTAGTGCGGCAGATGGCCCGAGGTGACGAAGAGCTCTTCCTTGGAGATGTGCGGGGTGTTCACGAACTCGTAGTCGGCGGCCTCGTGCTTCTGGCGCGAGTACGCCTCCATCTCCCGGCGGACGATGCCGCCCTTGGGGTGGAAGACCGCGAGGCCGGAGCCCAGCTCCTCGGGGATGGAGAACAGGTCGAGCTCGGCACCGAGCTTGCGGTGGTCGCGCTTCTCGGCCTCGGCGAGGAACTCCAGGTGCGCCTTGAGCTCTTCCTTGGTCGGCCACGCGGTGCCGTAGATGCGCTGGAGCATCGGGTTCTTCTCGCTGCCGCGCCAGTAGGCACCGCCCGAGCGCATCAGCTTGAACGCCGGGATGGTGCGGGTGGTCGGCAGGTGCGGGCCGCGGCAGAGGTCCTTCCAGCACAGCTCGCCGGTCTTGGCGTCGAGGTTGTCGTAGATCGTCAGCTCGCCGGCGCCGACCTCCGCGTCCGCGCCGTCGGCGGCCTGGGCCGCGTTGCCCTTCAGGCCGATGAGCTCCAGCTTGTACGGCTCGTCGGCGAGCTCCTCGCGGGCGGCCTCATCGGTGGTGACGCGGCGCGAGAAGCGCTGGCCGCGCTTCTGGATCTCCTGCATCTTCTTCTCGATGGCCTTGAGGTCCTCGGGCGTGAACGGCTTCTCGACGTCGAAGTCGTAGTAGAAGCCGTCCCGGACCGGCGGTCCGATGCCGAGCTTCGCCTCCGGGTGCAGCTCCTGCACGGCCTGGGCCATGACGTGCGCGGTGGAGTGGCGCAGGATGTTGAGGCCGTCCTCGGAGGTGATCTCGACGGGCTCGACCTCCTCGCCGTCCCGCACCTCGTACGCGAGGTCCTTCAGTTCGCCGGCCACGCGGGCCGCGACGACGCCGCGCTCACCGGTGAAGAGCTCGGCGGCCGTAGTGCCCGTCGTCACCACGCGCTCTTCCCGCTCGGAATCGCGTTGGATGATCACACGGACGTCTGACACCGGACTTCTCCTGCCGTAGGGGGCGCGCAGCGCGTGTCGCGTACGCGGGACGATCCTACCGAGCCGGTGGGGTACGCCGCGAAACGGCTGCGGGCCCCCTCAGCCGGGGCCCCGGCCGGGTTCGGCCGCGCGGGGCGGAGCGGGCGCCTCCGCCCCGCAGGCCTCCTCGAAGAAGTCGACGTTCTCCTGGAGCGACTTCATCAGCCGGTCCCGTTCGGCGTCGTCGACCTGGACGGGCGTCACCTCGCCGGCGGCGGAGAGCCGGCGGAAGCCGCCCCGGCTCTCCAGGCGCCCCACCACCCGGATCGGCAGCCCGACCAGATGCGCGTGCCCGGCGATCCGGTAGGCCTCCTCGTCGAGCTCGATGCGCACGTAGGGGACCTCCGCCCCGGCGAGCACCCGCAGCCGTACGACGCCGGGGCCGCGCGGCCCCGTGCGCCGCAGCCGGACCACGGCCCCGGTGATCCGCACCGCCAGGGAGGGCTCGCGGCTCAGCAGACGGGCGCCGGCGGCGCGCAGGGCCGGCAGGTCGCCGGGCGAGAAGTCGACGGGCTCGGGGCGCGCGGCGCAGCCGGCCGGCACGCCGGCCGCGGGCGCCCAGTCCAGGGCGATGCGCACGCCCTCGCTGCCGTGCACCAGGGCGACCACGGACTCGGTCAGCTCCCGGCTGACGCCGGCCCGCACGGCGGCGTCGAAGGCCTCCATGCCGCCGGTGGTGCGCTGGTAGTCGACCGCGTCCCGCACCGCGTTGAGGGCCTCGTACAGCCGCACCACCGCCGGCCGTCCCGAGACGGCCGGCACGTACGCGGTCAGCCCGCCGCCGGCCGCCGGCTCCACGAGGACGCCGTCCAGCGAGGCGAGGGCCTTCGCGCGGTGGCGGGCCCCGTAGTACCCGGCGGCGCCGCGCGCGGCCAGCGCGCCGGCGAGCAGCATCCGGTGGGCGGCGCCGCGCAGGTGGTCCTGCTCGCTCCAGGAGGCCGCGCCGGCCGGGCCCTTGGGCACCTCGCGCCACCAGCGCACCTCGTCGCTGGGCACCGCGAGCGAGACCAGCACCTCGCGCGCGGAGGGCGCGGCGCTGCGGGCGAGCGCGGTGAGGGCCTCACCGAGCAGGTCGGCGCTGTCGGGATAGGCACGGCTCTCGGGGACGAGGAGGCTGGTGCCGGAGCCGGCCGCGCCGGGCGGCGTCCAGCGCGCGTAGCGTCCCGCCGCTCCCCCGCGCCGCTGCCAGCCGTGCCGCCGCAGCAGTGCGCCGAGCACCGCCGGATCGATCCGGTCCGCCGCCGGCGGGGTCGTACCGCCGGTTCCGTCGTCGGGCCAGCGCATCAGGGCATCCCTCCCACCCCGACCCGCGTCATGATCTCGCAGAGCGCGCGGTCGTCGAAGATCCGCGAGGTCGGTATTCGCACCGTGGTCCTGCGCCGGCCGGTCACCGGGTGTCCGGCCAGGTTGGTCCAGTAGCAGCAGTGCCGCAGCGCCAGCCGGTCGTGGCCCGCGAGCAGCCAGGCGTCCCGGTCCCTCGGCGCCAGCATCACGACCAGGATCTTGTGCACCGACACCGGAGTGCGGGCCAGCTTCACCAGGTGGTCGTTGTCCAGCGTGAAGGAGAAGGCCCCGCCCGGCGGATGCGGCGGGATCTGGTACGTGCACTTGAGCTGCACCTTGATCGTCACTTCGTCGTCGACCGTGTGGCCGGGGGCGCTGTGGCTCACGTGCCAGTCGATGCCGTTGTCCGGAAAGGGCTGCGACAGCGAGCACCCCGCGGCGGCGGCCACCGCGTGCAGGTAGCCCACCTGGAGGGTCTCCATGCAGGCGGTGGTGGCGAGCGAGCCGCGCAGCGATGCGATCCCCCCGGGCAGCAGCCCGGGCGCGGCCGGATCGGGCTGCGCGAGCGCCATGGCTGTCGTGTGCCTTCCGGAACTGTGCCGAACCCATTCCTTGACGGAGCGTCAAACAGCCGTCCCGTCACCTGAGTTGTCTCCGCACTCGGGACCCCGCAAACGGCGTATGTCGCAAACGGCCCGGGTATCACGGAATCGGGCAGGGGGACGCACGCCATCTGCCAGGAGTGCGCGAGGAGTTGAGTGAACATGACGTGCTGGTACGAGGGCCCCCTGGCGGCGTTCGACACGGAGACGACCGGGGTGGACGTCGAGGGGGACCGCATAGTCTCGGCGGCCCTGGTGGTCCAGGACGGTCCGGGCGCCCGGCCGCGGGCGACGCGCTGGCTGGTCAACCCGGGCATACCGGTGCCGGCGGGCGCCACCGAGGTGCACGGCCTCACCGACGAACACCTCCAGCGCAACGGCCGCTGGCCGGCGCCCGTGATGGACGAGATAGCGCGGGGCCTGGCCGAGCAGTGCATGGCGGGACGGCCGCTGGTCATCATGAACGCGCCCTTCGATCTGACGCTCCTCGACCGGGAGTTGAGGCGGCACCGGGCCGCGTCGCTGGGGCACTACCTGGGGCAGAACCCGCTGCGGGTGCTCGACCCCCGGGTCCTGGACAAGCATCTGGACCGCTATCGCAAGGGCCGCCGCACGCTCACCGATCTGTGCGAGCACTACGGGGTGACTCTGGAGGGCGCGCACGACGCCTCGGCCGACGCGGTGGCCGCCCTGGAGGTCGTGCGCGCGGTGGGCCGCCGGTTCGCGGCGCGCCTGGAGCGCCTGTCGCCCACGGAGTTGCACACGCTCCAGGCGACCTGGCACGCGGCGCAGGCACGCGGTCTGCAGGCCTGGTTCACCCGTCAGGGCACTCCGGAAGTGGTGGACACGGCGTGGCCGCTGCGGCCCGAACTCCCGGCGGCGGCCTGAGAGTTGCGCGCGGGGCGGACAGCAAGAAGGCCGGTCCGTCAGCGACGGACCGGCCTTTCCCGGTGGGCGATACTGGGTTCGAACCAGTGACCTCTTCGGTGTGAACGAAGCGCTCTCCCACTGAGCTAATCGCCCGGGAACGCACTGAACAATACAGGCCCCCGGGCCCAGCTTTCAAACCGCCCGCCCCTCCCCCGCCGGCCGCCCCCCGCCCGGGCGTTCCGCGCGGCCCGTCCGCGTCAGGAACCCGGCCAGCCCGCGTCTGCCGGAACGCATCATCAGGGCGTGGTTGGCGCGGAACACCGGGCGCCCCGGCACCGCGAGCCGCCGCATCAGGGGCTTGCGCACCACGACCTCCTGCTCGTAGACGGCCCGGGTGCCGCCCCGGTGCGCGCGCAGCGTCCAGCGCGCCCAGCCTTCGAGATCGCCGGTGAGCGCGGCCTCAAGGACGAGCGCCGCCGGGTCGCGCCGGCGTTCGCGGGCCGTGACGAACAGGTCGTACGGCACGAGGGAGCGCAGCCGCGCGGTGGCGGTGCGGTCGTCGACGGGGGTCACCTCGCGGACCTCGGGCCACCAGTGCGGGTACTCCTCGGTGCGCTCCAGGACCGGGTAGACGGCGTCGGGGGCCGCCGGCAGGTCCCAGACGCTGCGGAAGCGATAGCGGCACCAGTCCATGCCTCCAGTGTGCGCGCGGCCGCCGGGCGCAAACGCGCGCGCCGCCTCGCGGCCCGGACCGCACCGAACTCCGTACCCGGACAACGCCGAAGGCCCCGGAGATCGTGATGATCTCCGGGGCCTTCGGTCCGGGTGGGCGATACTGGGTTCGAACCAGTGACCTCTTCGGTGTGAACGAAGCGCTCTCCCACTGAGCTAATCGCCCGGGCGCAGCGCCAACATTACCGCATGTCAGCGGGGCCTTTGACCACCTGCGGTCACTCGTCGATCCGCCACGGCATCACGAAGCCGAACTTCCACACGTAGATGCCGACGAGTACGGCGACGATCACCAGGCCGGCCGTGGTGAGAATGATGTTGCGACGGCGCACCTTGGGGTCCAGCGCCTTCTGGGCGGCCTCGGTGACCTTGCGCTTGGTCCAGCGCAGGACCAGCTGCGCCCAGACGAATTCGGTCGCCCAGATCGCCATGCCACCGAAGATCACCAGCCAGCCGGGGCCCGGCAGCGGGAGCATCACGATGCCGGCGGCCACGACCGCGAGCCCCACCACGAAGACGCCGACCTGCCAGCTCAGATGCAGCGGCCTGGACGCCTTGATGAACTCCGGCGCACGCGATCCGAGGGCCGCGCCACCCTGTTCGTCACTCCCCGTATCCATGCACCCCAACCTACCGGACCGGTGTCGCGGATTGGCTTCACCGAAATGGACCTATGACTCAAAGTAATAGTGGGCCGTACGAGCTACGTGAAGCCCCGCAAAACGGTCAGAGGGGTTTACAACGGCACCGTAGGTGGCATGTCGATTTCGCCGACGTGCGAATCCCCGAGCGCACACTGAGCGAAAGGCCCTGGCGCTTATGAACACCACGGTCAGCTGCGAGCTGCACCTGCGCCTCGTTGTGTCGAGCGAGTCCTCACTGCCTGTACCCGCGGGCCTGCGGTATGACACGGCCGATCCCTATGCCGTGCACGCCACCTTCCACACCGGAGCCGAGGAAACCGTCGAGTGGGTCTTCGCTCGCGACCTCCTCGCCGAGGGCCTGCACCGGCCCACCGGAACCGGCGACGTAAGAGTCTGGCCGTCACGCAGTCACGGCCAGGGCGTCGTCTGTATCGCCCTGAGCTCGCCGGAAGGAGAAGCCCTGCTCGAAGCCCCGGCGCGGGCCCTGGAGTCGTTCCTGAAACGGACCGACGCCGCGGTGCCGCCCGGCACCGAGCACCGTCACTTCGATCTCGACACGGAACTCTCGCACATCCTGGCCGAGAACAACTGAGGCCAGGCAGAGAGCCGCACGGCGCCGTCCGACTCGGGGCGACGGCGCCGCGCGGACAACCCCATCACGGCAGCCACCGGCGCCGTCCCCCACGAAGCCGTCGTGGGGGACGGCGCCGGTGCGCGTCGGGCACGAGCCGCTAGAGTCGGCCAGCATCGACGGGCGCCCGCCCGCCGCAGGCCAGGGAGCGAATCGTGCTGATCCCTCACGACACCCGGATCGCGCTCGACATGGTGGTCGATCTGGTGAACACCGCGCCGGAGAGCGGGGCGGACGACCGCCTCGCCGACGTGGACGCGCTGTACGGCTTCGTCCAGGACCACAGCGTCAGCGGTGTGGAACGGCTCTCCCCCGGTGATCTGCTGGGCGTCCAGGGGGTGCGGAGCCGGTTCGCGGAGATCTTCGCCGCGCCGGACGCCCGCACCGCCGCCGAGCTCGTGAACCAGCTCGTCGCGGCCGCCGGCACCACCCCCCAGCTGACCGACCACGACGGCTACGACTGGCACGTGCACTACTTCGCGCCGGGCGCCTCGGTCGCCGACCACCTGGCCGCCGACGGCGGCATGGCGCTCGCCTTCATCGTCGTCACCGGCGAGCAGGAACGGCTGCGCCGGTGCGAGGCGCCCGACTGCGGCCGGGCCTTCGTGGACCTCTCCCGCAACCGCTCCCGCCGCTACTGCGACAGCCGTACCTGCGGCAACCGCCTGCACGTCGCGGCGTACCGGGCCCGGCGCAAGGAGGCGGCGGGCTGAGTCGGACCGGGCGCCCGGACGGCCTCGGGGCCGGGCCCCGGCGGGCCGGGCTCACATCAGGAACAGGTCGTGCACGGCCGCCATCAGCAGGAGACAGCCGATCACCCCCAGGAAGATCATCAGGGGTGGCTGCGAGAGCGCGAAGAGGCAGCCCCGCGCCTGGGGGTCCGGTGCGCTCGGCTTGTCGGGCGGTGCAGGGGCTGAGCCCTGGGAAGTGTCCAGCATCTCGGGGCCGATGATGACTCAGCCCGGGCGCATGGATATACCAACCCGGCCATATACAGCGGGAGTTCACCCGATCTTGTAGCGCGTATGGGAACAGCCGCGCGGACTCCCGGCGCCGTCGCGCGCCCTGCGGTGACGTTCGGCGCGCCCTCTGCCGGGACGGCTCGACGCACCTTCCGCCGGGACTCCCGACCGGGTCGAAGGCCGGAAGCGCCGGGGGCTGCCGGCCGGGGCGGGCCCCGACGCGGCGGGGCTGCCGGCCGGGACGGGGGCCGGGCGCGGCGGGGTCAGATCCCGTGTTTCTTCAAGATCGCCTCGATATCGCTGAAGTCCTCGCTCGCGGCCGGCTTCGCCTTGGCCGCGGGCTGGGCGGCCGGCGTGCGCGTGGCGCCGGGCAAGGGGGCCGACGCGGCGGGGGCGACCGCGTCGCGCCGGGCCGCCGCCGCGGCCCTGCGCTCCTTGCGCGTGCCGCCGCCGCGCCGCTCGACGGCGCGGGTCGTCAGGAAGAGCAGCCAGGCCGCCCCGAGCAGGCCGAAGCCGAGCCACACGCTCGGCTTGAAGACGATGCCGGACACCCATGCCACGACGCCGGTCATCACCAGGCCGAGCGGCACCAGCGAGTAGGCGGCGATCCGCGTGGCCGTGAGGAAGCGCTTGCGGTACGCAGTGACGGCGGCGATGCCCAGTCCGGCCGCGGAGACGGCGGAGCAGACGGTCTCGGCCAACATCCGGTTCCTCCTGGCATGGGGGGTATGGCTTCTTCCATCCTGCACCGGAACCCACCGCCGGGGCCACGGCCGGAGGCCGGCATCAGGGAGATCTCCGGGGCGGCCTCCTCCCCAGGTGCCGGTAGCTGGGAGACTGGTCCCATGAGCGAGACCACCCCCTCCGGCACCGCAGGCCCCGTCGTCCTCGATGTGTGGTGCGAGCTGCAGTGCCCCGACTGCCACGCCGCCCTCGACGACGTCCGGGCCCTGCGCGCCCGCTACGGCGACCGCCTCGACATCCGGCTGCGGCACTTCCCGCTGGAGAAGCACAAGCACGCCTTCGCCGCGGCCCAGGCCGCCGAGGAGGCCTTCGAGCAGGGGCAGGGCTGGCCCTACGTGGAGGCCGTGCTCGCCCGCACCGAGCAGCTCGCCGGGCAGGGCGAGTCCGTCCTGGTGCGGACCGCGGCCGAACTCGGCCTGGACGCCGACGAGTTCGACACCGCCCTCATCGACGGGCGGCACATGCTGATCGTCGACGCCGACCAGGCCGAGGGCAAGGCCATCGGCGTGACCGGCACACCGACGTACGTCATCGGCGACGAGCGCCTGGACGGCGGCAAGAGCCAGCAGGGGCTGCGCGAGCGCGTCGAGGAGATCGCCGACCGGCTCCTCGCCGGCTAGCCCTCCGGCTCAGCGGCTCAGAGCAGGTCCTTGAACTGGTGGTACTGGGTGGACCGGTAGCCGAGCGACTCGTACAGGCGCAGCGCCGGGGTGTTGCCCGCGAAGACGTGCAGACCGAGCGTGTCCCGGCCGCCGGCCACCGCCACGCGTTCGGCCAGGAGCATCAGGGAGCGGCCGTGGCCCCGGCCCCGGTGCTCCTCGGCGACCTCGACGTCGTAGACGTAGGCGCCGTCCCGCGGCTCGCGCAGCGCCACCCACAGGTGCCCCACGGCGCTCCCGCCGTCCTCCAGGACCATCAGGCGCGTCCCGGCGGTGGCGAGGCCGTCCGGCAGCAGGGAGCGGTGCTCCGTCTCGGACTTGGCCCGCGCCTCCGCCTCGGGCATGCCGCGCTCGGTCCAGCTGCGGGCGTAACTGCGGACCGCCTCGACATCCCAGCGCTCGAACTCGTCCCCGTCCATCGGGCGCCCCACCGCCCCGGCGGGCAACTCCGGCGCCGTGGGCGGGAGTTGCTTGACCATGTTGCGGCTGCGCTCCTGGTACCCGAGGGCGCTCGCCATGCGCAGCGCGGCGTCCGCCTCGGCCGGAACGGTCACCCGGACCTGGCCGCACCCCCAGCCCCGCAGCACCTCTTCGGCCGCGAGCGCGGCCACCGTGCCGCGCCCGCGACCCCGGTCGGGGCGGTCGATGGTGAGCCCCTCGATGCGGCCGACGGCGGCCCCGAACCACACATCGGTGGCGATCTTGACGTGTCCGACGCGTCGGCTGTTCACACACACGTCGTACGTACGCGACTTGGCGCCGTCGGCGCCCTGCTGAAGCGGCTCGGTCGGCCGAATGGTGGTGGTCATCAACGCCGTTGTACCTGCCGCGGCGCCGCCCGTCACCAGCTTTACGGGTCGAGATCCGATCCGGCGCGCTCCTCGAAGATCCGCATGGCCTTCGCGGTGACCGGACCCGGCGCCGTCGCCGACCGCCGTCCGTCGACCCGGTGCACGGCCTGCACGTCGCGCAGCGTGGAGGTGAGGAAGACCTCCTCGGCGCGCTCCAGGACGTCCATCGGCAGCGCGGTCTCGTGCGCGCCGGTCCATTCGAGGGTGAGGGCGCGGGTGATCCCGCCGAGGCAGCCGGAGGCGAGGGGCGGGGTGTGCAGGAGGCCGTCGACGACCACGAAGACATTGGAGCCGGTGCCCTCGCACAGCTGCCCCGCGGTGTTGGCGAACAGCGCCTCCGAGGCCCCGGCCCGGTGCGCCCTGGCGAGGGCGACGACGTTCTCCGCGTACGAGGTGGTCTTCAGGCCCGCGACCGCGCTGTGCTCGTTGCGGGTCCAGGGGACCGTGATCACGGCGGTGGTGTCGGGCCTGCGGTGGGTCTCACCGATGGCGACGACCAGCGTCGGGCCCGCGTCGCCCCGGTCGGAGCCGAGCGGCGAGAGCCCGCCGGTGTAGGTGATCCGCAGGCGGCCGAGCGCCATCGGGTTGGCGTCGAGGACGGCGGCGCACGCGTGCCGCACCTCGTCGAGGTCCGGGTCGGCGAGGCCGAGGCCGCGGGCCGAGCGGGTCAGCCGGTCCAGATGGCGGGTGAGCGCGAACAGACGCCCCCCGGTCGCCTTGACCGTCTCGAAGACGCCGTCGCCCACGGTGAGCCCGTGGTCCAGGACGGACACCTGCGCGGCATCGGCGTCCCGCAGAGCGCCGTTGACCCAGATCTGCATTTACGCGGTCCTTCCACTGTGCCCGCTGTGGGCGTACTCGCCCGACGCTACCGCCAGCAGGCGGGAGGCCTTCAGCTCGGTCTCCGCCCACTCCCCCTCCGGGTCCGAGCCCCAGGTGATGCCCGCCCCGGTGCCGAAGCGCAGCAGGCCCTGCGGCCGGTCGATCCAGAAGGTCCGTATGCCGACGGCGAGCTCGGCGGTGCCGCGGTCGGCGTCGACCCAGCCGATGCCGCCGCAGTACGGGCCGCGCGGCGCGCTCTCCAGGGCCTCGATGATCCGCAGCGCGCTGGACTTGGGGGCGCCGGTCACCGAGCCCGGCGGGAACGTGGCGTCGAGCAGGTCGCGCCATCCGGCGTCCTCGCGCAGTTCACCGCGGACGGTGGAGACGAGGTGGACCAGGCCCGGGTGCTCCTCGACCGCGCACAGCGCGGGCACGCTCACCGAACCGGTGGCGCAGACCCGGCCCACGTCGTTGCGGACCAGGTCCACGATCATCACGTTCTCGGCGTAGTCCTTCTCCAGGAGGTCGGCCGCGGTCCGCCCGGTCCCCTTGATGGGACCGGACTCCACGATCCGGCCGGTGCGCCGCAGGAAGAGCTCGGGCGAGGCGGTCGCGATCTCGACGCCGTGCGCGGGCAGGCGGATCGTTCCGGCGTAGGGCGCCGGGTTCCCACGGGCGAGCAGCGCGGTGAGCGCGTCCACGTCGGCGGACTCCGGGTCGGGCAGCGGGGCGCTCAGCACCCGGCAGAGGTTCGCCTGGTAGACCTCGCCGGCCGCGATGTGGTCCCGGATGCGGCGCACCCCGGCCGTGTAGGCGGCCCGGTCGAGGGAGGAGGTCCAGGCGTCGGGGCCGGGCCCGCGCCAGGCGCCGGGCAGCGGTGCGGGGACCGCCTCCGTCCGCACGTCCGCGAAGCGGGCGCAGACGAGACGGCCCTCGAAGTCGGCGGACACGGCCCAGAAGCCGGCGGAGTCGAGGGCCTCGGGATCACTGGTGACATCACGCAGGTCCGAGGCGACGAGGCGGCCGAAGCGGGCCAGCGGAGCGAGGTCGTGCACGGTTGCGAGTCTAGGGCCGGTGCAGGTGGGGTGCCCCTGAGCGGCCCCGGGGCGGCCACCGGGCCGGGGCCGGGCCGGGGTCCGGCGGTGGCCCGGGCCGGGCACAACGCAGCACGCTGCACAAACGCGTTTTTGTACTGGCCCGGGAATCCGCTAGAGTTCAACACGTCGCCGGGACGCGCAAGCGGAACGGAAACGACAAGCGGACGTGGCTCAGTTGGTAGAGCATCACCTTGCCAAGGTGAGGGTCGCGAGTTCGAATCTCGTCGTCCGCTCGATGTGGGGGATCTTCCCGAACCCCATATGCACTCCTGGTGGAGTGGCCGAGAGGCGAGGCAACGGCCTGCAAAGCCGTCTACACGGGTTCAAATCCCGTCTCCACCTCCAAGCGCGATTAGCTCAGCGGGAGAGCGCTTCCCTGACACGGAAGAGGTCACTGGTTCAATCCCAGTATCGCGCACGCAGTAACACGAAGTAACCGGTCCCGGCAACGTCGGCGGCCGTCCCGCGCGATTAGCTCAGCGGGAGAGCGCTTCCCTGACACGGAAGAGGTCACTGGTTCAATCCCAGTATCGCGCACCACCCGGAACCCCCGGCCTTTCGAGGCCGGGGGTTTTGTCGTACGCGCCCCGGCCTCCGTGCGCGCCCGCAGGTCCGAGGCCTGCGGGCGGAACGCAGGCCGTTTCAGGACGAGAAGAGCATGTGACCGAAGCTCTTGTGCCGCTTGTGTCCGTGGTGGTCGCCGTAGTGACCGCCGTGGCCGCCGTGCTGCGGGGCTCCCCAGGCCGGGGCGTGCGGGGCGGGGGCCGGGTAGCCCTGCTGGGGGTAGCCCGGCTGCGGGTAGGGCTGCGGGGGCGGGGCCTGCTGCGTCCACTGGCCTTCGAGCCGGGTCAGCGACTCCAGCTCCCCGTAGTCGAGGAAGATCCCCCGACAGCCGCTGCACTGCTCGATCTGGACGCCGTTGCGGTTGTACGTGTGCATCGGCGCGTGACACTTGGGACACTGCATCGTCGGCTCAGCTCCTCGCCGCTCGTTCTCTCTGGCCTCCGCAGCCTACGTCGGGGCCCCCTCCAACTCCGCCCGGGCGGCGCACACTCGGGCGCAGCTGTCCAGCATCATGCGCTCCGCCTCGTCCGGGGCGCGACCCTGCTCGGCGCACTTTGCGAGCGCGAGTGCGGCGGTCTGTACGGTCAACGCCCTTGCGGGTACGTCGAGTTGGGGCCAGGGATCGCCGTCCGCCGGTACGGCGGGACCGCCCTCGGCCCGGTAGGCGGCGAGGAAGCGGGCCCAGGTGTCCGGGGCCAGCAGCCCCGCGGCGAACCAGGCGGCCGGGCGGGCCAAGTCCCAGGCGGCGACGCCCAGTCCGAGGTCGTCGATGTCGATCAGCGTCCAGGCGCCCGCTCGCGCGGGGTGGCGGACGAGCTGCCCGAGGTGGAAGTCCCCGTGACAGAGCCGGGCCGGACCGGGCGCCGGCGCCTCTCCCCGGGCCCAGCCGGGCAGTTGGGCCCATGCGCCCAGCACGGGCTCGGCCGCGGGGTCCGTGTCCGCTGCGCACGCCCGCATCCGCCGGATGGCCCGGGCGGCCTTCTCGGGCCCGCGCGCGGGCGGCAGCGGGCCGGGCAGCACCGCCGGCGGCACCCGGTGCAGCCGCGCGAGCAGCCCGGCGGCGGCCTCCCAGGGCGCGGCGTCGGGATCGTGCGGGTCGATGGGGACGCCGTAGGGCCAGAGCGTCACGGGACGGGTGGGTGCGGTGCGGGCGGCCGGCACGTGCCGCGGAGCGGGGCGGGGGCCGTCGTGGGTGGCCGGTCCGAAGGGGGCGGGCTGGGGGGTGGGCTGGGGGGTGGCCGCCGGGTCCGGAGCGAGCGGGGTAGGGGCCGGCGCCGGGTCCGGAGCGAGCGAGGTGGGGGCTGCCGCCGGGTCCGGAGCGAGCGGGGTGGGGGCCGGCGGGGCCAAGGGGGCGAGGAGGATGCCGTCGAGCAGGGGGTGCGCGGCCACGGCGAGGCGGGTCCTGAGGGCGCCGGCGTCGGTGTCCTCGGCATGCGCCTTGGCCACGACGCCGCCGTGCCGGACGACGGTGCCGTCGGGCCGGTCCGCCAGGACGGCCTTGACGGGGGCGCCGTCCTCGGCGGGCTCCGGCGGGCCGGGGGTTCGCCGCGGGTCCTGCCGCACGGGGGCGTCCCGCAGCGGCGCCGGGGCCGAGGGCGTGGGTGAGTGACGCGGGGCCGGGGGTGCGTGCCGGGCCGGAGGTGTGCGGTGGGCCGTGGGTGTGCGGTGGGCCGTGGCGCGGGCCGCTTCGGTCAGCTCGGCGATGATCGCGTCGGTCACTTCTCCCCCGGGGTGCGTACGGCCCTGTCCGGCGAGGGTACGGCGTAGCGCGGCAGGCGGGCGGGGCAGAGGGGGGCGGCAGATGGGCGGGGCAGGTGTGGGCGGGGCAGGTGTGGGCGGGGCAGGTGTGGGCGGGGCAGGTGGAAAAGGGGGGGGGGGGGGGGGGGGGGGGGGGGGGGGGGCCGGCGCGGCGGGGCCCCCCCCCCCCCCCCCCCCCCCCCCCCCCCCCCCCCCCCCCCCCCCCCCTTCTACTGCCGTCCGCCGCACCCCCGTCCCCACGGGGCTGTAAGGCTGGATGTCCCCGACCCGGTCCGCTCTACCAGGTCCGGAGCGCCGCTCAGCGCCCCAGCATCACGCCTACGGACGACGCCTGTGTGACCACCGCGTCCCAGCCGCCGAAGACGACTACGAGCAGGGCCGCCAGGGGAAGGACCATGGCCGTTGCCACCAGGGGGTGGCGCGGGCCGGAGCGACGGGCACCGAACGCGGCGCTGTACGCCCTGCGTCCCTGCGTGCGGATGATCGTCCGCGCGGCTGTGTCCGCCATGGTCCCTCTCCTGTTCGTTCATGGGGCTGTTCTGTTGACTCGTCCGCGCCGACCGGCCCGCGCCGACCGGCCCGTGTCGACCGATCCGCGCCGACTGGTCTGCCGCGCCCCGTCCGCGAGGGACGGAGCTGGTAAGCGGCGGGCGTCTGACCTCGGGGGACGAGTGCATCACCCGCCGCTTGACTTCAACACTAGGGATTCGCGCGGCGCCGGACGTCATGCCCTCGTACTGATTGCAGGCCTCCCAGGGGAGGAGCCGTCACCCTCGTGCGTACTCCCCAGGGTGGAGACGGGACTCCTACGCCTTGGGGTCTTCCCGGAGGGGTCGGGCCTGGGCGCGCGGCTCGGCCTCCCCCGCGTCCTCCCTCGGGACCGGCTGCTCGACCAGGGCGAGCACCCGTGTCGCCATGAAGCGCGCCGTGCGCACGACCGTGCCGCTGCGGGTGACTTCGCTCACTTCCACCACCCCGCGCCGGACCGCCGTTTCCACCCTGCGCCCCGCCCGGCTTGCCACCACTTCGTACGTCCGGGTCGTGTCTCCCGCGTCCACCACTATCTCCACGCGGTCACCCTTCATAGATCCAAACCCCCTTCTGCGACGGACCGTTGAGATCTCGCACGGGTCAGCGCCCCTGGATCCACGGGCTGCTGACCACTCTTCAAGTTTCCCACCCGGCACTGACAATCGCCCGGCCCGCGAGGGCGCGGCCTATGAGCGCACCGGGCGGCGGGTACGTAAGCTGTGCCCCGTCAACAGGACTGGCAGCGGGGATGAAAATGGCGATGATGCGGCTCCGGCGCGAGGACCCGCGTGTCGTCGGCTCGTTCAGGCTTCACCGGCGACTCGGCGCGGGCGGTATGGGTGTCGTGTACCTCGGTTCCGACCGGCGCGGGCAGCGGGTGGCCCTGAAGGTGATCCGGCCCGACCTCGCCGAGGACCAGGAGTTCCGGTCCCGGTTCGCCCGTGAGGTCTCGGCCGCCCGGCGGATCAGGGGCGGCTGCACGGCGCGGCTGGTGGCGGCCGACCTGGAGGCCGAACGGCCCTGGTTCGCCACGCAGTACGTGCCCGGGCCCTCGCTGCACGACAAGGTCGCCGAGGAGGGTCCGCTCACGGCCGCCGAGGCCGCGGCCATCGGGGCGGCGCTGTCCGAGGGGCTCGTCGCGGTGCACGAGGCGGGCGTGGTCCACCGGGACCTCAAGCCGTCCAACATCCTGCTGTCCCCCAAGGGGCCCAGGATCATCGACTTCGGCATCGCCTGGGCCACCGGCGCCTCGACGCTGACCCACGTCGGCACGGCCGTCGGCTCCCCCGGCTTCCTCGCGCCCGAGCAGGTGCGCGGCGCCGCGGTCACTCCGGCCACGGACGTCTTCTCGCTCGGCGCGACGCTGGCGTACGCGGCGATGGGTGACTCGCCCTTCGGGCACGGCAGTTCCGAGGTGATGCTCTACCGCGTGGTGCACGAGGAGGCCCAGCTGCGCGGGGTGCCGGACGCGCTGGCCCCGCTCGTACGGGCGTGCCTCGCCAAGGACCCCGAGGAGCGGCCCAGCACGCTCCAGCTCTCGATGCGGCTCAAGGAGATCGCGGCGCGGGAGGCGCAGGGCGGGTTGCACGGGCACGGCGCGGATGTCCGGCCGCCGGTTCAGCGCGACCGGGTCGAGAGCGAGCGGGCGACCGGGCGGCTCGACGAGCGCACCCAGCGCTACACCGAGGCGGGGCGGGGCACGGGTTCCTCGGCCTCCCGGCCCGGGGCGCGTACGGGGGGATCTGGATCGGCTTCGCGTACGGGGTCCGGTTCGGCTTCGCGTACGGGATCTGGTTCGGCTTCCCGTACGGGGGGGTCCGGATCGGCGTCGCGTACGGGGGGCTCTCGGCCCGGGGGGGCGCGGAGCAACGCGTCCCGGACCGGGGGGCGTCCTGGTACGCGGCCCGGGGCACGCACCTCGGGCGGGTTGCGGCCGGCCAATCCCCGGTTGCTGCGGCAGCGGCTGACTGTCTTCGTGCTGGTCACGCTGATCGTGTTGTTGGGGATTGCTGCGGTTAAGCAGTTCTGAGGGGGCTGGCGGGGGCGGGGCCGGGGGTGTAGGTGCGGGGTGCCTCGCCTCTCGGGTCCGTGCGGGCCCTGGGTGGCTGGGCGCGCAGTTCCCCGCGCTCCTGGCAGGGCTGGGGGTACCGGGGTTTGCGCAGTTCCCCGCGCCCCCTGACTCCGCGGTCGTCTGCGGACCGTGGTCGCTCCTCGCGCAGTTCCCCGCGCCCCTGTAGGGCGCCCAGTCCGTGAAGGGGAGCAACTCCGCGCGCAGACCTGTAGGGCGCCCCGTCCATAAACGGGACCAACCCCGCGCACAAGCCTGTAGGGCGCCCCGTCCATAAACGGGACCAACCCCGCGCACAAGCCTGCAGGGCGCCCCGTCCGTGAACGGGACCAACCCCGCGCACAAGCCTGCAGGGCGCCCCGTCCGTGAACGGGACCAACTCCGCGCACAAGCCTGCAGGGCGCCCCGTCCATGAACGGGACCAACTCCGCGCATAAGCCTGTAAAGCGCCCCGTCCATGGAGGGGACCAACTCCGTGCGCAGGGCTGTAGGGCGCCCAGTCCGTAATAGGGACCAACTCCGCGCGCGCCTATAGGCTGCTCGCCGCTCGGAGGGGGCCCACTCCGGGCGGTCGGTGCCCTGGGGGGGCTTGGTGGTCAGGTTGTGGGGCGGCCTGTTGCCACTGCGTAGAAGGCCACTGCCGCTGCCGCGCCCACGTTCAGGGAGTCGACTCCGTGGGCCATCGGGATGCGGACCCACTCGTCGGCCGCCACCAGGGCCTGGGTGGAGAGGCCGTCACCCTCCGCGCCCAGCATCAGGGCCACCTTGTCGAGTCTGTGCGGGGCCGCGTCCTCGATGCTGGAAGCCTTCTCGTCGGGGGTCAGGGCGAGCAGGCGGTAGCCCGCCCCGCGGACGGTTTCCAGGGCCTTGGGCCAGGACTCCAGGCGGGCGTACGGGACCGAGAAGACCGCGCCCATGGACACCTTCACCGAGCGCCGGTACAGCGGGTCCGCGCAGTCCGGTGAGAGCAGCACCGCGTCCATGCCGAGGGCGGCGGCGCTGCGGAAGATCGCACCGATGTTGGTGTGGTCGTTGACGGCCTCCATGACCACCACCCGCCGGGCGGTGGCGAGGAGTTCCTCGGCTTGCGGCAGCGGCTTGCGCTGCATCGAGGCGAGCGCCCCGCGGTGCACGTGGTAGCCGGTGACGCGCTCGGCGAGCTCGGGGCTCACCGCGTACACGGGGGCCGGGAGTTCGTCGATGACGTCCCGCATGACGTCGACCCACTTGGCGGAGAGCAGCATGGAGCGCATCTCGTAGCCGGCGTCCTTGGCCCGTCTGATGACCTTCTCGCCCTCGGCGATGAAGAGGCCTTCGGCGGGCTCGCGGCGGCGCCGCAGTTCCACGTCGGTCAGGCCCGTGTAGTCGCGCAGGCGGGGGTCGTCGGGATCATCGACGGTGATGAGATCGGCCACAGGGTGATACTGCCTTGTCCTGGGTGTGGTGCCAACGGCTGGGACGGGGGTTCCGTCACCGATGGTCACGGGCGGTGATTCAGGGGCGGGGGTTCACGGTGACGACGTCGCCGACGACGATGACGGCCGGGGGCCGTACGTCCTCGGCCCTGACCACCTCGCCGACGGTGCCCAGGGTGGCGTCCACCCGGCGCTGGGCGGCGGTCGTGCCCTCCTGGACGAGCGCGACCGGGGTGGCGGCGTCCTTGCCGTGCGTGACCAGGGCCTCGGCGATGGCGCCGATCTTGTCCACGCCCATCAGGATCACCAGGGTGCCGCGCAGCCGCGCCAGCGACTTCCAGTCGACGAGCGAGCGCGGGTCGTCGGGCGCCACATGGCCGCTGACGACGGTGAACTCATGGGCCACCCCCCGGTGCGTGACCGGGATGCCGGCCGCGCCCGGCACCGAGATGGAGCTGGAGATGCCCGGCACCACCGTGCAGGGGATCCCGGCCTCGGCGAGCGCCTGGAGCTCCTCCATGCCGCGCCCGAAGACGTACGGGTCGCCGCCCTTGAGCCGCACGACGGCCCGGCCCGCCTTGGCGTGCTCGATCAGGGCGTTGTTGATGGCCTCCTGGGCCATGAAGCGTCCGTACGGGATCTTCGCGGCGTCGATCACCTCGACGTGCGGCGGGAGTTCGTCGAGGAGGTCGCGCGGGCCGAGCCGGTCGGCGATGACGACGTCCGCCTCGGCGAGCAGCCTGCGGCCGCGCACGGTGATCAGGTCCGGGTCGCCGGGGCCGCCGCCGACCAGGGCGACGCCCGGGGTGCGGGTGCGCTGCTGCGGGGCGACGAGGGTGCCGTCGCGCAGGCCCTCGACGACCGCGTCCCGGATCGCGGCCGAGCGGCGGGGGTCGGGGGTGTCGGTGGTGAGGACCGCGACGGTGACGCCCTCGGAGCGGCCGGTGGCCGGGGTCCAGGCGGTGGCCGCGGTCGCGTCGTCGGAGCGTACGCACCACACGCGGGAGCGCTCGGCCTCGGCGGAGATGCGCTCGTTGGCCTCGGTGTCGGCGGTGGCGACCAGGGCGTACCAGGCGTCCGCGAGGTCGCCGTCGGCGAAGCGGCGCCGCTCCCAGCGGATCTCGCCCGCGTCCGCCATCGCCTCGACGGAGGGGGTGGCACTCGGCGACACCAGGGTGATGTCCGCCCCGGCGGCGATGAGGGCCGGCAGGCGGCGCTGGGCGACCTGGCCGCCGCCGACGACGACGACGCGGCGGCCGGTGAGGCGGAGGCCTACGGGGTACGCGGGGTGTTCGACCATGGCGGCGGTGCTCCTCGGGCGGAGTGACGTGCGGTGGGCCGCTGCGGCGGTGAAGCGGCTGGTGGGAGGGGGTGGGCCCGCGCACAGCCTAAGGGGCGGGCGGGCGGTGCGGCATGAGCGGGGGGGGGGGGGGGGGGGGGCCCCCCCCCCCCCCCCCCCCCCGCGGGGCGGGGCGGGCCCGGGCCCCCGCCGTCACGGCGGGGACCCGCGAGGAGACTCCGGCGCGCCCGCGACCCACCCCCCCCGGGCGCC
>NZ_JBIDBD010000024.1:0-97449 GCF_043202815.1 Streptomyces sp. NPDC048111
GCTCCGCCCCCTGCACCCCTGCTCGGGGCTCCGCCCCGAACCCCGATCGCGCCTGAACGGCGCTCGTCCTCAATCGCCGGACGGGCTGAGGATGCGCATGCCGGCCCGCACCGGTCCCGTTAAGGGGCGCGGGGAACTGCGCGACCAGCCACGCACGGTGCGAGGCCGACAGCAGGTTCAGGGGCGCGGGGAACTGCGCGAGAACCGACCACGGCCCGCACGCGACCGAGGTTTTAGGGGCGCGGGGAACTGCGCGAGAAGCGAGCACGGTCCGCACATGACCGGGGTCAGGGGCGCGGGGAACTGCGCGAGAAGTCCCCGGCCCACCCAGCACCCCACCCCCGGAGGGTCTCGGGAAGGGGCGGGGTGGGGAAAACTCCAGCACCCAAGCCCACCCCCGGCACACCACACCCCCAGAAAGGCACTCGATGGACATCGACCACCTCATCCCAGCCCCCAGCAGCACCCACCCCACCCCAACCCCCACCCCCCTCACCCCCACCACCACCCTCCACACCACCCCCGAAACCACCCCCCTCGCCCCCCTCCTGAGGGGAACCGTCGGAGTCGCGACCGGGCTGCCCCTCGCGGACGGCGAGCGCGGCCCGGACCGGATCGTGCTGCGGGTCAGTGACGAGCTCGCCGGGCGGCGCGGGCCCGAGGCGTACCTGCTCTCCACCGACCGCTCCCGCGAGGACGTCGCCGTGCTCATCGAGGGCGGCACCGCCGCCGGCGTCTTCCGGGGGATCCAGACACTGCGTCAACTGCTCGGCCCCGACGCCTTCCGGCGCGCGGCGCCGAGGGAGAGGCGGGAACCCTGGGCGCTGCCCGGCGTCACCATCGAGGACCACCCCCGGTTCGCCTGGCGCGGGCTCATGCTCGACGTGTCACGGCACTTCATGCCCAAAGACGGCGTGCTGCGCTACCTCGATCTGATCGCCGCCCACAAACTCAACGTCTTCCACTTCCACCTCACCGACGACCAGGGGTGGCGGATCGAGATCAAGCGCCACCCCCGGCTCACCGAGGTCGGCGCGTGGCGCAGCCGCACCAAGTGGGGGCATCGCGCCTCCCCCCTGTGGGACGAGAAGCCGCACGGGGGCTACTACACCCAGGAGGACATCCGCGAGATCGTCGCGTACGCCGCCGAGCGGCACATCCGCGTCGTCCCCGAGATCGACATCCCGGGACACTCGCAGGCCGCCATCGCCGCGTACCCCGAACTCGGCAACACCGACGTCATCGACACCGCGTCCCTTTCCGTCTGGGACACCTGGGGCGTCAATCCGAACGTACTGGCCCCCACGGAGACCATGCTCCGCTTCTACGAGGGCGTGTTGGAGGAGGTGCTCGACCTCTTCCCCGAGGACGTCTCGCCGTTCATCCACATCGGGGGCGACGAGTGCCCCAAGGAGCAGTGGCAGAAGTCGGACGTCGCGCAGGAGCGGATCCGGGAACTCGGGCTCGCCGGGGAGAACGAGCTCCAGTCCTGGATCATCCGGCACTTCGACACCTGGCTCACCGCCCGCGGCCGCCGCCTGATCGGCTGGGACGAGATCCTGGAGGGCGGCCTCGCGCCCGGCGCCGCCGTCTCCTCCTGGCGCGGCTTCGGCGCCGGGGTGGCCGCCGCCGAGGCCGGGCACGACGTGGTCATGTGCCCCGAGCAGCACGTGTACCTGGACCACCGGCAGGCCGCCGGCGCCGAGGAGCCCGTCCCGATCGGCTTCGTCCGCACCCTTGAGGACGTCTACCGCTTCGAACCCGTGCCGCCCCAGCTCGCCCCCGAGGCCGCAGCCCGCATCCTGGGCACCCAGGCCAATGTGTGGACCGAGGTGATGGAGAACCAGTCCCGCGTCGACTACCAGACGTTCCCCCGGCTCGCCGCCTTCGCCGAGGTCGCCTGGAGCACGCTGCCCGCGCCCGCCGAGCGCGACTTCGCCGACTTCGAGCGGCGAATGACCGTTCACTACAAGCGCCTTGACGCCCTCGGCGTCGACTACCGGCCGCCCACCGGCCCGTTGCCCTGGCAGCAGCGTCCCGGTGTGCTCGGACGCCCGATCGAGGGGGCGCCCCCAAACAGGTGAGCCCGGGCCCGAGGTGGCCGTCCGGTGGCCGTCCGCCTGGGACCGTGGCCCCGGGTCACGGCCGCCCGGCCGCGACCGGCTGCGAGGAAGACCGCTGTGACCCCTGCCCGGTGTGCGGAACGAGGCGTACCGCATAAGTCGTACAAGGACTGTGAAACCGGAACATTCCCCAGGTCGGGGAAGGAACCGCGCTTCGTGGACCCTGCCGTCGCCCGGTCCGGAAGATGTGCCAGAGTTGCCACGTCCGGGCTGTGAGCACGTACGGTACGGCCATCAGCAGGTGGCCACAGACGGCACAGTCGTACGGCCGGGACACCGGGAAGGGGCAGCTGGGTTGACCACGCACGCACCGCAGGCGGCGCAGTCCGTGACGCTGCCTGCCTCACTGGACGAGGCCGTGGCGGCGCTCGCGGCCATGCCTGCCGCCGTGCCCGTCGCGGGCGGCACCGATCTGATGGCGGCGGTGAACCGGGGCCTGCTGCGCCCCGCGGGACTCGTCGGGCTCGGCCGGATCAACGAGATCCGCGGCTGGCAGTACCAGGACGGCCACGCGCTGCTCGGTGCGGGGCTCACCCACGCCCGGATGGGGCGCCCGGACTTCGCGGCGCTCATCCCGGCGCTCGCGGCCGCCGCGCGCGCCGCCGGCCCCCCGCAGATCCGCAACGCGGGCACCCTCGGGGGCAACATCGCCTCCGCCGCCCCGACCGGTGACGCGCTTCCGGTGCTCGCTGCGCTGGAGGCCACCCTGGTCATCGCCGGCCCCGACGGCGCGCGCCGTGAGATCCCCGTGTCGCATCTGCTGGCCGGCCGGGACATGCTCGCCCCGGCCGAGTTGATCGGGTATGTCCGGGTCCCGCTGCTGCACGCTCCCCAAGTTTTCCTCAAGGCGACCGGCCGCACCGGTCCCGGCCGCGCCACCGCGTCGGTCGCCGTCGTGCTCGACCCGGCCCGGCGCGGGGTGCGCTGCGCGGTCGGCGCCATCGCGCCCATGCCGCTGCGCCCCCTGGAGGCGGAGCGCTGGATCGCCTCGCTCATCGACTGGGACGGCGAGCGCGCGGCGCTGGCCCCGGAGGCGCTCGGCGCGTTCGGCGAGTACGTGGCCGCCGCCTGCATCCCGGACCCGGCGCCGCCGGCGGACGGCTCACCGCCGCCGCCCCTCTCGCCCGCCGTACTGCATCTGCGGCGCACCGTCGCCGCGTTGGCCCGACGAGCACTGGGGAGGGCGCTGTCGTGACCGACCGGAACAACGAGTTCGCGTACGAGAACGAGAACGAGTACGCGGGCGAGTACGAGTACGAGTACGACCAGGAGACCGGGCGTCGGCGCGCGCAGGAATCCGAGCAGGGACAGAGGCAGGGGCAGGCGCAGGGGCACGGCTACGCCCATGTGCCCCGCAACGGTGGCTGGGAGCCGGTTCCGCACGGCGGCGAGTACGAGCCCGACGCCACGGCGTTCGTCCAATTGCCCCCGGACATGGACATGATGGGCGCCCCTCTCGCGGCGCCCGGACACGGCTATGTGCCGCCGATGATCGTGCCGCTCACCCCCGCCGCCGCCACGGACCCGGGTTCCACCGGCGTCTGGCGCATCCCGACCGACCTCGGCGGCCAGGGCGCGCCCGGCGCGTCCGGCACCGACCCCGCGCCCGGCGCGCAGACCGTGGTGTGGCCGGAGCCGCCCGCGCCCGCGCAGGTCCCCGCGACCCCGACGCAGCCCGCCCACGACCCGTCCGCCACGGCGCAGTGGAACTTCGCCGACGACCCGTCGCTCGCCGGTACCGGCCAGTGGACGATCCCCGTCGCCGAGGGTGAACTCCCGGAGGAATCCGGCGAGTTCACCACCTCCTCGCTGATCGAGCAGTGGGGTTCGACCCCGCCCGCCACCCTGCCGGGCGGCGCCCCCGCCCCCTGGGCGAACCAGCTCCCGCAGCCCGCCGCGGCCCCCGCCCCCGAGGGGCAGGAGCCCGCGCCGGAGCACGCGCCCCTGGCGGCCGAGGCTCCGGACGCGCCGGTGGTACGGGACGCGGCGACGGCCACCGAAACGGCCGACACCGCCGAGGCGCCCACCGCACACCCCGGGCACCCCGCACACCCCGGGCACCTCGGCCACGCCGGGCACCCTGGACATCCGGCCCCGGTGGCCGACGCGACCACGTCCGCACCCGGGGTGCCCCCGGTGTCCGACGGGGCCGACGGGGCCGAGGAGTTCGCACCCTCCGAAGCGTCCGAGGTGTCCCAGGGAGCCGGCGCCCCCAGCGCCCCCGGGACCCCCGAGGCACCCTTCGGCTACGACCCGCACGGCGACGCCCACCGCGCCCCCCATCACGACGCACCCCACCCCGGGCAGCACGACCCGCACGTCGACCCGCATGTCGGCGCGCACATCGACCCGCGCCACGGCGCGTACACGGCGTCCGCGTCCACCGCCGAACCGGTCGCCGGAGCCGCGCCGGAGACCTCCGGCCCGCCCGAGTCCGGGCAGCCCGCGCGAACGGCTGAGACGGCCACGACGGCCACGACGGCGGTGACAGCAGTGGGCACGGCCGACGAGGCCCGCGCCGCGGGCGCCCCGGACGTGCCCGGTGCGACAGACGCGACAGGTGCGGCGGGCACGGAAGGCGGTGCCGCCACGCCGGCCCTCGCCCACGGACCGGCCGGGACCGCACGGTCCGAGGCGCTGGAGGCCTCCACCCCCGACGCCCCCGCCGACTCTGCCTCCGACGACCCGGCCGCCCAGGCACCCTCACCCGAAGGCGCCCCCGCCGAGCCGTCGGCCGCCGAACCCGAACTCGGGCCCGCCTCCCGCCCCGAGCCCGAGCCCGATTCCGGCAAACCCGCCGCCCCCGCCTCCGAGGCGCTGGAAGCCGATGGGGCATCCGGGGCTCCCGGGGTTCTCGGTGCCCTCGGGACGGACCCCGACCCCGAGCCGCTGCTGGGCGCGCCCGAGCTCGAACACCCCCGCGCCTCCTATGTGTTGCGCGTGAACGGCGCCGACCGGCCCGTCACCGAGGCCTGGGTGGGCGAGTCGCTGCTCTACGTGCTGCGCGAGCGGCTCGGGCTCGCCGGGGCCAAGGACGGCTGCTCGCAGGGCGAGTGCGGGGCGTGCAACGTCCAGGTGGACGGGCGGCTCGTGGCGTCCTGCCTGGTGCCCGCGGCGACCACCGCGGGCAGCGAGGTCCGTACCGTCGAAGGGCTCGCCACCGACGGCGAACCCTCCGACGTGCAGCGGGCGCTCGCCGAGAGCGGTGCCGTGCAGTGCGGCTTCTGCATCCCCGGCATGGCCATGACCGTGCACGACCTGCTCGAAGGCAACCACGCCCCCACCGAGCTGGAGACGCGCCAGGCGCTCTGCGGCAACCTGTGCCGCTGCTCCGGCTACCGCGGCGTGCTCGACGCCGTGAAGGACGTCGTGGCGGGCCGCGAGGCGGCCGGCGCGAACCCGGCCGACGAGGCCCGCATCCCGCACCAGGCACCCCCCGGGGCCGGCAGCGCCAAGCCCCCGCACACGCACGACGGAGGCATGGCGTGAGCAACGACGCAGCCACCGCGACGGTCGACGGCGCCACCCCGGCGACGGCGCCGGAGCCGCAGCCGCCCGCGCACGGCATCGGCGCGTCGCTCGCGCCGGTCGACGCGCGGGCCAAGACCGAGGGCACCTTCCCGTACGCGGCCGACCTGTGGGCCGAGGGCCTGCTGTGGGCGGCCGTGCTGCGCGCCCCGCACGCCTCCGCCCGCATCGTCTCCATCGACACCTCGGCCGCCGCCGCCATGCCGGGCGTACGCGCCGTGGTGACCCACGCCGACGTTCCGGGCGACCCGGCGTTCGGCCGCCGCATCGCCGACCGCCCCGTCTTCGCCGCCGAGTTCGTGCGCCACCACGGCGAGCCGATCGCCGCCGTGGCCGCCGACCACCCGGACACCGCGCGGCTGGCCGCCGCCGCCATCGCCGTCGAGTACGAGGTGCTGGAACCGGTCACCGACCCGGAGAAGGCGTTCGCCGCCGAGCCGCTGCACCCCGACGGCAATCTGATCCGCCACATCCCGCTCCAGTACGGCGACCCCGAGGTCACCGGCGAGGTCGTGGTCGAGGGCCTGTACCGGATCGGCCGCCAGGACCCGGCCCCGATCGGCGCCGAGGCCGGCCTCGCGGTGCCCCGCCCGGACGGCGGCGTCGAGCTGTACACCGCCTCCACCGACCCGCACAGCGACCGCGATCTGGCCGCCGCCTGCTTCGGACTCGACCCGGACCGCGTCAAGGTCGTCGTCACCGGCGTGCCCGGCGCGACCGGTGACCGCGAGGACCTCGGCTTCCAACTCCCGCTCGGGCTCCTGGCGTTGAGGACGGGTTGCCCGGTCAAGCTGACCGCGACCCGCGAGGAGTCCTTCCTCGGCCACGCTCACCGCCACCCGACCCTGCTGCGCTACCGCCACCACGCGGACGCCGAGGGCCGCCTCGTCAAGGTCGAGGCGCAGATCCTGCTCGACGCGGGCGCCTACGCCGAGGCCTCGTCCGAGTCCCTGGCCGCCGCCGTCGCGTTCGCGTGCGGGCCGTACGTCGTGCCGCACGCCTTCGTCGAGGGATGGGCGGTGCGCACCAACAACCCGCCGTCCGGGCACGTCAGGGGCGAGGGCGCGATGCAGGTGTGCGCGGCGTACGAGGGCCAAATGGACAAGCTGGCCGTGAAGTTGGGCATCGACCCGGCCGAGCTGCGGATGCGCAACGTGCTGGCGACGGGCGACCTGCTGCCCACCGGCCAGACCGTGACCTGCCCGGCCCCCGTGGCCGAACTCCTGGCCGCCGTACGGGACTTCCCGCTCCCGACCCTTCCCAAGGACGCCCCCGAGGACGACTGGCTGCTGCCGGGCGGACCCGAGGGCGCGGGCGAACCGGACGCGGTGCGGCGCGGGGTGGGCTATGCGCTCGGCATGGTGCACATGCTCGGCGCCGAGGGCACCGACGAGGTCTCCACGGCCACGGTCAAGGTGCACGACGGGGTCGCCACCGTCATCTGCGCGGCCGTCGAGACCGGCCAGGGCTTCACCACCCTGGCCCGCCAGATCGTCCAGGAGACCCTGGGGATCGACGAGGTGCACGTTGCCGCCGTCGACACCGACCAGCCTCCGGCCGGCCCCGCCACCCACGGCCGGCACACCTGGGTCTCCGGCGGCGCGGTGGAGCGCGCGGCCAAGATGGTCCGCACCCAGCTGCTCCAGCCGCTGGCCCACAAGTTCGGCATGTCCACGGAGCTCCTCCAGATCGCCGACGGCAAGATCACCTCGTACGACGGGGTGCTGTCGACGACGGTCACCGAGGCGATGGACGGCAAGGAACTCTGGGCCACCGCCCAGTGCCGCCCGCACCCCACCGAGCCGTTGGACGAGTCCGGTCAGGGCGACGCGTTCGTGGGCCTCGCGTTCTGCGCGATCCGCGCGGTCGTGGACGTCGACATCGAGCTCGGTTCGGTGCGCGTGGTCGAACTCGCCGTCGCCCAGGACGTCGGCCGCGTCCTCAACCCCCGCCAGCTCGCGGCCCGTATCGAGGCCGGTGTGACCCAGGGCGTGGGCGCGGCCCTCACCGAGAACCTGCGCACCTCGCGCGGTCGCATCCGCCACCCCGACCTCACGGGCTACGCGCTGCCGACCGCCCTGGACGCCCCCGACATCCGCATCGTGAAGCTGGTCGAGGAGCGGGACGTGGTGGCCCCCTTCGGCGCGAAGGCGGCCAGCGCCGTCCCCGTCGTCACCTCTCCGGCGGCCATCGCCTCCGCGGTCCGCGCGGCGACCGGCCGCCCGGTGAACCGCCTCCCGATCCGCCCGCAGGCGGCGGTGGTGGTCCAGCAGTCCTAGGGTTCTGCCCGGCGGAGCCTTCCGCGGCGGACGACGAACGGGGGACCGGTGGACGACGGGGAGTCGGTGGACAGCGGGGGGCTGGTGGACAACGGGGGGCCGGTGGAAGGCCGGCGGTTGCGCGGAGGCCTCGGGGCGGCGGTGGGGCTGGCTCTCGCGGTGGCCGCGGCCCTGCTGCTGGGCAGGTCGTGGAGCGCCTGCGACGTGGGGGTGAACGACGCGGCCAACAGCGGCTTCCTGCTGTGGCTGTTCATCCCGGGCCTCTGGGCGTCCCTGCTGTTCGCCTGGGTGGCGGTGGGCGCCCTCCTGGCGGGCCGTCCGCTTCTCCGTGCCGTCGCCCTCGCGGTGACGCTCCTCGGTGTCGTCTGGTGCGCCGTCTCCCTCGGCTGGGAGGGCGCCGCCACTCCCGCGTGCCCCGGCGGCCTGCCCCGGTGGTGGCCGGGCTTCGTCCCTGCCCCGGGGCTCTGAGGGTTCAAGGGCGGGGCCGCTCGCCCACTCCCTGCCCGGCGCGCGAGGGGGGCGTCCACCTCCGCCGGTGCTCCGAGCGCCGCCTCCCGGGGCCCCGAACCGTCCGGGCAGCGCCGCCCATGTCTCGTACGCTGCCGCAAAGGGACGACAAAGGGCGTGCGGGGAAAGGGAGTTGGGATGGGATCGGGCGGGTCCGGCGGGCGTGGTGCGGGTGGCGCGGGGGGTGCGGACCTGGTCGCGCACGCCGATGACCTCGGGGTGGTCGGCTCGGACGCGTACCGGCTCCACGAGGCGTTCCGGCGCGACGGCGACCACGCGCGGGCCGCCACCTTCGAGGCGGCGCGCGCACTCGGCGCGGGGAACTTCGCTTCCGGGAAAGCCCTGTTGAAGGTCCACGACACCTGGCAGAGCCAGTACGCGGCCCTGCGCGACGCCTGCGCGCAGATCTCCAACCACCTCGACTACTCCGCCGCCCGGCACGCCAGGGACGACGCCGCGGTCCTCGGCTCGCTGACCCGGGTGTCCGTGCTCAGCGAGTACCTCAAGTAGGGCCGGGAGGTGCCCGGTTCATGCTGAACTACGCAGACGTCCTCAACGCGCCGGTGGACCGGCTGAAGACGGCGGTCGACGACTGGGCCCGGATGGCGGCCCGGCTCGAACGGCTCGCCGGCGAGGCGCACGACGGGATGCGCGCCCACGCCGAGCGGGCCTCGTGGGCCGGTGTGAACGCGGGCGTCACCCGGGAGTTCATCGCCCGCACCGCCCGGCAGTTCGACGACGCGGCCAAGGAGGCGGCCGGCGTCCACCGCGTGCTCCTCGACGGGTACGGCGCCTTCAGGAAGGCCAGGGACGAGCTCCGGTCGATCGTGGACGACGCCGCGAAGAACGGCGTCGTCATCGACGCGACCGGCACCGCCGCCGCCCGCCACCCCCTCCAGGATGATGTCACCGCCCGCCACGACCCCGGGTATCCGCAGGCGCTCCAGAAGCAGAAGGGCGCCGTCGAGGCGTGGCAGCGGCGCGTCCGGGCCGCCGTCGAGACGTGCGACGACGCGGACGAGGCACTGCGGCTCGCGCTCGGCGGCAACGTCACCGACGCCCACGACTTCACCGCGCCGAAGTACGCGAGCCTCGCCGACGAGGAGGCGGCCCGCGCCGTCGGTCTCGCGCGGCAGGTCACCGGGCCCGGCGGCACCGCCCGCAACGTCGAGGCGCTGCGCCGCCTCCAGGAGCTGATGGACGACCACCGTGGCGACCCCGGGTTCTCCACGTCCTTCTACCGGCGCATGGGCGCCGGGGGCACGCTGGAGTTCTCCTCCCACCTCTCCCTGGACGCGACGGGCCTCGGCCCGGCCGGCACGGACCGGGCCGCGTCCGTGCGGCACATCCAGGACGCCATGGGCCCCCTGCTCGGCCTCGCCACCAGCCCCCGCACCCCCGGCCACCTCGACGCGAGCTGGACGCTCGCCCTGATGCGGGCCGGGCGCCGGCAGATGGACGTCGGCGGCGTCGCCGGGGTCGCGACCCGGGTGTACGGGTACCAGGCGCTCGGCGCGCTGCTGCGGCACGGCACGTACGACAGGGAGTTCCTGCTGCCGGTCGCCCGCGACATGGTGGGTTTCGAGCACCGGCACCCGAAGGTGTTCCAGGAGGGCCTGCCGTACGACACCCGCCTGGCCCTCAACCTGGACAAGACCGGTGGCCGCGGCTTCGACCCGCTGACCGGCCTCATGACGTCCCTGAGCAACAACCCGCGGGTGGCGTCGGAGTTCTTCAACGAGCCGGTGCGCGAGGACACCGACGGCAACGGGATCGTCACCACGGACGACACCCCGGTGACGACGAAGGGCGAGGACGGCCGGCCGGCGCCGCTCGGCATGGTCGACCACCTGCTGGACAGGGGCCCCGCGGACGACGCGTACGACACGGTACGGGGCACCGGCCCCACCACCCCCTTCCAGTCCGCCCTGGGCAACGCCCTGGAGGCGGCGGTGACCGGCCGGACGCCGGGGGAGGCGGGGGCTCGGCCGGTGGAGCATTCGGCGGGGATGGCGCGGGTGATGGAGCGGGTGGTCCATAAGATCGGCTCGGACCCGGGGCTTCTGAGGGACGGGGAGGATGGTGCGCCGGGCAAGTTGGCCTGGCTTTCCGGGCACTTGGGGAATATGGCGGCGGAGTACATGCCGGACATGCAGGCAGCTGCGGAAAACAGTGCCCATCAGGCCAAACCGTTCGGAGTGCTCGCGGACTTCAAAAAAGCGCAAGTGGGCCAATTCCTGGGAGTCGTGGCACAGGACCCCGAGGCGTACGGTGCCATCTCCCATGCGCAACAGGCCTATACGACCCTGCTCGTGCGAGACGTCTTCGTCCACCCCGAGAACCACGGCCACGACGTGGGCGAGGCGGTGCGCAATGCGGTGCATCCGGGCGGACAGATCGCAGGGATGATGGCCGAAGCGCGCGTCGAGGCCATTTACGAGAAGCACGCCGCCGACGACCAGGAATTCAACAAGGCCGTCGAGGACAACTCCGAGTGGACGAACCGGATCATCGACGCGGTCGGCGGCAAGTACGTCGAACTGCTGCCGGCCGGTGGTGACGCGCTCGAATGGCTCAAGGAGGACGTCTCCGCAACCCTGCTGGAGGAGGCCCAGCGCGACACGACGGAGAAGGCGAGCCAGGAGGCGTCGGACGCCTACGCGCAGGCGGAGGCCAACGCGAAGCGCCACGCGGCCGGCGCGGTGTACAGCGCCGGGCGCAGCGCGGGTCTTGAGGAGCGGGACATCAGGGAGTACCAGGGCACGGCGAGCACCGGGGTTGCCGACGCGTATGCGGACGGGCGTAGCAGCGCCAGGGTCGCCAAGCCTCCGGGCGGCGCCCAGTGATACGCGTTGGGGCCCGGCCTCCCACCGTCGGTATAACCGGCCTCATGGTGGTCCTGCTGTGCGGCTGCGTGCAAGAACCGTCCGCGCCGAGCATCCCCACGAGCTTGTGCTGGGGGGCGTTCAACGGAGACGCGGTCGCCCCGCTCGTGCCGACTGGTAGGTCGTTCTCGCAGACCAACGACATCCCCTTCGACGTGTTCGAACAGCGGAGCAACACGTACTGCTCACTGTTCGTTGACGATCGTGATTTCTTGCTCGTCCAGGTGGAGCGAGGAATCGGCGGCAAGGGCACGGACTGGAACGTCTACGCGCGCAGGCACGGCAGCCCCGTGCAAGCCGGTGACGAAGGACTGGTCTACGACGGTGGGGCGGGGGCGGTGTTCCTCTGTGAACGCCCGGACCTGCCGACAGGACCCACACGTCCTCTGTCGGAGAAATACGTCGAGCTGGAACTCACCGCCGACCGGGCTGCGGACACGCCGCGCAACCGCGAGGCGCTGACCGACCTGCTGAAGCGGTTCGCGCAATTCGCGAAGCAGCACCTCAAGTGCCGTAACTGAAAAGGGCTTTGGAGACCGTGGCGGAAATTGAACCCGCGTACCTCGCTTTGCAGGTTTGTCCGCGCTGGTCGGAGCACGATCCGGACACGTTCAGCGGCGTTCATTCCCGTACGGTCGCTGCGCCGGCCGTGGCTGAGCGAAGGGCCCTGGACGCTCGCGCACGGCGATGAACGAGACGGAATCTGAGACGGTCCGCGCACCCTAGGCAGGGGGGTGTACGCCTCGCCTGGACGAGGGAACGGTGATACGGGAGAGGTCGTTGCCAGTGCCGTTGCGTACGCTCTGGGCAACGCCGACCACACGGGGGTACAGGTTGGAGGTTCAGGACCTTACGGACGCAGGAGCCGTTGAGAAGGCCATCGCCGAGTTCGACGACCTCGGCGGGCTCGCGTTCCGCAAGCGGTACGAGTTCGGCGCTTCCACTCGGTACTACCTCAGCCACGCCGGCCGCCTCTACGACGCTAAGGCCATCGCCGGCGTGGCCTACGGCTACCAGCACCCTGCCACCGGAGCGCTCAACAACAAGCAGTTCGACGGCGGCGAGGCAGCAACGAACAAGGCTCTTCGCCGGCTCGCGGATTTACCATCGTCGACAACCAGTCCAACTCCGTCGCAGAAGAGCGCAGTTGGCGACTCCTGGTGTAGGAGGGCCTCACTAATCGCAGGAACGAGGCCGGCCTCGTCACTCCGGACGTCGTACGTTCTGTTAGAGCGTACGGCAGCTTCCGCGGCGTCTAGGTTGACTCCGCTCGCACGAAGAAGGTCCACCCCGCCGGCGTTGCCGTTGGCCTTAAGCACACGGGGCAGCACTACCCGGACGAATTCAGCGACCGGGCGCGCTTTACCACTACCCCGTCAGGGCGCCCCGGGCACGACCTCGCGGAGGTGTACGCCACCAAGGTCGCCGCTGAACTCAAGCTTCCTGTCTTCGTCAGCAACGAGGTTGGCGACTACCGCGGCGTACGGCTGGCTTGGGTCGAGGGGTGGGAAGACGAAAGTCATCTGTTCCTCGTCAGGTTCGGCGAGGCTCCGCCCGAGCGCATTATCGACCGGGACCGATCCGACGAAGAGCCGTTTTCGCTGGAGGGCAACCGCAGTCGAAAGCGGCGAGGCCCGGTGACGGTGCGCCCGGATCAAGCTCGTTTCAAGCTCGAAGTGTTCCGCCGGTACGGTCCGCACTGCCCGTTGGCGCTTGCGGCATTCAAGGTTGAGGGCCTGATCGAGTCCGTGCAGGGTGCTAGGTGGTTCGTGGCAGGGACCGGCGACCGCCGGCCGTTGGTCGAGCGGGTAACCGACCTGCTGCGCGGCGAGGGAATGAAGGCGGGAGACTGCTTCCCCCCTGAGAAGGAGCTGTGCGAGCGGATCGGTGCGTCCCGGACCGCCGTGCGTTCCGCCATCGCACAGATGGAAGGACAAGGGCTGATCGAACGGTGGACAAGAGTGCCGAGGAGTCGCCTTAACCCAATAGCGACGAAGACCGCGTCAGGACCGCTGCAAGGCGTGATGTCGTCTTACGTAGCCATCAAGGTAGCCACAAAAGCGCACTCCCTACGCGTTTGCACAGGTCATAGCGCGGTGACCGAGCCCCTCGCAGGGCCCACCGGAGACGCGTAACCACACGGCGCAGGCCGTGCGTGCCCCCGTACCGGGAGCGGCACGCCGGCCTGCGCCGCGTTGTATGAGCCAATGGGGCTCCGACCAGGTTGTGCGGTCCGGTCAGGGTCCGCCTTCGGGCCGCAACGGGGTGCGGCTGTGATGCCAGGGCGGCTGATCTCTTCCGTCGGCCCACCGGTCGAGCCGGTCCGCGTGCACGATCTCGATGCCCGCAGCCTTGGCCAGGCGCGCCGCGGGGGTGGTGACGGTTCCGGTGGTCACCAGCACCGCCACGTCGGCATGGTGGATGTTGAACACGGTTCCGGCAAACCTCTGCAGATCGGGGCTGGCGACTTTGCCCCGGTACTGCTTGCACTGGATCACCACCTTGCGCCCGTCAGGGATGTAGGCGACGACGTCCGCCCCAAGGTCCCCTGCCCCGCCGATCGCCTGCACCCGGGTACAACCGTCCTTGCGGCACAACTCGGCGACGGCGTGCTCGAACTCGGTCGGGGACAAGGCGAACCAGTCGGGTACCGCACGGGGCTCGGCTGGGGCGGGTGCGGTCGTCTCCAGAGCACGCGCCTGCTCTTTCAGGGCCGCGGTCAGCCGAAGAAGATTTTGGTAGCGCTCCGCACGGCCGTCGGGAGCCTCGAAGGCGGCTTGGAGAGTGCGGTAGGCGTCATCCGCCTCGCGGAGTTGGAGGGTGTAATTCTCCGGGCTGTAGCTGGTCCGGGACCCTGCGGGCAGGATCTCGCCCACGGTCACCTTGTGGAACAGCCGTCTGCCGTTGATGTACGACACGACCTGACTGATGGTGTCGAATCCCCCGGCACGGTGCTGAACGAGCCGCACGATGGCGTGGCCGTCATCGACGGCGTCGATGCCGATGCCCAGTTCGACAGGCATGTCCCAGGAGTCGTACCGGTGGTCGTAGGTGCCCGTGTACTGCTTCGACTCCAGCACGGTGCCGCTGCCGAGGATGTCCTTGCGTGCCTCCTCCATCGCTGCCGTCCATGCGGCGCGCACGCTGCCGGGCATGCCCACAAGTGCCTTCTCGGCGGCGGCCCGGATCGTGACATCGCTGACGTGCCCGGGGTCCCCGAACCACATGAGTGCCGATCCTCCTTCGGA
Organism: Streptomyces sp. NPDC048111; assembly: GCF_043202815.1. NCBI lineage: Bacteria > Bacillati > Actinomycetota > Actinomycetes > Kitasatosporales > Streptomycetaceae > Streptomyces > Streptomyces sp. NPDC048111. Next base: position 14,571 of record NZ_JBIDBD010000024.1, read on the forward strand.
CCCTCCTGGCGGACGCCAGGGTGAACCGCTCATGATGCTACGTCCAAGGACCGCCAGCTCAATTTGCGTTGCAAGTACGGACGTTCACAGGAAGGGCGATCAGATCCGGCGCTGCGTCGTTACGCTGCGATGACCATGCAGGTGCTGGGGGACCGGAGGGGCGATGCAGGCCGGCGACGTCAAGCTGGGGAAGGTTTTCGCGAACGACCACCAGAGCGTGATCCCGATCTTCCAGAGGCCCTATGTATGGGATCAGGAGGACAACTGGGAACCCTTGTGGATGGACGTCCGGACGGCGGCGGAGGAAGTGGAGGCGGAGACAGAGCCCCAGAGTGGTACGGGGCAGTCGAAGCCGCGCACGTACTTCCTGGGCGCCGTGGTCGTACAGGAGCGGTACCGGCCGCCCCGGCGCCTCGGTTCGTCCCACATCATCGACGGCCAGCAGCGTATGACCACGCTGCAGATCCTCTTCGCGGCAGCTCGGGCTGTCGCCCACGACATTGCCGCTGACAGCGTCGTCGGGCGCTTCACGAGTCTGCTGGAGAACCGGGCGGAGACGGTTCACGAGGCGTTCCCGGACGACCGCTACAAGGTCTGGCCGCTCCCTCAGGACCGTGCGGCATTCCTCTGGGCCGTACGCGGGAGCGACGACGACGGTACGGCGCCCGCCCCCGACCACCGGCTGGTCCGTGCCCGCGTGTGGTTCGAGCAGGAGATCGGCGACTGGACCAAGGCCGCGCCCAACCCAGCCCAGCGGCTCGACGACCTGTTCTACACGCTTCAAGAGCGCATGCAGCTCGTCGAGATCGTCCTGGACGCGGGTGACGACCCGCAGGTGATCTTCGAGGCGCTGAACCACCGTGGAGTGCGCCTCGACGCCGCGGACCTCGTGAAGAACCTCCTTTTCCAGACCGTCGAGTCGCAGGGGGAGCACCAGCACTCCGAAGAGCTGTTGATGAACGCCTGGCTGCCTCTGGATGCCGAACCCTGGCGCGGTCAGGTCACCACCGGACGCATCAGGCGTGCCCTGATCGACCTGCTCCTGGCTTATTGGCTGACTGTTCAAAAGCGTCAAGACGTCCTGGTGGAGCACCTGTTCGCCGACTTCAAGAAGTGGCTACCGGAAAGTGGGCGGCAGGCTTCGGACGTGATCCGGGACATCAGGCATTATGCCGAGACGTATCAGGGGGTTCGGGGATTGCCGCTGACCGATCCCACCGGCCGATTGCTCGACCGCATGCAGACCATGACGACGACGCCGTGGCCGGTGCTGCTCTATCTGCACGCGACAGACGACGTACCGAACGACCAGCGAGCGATCGCGGCCCGCGCCATCGACTCCTTTCTCATGCGGCGAGCCGTGTGCCTGATGACGACGAAGGACTACAACCGACTCTTCGTCCAGGTACTGGCCGATGCTCAGCAGAGCGATCCCGCTCGGGCAGGTCACGCCGTCGTGCGCAGCCTGTGTAATCAAACGGCCGACGCCCGGCTGTGGCCTGACGACCGGACGTTCCTTGCCGCCCTGATCGCGAACGATCTCTACCGTCGTTCCTACCGCGCCCGGTTGAAGGCCCTGCTGGTCGGACTGGAGAATCACCTGCGGACGCCGAAGACCGAGCACGCGCCGGCACTTTCCAGTGCGGACCCCCGGCTGAACATTGAGCATGTTCTGCCGCAGAAATGGGAGACGCACTGGCCGCTGAAGGACGGTGACAGCGAGGAGAGCTTGAAGGAACGACATGAGGCGGTCCATCAGCTCGGCAATCTCACGCTCACCACCACGAAGCTCAACCCGTCGTTGAGTAACCGGGAATGGCCTCATAAGAAGGACAGCCTGGGTGCTCACAGCCTTTTGCGGCTGACGACCTCGTCAGTGCTCTCCGCGCCGGAGGGGCTTCGGGACAAGTGGAGCAACGAGCGTTGGGCCGAGTGCTGGGACGAGGACCGGATTCAGCTGCGCACCATGTGGCTTGCCCATATCGCGCTACAGGCATGGCCGAAGCCCAAGGGCGACACCGACTGACGAACGGGGGCCGTGCTGCGCCCCGCGGGCCGCGCCCGGTGGTGGGCTTCGGCTCGGCCGGGTGGCTCGGTGGTCGGGCGTTCGCCTCGGCCACCAGGGCGCTCGTCGACTCGGTGGTCGGCCGCGCGACCGGACGGGCATGGTGCAAGGACCCCTTAACAGGCAAGTTGTGTGGCGAAGTCAGCGGTCCGACCGCTCACTTCGCCACTCGGTGGGCGCCGCCTGAGCGGCGAGATTGACCACCTAAGAGCTCAGTTGCCCGATAGTCTGATCGCTGTTTATAGCGGCTAACACAATGAGTTGGATGAGGTCTGGTTGCCGTGTCCGGGGCGGGAGTTGAGCGTTCGATCCGGTGTGGGAACGTCGCCGTGGATCGTGTCGGATGAACTGTGGGAGCGTCTGGAGCCGCTGCTGCCGCAGCGTGAGCGCAGGTTCCGGTACCCGGGCCGCAAGGCGTTACCGGGCCGGGAAGTGCTGTGCGGGATCCTCTACGTGTTGCACACCGGCATCCAGTGGGAGTACCTCCCGCAGGACCTGGGCTTCGGGTCGGGCATGACGTATTGGCGCAGGCGCCCCCTTTTAGCGCTCTGACGTGGGAGGAGTCGACGACGCAGCGAGACCAGTCCAGCCGCGAAGCCGCGTTCAGTTCGGCGAGCAGGACCTCGTACAGTCGCTGCCAGACGCCGGCCTCGTTCCAGTCCCGCAGGCAACCGCAACGACGTCACCCAGTTCCTGCCCCTGCTCGACGCGATCCCGCCGGTCCGTGGCCGGGTCGGGCATCCTCGACGTAAGCCGGACTCGCTGTTCGCCGACCGCGGGTACGACCACGACAGCTACCGCGACGAGGTCCGCGCCCGAGGCATCGTGCCCGCGATCGCCCGCCGCGGTACCCGGCACGGCACCGGACTGAGTACCTACCGCTGGGTCGTGGAGAGGAGTTTTGCCTGGCGGCACGGCTTCCGACGACTGCGTATCCGATGGGAACGGCGAGCCGACATCCACGAAGCGTTCCTCAAACTCGCCTGCTGCCTGATCACCCACCGACAACTCAGGTCATTGTGTGAGCCGCCGATAGCCGGTTGAGGATTTCGTCGGGCGTGAAGCTCCAGCCGACCAGGCGCGGCCCGCTCCAGTTGACGCCGATCACGAGTCCGTCCCGGGCGGCGTCGGGCAGTACGTGATCGCACCAGGTATCCAGGGGCATGGACTCAACGCGGAGTCCATGCCCCCAGATCTTTGCTGCCCTCTGGGCGCGGGGTGAGGTCGACCAGAAGGGAAGACTTCGCGTGCTGTCCGCAGAGAGGTGCGTCGGGCTTCCGTTGTCATCCCGGACCAGCCAGACCACGCTGCTCTGGCGGACGTCTCGGAAGAATGCCGTCGCTTGCGAACCGCTCTGACTCATGGCCACCGAGACTACCGTTCCCCAACACTCATTTCGTTAGGGGTTGTTAAGGCCGCTCACTTGGCCGTTTCCTCTGCGTGGAACGCCAACCGTCGAGTCAACCGCAGCCCCCTCCCGAACATCTTCGAGTAGCCCCGCTGTGATGCCTCGCCCTTACCTGTGGTGCGGGGCACCACATATTCCTCGCTCGTATCCGTAAACTGAGACGGGAACTGAGACGGGAACTGAGACGGACAGCCGGAAGGGCGGCACCCTGCCGGGGTGCCGCCCTTCCGTATTTCCTGGTCAGGCAGGGAGAGGCCGTGGCGGGAATTGAACCCGCGTACCTCGCTTTGCAGGCGAGTCCCTGGGCCACTCGGGCACACGGCCAGGTTCTGGTGCGTTGTGACGACCGTAGGGGCGAAGGGGGCGGGGGAGGAAGGGGCGGGCGGGGGCTGCAATGTGACTGCCATGTGGCGTTCACGGGGGTTCATGGAACTACGACCATCGGCCCAGGCGCACCCCCTTCTTTTGACAGGGGCCACCCGCACGGACGCCCCTTACTCTGGGCGGATGAGCGCCCTCGAACCGTCCGGCACCCGCACCGCCGACCTCCCCGCACCAGACCTCGCCGACGGCGGCATCCTCGGGCGCACCCATCGCGCGCTCAGCATCGGGATCATCACCGTCGTGCTGCTCATCGCCTTCGAGGCGACCGCCGTGGGCACCGCGATGCCCGTCGCGGCCCGCGAACTCGACGGGGTGTCGCTGTACGCCCTCGCCTTCTCCGCGTACTTCACCACGAGCCTCTTCGGCATGGTCGTCGCGGGGCAGTGGGCCGACCGGCGCGGGCCGCTCGGGGCGCTCGCGGTCGGGATGTCCGCCTTCGCGGCGGGGCTGCTGCTGTCCGGCACCGCGCTGAGCATGTGGACGTTCATCGCGGGGCGGGCCGTGCAGGGGCTCGGCGGCGGGCTGGTGATCGTCGCGCTGTACGTCGTCATGGGCCGGGCCTACTCCCCCCGGCTCCAGCCGACGATCATGGCGGCGTTCGCGGCGGGCTGGGTCGTGCCCTCGGTGGTCGGACCGCTCGTGGCGGGGACGGTGACCGAACAGCTGGGCTGGCGCTGGGTGTTCGTCGGGATACCGGCGCTCGTGGTGTTCCCGCTGGCGCTCGCGCTGCCCGCGACGCGGCGGATGGCGTCCGGCCCGGCCGACCCCTCGGCCCCGGTCCCGCCCTTCGACCGCCGCCGGATCCGGCTCGCGCTCGCGATCTCGGTCGGCGCGGGGCTGCTCCAGTACGCGGGGCAGGAGCTGAGGTGGCTGTCCGTGCTGCCGTTCGTGGCGGGCGCGGCGCTGCTGGGCCCCGCGGTCGTGGGCCGGCGGGCCCTGCTGCCGCACGGCACCTGGCGGGCGGCGCGGGGGCTGCCGTCCGTGGTGCTGCTGCGCGGGATCGCGGCGGGGTCGTTCATCGCGGCGGAGTCTTTCGTACCGCTGATGCTCGTGACCCAGCGCGGGCTCAGCCCGACCCTGGCCGGGCTCTCCCTCGCCGTCGGCGGGGCGACCTGGGCGCTCGGCAGTTACGTCCCGGCCCGGCCCCGGATGGAGGCGCACCGGGAGCGGCTGATGGTGATCGGGATGGTGCTGGTGGCGCTCGCGATCGTGGCGGCGCCCAGCGTGCTGGTGGAGGCCGTGCCGGTGTGGGTGGTCGCGGTGGCGTGGGCGGTGGGCTGCTTCGGCATGGGCATGGTCATCGCCTCGACGAGCGTGCTGCTCCTCAAGCTCTCCGCCCCGCACGAGGCGGGGGCCAACTCCGCGGCGCTGCAGATCTCGGACGGCCTGTCGAACGTGCTGCTGCTCGCGGCGGGCGGGGCGGGGTTCGCGGCGATGGGCGGGGGCGCGGTCTCGGGGGTCGGGGGTGGGCATCCGGGGGCCTTCGTGGTGGTGTTCCTGCCCATGGGGGTGGTGGCCCTGGCCGGGGCGTTCGTCGCCGGACGCGTCCGGGCCGCCTGATCCGGGCCCCGCGCCCCCGGTGGCGCCGGTGCCGGGTGGGCCGGGTTGTGAGGCCGCTCTCACCCGCGGCCCGCCGCGACGCGAACCGCCGGGTACGCCGCCCCGCGCCGGTAAGGTGGCCCGGTTGTCGTACGTAAGCCCCCGCCGGGCCCCGGCCCGGACACCGTGACCCCGTACAGCAGGAGCCCCCGCCGGGCCCGGCCCGGATGCCCGTGATCCGTACATCGAGAGACCCGAACCGGAGACCGTGACTACTACCGCCTCCCACCACCTCTCACCCGCCTTCCCCGGCCGCGCCCCCTGGGGCACCGCCAACAAGCTGCGTGCCTGGCAGCAGGGTGCCCTGGAGAGGTACGTCCAGGAGCAGCCGCGCGACTTCCTCGCCGTCGCGACCCCGGGCGCCGGCAAGACGACCTTCGCCCTGACCCTCGCCTCGTGGCTGCTGCACCACCACGTGGTCCAGCAGATCACCGTGGTCGCCCCGACCGAGCACCTCAAGAAGCAGTGGGCGGACGCCGCCGCCCGCGTCGGCATCAAGCTGGACCCGGACTACAGCGCGGGACCGCTGAGCAGGGAGTACCACGGCGTCGCCGTCACCTATGCCGGTGTCGGCGTGCGTCCGATGCTGCACCGCAACCGGTGCGAGCAGCGCAAGACCCTGGTGATCCTCGACGAGATCCACCACGCCGGTGACTCCAAGTCCTGGGGCGAGGCCTGCCTGGAGGCGTTCGACCCGGCCACCCGCCGGCTCGCGCTCACCGGCACCCCCTTCCGGTCCGACACCAATCCGATCCCCTTCGTCACGTACGAGGAGGGCAACGACGGCATCCGGCGGTCCTCGGCCGACTACACCTACGGCTACGGCAACGCGCTCGCCGACGGCGTGGTGCGGCCGGTCATATTCATGAGCTACAGCGGCAACATGCGCTGGCGCACCAAGGCCGGCGACGAGATCGCCGCGCGGCTCGGCGAGCCGATGACCAAGGACGCCATCTCGCAGGCCTGGCGCACCGCGCTCGACGCGCGCGGCGACTGGATGCCCAATGTGCTGCGCGCCGCCGACCAGCGCCTGACCGAGGTGAGGAAGGCCATTCCGGACGCCGGCGCGCTGGTGATCGCCTCCGACCAGGACTCCGCCCGCGCCTACGCCAAGCTGATCCGCGAGATCACCGGTTCCAGGGCGACCGTCGTGCTGTCCGACGACACCGGCGCCTCCAAGCGGATCGACGAGTTCAGCGAGAGCGACGACCGGTGGATGGTCGCGGTGCGCATGGTGTCGGAGGGCGTGGACGTGCCGCGCCTCGCCGTCGGCGTGTACGCCACCACCATTTCCACCCCGCTCTTCTTCGCCCAGGCCGTCGGCCGTTTCGTACGGTCGCGGCGGCGCGGCGAGACCGCTTCCGTTTTCCTGCCCACCATTCCGATGCTCCTCGGCTTCGCGAACGAGATGGAGGTCGAGCGCGACCACGTACTCGACAAGCCGAAGAAGGACGGCGAGGAAGACCCGTACGCCGAGTCCGAGCAGGAAATGGACGACGCGAACAAGCAGCAGGACGAGGACACCGGGGAGCAGGACGCGCTGCCCTTCGAAGCCCTCGAATCCGATGCCGTCTTCGACCGGGTCATGTACAACGGCGCCGAATTCGGCATGCAGGCCCATCCGGGAAGCGAGGAGGAGCAGGACTATCTCGGCATTCCCGGACTGCTCGAACCCGACCAGGTGCAGATGCTGCTCCAGAAGCGGCAGGCCCGGCAGATCGCGCACAGCCGCCAGAAGCCGGCCGAGCAGGCCGACCTGCTCGAAATGCCCGCCGAGCGACGGCCCGTCGTCTCGCACAAGGAGCTGCTCGAACTGCGCAAGTCGCTCAACACGATGGTCGGCGCGTACGTCCACCAGAGCGGCAAGCCGCACGGCGTCATCCACACCGAGCTGCGCCGGGTGTGCGGTGGACCGCCGAGCGCGGAGGCCACCGCGGGGCAGCTGCGCGAGCGGATCAAGAAGGTCCAGGAGTGGGCCACCCGCATGAAGTAGCGCCCCCTGCACGGCGATCGGGGCCCGGCGTGTGACCGCCGGGCCCCGTTCGATCCCATGGGATCGGGACGCGTACGAGGACCGGCCCCCACGGACGCCCCTCGAACGTCTGCCACAGTAATGTCCCGGCAAATCCGTGCCGGTCGTCCAAGGTCCCCGTTCGGACGGACTTAGGTCCCGAAAGGTGATCGAACAGGGACCAAATTCGTCTGCCACGGACGTTTTTCCGTCCATCCCTCGGGATCGCTTCCTCCATTGCGCCCGCTCCGGAATTCTGCGTGCGCCCGGATTCTGGACGAGGTCTTCCGCTGAGCGGTGTCCGCTCGCTACTGTCCCCGCCATGCAAACGCCCCGTGGCAGCGTCGCCCCGGAGCGCAGCCGGTGTTTTGGCCTCGCCGGCGGGCTCTGCGCGCGATGCCGACGGGACCGGTGCCGCGAACCACGTGAGAGTGCCGCCGCGACTCACCACTGAAGGAGTGGGTGTCGTGACCGCGGAGACCTCCCAGACGCTCGACCGGGGACTACGCGTCCTCAAGCTGCTCGCCGACACCGATCACGGTCTGACGGTCACCGAGTTGTCCAACAAACTCGGCGTCAACCGGACGGTCGTCTACCGTCTGCTCGCGACCCTGGAACAGCACGCCCTGGTACGCCGTGACCTCGGCGGCCGGGCCCGGGTCGGGCTCGGGGTGCTGCGCCTGGGCCGCCAGGTGCACCCCCTGGTCCGCGAGGCCGCGCTGCCCGCGCTGCGCTCGCTCGCCGAGGACATCGGCGCGACCGCCCACCTCACCCTCGTCGACGGCTCCGACGCCCTCGCGGTCGCCGTGGTCGAACCGACCTGGACCGACTACCACGTCGCCTACCGGGCCGGCTTCCGCCACCCCCTCGACAAGGGTGCGGCCGGCCGGGCGATCCTCGCCGCCCGCCAGTCCGGCGGCCTGGCCGAGCCCGGATTCACCCTCACTCACGGCGAGTTGGAGGCCGGGGCGAGCGGAGCGGCGGCCCCCCTGGTCGGGGTGACCGGCATAGAGGGCAGCGTGGGCGTGGTGATGCTGGCCGACGCGGTGCCGGAGCGGGTCGGGCCCCGGGTCGTGGACGCGGCGAAGGAGGTCGCCGACGCCCTGCGCTGAGCGGGCCTGCCCGCGGTGCCGGGCCGCGCGCCGCTCCGGCACCGGGGTTCGGGGGCGTCCGGGGCGTCCGGGTGCGTGCGGATAGATTGGAGCCGTGCTCACTCGTCACCCCCGCCTCCGCAATCTCGCCATCGGCGCCGCACCGGTCGTCGCGCTGCTCGCCGTCGCCTGCCTCGCGCCGCTGCCGTTCGCGGTGGCGCAGCCGGGGCCGACCGCGAACGTGCTCGGGGACGACGAGGGCAAACCGGTGATCACCATCTCCGGTGCGCCCACCCGCCCCACCACCGGGCAGCTGCGGATGACCACCATCGTGGCCACCGGGCCCGACGCGGACGTCGGCATCTCCGACGTCGTCGACGGCTGGTTCCGCACCGACCGCGCGGTGATGCCGATCGACTCGGTCTATCCGGGCGGCGGCAGCGAGCAGGAGATCACCGAGCACAACCAGGCCCAGATGAAGCAGTCCCAGGACGCCGCCTCCATCGCGGCCCTCGGCTACCTCGGTCTCAGCCCCGACAAGGTGAAGGTCGATCTGCACCTCGCGGACGTCGGCGGCCCGAGCGCGGGCCTGCTGTTCACGCTCGGCATCATCGACAAGCTCAACGGAAACGGCTCCGGCGGCGATCTGACCGGCGGCCGCACCATCGCCGGTACGGGGACGATCACGGACGGCGGGGACGTCGGCGCGGTCGGCGGGGTCGCGCTCAAGACGCAGGCCGCCGCCCGGGACGGCGCCACCGTCTTCCTCGTGCCGAAGGGGGAGTGCTCGGACGCGCAGTCCGAACTGCCCAAGGGCCTGCGCCTGATCCCGGTGACTACGCTGAAGGGTGCGGTGTCCGCGCTCCAGGCGCTGCAGAAGGGCGACCGGGTCCCGTCCTGCTGAGCGCGCCCGGATCCATGTCCTTCCAGGCGGGGAACACCAGCGGGCTCAGCGTCGCGAGCAGATACACCCCGCCGACCGCGAGCAGCGCCCCGCGCAGCCCCACCCCCTCCACCAGGAACCCGGCCGCCAGCCCGCCGAGCGGCATCGCCAGCTCGCAGCCCGCCGTGAGCACCCCGGCGACCCGGCTGCGCAGCGCGTCCGGCACCTTCTCGTAGATCACCGTCGTCAGGATCGGGTTGAGCGCGCCGCTCGCCAGGCCCGCCACCACCATGGTCACCGCGAGCGGCGCCGTGGTGCCGGTCAGCGCCGCCACCGCGTACCGGGGCGCCCCGCACAGGAGCACGCACACCGAGAACACCGTACGGCGCGAGAAGCGGTGGCCGACGAGCCCGTACAGGAGGGCTCCGGACAGGCCGCCGGCCCCGAACAGGGCCGCGAGCAGGCCGAGTTGGGAGGCGCCACCCAGGTCGCGCTCGGCGTGCACGGGCAGCAGCACCGCGGTCCAGCCCTGGTCGGTGCCGTTCATCAGCATCACCATCGCGACCACCGCGAGGAGCAGCCGGGTACGCGCCAAGTAGCCGTATCCCTCGGCGAGTTCGGCCCGGTAGCGGCGCAGCGAGACCGGCGGGTCGTCGCGCCGGGGCCGGGCCTCGCCGACCCCGCGCAGGCCGGCCGCGACGAGGGCGGCCGAGACGGCGAAGGTCGCCGCGTCGATGAGCAGGACGTTCCCGGCGCCGGTGAGCGCGATGAGCACACCCGCCAGGGTCGCACCGGTCATCCGGGCGCCCCGGGCCACCGCGTCGTAGACGCTCGCGGCCCGCGCCAAGGTGGTGCCCGAGTGCCGGGCGAGGTCCGGCAGCAGGACGTAGCGGGCGGTGACGCCCGGGGTGTGGGCCAGCCCGCCCAGCGCCATCAGGGCGCACAGCAGCCAGAACGCGAGGAGCCCCGCCTGGTGCAGGACCGGGACGGCGGCGACCGCCAGGCCGCACACCACGTCGGAGCCGACCGAGACCCGGCGGCGCCCCAGGCGGTCGATGACCGGGCCGCCGATCAGGGCCGCAACGACGATCGGCAGCGTCGCGCAGAAGGCCACCACGCCGGCCCGGCCGGCGCTGCCCGTCGTCTCCAGTACGAACCACGGCACCCCGATCAGGGTGAGTGAACTGCCGCTGGCGGACACGGCGTTGGCGGCCAGGACGGCCACGAGCGGGCTCCTGCCCGGCTGTCCCCCCGGCCCGCTCATGCGAGGCGGGCCCGCGGCTGCGACCCCTGACGCGTGAGGCGGAGCCCCAACTCGACGAGTATCCAGCCCAGTCGTATGCGCAGCCGGTGCTCGCTCGGGCCCGCGAGACGGGCCTCGGCCGCCAGTTCGGCGGTGCGCAGGTGGTGCAGCATGAGGTGGGTGTCGCTGTGCATGGTGCGGGTCCCTTCGGCCGGGCGGGTGTCAGCGGGTCGGGTGCCAGTGGGTCGGGTGTCAGCGGGTCGGGCGCCACTGGGTGGGGTGCGGGCGGGCGCGGTCGTGCTGTACGGCTCAGGCGGGCGGGTTGGCGCGCGGGAAGGAGTGCAGGTGGACCCGGACCTGCGCGGCCTTCGCGTCGTCCGACGGGTCGGGGGCCGCGGTGCGGTAGGTCTCGACCACGGCGTGCAACTTCTCGTTCAGCTCGTGCAGTTGGGACGCGGTGAGCTTCAGCGTGAAGTCGCTCAGGTCGCCGCTGGTGGACCAGGGCTCCGACCAGTCGTGCCGGGTGGCGAGCCAGGTCGACAGCTCCTGGGTGTGGATGCCGGCGATCTCGTGCAGGAAGAGGTCGGCGGCGCCGCGCACCTCCGGGTCGGTGCTGGTGTGCAGGTCGTCGGCGAACGACGTGCCGTTGTGCACGGCCTTCCACCAGCGTTCACGGCCCTTGCCGCGCCCCGGGTCGTCCTCGACGAAGCCGTGGGCGGCGAGCTGGCGCAGGTGGTAGCTGGTCGCCCCGCTCGACTCGGCGAGCCGCTCGCCCAGCCGGGAGGCGGTGGCGGGTCCGTCGTGGCGCAGTGACTTCAGGATGCGGATGCGCAGGGGATGGGCGAGGCCGCGCAGGGAGCGGGCGTCGAGGATGCGCTCCCCGGCCGCGTTCTCGGCGGGCTGCTTGTTCTCGGGCATGTTCCAAAGATAGCTATGCAAAGAGAGTCTTGCAACGCTTTCTTTGCATCGACTTCTTTGCGTCGGTGCGGCCGAGCTGGTCCGGGGCCACCGGAGCCCGGGATGCCAACGCCTCACCCCTTCCTGATGAAGCCCTCCGCCACCAGCCAGTCGAGCGCCACGTCGTGCGGGTCCCGGCCCTCCACGTCGACCTTGGCGTTCAGGTCCCGGGCGACCTGGGTGGTCAGTTTCGCGCTGACCGGGTCCAACATCCCCGCGATCGCGGGGTACTTCGCGTAGGTCCTGCTGTGCAGCTCGGGCGCCGCGTTGTAGTTGGGGAAGAAGTGCTTGTCGTCCTCCACGGTGTCCAGGTCCATCGCCTTGATGCGGCCGTCGGTGGTGAACACCTCGCCCAGCAGGCAGGAGTTGGACTTGGAGACCTGGGTGTAGATGATCCCGGCGTCCATCTTCTGGATGCGGGACGACGGGACGGACATCCCGTACGCCTTCTCCATGCCGGGCAGCCCGTCCTCGCGCGAGGCGAACTCGTTCTCCACGCAGATCGTCACCGCCGAGGGGTCCTTCTTCGCGAGCGCGGCCACGTCCGAGAGCGTCCTGAGGTGGTACTTGGCGTTGTTGGCCCGGCTGATGCCCAGCGAGTACGTGTTGTCCAGGGTCGACTTGGGGAGCCAGGTCACGCCGTTCTTGAGGTCGGCGTCGCGCACCGCCTGCCACTGCGCCTGCGGGTTCACGATGGGCTTGCTGTGTCCCAGGTAGGTGATCCACGCCGTGCCCGTGTACTCGTACATCGCGTCGGCGTCGCCCTGCACGATCGCCTCGCGGGCGCTGATCGAGCCGGGCAGGTTCGTCCGGTCGAGCACCTCGGCGCCGGCCGCCTTGAAGACCAGGCCGATCATCTGGCCCAGGATGATGTTCTCGCTGAAGTTCTTCGAGGTGACCGTCAGGGACGCGCCCTTGAGCGGCAGGCCCTTGCCGACCGAGCCCGGCACCACGTCGTCCACCATCGGGGAACCGGACTTGAGCCCGCAGCCGGACAGCGCGGCGAGCAGGGCGAGCGCGCCGCCGGCGGCGGCCAGGACCGTACGGGGACGCCGCATCACTCCACCTCCAGGCCGCGCGGGGTCAGCGCCACCTCGGCCAGCGAGGCCAGCCAGTCCACCACCAGGGCGAGCGCCACCGTCAGGATCGAGCCGATCACCAGGACCGGCATGCGCTGGGTCTGGATGCCCGAGGTGATCAGGTCGCCGAGCCCGCCTCCGCCACCGAACGTGGCCAGCGTGGCGGTGCCGACGTTCAGGACGAGCGCGGTGCGCACGCCCGCGAGGATCAGCGGCACCGCGAGCGGCAGCTCGACCTTGCCCAGGGTGCCCGGCGCCGACATGCCGATGCCCCGGGCCGCCTCCACCAGCTGGGGGTCGATGGCGCGCAGCCCGGCCACCGTGTTGGAGAGCACCGGGAGCACCGCGTAGATCACCATGCCGACCATCGCGGTGCCGGGCCCGATGCCGAGCCAGATCACGAGCAGCGCCAGCAGGCCGATGGCCGGGGTGGCCTGGCCGATGTTGGCGATCGCGGTCACCACCGGGGCCGCCCGGCTCACCCCGCGCCGGGTCAGCGCGATGCCCAGCGGAATCGCGATGATCAGCACCCAGAACGTGGAGATCGCGGTCAGCCGCACGTGCTGCCACAGCCGCAGCTGGACGTTGCCGTGGTCGAGGGAGTTCTTCGCGATGGCGTCCAGATGGACATGGGTGATCCAGACGTAGGTGATCACCAGGACCACCGCGACCACCAGGGGCAGGACCACCAGCTTCTGCCAGGTGATGCGGCGGGCCGGCCTGCCCGGCGCGGGGCTCGCGGGCTCCGGTGGCTCGGCGAGCGGATCCTCCAGCTCGTCACGGAAGGCATGGCCCTTGACCTCGTGCTCGCCCGGCGGACGATCGGCTCCGGTGGAACTCCTGGGCGTCATGACTCCTCCGCACCGCCCTCCAGCTCCTGTTCGGTCTGGTGGTGGCGGAGCTCTTCGAGGGAGTGCTGGTGCTCCATGGCGGCCAGCCGGTCGGCCTCCAGGAGTTCGTGCACCGAGTTCATCAGCGTCTCCATGTCGACGACGCCGATGTACTCGCCGCGCCGCCCGGTCACCGCGACCCGGCCGCCGGAGTCGGTGAGCACCGCCTCCAGGGCGTCGTGCAGCGTGGCGTCCCGGGTCACGGTGTCGTGCACCAGCTGACCGGCCCGGGCCAGCGAGCCCTTGGCGCGCATGAGGTCGCCGCGCCGCAGCCACTTGTATGGGCGGTTCCTGCGGTCCAGCATGAGCAGCTCGTTGTGCGGGACGCTGCGCAGCTTGTTGAAGATCGACTGGAGCGGGTCGTCGACCGTGACCGTGGGGAACTCGGCCATCTCCACGTCCCGTACGCGGGTGAGGTTGAGCCGCTTGAGCGCGGCGCCCGCGCCCACGAAGCCGGAGACGAAGTCGTCGGCCGGGTTGGTGAGGATGGCCTCGGGGGTGTCGAACTGGGCGATGTGCGAGTGCTCGCGCAGCACCGCGATCCGGTCGCCCAGTTTGATCGCCTCGTCGAAGTCGTGGGTGACGAAGACGATCGTCTTGTGCAGCTCGTGCTGGAGGCGGATCAGCTCGTCCTGGAGGTGGTCGCGGGTGATCGGGTCGACCGCGCCGAACGGCTCGTCCATCAGGAGCACCGGTGGATCGGCCGCCAACGCCCGTGCCACGCCCACCCGTTGCTGCTGCCCGCCGGAGAGTTGACGGGGGTAGCGGCCGTGGAACTCGCGCGGGTCGAGCCCGACCAGGTCGAGCATCTCCTCGACCCGGTCCTTCACCCTCGCCTTGGACCAGCCGATCATCTTCGGCACCAGCGCGATGTTCTCGGCGACCGTCATGTGCGGGAAGAGCCCGGAGGACTGGATCGCGTACCCGACCTTGCGGCGCAGCTTCACCGGGTCGATGTCGGTGACGTCCTCGTCGTTGATCCGGATGCGGCCGGACGTCGGCTCGATCAGCCGGTTGATCATCTTGAGGGTGGTGGACTTCCCGCAGCCCGAGGGGCCCACGAAGATCACGGTCTCGCCCGCCTTGATCTCCATGGTGACCCCGTCCACCGACGGGGTGGAGTTGCCCGGGTAGCGCTTGGTGAGGTTCTCCAGATGGATGGAGGCGCCCGAGGCGGCGGCCCGGTCCGTCCCGGACGCGGCCTGTCGGGACCCGGACCTCTCGGACCCGGAGTGCGCGGACTCGGACCGCCCGGACCCGGAGTGCGCGGACTCGGACACGGATCGCTCAGACACGGATCCCCCTCGGGATGGTGAGTCGGCCGATCAGGACGTACGCCGCGTCGAAGAGCAGGGCGAGCACCACGATGCCGAGGGTGCCCGCGAGCACCTGGTTGATGGCGTTGGCGCTGCCGAGCGAGGCGATGCCGCGGAAGATCTCGTTGCCGAGCCCCGGACCCGAGGCGTACGCCGCGATGGCCGCGATGCCCATCAGCATCTGCGTGGAGACCCGGATGCCGGTCAGGATCGGGGGCCAGGCCAGCGGCAGTTCGACCCGCAGCAGCCGGGCGGCGCGCGACATCCCGATGCCCTTGGCCGCGTCCACGAGCGAGGGGTCCACCCCGCGCAGCCCCACGATCGAGTTGCGCACGATCGGGAGCAGCCCGTACAGCGTCAGGGTCACCACGGTGGGCGCGACGCCGAGGCCGACCAGCGGGATCAGCAGACCGATCATGGCGAGCGAGGGGATGGTGAGGATCGACGAGGTGGTGGTGATGGCCAGGCTCGCGGCCCAGCCGCTGCGATAGGTCACCACGCCGATCAGGACACCGAGCAGGGCCGCGATCACCATGCACTGGAACACCGCGCTCGCGTGTTGGTAGGCATCGGTGAGCAGCTGCTGGTGTCTGCTGGACAGGTAGTCCCAGAAGCCCACGCGCTCACCCCTGTTCGTTCCGCGGTCAGCCACCGCCGGGTACGGGGTCCTGAGCCGCCTGCTCCACCAGCGGGATGATCCGCAGCGGGACCGGGTTCTCCATGACGATCGCCGTCGCGGCCCGGACGATGCCATCAAAACCGACGACGCGGTCGATCACCCGCTGGAGATCGGCGTTGGAGCGGGCCACCAGACGACACAGCATGTCGCCCTGGCCGGTGGTGGTGTGCAGTTCGAGGACCTCCGGCACGGACGCCAAGTGGGCCCGTACGTCGGCGCCCTGGCCCTGTTTGATCTCCAACGTGGCGAAGGCGGTCACGGGGTAGCCGAGCGCCGCCGGGTCGACATCGGGACCGAGGCCCCGGATGACTCCATTCGACTGAAGCCGGTCGAGCCGCGCCTGTACGGTGCCGCGCGCCACCCCCAGCCGCCGGGACGCCTCCAGGACCCCGATCCGGGGCTCACGGGCGAGCAGCACGATCAGCCGCCCGTCCAGATGATCGATCGCCATGGCCGCCTCCCGATGGTCATCATGTACAGATCGCCCGCTCATCTTGGCGTCCCACTGCACAGATTGCCCAGTGAATGCGCGAACTATTGCGCAGCTTGCGGCACGGAGGGACTCTCCTCGCATGACTGAGACCCTGGATCAGACCCCCGGAACCGCGCGGCAGGCCGACCCCTTCCCGGTGAAGGGCATGGACGCGGTCGTCTTCGCCGTGGGCAACGCCAAGCAGGCCGCGCACTACTACTCGACGGCCTTCGGCATGAAGCTGGTCGCCTACTCCGGACCGGAGAACGGCAGCCGCGAGACCGCCAGCTACGTCCTGACCAGCGGCGCGGCGCGGTTCGTCTTCACCTCCGTCATCAAGGCCGGCTCCGACCGGGGCCGCTTCCTCGCCGAGCACGTCGCCGAGCACGGCGACGGTGTGGTGGACCTCGCCATCGAGGTGCCGGACGCGCGCGCCGCGTACAAGTACGCCACCGAGCACGGCGCCACCGGCATCGAGGAGCCGCACGAGGTCAGCGACGAGCACGGCACCGTGGTCCTCGCCGCCATCGCCACGTACGGCAAGACCCGGCACACCCTGGTCGAGCGCACCGACTACACCGGCCCCTACCTGCCGGGCTTCGTCGAGGCCGCGCCGATGGTCGAGACTCCGAAGAGGTTCTTCCAGGCGATCGACCACTGTGTCGGCAACGTCGAGCTCGGCAAGATGAACGAGTGGGTGGCGTTCTACAACAACGTCATGGGCTTCACCAACATGAAGGAGTTCGTGGGCGACGACATCGCCACCGAGTACTCCGCGCTCATGTCGAAGGTCGTCGCCGACGGCACCCTGAAGGTGAAGTTCCCGCTCAACGAGCCGGCCATCGCCAAGAAGAAGTCGCAGATCGACGAGTACCTGGAGTTCTACGGCGGCCCCGGCGTCCAGCACATCGCGCTCGCCACCAACGACATCGTCGCCTCGGTGCGGGCCATGCGGGCCGCGGGCGTCCAGTTCCTCGACACCCCCGACTCCTACTACGACACCCTCGGCGAGTGGGCCGGTGAGACCAGGGTGCCGGTCGAGACGCTGCGCGAGCTGAAGATCCTGGTCGACCGCGACGAGGACGGCTACCTCCTGCAGATCTTCACCAAGCCGGTGCAGGACCGCCCGACGGTCTTCTTCGAAATGATCGAGCGGCACGGTTCGATGGGCTTCGGCAAGGGCAACTTCAAGGCCCTGTTCGAGGCGATCGAGCGCGAGCAGGAGCGTCGCGGCAACCTCTGACCTGCAACTGCTCACGCCCGTACGGTAATTGAGTTACCGTCATGAGTCTGCGGCCCCACGGACCTGACCCGTGGGGCCGCGGCCTTGGCCGGCCCGCGGTGCGCGGGTCAGCCGCGCTTGGCGGGCCCCGTGGTCCTCGCGGGCCGGGGCTTGGCCGGCCGCTTGCTGCCCTGGCCCGACTGGCCCGACTGGCCCGACGACTGCGGGGACGCGCCGGACGACGTGGAGCCGCCGCCCCCGCCCCCGCCCCCGCCGTCGCCCCCGGAGCCCGAGCCCACCTGCGCGGCGGACGCCACATGCCCGTACATGTCCTTCGGCCCGCCCTCCGGCGGCTCGCCGAGCGCGGCGAGCTCCTCCTTCGCCTTCGGCGCGAACACCGGCGAGAAGTGCGGATTGGTGCGCAGCGCGTCCTGGAGGTGCCGGCGCGCCGCGCCCGGCTGGCCCAACTCCCGCTCGATGGTGCCCTGGTGGTAGGCGAACAGGGGGTTGCGCACCCCGGAGTCGGTCGCCTTGCGCACATGCGCGAGCGCCTGGTCCGCTGACTCACCCGCCCGGTACATCGCCCAGCCGAGCGCGTCCTCGGCCTCGGCGCTCGGATGCGCCTTCCACTCGGCGTCGAGCCGGTCCACCGCGGCGGGCGCCGCCCCGTGGTCCGCCTCGAACCGGCCGAGCACCAGGGCGTCGTCCACCCCGTTCGCACCGTCGCGCGCGGCCAGGTCGCGCAGCTTGTCGAACCAGATGCGCGCATCGCCGTCCAGGCCCTGCGACTCGTACAACTCGCCCAGTTCCAGCAGGTATTCGGGCCGCGGCAGCACCGCGACGGCCGCCGCGTAGTCCCGCTGGGCGTCGGCCGTGCGACCCAGGGCCGCCTTGGCCCTGGCCCGGCCGGCCAGCGCCGCGTGCGCGCCCGGATCCGTGCGCAGCGCCGCCTCGTACCGCGCGAGGGCCCCCTCCGGCTCGCCCCGCTCCCACGCCAGATCGCCCGCGCCGCTCAGGGCCGCCGCCTTCTGCACGGGCGAGCCGGCGTGCGCGACCGCCTCGTCCAGGGCCACCGATGCGTCCTCGCGCCAGCCGCGCGCCCGGTAGACCTCGGCGGCCCGGGTCAACGCCGTTGAGCCCTCCTGGAGTTCGAGGAGCTTCTCGACGGCCTTCGCGGCGCCCTTCGCGTCCCCGAGCCCGCTGTACGCCTCGATCAGCGGCGGGTACAGCGTCCACCGGCCGGCCGCGCGGGCCCGTACGGACTCGGCCAGGGTGCGCGCCGCCGCGTAGTCGTGCCGGGCGTTGGCGAGGGCCGCCAGACCGATCTCCGCGTCCGCGTTGTCCTTCGGGCGCACCTGGAGCGAACGCCGCAGCGCCGCCTCGGCGCGCGGGTAGAACGAGGAGTCGGCGCCGCGCAGGCCCCGCTCCACATAGGCCGAGCCGAGCACCGCCCACGACGCGTCGTCCGTGGGATGGGTGCGCACCCAGGCGGCGCGGTCCGTGATCAGCGCCGTCACATCGGCCACCGAGGCGGGCGCGCCCGCCGTCACCGCCGACAGGGCGCGGGCGGCCGGTCCCGGCGCGGGCGGCGGGAGCTTCGGCCCCCGGTCCTCCGGCATGATCAGCCACACCCCGCCGACCAGCACCCCGGCCGCGAGCGCCACCAGCACGGCCCGCCTCAGGGAGGTCCGCCGCCTGGGCCGCGGCGAGGTCCCCCGGGCCGCGGCCGAGGCCGAAAGCCACGCCGCCCGCCGGGCCGCGTCCGCATCCTGTTCGGTCTTCGCGATCTCCATGGCGCTCACTGTGCGTCAATACGAAGAGCGCACCCCGCCCCTCCCGACCGACCGGGGAAAGGGTTCACACCGATGGCCCCCGGGTGCCAGGCTGAGACCATGGACGATCTTCTCGTACGGCTGCGTGAGCGCCTTCCGGCGGACGCCGTGATCACCGACCCCGACATCACCGCCTCCTACGCCCACGACATGGCGAGCTTCTGCACGGCGGGCAGCCCGGCCGTGGTGGTGCTGCCCCGCACCGTCGAGGAGGTCCAGCACGTCATGCGCACGGCGACCGCGCTGCGGGTGCCCGTCGTGCCCCAGGGCGCGCGCACCGGGCTCTCCGGCGGGGCCAACGCGAGCGAGGGCTGCATCGTCCTGTCCCTGGTCAGGATGGACCGGATCCTGGAGATCAGCCCGGTGGACCGGATCGCGGTCGTGGAGCCCGGCGTCGTCAACGCCGTGCTGTCCCGCGCGGTCCACGAGCACGGCCTCTACTACCCGCCGGATCCCTCCAGTTGGGAGATGTGCACCATCGGCGGGAACATCGGCACCGCCTCCGGCGGCCTGTGCTGCGTGAAGTACGGGGTGACCGCCGAGTACGTCCTCGGCCTGGAGGTCGTGCTCGCCGACGGACGGCTGATGAGCACCGGCCGGCGCACCGCCAAGGGCGTCGCCGGATACGACCTGACCCGGCTGTTCGTGGGCTCCGAGGGCAGCCTCGGCATCGTTGTCAAAGCGGTGCTCGCGCTGCGTCCCGCACCCCCGCCGCAGCTCGCGCTCGCCGCGGAGTTCGCCTCCGCCGCGGCGGCCTGCGAGGCCGTCGTACGCATCATGGAGCGCGGGCACACGCCCTCGCTCCTGGAACTCATGGACCGCACGACCATCCAGGCCGTCAACCGCATGGCCCACATGGGCCTGCCCGACAGCACCGAGGCGCTGCTGCTCGCCGCCTTCGACACGCCCGATCCGGCCGCCGACCTCGCCGTCGTGGCTGAGCTGTGCACCGCCGCGGGCGCGACCCAGGTCGTCCCGGCCGAGGACGCCGCCGAGTCCGAACTGCTGCTCCAGGCACGCCGGTTGTCCCTCACGGCCCTGGAGACGATCAAGTCCGCCACGATGATCGACGACGTGTGCGTGCCGCGTTCGCGGCTCGCCGCGATGCTCGACGGCACCTCCGCCATCGCCGCCAAGTACGACCTGACCATCGGCGTCTGCGCCCACGCGGGCGACGGCAACACCCACCCCGTGGTCTGCTTCGACGCCGCCGACGAGGACGAGTCGCGGCGCGCCCGCGAGTCGTTCGACGAGATCATGGCGCTCGGTCTCGAACTGGGCGGCACCATCACCGGCGAACACGGAGTCGGCGTCCTGAAGAAGGAGTGGCTGGCCCGCGAGCTCGGCCCGGTGGGCGTCGAGATGCAGCGCGCGGTCAAGCACGCCTTCGACCCGCTGGGTCTGCTCAACCCCGGCAAGCTGTTCTGAGCCCGCGCCCTCACGCCCCCTCCTCGGGCCGGGACTCGTCCGAGGGCCAGGGGTCGCGCAGCCACAGGTCGTCGGCCCCGGCCCGGCCCGCGGTGGCGAGCAGCTCGGCGAGGCCGTCGTCGATGCCGAGCTGCTCGGTCTCCGAGCCCGGCGGCACCGCGCGCAGCGTCCGCTCCAGCCACGCCGAGACCTGGGCCGCGGGCGCTTCGAGCAGCGCGTCGCCGTCGGGGGAGCTGAGCGCCATCAGGATCACGCTGCGGCCCTCCACCTTCGTCGGCCAGATCCGCACGTCCCCGTGCCCGCACGGCCTGAACACCCCCTCGACCAGGAGCTCGCGGGCGAACGTCCAGTGCACCGGGGTGTCGGACCCGATGTGGAAGATGATGTGCACGGCGTACGGGTCGCCGGTGCGATAGGTGAGCCGGGCCGGCACCGGGATGCTGCGCTCGGGCGACAGCACCAGCTTGAGTTCCAGCTCGCGTTCCACGACGGCGTTCATGGGGCCTCTTCTCTTCCTGTACGACGGCGTCAGGTACGTGTACGTGCCTGCGGTACGCGGCCCCTGGAGGGGCCGTACAGGGTGAGAGCGCGTTCCCGCGCCGCCATTACGCGACTTCGGGAAGATTTTTCAGCGGGTGCCGCGCGGGCCCCGGCCGCTCACGGCGGGCCCGAGCCGTTGAGCCAGCTCGCCCCGTACACCGCGGAGCCCGCCGCGAGCACGGCCACCACCGCCACCGCCCGCGCCGCGCGCACCCGCGACAGCGCGAGCGCCGCCGGAAGCAGCAGCGGGAAGGCCGAGAGCAGCAGACGGGGCTTGGAACCGAAGTAGCCGGAGGAGCACAGCGCCAGGGCCATCACGATGCCGGTGAACACGAGCAGCGGCAGCGGCTGGCGCCCGCGCACACACAGCACGTACGCCCAGAGCGCGAGCGCGGTGCCCGCGACGAGCCCGAGCCCGGCCGGCGCCACGGACCAGCCGCCGAGGTGGGCCACGATGAACTTCCCGTAGGCCAGGCCCCCGTCGAAGCCGTTGCCCCATTCGGCCTGTACGTCGAGATAGGCCAGCGGACTGCCGCGCCGCGCCCCGACCCACAGCACGTAGCCCGCCGCGCCGAGCGGCGCGAGCACCGCCCCCGTCAGCATCCGTGCGTCCGCGCGCCGGGTGCGCCGCGCCTCCACGGCCGCCGCCGCCCACAGCGCGGCGGCCACCGCGAGGCCCACCGGGCGGGTGAGCCCGGCGAGGGAGGCCAGCAGCCCGGCCTCGATCCAGCGGCGCCGCAGGACCGCGTACAGCGCCCAGGCGCTGAGCGCCGCGAAGAGGGCCTCGCTGTAGGCCATGGACTGCACGATCCCGACCGGGACCGCGGCCCACAGCACCACGAGGAGGAGCCCCGCCCGGTGGCCGTACAGGTGATGGCCCAGCAGGTACATGCCCCAGGCGGCGAAGAGCCCGGCGAGGGCGCTCACGACGAGGCCGGCGTCACCGGGCCCGAGCGGGGTCACCGCCGATAGGGCCCGTTCCAGCCAGGGCAGCAGCGGGAAGAACGCGAGGTCGGACAGGACCCGGCCGTCGGGGGCGGTCAGCGTGAAGTCGTATCCGGACTCGACGACCCGGGCGTACCAGAGCGAGTCCCAGCGGGCGGAGAGCAGCGCATGGGCGTCGGTGCCCGCGGCGCGCGACCACAGGGCGAGCACGAGCAGACCGAGCGCGCGAATCGCCGCGAACGCACCGACGGCCGTCCAGACACCCCGCAGCGGGGATCTCGTCGGGCCGGGGAGCGGCGCCGGCGGGGAGGTACGGGTCACCGGTCCGTCGTGGCCGGTCCGGCCGTCCCTCACGCGCATTCCCCACTCGCCTTCCTGACCGGCCGGGCCGGGTGCACCAGTTCGATCCGCCACGACTGTACGCAACGGGGCGACCCCGCCGTGCGGCCAGGACCGGGGACCGCGGCACGGCCCGGCATCGCTCGTCCGCGGGCCTCCTGCACGGCTTCCTCCTACCGGCCGCGCGTTCTTCGTTAATGTCCTCCTGGGACAAGCGGAAGCGGACGGCCGGTGCCCGGCCCGGCCGGCGCACCGCGGCAGACATCAACTGTGCTGGATCGGAACGGAGTTGGGGACATGGCGACGGTTCCTCCTGACGACGGCGGGAGCGTAGCCCGGGAAGGGTATTACCCGGATCCCTCCATTCCGGGTTATGTCCGGTACTGGAACGGGGTCTCCTGGGTGCCCGGCACGAGCCGGCCCGCTCCCGCCGCGGGTGAGGCGCCGCCCAGCCCGCCGCCGGGTGCCGCTCCCGCCCCGGGCCCCTCACTCGCCGCCGCGCCGCCGCTCCCGGCCGCCACCGCGGAGGAGACGGGCCCGGTCTTCCTCGACGAGCCCGGCGCCGCCGATCCGCCGGCGCAGGGTGCCTCCGCGCAGCAGCAGCCCGCCTGGCACGCGGACGCGGCCCACCAGTCCGGCTTCGGCTCCGACCAGGACCGCCGGGTCTCCTGGGGCCGGCCGGTCGATCCGCGCGGGCTGCCCGGGGCGCCCGATCCGCGCAGCCTGCCCGACCCCCGCCGCGCGGAGCCCGCGGGCCCGCAGCCCCCGGACGTCCGGCCGGCGACCCCGCAGCCCGCCGTCGAGCCCGCCCCCGCGCGGGCCCAACTGCCGTCCCCCGCCGACCCGTTCCGGGCGGGGGCCACCGGGCGCGCGGACGACCTCCACTCCGCCGCCCGCACCCCGGCCCCGCCCGTGCAGCCCCAGCCCGTACAGCCCCAGCCGGGTCACCCGCAGCAGGCTCACGCGCAGCAGGCTCACGCGCAGCCGGCTCAGCCGCAGCAGGCCGTACAGCCGCAGCCGGTTCAGCCGCACCAGCCCGTACAACCGCAGCCCGGCCAGCAGGTCCCCGGCCAGCAGGTCCCCGGGCAGGCCAGGGGGGAGGCGCCCGGGGCTCCGATGAGTTCGGGGGCCGGGGGAGGGGCCGCGTCCTGGGCGCAGCAGGTGCACCGGCTCGCGCAGCCCGATCCGCAGAGTCAGGAACCGGTGGTGCCGTGGAAGCCCCCGGTGCTCGACCCGTTCCTCCAGGCGGTGCAGGCGCAGGCCGAGGCCAGGCCCGCCGGGCTCGGCAGGCGGCTGATCGCGCGGCTCGTCGACACGGTGCTGCTCGGCGCGCTCGTCGGAGGCATCGCCGTACCGCTCCTGGCCCGGGCCACCGACCACGTCCAGGAGAAGATCGACGCGGCGAAGCTGTCGGGCAGGACGGTGACCGTCTACCTCCTCGACGGCACCACCGCCGGCTTCCTCGGCATCGTGCTCGGCGCCTTCCTGGTGCTCGGCCTGCTCTACGAGGCCCTGCCGACCGCCAAGTGGGGCCGCACGCTGGGCAAGCGGCTGTGCGGGGTGCAGGTGCGCGGCATCGAGTCGTACGAGCCGCCCACGTTCGGCCAGGCGGCGCGCCGCTGGCTCGTCTACGGGGTGCTCGGGCTGCTCGTGGTGGGCGTGGTCAACGTGCTGTGGTGCCTGTTCGACCGGCCGTGGCGCCAGTGCTGGCACGACAAGGCGGCCCACACCTTCGTCGCCGGGGACTGACGCCGGCGCGGTCGGGCGCGGCGTCCCCCGAACGGCGCGCCCCGGCTCGCGGGGGCGCCGCGCGCGCGGTGCACTACCGGCATGAGCACCGATCAGCCGCCGCCCGGTCAGCCGCCCGAGGACGACCCGTTCCTCAAGAAGCCGTCAGAGCCTCCGCCGAGCGGTTCGCCCTACGGTGGCGCCCAGCCGCCCGCGGGGCCGCCGCCCGGTGACTCCCCTTATGGCGCGGGCCCGTACGGCACCCCGCCCCCGCCTCCGGGCCAGGGCCAGGGCCCGTACGGCGGGCCGCCTCCCCCCGGTGGCGGCTCGCCGTACGGCAGCGCGCCGCCGCCCCCGTCGGACCCCTACGGGGGCCAGTACGGCGGCGTCGACCCGCTGGCCGGGATGCCGCCGCTCGCCGAGTACGGCCGGCGGTTCCTGGCCCGCTTCATCGACTTCCTCATCATCGCGGTGCCGCTCGGCCTGATCGAGTGGGCGACCAGCAACCGGGTCGTCATCTCCACCTCGGACAACGGTGATTCCGGGAGCGAGGTGATCAGCAAGGCGTACTCCGGCAGCGGGCTGCTGTGGCTGCTGATCACGCTGGTCGTCTACATCGGCTACGACACCGTGATGGTGTCCAAGTCGGGCCAGACGCTGGGCAAGAAGTGGCTGGGGCTGCGCGTCGCGATGCTCAACGACGGCAGTGTGCCCACCACCAACGCGGCGCTCGCCCGGGCCGCCGTGCTGTGGGCGCCGTTCGTGCTGTGCTGCTACTGCCTGTGGGACATCGTCCTGGCCATCACGATCGTGGCGGACAAGCCCTACCGGCAGGGCTGGCACGACAAGGCCGGCAAGACGGTGGTGGTCTCAACCACGCAGTGAGTGCTCGCGCGTGGCCGCCCGCCGTACGCGCGGAGCGGGCACCCGCGCCGCGCCGGAGGTCTCGCCGACGGCCGCACGGTCCACCGGTACCGCACCAGCGGCCGGGGCCGTGCGGCCGTCGGCGTTGGCGTCGGCGCGTGCCCGGCGGGC
Source organism: Streptomyces sp. NPDC048111 (assembly GCF_043202815.1). NCBI lineage: Bacteria > Bacillati > Actinomycetota > Actinomycetes > Kitasatosporales > Streptomycetaceae > Streptomyces > Streptomyces sp. NPDC048111. The sequence continues at coordinate 39,717 of NZ_JBIDBD010000024.1, forward strand.
CTGCGGCATGGGGACCGTGACGGCCACGAGCAGGCCGAGCAGGAGGGCGGCGAGGACGATGACCGCCACCCCGACACCGGACTCGGTGCGGGAGAGCAGCAGCATGGCGACGGTCGAGAAGACGACGGTGGCCGAACCGTAGGAGAGCTGTGCGGCAGTGGGATGCGGCATGGCGGTATCCGTCCTCAGGGTTCGGATAGGGGGAGCCTCTCGACCGTTCTCGACCGGTGGGCCTGACCACCGGGTCGCACTGCCAAGCGACTCTACGACGGTCCATGCCCGAGGGGAACTGTTGGTAAGCGTGACCTAACCCACGGTGCCGATGCACGGGGGGCGCACGGAGTCATTCCACAAAACTCTGCTGTCCACATGCCGAGATGTGCGCACCTGTTGTCCCGGTCTGTTAGCACATTCGTCACGTTCGGATAGCGGAACTCGTCTTCTGCATAATGTACTTGGCACGAGCAAGTCAAGATCTGTCTTTTCTTTGGCAACTCCGGTCCAATGTCGTCACTTGAGACGCGTGTCGAGCACCGGAACCAGCCCCTCACCCCCCGGTTCGTGCCGGCCGCGGGGGAGGAAATCGTCAAGTGACCAGCAGCAGGAGGGCGGCCAGAGCCGCCGCCGTGCTCGTGGCTCTCGCCACGGCCGGCGCCACGGGCTCGGCATACGCCACCGCCCAGGCCGATTCGAAGGCCCCGGCGCCCATTCAGCGCCAGGACCCGTCGAGGGCCAGCGGCCAGGAGCACAACCTCAAGGGCCCGTTCAGCGACCAGCAGGCCCAGCAGCGCCAGGCGGCGCTGGAGCAGGTGATCTCCGGCAAGAAGAAGGTCGAGAAGCGCGGTGCTTCCGACGTCGTCAAGCTCGACGACAACAAGTACGTCGAGCTCGGCCGCGAGAAGACCGACAAGATCTTCACGATCCTGGTGGAGTTCGGCGACCAGGTCGACAACACCACCATGTACGACCCGGACGGCCCGGACGGCCCCAAGCCGCCGCAGCCGAAGTACGGGGGCACCCCCGGCCCGGCCCACAACCAGATAGCCAAGCCGGACCGGGCGAAGGACAACTCGACCGCCTGGCAGGCCGATTACAACCAGAAGCACTTCCAGGACCTGTACTTCGGTACCGGCCAGGGCGTGAACTCGCTGAAGACGTACTACGAGAAGACGTCCTCGGGCCGCTACTCGGTCGACGGCCAGGTCACCGACTGGGTCAAGATCCCGTACAACGAGGCCCGTTACGGCTCCAACTACTGCGGCCAGACCAACTGCGCCAACGTGTGGGACACCGTCCGCGACGGTGTCAACGCCTGGGTCGCCGACCAGAAGGCCAAAAACCAGACGGACGCGCAGATCAAGGCCGTCCTCGGTCAGTACGACCAGTGGGACCGCAACGACTACAACAACAACGGCAACTTCAACGAGCCCGACGGCTACATCGATCACTTCCAGATCGTGCACGCCGGCGAGGACGAGTCGGCGGGCGGCGGCGCCCAGGCGACCAACGCCCTGTGGGCGCACCGCTGGTACGCCTACGGCACCGACGCGGGCAAGACCGGCCCGGCCAACAACAAGGCCGGCGGCACCCAGATCGGCGACACCGGGATGTGGGTCGGCGACTACACGATGCAGCCGGAGAACGGCGGCCTCGGTGTCTTCGCGCACGAGTACGGCCACGACCTGGGTCTGCCGGACCTCTACGACACCACCAACACCGCCGAGAACTCGGTCGGTTTCTGGTCCCTGATGTCGGCCGGCTCCTGGCTCGGCACCGGCAAGGACTCCATCGGCGACATGCCCGGCGACATGACCGCCTGGGACAAGCTGCAGCTCGGCTGGCTCAACGCCGAGACGGTGAAGGCCGGTACGGACAAGACGGTCAAGCTGGGCGTCTCGGAGTACAACACCAAGGACAAGCAGGCGCTCGTCGTCGAGCTGCCGAAGAAGGAAGTCACCACCACCGTCGTGAAGCCCGCCGAGGGCACGAAGCAGTGGTGGAGCGGCATGGGTGACAACCTCAACAACACCCTGACCCGCTCGGTCGACCTGACCGGCAAGTCCAAGGCGTCCCTCGACCTTTCGGGCTGGTGGGACATCGAGAAGGACTACGACTACCTCTACACCGAGGTCTCCACCGACAACGGCGCCAGCTGGAACGCCATCGACGGCACCGCCAACGGCAAGGCCATCACGCGCGACTCCAGCGACAAGCCGGCCCTGACGGACGCCTCGGGCGCGTACCAGAAGCTGTCGTACCCGCTCGACGCGTACGCCGGTCAGAAGATCCAGCTCCGCTTCCGCTACCAGACGGACGGCGGCGCGGGCGGCAAGGGCTTCACGGCCGACGCGATCACCGTCACCGCCGACGGCACCGCCGTGGTCACCGACGGCGCCGAGGGCGACGACAACGGCTGGACGGCGAAGAACTTCACCCGCATCGGCGAGTCCTTCACCAACGACTACCCGCAGTACTACATCGCGGAGAACCGCCAGTACGTCTCGTTCGACTCGACCCTCAAGGTCGGCCCGTACAACTTCGGCTTCTCCAAGACCCGTCCGAGCTGGGTCGAGCACTACCCGTACCAGAAGGGTCTGCTCATCTGGCTCTGGGACACCTCCCAGAAGGACAACAACGTCTCGGCCCACCCCGGCCAGGGCCTGATCCTGCCGATCGACGCCCACGCCAAGCCGCTCAAGTGGTCCAACGGGACGCTGCTCCGCAACAAGGTCCAGCCGTTCGACGCGCCGTTCAGCTGGTACCCCACGGACAGCTTCACGCTGCACAACGCGGACGTGGCCACGAAGATCAACTCCCAGATGGGCGTGCCGATCTTCGACGACCACCACGGCACCTACTGGTACGCCGAGAACCCGACCGGGAGCGTCAAGGTTCCTGACACCAAGACCCGGATCTCGATCGTCAACCAGCCGCTCGACGGCTCGACGGTCACCGTGAAGGTCGGTTCGTCGATCAAGTAATTGTCAAAACCGCAGGTCAAACCATGATCGGCCGTCGCCCTCTAGCGGGCGGCGGCCGATCGTGTTTAGGTGCGTCCTACGAGTCCTTATTGACAGCGGGTCCAACGCGTCGTCTTCCAGGGGGAGTGGTCCGGCATGCCCGGCGGAGGTTTCTGCAAGCTGCCAGGCGGCAGCGTGGTCGTCGCGCTCACGCTGCCGAACCCGGCCGCGCCGGGCAGCGACGTGCGCGTCCTGGTGCACGCCGTGAACCGCGCCCGGGCCCTGACCCGGCTGCGCAACCTGGGTCTGCGCGCGGTCTATCTGCGCGGCCAGACCGAGCCGCCGACCCTGGACGAGATCACGGCCGTGCTGCACCACCCCGACGGCCTGCTGTGGCGCACGGCCCCGGAGACCACCGAAGAGCTCTGGCACCCGATAAGGGCGCTCCTGAGGTAGCCGCCCCGCCTCCGGGGCCCGCGGGCCCCGCCCCGGCCGCGGTCGGCTACGCCACGGGCTTGCCGGACAGCTCGACGCCGGCCGCCCGCATCTCCTCCAGGGCCAGCGCGGTGGTGCGCTCGGCCACCCCGGCCGTCAGGTCGAGCAGGACGTGCGTGGCGAACCCGGCGCGCACCGCGTCCAGGGCGGTGGCCCGTACGCAGTGGTCGGTGGCGATGCCCACCACGTCGACCTCGGCGACCTGCCGGGCGCGCAGCCAGTCCGCGAGCGAGAGCCCGTTCTCGTCGAGCCCCTCGAAGCCGCTGTAGGCGGCGGCGTGGGCACCCTTGTCGAAGACCGCGTCGATGGCGCCGCTGGCGACCGCGGGTGCGAAGTTGGGGTGGAAGCCCACGCCCTCGGTGCCGGCCACGCAGTGCGGCGGCCAGGAGTGCTCGAAGTCCGGGGTGTCGGAGAAGTGGGGGCCCGGGTCGATGTGGTGGTCCCGGGTGGCCACGACGTGACGGTAGGCGGACCCGGCCGCCTGGCCCACCAGGTCGGTGATGGCGGCGGCGACGTCCGAGCCGCCCGCGACCGCGAGGGAGCCGCCCTCACAGAAGTCGTTCTGGACGTCCACGACGATCAAGGCGCGGTGCATGGCGTCTTTCCTTCGGTCTGCGGGCCCCGGGGCAGGGCCGTTCTTCGAGCGTAGAGACTTCGCGAGGCGCACGGCAGGGGGCAAACGGGGGCGGAATCGCGCCGTGCGGCCTCGCGCACGCGGCTCAGACGTACTCGGTCGGGATGACCGGCTCGCCGCGCGAGAGCTGGCCCGCGGACATCGGCAGCGCGGCCAGCGCCTCCTGGTGCCGCTCGCGGGCGGAATCCAGCGGCTCGCGGGCCACCACGGTGCCGCCCTTCACCAGCTCGACCAGGAGCTGGGCGTCGGCGAGCGAGGCCGGCACGGCGCCGGTCCCGATGACCTCCGCCTCGGCGATCCCGTACGCGTCCGAGCGGCGGGCGGCCCACTTGCGGCCGCCGACCGAGGACTTCGCGCCGAGCGACTTCTTGGCGACCGGGACCAGCGGCGCCCGCACGTCGGCGGACTGGGCCCGGGCCACCAGCTTGTAGACCATCGAGCACGTGGGGTGCCCGGAGCCGGTGACCAGCTGGGTGCCGACCCCGTACGCGTCCACGGGGGCCGCCGCGAGCGAGGCGATGGCGTACTCGTCGAGGTCGGAGGTGACCACGATCCGGGTGCCGGTGGCGCCCAGCTCGTCGAGCTGCTGGCGCACCCGGTGGGCGACCAGGAGCAGGTCGCCGGAGTCGATGCGGACGGCGCCGAGCTCGGGCCCGGCGATCTCGACGGCGGTGCGTACGGCCTCGGCCACGTCGTAGGTGTCCACCAGCAGGGTCGTGCCGCGGCCGAGCGAGTCGACCTGGGCGCGGAAGGCGTCGCGCTCGCTGTCGTGCAGCAGGGTGAAGGCGTGGGCGCTGGTGCCGACGGTGGGGATGCCGTAGCGGAAGCCGGCCGCCAGGTCGGAGGTGGAGCTGAAGCCGCCGACGTAGGCGGCGCGCGAGGAGGCGACCGCGGACAGTTCGTGGGTGCGCCGGGCGCCCATCTCGATCAGCGGGCGCCCGCCGGCCGCGGAGGACATCCGGGAGGCGGCGGCGGCGATTGCGGAGTCGTGGTTGAGGATCGAGAGGATCACCGTCTCCAGGAGGACGCACTCCGCGAAGGAGCCCTCGACGCGCAGGATCGGGGAGCCGGGGAAGTAGACCTCGCCCTCGGGGTAGCCCCAGATGTCCCCGCTGAAGCGGTAGGAGGAGAGCCAGCGCAGGGTCGGCTCGTCCACGATGTCGTGGTCGCGCAGGAAGCCGAGGACACCCGCGTCGAAGCGGAAGTTCTCGACCGCGTCCAGGACGCGTCCGGTGCCGCCCACCACGCCGTAGCGGCGGCCCTCGGGCAGGCGGCGGGTGAAGACCTCGAAGACCGAGCGCCGCTCGGCCGTGCCGGCCTTCAGGGCGGCCTGCAGCATCGTGAACTCGTACTGGTCGGTGAAGAGCGCGGTCGACGGCACGTCCACCGGGAGCCCAAGGTCCGCAGCATTCACAGCGAGCCACCTTCGCGCGTTCGTCCGGGCCGGGCGCACGCCGGCCGTGGATCCGGGAACCGGCCCCAGGACCGGGGCCTGGAGGGATGCTACCCCGAATACTCGTCACTCTGACGATTTCTAGGGTCCGTTTGTGCGATGCCCCGCCCCGGGTGGCAGCATGGAGGCCGTGGCGGTGATGCCCGGGGGAGTTGCCCCGGGCCCCCGGCAGGCAGGTGTCCGCCGGGGCCGACCCCCGGATCCCCGGCAGAAGAGACGAAGGTCGCCCAGAGTCGTGAGCGTTGCCCCCGTAGAGATCGAACGCCCCGAGTCGGCGGAGTCGAGCCTGCCCGTCGCCGAGCCCGACGTGCCCTGGGTGACGCTCGTCCACAACGACCCCGTCAACCTGATGAGCTATGTGCAGTACGTCTTCCAGACCTACTTCGGCTACTCGAAGGACAAGGCCCACAAGCTGATGCTCGACGTGCACCACAAGGGACGGGCCGTGGTCTCCAGCGGCAGCCGCGAGGAGATGGAACGCGACGTGCAGGCGATGCACGGCTACGGCCTGTGGGCCACCCTCACCCAGGACCGCGGCTGATGGCCGGGCACTTCGAGGCGCTGCCCGGCGGCGGCGCGGCCGTCGCGCTCGACGAGATCGAGATCGCCATCCTGCGTTCGCTCGCCGTCCAGCTGCTCGAACTCATCGGCCCGGGCGACGAGCCGGCCGAGGACGAGGACCCGCTGGCCGCGCTGTTCGCCGAGGGCCCGAGCGAGCCGCCCGCCGACCCGGCGCTCGCGCGCCTCTTCCCCGAGGCGTACGCGAGCGAGGAGAGCGAGGAACTGCGCGCGAAATCGGCCGAGTTCAGGCGTTTCACCGAGAACGACCTGCGGACCCGCAAGCGCACCGACGCCCTCGCGGTCGTCCACGGCCTCGACGCGCTGACCCCCAGGGGTGACGGCGGGGCCGTCCTGAAGCTGACCGCCGAGGACTCCCCGCACTGGCTGGGCGCGCTCAACGACCTGCGCCTGACCATCGCGACCCGGCTCGACATCACCGACGAGGACGAGGGCGGCGAGCTCTACCGGCTGCCGGACGAGGACCCGCGCAAGCCGATGGTGATGGCGTATCTGTGGCTCGGTGTGCTGCAGGAAACACTGATCGACACCCTGATGGCCTGACGGATCGGCCGCTGCGGGGCTGTTCGCTCAGCGGACGCTCAAATCCGTATAACGATCCCGTCACCACATCGACCTGCATTGTCATATTGACGGACGTTTGTCCGCTTCTTCCTGTGCTGTGTGTCACACCACCCGCTGGGGATCACCCATAAGGCCGTGATAAATCTTCACGACCACCCGGGGACGCCACCCATGTTCCCGGGGGCGCTTCGACCGGCAGACCGCCGGTGGCACTCCATCCACATCCGGGGGGATCAGGACCTGATCCGTCGCTTCGTGACGAGGCGGACGGGTCAGCATGGAGAAAGGCGCACCACCATGACCTCAGCGCAGGTCGACCAGCACGGAGACCGTCCTGCCGGCAATGAGGCCGCGGGGACCGCCCACGCGAGCGAAGGCTCGGGCGAGGGATACCAGCGGGGCCTCGGGGCCCGGCAGATCCAGATGATCGCGATCGGCGGTGCCATCGGCACCGGCCTGTTCCTCGGCGCGGGCAAGGGTATTTCCAAAGCCGGCCCCAGCCTCATCCTGGCGTATGCCATCGCGGGCGTCGTCATCTTCTTCATCATGCGCGCCCTCGGCGAGCTGCTCATGTACCGCCCGGTGTCGGGCTCCTTCTCGGAGTACGCCCGTGAGTTCGTCGGGCCGTTCTGGGGCTATGTGACCGGCTGGACGTACTGGCTCTTCTGGGTCGTCACCGGCATCACCGAAGTCACCGCGGCCGCCCAGTACATGTCCTATTGGACACATGGCAGCATCCCGCAATGGGTCTACGCCCTGATCTTCACGCTGATCCTCTACGCCGTGAACCTCATCTCCGTGAAGCTCTTCGGTGAGCTGGAGTTCTGGTTCTCCATGGTCAAGGTGACCGCCATCGTCGGCATGATCCTGATCTGCGCCGGCATCCTGACCGTCGGCTTCTCGGACGCGGCGGACACCGCCACCGTCGCCAACCTGTGGAACGACCACGGCTTCTTCCCCAAGGGCATCGGCGGCACGCTGATGACCCTGCAGATCGTGATGTTCGCCTTCCTCGCCGTCGAGCTGGTCGGTGTGACCGCGGGCGAGTCCAAGGACCCCGAGAAGACGCTGCCGAAGGCCATCAACACCGTCCCGTGGCGCATCGCCGTCTTCTACATCGGCGCCCTGGTCATGATCCTTTCGGTCGTCCCGTGGCACGAGTTCACCCCGGACGTGAGCCCCTTCGTCGCCGCCTTCCAGAAGATGGGCCTCGGTATCGGCGCCGGCATCGTCAACTTCGTCGTCCTGACCGCCGCGCTGTCCTCCTGCAACTCGGGCATGTACTCCACCGGCCGCATGCTGCGCGACCTCGCGCTCAACGGCCAGGGCCCGAAGGTCCTGACCAAGCTCACCAAGAGCGGCACCCCGCTGGTCGGCACCACGGTCTCCGCGGCGCTCATGCTGGTCGGTGTCTGGATCAACTACGTTGCCCCCGGCAAGGCCTTTACCTATGTGGTCTCCTTCGCCACGATCTCCGGCATGTGGGCCTGGATCATGATCCTGGTCTGCCAGATCCGCTACCGCGCCAAGTCCGACCGGGGCGAGCTCCCGCAGTCCAGCTTCCGCGCCCCGGGCGCCCCCTGGACCAGCTGGTTCGCGCTCATCTTCATCTTCCTGGTCATCGTGATGATGGGCGTCGACAAGGACTCCCGCGTCTCGCTGTACTGCGCGCCGCTGTGGGGCCTGATCCTCGGGGTCTCCTACCTGGTCCTCAAGGCCAAGAACCCCGAGAACAAGGCGTTCGCCAAGCGCAGCTGATGCGCTGACCTGCCGCTTCTCACCATGCGGGCCGTTCCGTATCGTCCTTCGATACGGAACGGCCCGTCTGCTTATCCTTGCCGCATGCTGACCATCACCCAGGCCCTGTACGACCAGCTCGTGGCGCACGCCCGCGCCGACCACCCCGACGAGGCGTGCGGTGTGGTCGCGGGCCCGGCGGGCACCGGCCGCGCCGAGCGCTTCGTCCCGATGCTGAACGCGGCGCGCTCGCCCACGTTCTACGAGTTCGACTCGCAGGACCTGCTGAAGCTCTACCGCGAGATGGACGACCGCGACGAGGAGCCGGTGATCGTCTACCACTCCCACACCGCCACCGAGGCCTACCCCTCGCGCACCGACGTGACGTACGCGAACGAGCCGGGCGCCCACTACGTCCTGGTCTCCACCGCGGACACGGACGGGGCCGGCGAGTTCCAGTTCCGCTCGTACCGCATCGTGGACGGTGTGATCACGGAGGAAGACGTAAGGGTCGTAGAGGCCTACTGAGGGATACCGGGGCCCGGAGATCGCGCATACTGTCCGGAGACGCACACGATCGACCACGCACATGATCAACGGGCGGTAGGACCCAGGAAGCCGGTGCGAATCCGGCACGGTCCCGCCACTGTGACCGGCTCCGCGCGCGCCGCGGAGCCGGGAGCCAGGAACTGACCTGCCGCCTTCTCCCGACGACAGGGGACGTGGAAATCCCCTTGGAGGAGCTCAGCCATGTCCTGGCGCCGCGCGGCCCTGGCCGCCGCCCTGCTGTTCCCGCTCGCCTCGTGCACCACGCGGGCCGAGCCCGAGGCCGCCCGCGCCACCGCGCCCGGCTTTCCGTACACCGTCACCAACTGCGGGGTGACGACCACGTTCACCGAGCCCCCGAAGCGGGCCGTGACGATGAACCAGCACGCCACCGAGGTGATGCTCGCCCTCGGCCTCGCCAAGTCCCTGGCCGGCACGGCCTACCTGGACGACGCGGTCCTGCCGCGGTACGCGGCCGACTACCGCTCCGTCCCGGTCCTGGCCGCCCAGTACCCCTCCTACGAAAAGCTCCTGGCCGCCAACCCGGACTACGTCTACGGCGGTTACGCCTCGGCGTTCGCCGCCGGCGAGGGCCGCGGTCGCGAGGCACTCGCCAAGAGCGGCATCAAGACCCGCCTCAACGTGGAGAACTGCCCCAAGGGCCCGGCCACCACGATGGACGACGTGTACCAGGAGGTCCGCGAGGTCGGCCGCACCTTCGGGGTGCCCGAGCGGGCCGAGGCATGGGTGAAGGAGGCCGAGGCCACCAACGCGAAGGCGACCCCCACGGGCGGGGCGCCCGTCCCCGTCTTCGTCTACGACAGCGGCGACAAGACGGCGTTCACCGTCGGCGGCAAGGGCATCGGCAACGACATCGTGCGGCGGGCCGGCGGTCGCAACGTGTTCGCCGACGACCTCAAGGGCGCCTCCTTCGGTGACGCGAGCTGGGAGAACGTGGTGGCCCGCGCCCCCCGGACCATCCTGATCCTGGACTACGGCGGCACGAGCGTGGAGGCGAAGAAGAAGCGCCTGCGCGACGACCCGGCCCTCGCCTCCGTCCCCGCCGTCAAGAACGACAGCTTCGCGGTGCTGCCCCTGTCCGACATGGTCACGGGCGTCCGCGCACCCGGCGCAGTGACGAAACTGGCGGCGCAGCTGCGGGCGGGGGCCGGGCAGTGAGGTCGGCGGACGGCGCCGCCGAGGAAGGGACCCGGACGTGACCGGGCGGCTGCGCTACGCCGGGCTGCTCGCCGCGCTCGGCCTCGTGCTGCTGGCCGCCGCCACCGCCGGGCTCGCGCTCGGCTCGGTGCGGATTCCGACCGGGCAGGTGCTCGACATCGTCACCGGTGCCGCCGGGCCCTCCCCGTACCGCACGATCGTCCTTGAGGTCAGGGCGCCCCGCGTCGTGCTGGGGGCGGTCACCGGGGCGGGCCTCGCCGTCATCGGCACCGTGCTCCAGGCCCTCGTGCGCAACCCGCTCGCCGACCCCTTCCTGCTCGGCGTCTCCAGCGGCGCCTCCGCCGGGGCCGTCGCCGTGATCGTCCTCGGCGTGGGGGCGGGGGTCGCCACCACCGTGGCCCTGCCCGCCGCCGCCTTCGCGGGGGCCCTGGCCGCGCTCGTCGTCGTGTACGCGCTGGCCCGGCGCGCGGGCTCGCTCACCGGAGGCCGCCTCGTCCTCGCCGGGGTCGCCGTCTCCTACGTCCTGTCCGCCCTCACCAGCCTCATCCTGGTCACCTCCGCGAGCGCCGAACACGTCCAGGAAGTCCTGCACTGGACGCTCGGCGGGCTCGGCGGCGCCCGCTGGGACATGCTCGCCCTGCCCGCCGCGACCCTGGGCCTCGGCACCCTCGCCCTGATCGCCCTGGCCCGCCCGCTCGACCTGCTGCTCGTCGGCGAGGAGGGCGCCACCGTGCTCGGCCTCGACACCGGTCGCTTCCGCGCGGGCGTCTTCGTGCTCGCCTCGCTGCTCACCGGCGTCCTCGTCGCGTACACCGGGGCCATCGGCTTCGTCGGCCTGATGGTGCCGCACGCCGCCCGGATGGCCGTCGGCGCCGCCCACCGCACCCTGCTGCCGGTCGCGGCCCTCGGCGGCGCCGGCTTCCTCGTCCTGGCCGACCTCGCGGCCCGCACCGTGGCGGCCCCGCGCGACATCCCCGTCGGCGTCCTCACCGCCCTCACCGGCGGCCCGTTCTTCCTGTGGATGCTGCGCGGCCGGGACGCCCGCGCGGAAGGCGGCCCGGCATGACGACCCTGCGCGCCCGCGCGGAAGGCAGCCCCGCATGACGACCCTGCGCACCGACGCCCTGACCTACACCACCCCCCAGGGCCGGACCCTGCTCCGCGACATCACCCTGGAGGCCGCCCCCGGCGAGACCGTCGGCCTGGTCGGCCCCAACGGCAGCGGCAAGACCACCCTGCTGCGCTGCGTCTACGCCACCCTGCGCCCCACCGCGGGACGCGTCCTGCTCGACGGCGCCGATCTGCACGCGCTGCCGGCCAGGGCCCGCGCCCGCCGCATCGCCACCGTCCCGCAGGACTCCGGCGCCGCCGGCATCGAGCTCACCGTCCGCGAGATCGTCGCCATGGGCCGCTCCCCGCACCACCGCTTCTGGGAGGCCGACACCGCCGCCGACGACGCCCTGGTGCGCGAGGCGCTGGCCCGCGTCGGCATCGCCGGCCTCGCCGGGCGGCCCTTCCCGTCGCTGTCCGGCGGCGAGCGCCAGCGTGCCCTGGTGGCCCGGGCCCTGGTCCAGGAGCCGGACGTCGTCGTCCTGGACGAGCCGACCAACCACCTCGACATCCGCTACCAGCTCGAAGTCCTGTCCCTGATAAGGGAGTTGGGCACCACCAACCTGCTCGCACTGCACGACCTGAACCTCGCCGCGTACTACTGCGACCGCATCTGCGTCCTGGACGGCGGCCGGATCGTCGCCGCCGGAGCACCCGCCGAGGTCCTGACGGCCGAGCTCCTCGCGGCGGTGTACGGGGTGAACGCCGAGGTGGGCATCCACCCGGCGACCGGCGCTCCCACCGTGGTCTACCTGCCGCCCGACCGCGCCACGACCGCGTCCGGGGCCCGGCCCGAACCCCGTGCGACCACATCCTGAGCAAGATCCGTCCATGATGCGAGATCACATTCCGGGAAGCGGGCCGGGAATCTATACGATGACCCCATGGTTTCGAACGACGTGAGCGACAAGACGCCGAGCAGTGGCCCCGCCCTGCTGCTCGTGGCGCGGCTGCACGTCGACCTGTGCCGTCTCGCCAGCGCGATCTGTACGGCCCGCGCAGCCGCGCTCTGACGCCGCGCGCCCCGCACCGAAGCACCACCGCACGCCCCCGGCGTGCGGCGCGCGGACCCGAGTCCGAGCCGCGCCCCCTGCCTCTTCCTTCCGATCAGGAGCCCACGCCATGGCCATCGAGGTCCGCATCCCGACCATCCTCCGCACCTACACCGACGGCGCCAAGGCCGTCGAGGGCAGCGGTGCCACCCTCGCCGACCTGTTCAACGACCTCGACGCCCGCCACACCGGCATCCGCGAGCGCATCGTCGACGGCGACAACCTGCGCCGCTTCGTGAACGTGTACCTCAACGACGAGGACGTCCGCTTCCTCGACGGCATCAACACCCAGCTGGCCGACGGCGACAACGTCACGATCCTGCCCGCCGTCGCGGGCGGCCGCGTCTGACATGCGCTACGACTCCCCGCTCGCCGCGGTCGGCAACACCCCGCTGGTCCGCCTCCCGCGCCTGTCCCCGTCGGACGACGTACGGATCTGGGCCAAGCTGGAGGACCGCAACCCGACCGGCTCCATCAAGGACCGGCCGGCCCTCCACATGGTCGAACAGGCCGAGAAGGACGGCCGGTTGACGCCGGGCTGCACCATTCTCGAACCCACCAGCGGCAACACCGGCATCTCGCTCGCCATGGCCGCGAAGCTCAAGGGCTACCGCATCGTCTGCGTGATGCCCGAGAACACCTCGCAGGAGCGCCGCGACCTGCTCGCGATGTGGGGCGCCGAGATCGTCTCGTCCCCGGCGGCGGGGGGCTCCAACACGGCGGTGCGGGTCGCCAAGGAGCTGGCCGCGCAGAACCCGTCCTGGGTGATGCTCTACCAGTACGGGAACCCGGACAACGCGGGCGCCCACTACGCCACCACCGGCCCCGAGATCCTCGCCGACCTGCCCTCCATCACGCACTTCGTGGCGGGCCTCGGCACCACCGGAACGCTGATGGGCGTCGGCCGCTACCTGCGCGAGAACGTCCCCGGCATCCAGGTGGTCGCGGCCGAGCCGCGCTACGACGACCTGGTGTACGGGCTGCGCAACCTCGACGAGGGCTTCGTGCCCGAGCTGTACGACGCCTCCGTCCTGACCACCCGCTTCTCGGTCGGCTCGGCCGACGCGGTCACCCGCACCCGTGAACTCCTCCAGCAGGAGGGGATCTTCGCGGGCGTCTCCACGGGCGCGGCGCTGCACGCGGCGATCGGCGTCGGCAGGAAGGCGGTCAAGGCGGGCACCCCCGCCGACATCGTCTTCGTCGTCGCCGACGGCGGCTGGAAGTACCTGTCGACCGGCGTCTACACCGCCCCGACGACCGAGGCGGCCATCGAAACCCTGCACGGCCAGCTCTGGGCTTGACGCCCCCTTGGTGCGGGACCGGGAGCGTCACCCCGCCAGGTGACGCACCTGGTCCCACAGGGCCGGGTCGACCATCCCCACCCGGCGGCGGAACGCCCCGGTCCCCATCTCGCGCAGCTCGTCGGTCTCCAGGAAGCTCGGCCGTCCGTGCGCGTCGGCCACGGTGCCCGGGGGCAGCGGGATCACCCCGGGCCGCTCGTCGTGGTACTTGCTGGTGATCTTCGCGACGGTCACCGCGTCGCCCCGCACCCGCAGCACCAGACACGGCCGGTCCTTGCCGCCCGGAACGTCCTCGAAGGGCACCTGCGCCCACCAGATCTCCCCGGCCTGCGGCAGCCGCGCCCCGGCGCCGCGCTGAGCCCGCCCGGGAGTCCGGCCGGTCTCGGCGGGCCGGGTCGGCGGCCGGGTCCGCCCGCCGGGACGGCGCGGCCCGCGCCGAGAGCGCCCCCGCCCGTCCACGAGGGCGGCGACGAACGCGAGCCCCACCACGGCTCCCAGCGCCAGCCACCACGACGTGTCCATGCCCCGACGGTACCGTCCCGGCCGCCGAGGGGAGCGCTCGGCGTGCTGGGTGCGCCGCCGGGCGGGCCTCAGAGGGCCGCGGAACCAGCCCCCTTGACCCCGCCCACGAAGGCGGCCCACGCACCGGCCGACACCCTCAGCCCCGGCCCCTCAGGAACCTTGCTGTCCCGCACCGGGACGACGCCGGTGGACGTCGCGTATACGGGGGCCCACTGGAGGCAGTTGCCGCCCTGGCCGTCGCTGTAGGACGACGTGATCCATATCGTCCCCGGACCGTGGGTGCTGCTCATGTGTGGTACTCCTCGACCACGAATCCGGGGCTCGGTTTGACCTGCCCCGCTTCGACCTTGCTGACGTACGACTCGCTGTAACCGACGGCCAGCCCGAGAGCCTTCATGGTGATCTTCCTGGCCCTCCGGATCTCTCCCAGATCACTGCCGAAGACTTGAAGCGGATTCATGTCCTGAGGTTCCGACTCTTCGTTCGCGCGCACGACCTCCCACGATGGAATCGGCTCAACTGTGATACCAGTGACGGGACTTGAACCTTCGCGTTCAAGGAGTTCAAGTGCGGCGGGGACGTGGTGTGCTGGGCACATGCACACCGCACCGCACACCGCCCCGGCCACCGGTGGCGACGGACTCCCGGGCGAGCCCTACCCCGGACCCCATCAGCCGCCCACCCCCGACGGCGGCCCCGGAGTCCCCAACCCGCCGAAGGACGCCTGACCCGTGGTCCCCGACGCACACCGGACGCGCCCCGGCCACGCCGAGCTGGGGCGCGTCCTCACGGCCGCGGGCGTGCTCGCCCCGGACTGGGCACCCGCGTTCGCCTCGGTCCCGCGCGCGGCGTTCCTGCTCGACCTGATGTGGCCGTTCGACATGGAGACGGGCCGGAGCGTCCCGGTGTCCCGACGCGCGGACCCGGAGCGCTGGAACCGGTACGCCGATGCCGACGTGCCGATCGTGACCCAGTGGGACGACGGCGTGCACTCCGGCACCGCACCCGGGCACGTCCCGACGAGCTCGGCCTCCATGCCGAGCGTGGTGACGGCCATGCTCCGCGACCTGGACGTGCGGCCGGGATGCCGGGTACTGGAGATCGGCACCGGCACCGGCTGGAACGCCGCGCTGCTCGCTCGGCGGGTGGGGGCCGCTCACGTCGTCACCGTCGAAGTGGACGACGCCGTGGCGGCAGCCGCCCGGTCCGCTCTCGCCCGCTTCGGCCTGCCGGTGCGCGTGGTGCACGGCGACGGTGCGCGGGGCTGTCCGGAGGCCGCACCGTACGACCGGATCATCGCCACCTGCGGGCTCCGGTCCGTCCCCTACCCGTGGGTGGAGCAGTCCCGGCCGGGCGGCATCGTCGTGGCCCCCTGGGGAACGCACTTCGGCAATGGCGACGCGCTGGTCCGACTGGTCGTGTCGGAGCACGGCGACAGCGCGTCGGGCCGCTTCAGGGGGCCCGTCGAATTCATGAAGCTCCGCGCCCAGCGGCAGCCGGACGTACCCCACGGCGCCTACGTCGCGGGCACGGTGGCCGACGGCGAGGAGTCGTCCAGCACGGTCACGGAAGAGCAGTTCCCGATCGGCCGGTTCAGCCCGCGGGACTTCGCGCTCGGCCTGCGCGTACCCGACTGTGTACGCGTGGCGGGTGCACGGGATGCGGGCACCCGCGCCGTCTGGTTCTACGGGCTGTCCGACCGCTCATGGGCGTGCGTCCAGTTCCGGGAGGCACGCACCTCCCGCGTGTGGCAGTCCGGCCCCCGCCGGCTCTGGGACGAGGTGGCGGCGGCGCACCGGTGGTGGGAGGCGCACGGGCGGCCGGGCTTCGACCGCTTCGGCCTGTCGGTCGACCGTGCCGGACAGAGGGTCTGGCTCGACGACCCGCACCACGTACTGAACCGCGCCCCTGGCCCGCCCTCCTGATCGAACCCCCGTCCGGGCCCCACTCCGCCCCGGCCGCACGGCCGCACACCTGCGCCCACGCCGGTACGGGGGAAGAGTGGTCTTGGCGGTGACTTCGCCCACAACGGCCCGCTCCGGAGAAGCGAGGGGCCTTGGGGCGCCTTACGCTCGACCCACCGCAGCCCTTTTCCCGCGGCCTCCCGCCCACCCCCTTCAGCGACAGGCTTCGCCTGGCCCCTCTGTTCCGGAGGTTCACGCTCCATGAAGCTCACCGTCGTCGGCTGCTCCGGCTCGTTCCCCTCCGCGGAATCGGCCTGCAGCAGCTACCTCGTCGAGGCAGACGGCTTCCGGCTGCTCCTCGACATGGGCAACGGGGCCCTCGGTGAGCTGCAGCGCCACATCGGCCTGTACGACCTCGACGCGATCTTCCTGTCGCATCTGCACGCCGACCACTGCATCGACATGTGCGGCTACTTCGTCGCGCGCTACTACCGCCACGAGGGCGGCCGGTGCGCCGCGATGCCGGTGTACGCGCCCGAGGGTGCCGAGCAGCGCCTGACCACCGCCTACGCGGACACGCCCTCGGCCTCCTCGATGAGCGAGGTCTTCGACTTCCACACCCTGAAGCCGGGCTCGTTCGACATCGGCCCCTTCTCGGTGCGCACGGAACGGGTGGAGCACCCCGTCGAGGCGTACGGCATCCGCGTCGAGCACGGGGGCTCCACGCTCGTGTACTCCGGCGACACCGGCGCCTGCGCGGCCCTCGACGAACTGGCCCGGGGCGCCGACCTGTTCCTGTGCGAGGCCTCCTTCACGGACGGCAAGGAGGACATCCCCGCGCTGCACCTCAACGGCCGCGAGGCCGGCGAGCACGCGGCCCGGGCCGGCGCCGGGCGCCTGGTCCTCACCCACATCCCGCCGTGGACGGACGCGCGGGTCAACCTGGCCGACGCCCGCTCGGCCTACCCGGGCCCGGTGGAACTGGCCGCGCCGGGCGCGGTGTACGAGTTCTGAGCCCGCCCCCGCCCCGGGCACGCGGAAGGCCCCCGGAACCTCACGGTTCCGGGGGCCTTCGGGCGAAGCGGGACGGCTACGCCTTCGTCAGGTCCTCGACCTCTTCCTCGGGCTCGCGGCCCGGGGTGGTGAGGTTGAACTTGGTGATGGCGAAGCGGAACAGGACGTAGTAGATCGCTCCGAAGACCAGTCCGATCGGGATGATCAGCCAGGGCTTGGTGGCGTGCGTCCAGTTCAGCAGGTAGTCGATCGCGCCTGCCGAGAAGTTGAATCCGGCGTGCACGCCCAGGGCCCACGTGACGGCCATCGAGACGGCGGTGAGCACCACGTGGATCACGTAGAGGATCGGCGCGATGAACATGAAGGAGAACTCGATCGGCTCGGTCACACCGGTGACGAACGAGGTCAGCGCCAGCGAGACCATCATGCCGAGGACGGCCTTGCGGCGCTCGGGACGGGCCGTGTGGGCGATCGCGATGGCGGCGGCCGGAAGGCCGAACATCATGATCGGGAAGAAGCCGGACTGGAACATGCCGGCGGTGTGGTCACCGGCGAGGAAGCGCGGGATGTCACCGTGGACGACCTGGCCGGCCGCGTCCGTGTAGTCACCGATCTGGAACCAGGCGACGGTGTTGACGAACTGGTGCATGCCGATCGGGATCAGCGCCCGGTTGACACCGCCGAAGAGGGCCGCACCGCCGGCGCCGAGGCCGGTCATCCACTCGCCGAAGTCGGCGATGCCGTTGCCGATGGGCTCCCAGACGAGACCGAAGAACACGCCGACGACCAGGCCCACGAAGGCCATGATGATCGGGACCAGGCGGCGGCCGTTGAAGAAGCCGAGCCAGTCGACGAGCTTGGTGCGGTGGAACTTCTGCCACAGCACGGCCGCGAGCAGGCCCATGATGATGCCGCCGAGGACACCCGGGTCGTTGTACTTCGCGTCGACGATCTTGCCGTCGGCTATGTGCTGCTGGACGATCGGGAAGGCCTGCAGCACCTTGCTGTAGACGAGGAAGCCGACCAGGGCGGCGAGGGCGGTGGAGCCGTCGGACTTCTTCGCGAAGCCGATCGCGACACCGATGCAGAAGAGCACCGGAAGGGCGCCGGTTATCGCGCCGCCCGCGTTGCCGAACACATCGGAGACCTTGTTCCAGCCGAGCCCGTCCTTGCCGAACACGTCGGGCTGGCCCAAGCGGACCATGATGCCCGCGGCCGGCAGCACGGCGATCGGCAGCTGCAAGCTGCGGCCGACCTTCTGCAGGCCCTGGAACAGGCCGGAGCCCCGCTTCTTCGCGGGCGCCGCCTTAGCGGTGGCCGTACTCATCAACATCCTCCAGTAAGGCAAGGCGCCGCCCGGGGACATGGGAAAATACGGGGGGACGGCGGCGTCTCGGGGGAACGCGGTCAAGCCCGCGTGGTCTACACCAATGAGTGGTGTAGACCAGTTGTAGCACGGTGAGGGTTAGATAAGGAACCTTCGTTTTTTGTGGGCTGAGCCATATCCGGCAATCGCCGCGGAAGCGACTCGGGGCCGTAATCATTTCGTTGTCCGTGAGAGGCCTCGGCCCATGCCGAAGGCCCCCGGACCGCAGGGTCCGAGGGCCTTGAAATCGGCGGCGGGAGCTACGCCTTGATGTTCTGCTCCTCCAGCTCGTCCGCGTCCGGTTCGCGCCCCGGCGTCGGCAGGTTGAATTTGGTGATCGCGAACCGGAAGAGCGCGTAGTAGACGACCGCGAAGCACAGCCCGATCGGAATGATCATCCAGGGTTTCGTCGCCAGGCTCCAGTTGATGACGTAGTCGATCAGCCCGGCCGAGAAGCTGAAGCCGTCCTTCACCCCGAGCCCCCAGCTGACCGCCATCGACACGCCCGTGAGCACCGCGTGGATCGCGTACAGCAGCGGCGCGATGAAGACGAAGGAGTACTCGATCGGCTCGGTGATGCCCGTGACGAGCGAGGTCAGGCCCACCGAGAGCATCATGCCGCCCACCTCCTTGCGGCGGTGCGGCTTGGCGCAGTGGGCGATCGCGAGCGCCGCCGCCGGCAGGGCGAACATCATGATCGGGAAGAAGCCCGTCTGGAACTGGCCGGCCGTCGGGTCGCCCGCGAGGAAGCGCGGGATGTCGCCGTGCACGACCGTGCCGTCGGGCTTGGTGAAGTCGCCGAACTGGAACCAGACGAACGTGTTCAGGAACTGGTGCAGACCGATCACGAGCAGCGCCCGGTTGGCCACACCGAAGATGCCCGAGCCCCACGAGCCCAGGTCCACCAGCCACTTGCTGAAGCTGGTCAGCGCGTCACCGACCGGCGGCCACACGAACAGGCACAGCACGGCGAAGACGATCGCGATCCCGGACATGATGATCGGCACGAGCCGGCGCCCGTTGAAGAAGCCCAGCCAGTCCACCAGCTTCGTCCGGTGGAAGCGCTGCCAGAAGTACGCGGTGAGCAGGCCCATCACGATGCCGCCGAAGACGCCCGGGTTCTGGTACGTGGCGAGCACCGCGGTGCCGTCCTTCGCCACGCAGGCGCCGGCCGTCAGTTTGGCCCCGGCGGCGCAGTCCTTCGGGAACTGCAGCAGCACGCTGTAGTAGACGAGGAAGCCGGCCACCGCCGCGAGCGCGGTCGAGCCGTCCGCCTTCTTCGCCATGCCGATCGAGACGCCCACGCAGAACAGCAGCGGAAGTCCGAGCGAGCCGTTGAGCAGCGCGCCGCCGGCGCCGGCGAACACCTTGGCCACGTCGTCCCAGCCGAGCCCGGTCTTGCCGAACATGTCGTCCTGGCCGAACCGGTTGAGGATGCCCGCCGCGGGGAGCACGGCGATGGGCAGCTGGAGGCTGCGGCCCATCTTCTGCATCCCCTGGAACAGCCCGTTCCACCACCGGGGCCGGGGCGGCGCGGCCGCACTGCTGGTGCTCATCGGCAACCTCCACGCTTGCTCCGGG
Source organism: Streptomyces sp. NPDC048111 (assembly GCF_043202815.1). NCBI lineage: Bacteria > Bacillati > Actinomycetota > Actinomycetes > Kitasatosporales > Streptomycetaceae > Streptomyces > Streptomyces sp. NPDC048111. Next base: position 59,714 of record NZ_JBIDBD010000024.1, read on the forward strand.
CTTGTGGAACAAGCCGGCTCGGACGGTCGTTGCACACTGGTGTAGACCAGTTGCGGTATCGTCCGGAGCGAGCCCCTCGCGGGGCATGGCTCCGGTGATCGCCATCCTTGGCCAGGCGGAATGCGCCCGCGCGCATAGCTGGGCCAAACGTGGGTTAACGTGACAAAGCGGACCTACCGTGGGCCGACACAGCGTTCTTGAGAACCAGGAGAGACACATGGCCAGCAAGGCTGAGAAGATCGTCGCCGGCCTCGGCGGTATCGAGAACATCGAGGAAGTCGAAGGCTGCATCACGCGCCTGCGCACCGAGGTCGTCGACCCGAGCAAGGTCGACGAGGCCGCTCTCAAGGCCGCCGGCGCCCACGGCGTCGTCAAGATGGGCACCGCGATCCAGGTCGTCATCGGCACCGACGCGGACCCCATCGCCGCCGACATCGAAGACATGATGTGAGTCGCTGACGACCACACGGGTCAGCGACCCCGCACCACAGAGGCCGGCCCCACGGGGCCGGCCTCTCGCGTACGCCGACCCCCTGCGCCCACCCGGACGCGAGCCCCGAACCCCTCCCGGGAAGCGGAACCCGGGGCCACCCGGATCGCCTAGGCTCAGGGGCATGTCTCGTATCGACGGCCGCACCCCCGAACAGCTCCGCCCCGTCACCATCGAACGCGGATGGAGCAAGCACGCCGAGGGCTCCGTCCTCATCTCCTTCGGCGACACCAAGGTCTTCTGCACCGCCTCCGTCACCGAAGGCGTCCCGCGCTGGCGCAAGGGCAGCGGCGAAGGCTGGGTCACCGCCGAGTACTCGATGCTGCCCCGCTCCACCAACACCCGCGGCGACCGCGAATCCGTCCGCGGCAAGATCGGCGGGCGCACCCACGAGATCTCCCGCCTCATCGGCCGCTCCCTGCGCGCCGTCATCGACTACAAGGCCCTCGGCGAGAACACCATCGTCCTGGACTGCGACGTCCTCCAGGCCGACGGCGGCACCCGCACCGCCGCCATCACCGGTGCCTACGTCGCCCTCGCCGACGCCATCACCTGGGCCCAGGGCAAGAAGCTCGTCAAGCACGGCCGCAAGCCCCTCATCGGCACCGTCTCCGCCGTCTCCGTCGGCATCGTCGACGGCGCCCCCCTCCTCGACCTCTGCTACGAGGAGGACGTGCGCGCCGAAACCGACATGAACGTCGTCTGCACCGGCGACGGCCGCTTCGTCGAGGTCCAGGGCACCGCCGAGGCCGAGCCCTTCGACCGCAAGGAACTCAACGCCCTCCTCGACCTCGCCACCGGAGGCTGCGCCGACCTCGCCGCCCTCCAACTGCGCGCCCTGGCCGCGGTGTCCGGCGAACAGCCCGCACCGTAACGAGGCAACCGAGGGGAACCTCCCCGCGTCACCACGAGTACGGGCGCACGGGACTGCCGGGCGCCCGTCCGTACCTTCCGGAACCCCGACCGTTCCGGAACACCTGGGGGAGGACCCGACCGATGCGCCGAACCACGCTCGCCGTCTGTGTCGCCACCGCGGCCCTCGCCGTCGCCGCCGCCACGGGCTGCGGAGCCATCGACAAGGCGATCGACTGCGTCAACACCGCACAGGCCATCGGCACCAGCGTCGACAACCTCGGCCGCGCCGTCGGCAACGCCACCGACAACCCCGGCCAGGCCGACCAGGCGCTCAACGACATCGACAACGAACTGTCGTCCCTCAAGAACAAGACCGGCGACGCCGACCTCTCCCGCGCGGTGGACGACCTCGACAAGGCCGTGGACAACGTCCGTACGGCCATCAAGAACGGCGACGGCACCCCCGACATCAGCGGCGTCACCGCCGCGGCCAAGGAAATCGGCAAGGTCTGCACCCCCTGAGCCCGCCGGCCCGCCCCGCGCGCCGGCCTCCGCCCGCCCGCCCGCACCGCGCGCCCTGTCCGCCCGCGCCGCGTGCCCGGGCCTCGGCCCGTCCGCCCGCACCGCGTGGCCCCGGGCCCGGCCCGGGGCCGCCCGCCCGTCGGCGGCCCCGCGATACTGGGGTCCATGACCCGCCTGATCCTCGCCACCCGCAACGCCGGCAAAGTCACCGAACTCCACGCGATCCTCGCCGCGGCCGGACTGCCCCACGAACTCGTCGGCGCCGACGCCTACCCCGAGATCCCCGACGTCAGGGAAACCGGCGTCACCTTCGCCGAGAACGCCCTCCTCAAGGCCCACGCCCTCGCCCGGGCCACCGGCCTGCCCGCCGTGGCCGACGACTCGGGCCTCTGCGTCGACGTCCTCGGCGGCGCGCCCGGCATCTTCTCGGCCCGCTGGTCCGGCACCCACGGGGACGACCAGGCCAACCTGGACCTCCTGCTGGCCCAGCTCTCCGACATCGCCGACGAACACCGCGCCGCCCACTTCGCGTGCGCCGCGGCCCTCGCCCTGCCCGACGGCACCGAACGCGTGGTGGAGGGCCGCCTCCTGGGCACCCTGCGCCGCGCCCCCGCCGGAACGGGCGGCTTCGGCTACGACCCGATCCTCCAGCCGGAGGGCGAGACCCGTACGTGCGCGGAGCTGACGGCCCAGGAGAAGAACGCGATCAGCCATCGCGGGCAGGCGTTCCGGGCGCTGGTGCCGGTGGTGCGGGAGCTGGTGGGGTGAGGCGAAACGGTGTGGGCCGCCCCTGAAGACAGGAGCGGCCCACACCGTTTCGATCGAGTGCGCCCGGTCGGATTCGAACCGACAGACACGACCACCTAAAGATCGCCGCTCAGCCCTTGGCGTACGGGCGCGCACACGGCGCCCACTCTACTGGGCGCCGACCGTGGACGGCAGCCCACGGCCGGTGGACCCGGGGTCGTTCAGGGCGATCCGCGACGGCCGCCCCGGCACCAGGTGACGGTCACCGCATGGCAATTGGGGCACAGCAGGCGCAGGTTCTCACGCCGGTCGTCGCTGCGGTCCCCATTGATGTGGTCGACCTCCAGCGTCAAGGGGCGGCCCCTCCATTCCGGACCGGTACCGCACTCGTCGCACCGCTCGGGAACACCGACCTCGTGCAGGGCGCGGCGCAGGTGCACCGTCTTGGTGCGGTGCCCGTCGTCGCGTCGTCTCAGCACGTCCTCGGCGCGCTTTCTGCGGGCGGGATGCGTGCTGCCCCGCTGGTGCGCCTGCCCGAGCAGGTGGTCTGTGGGAACGGCGTCCTCGGCCATCCAACGGCGCAGGGCCGTCCGCGCACTCGTGCTGTCCGGTCGGCCGAGGCGCCGCAGCACGCCGGCGAGCGAGACGGACGCGGCCACGGCACTGCGCAGTTCCGCCGGGTGGGGCCGGGAGATCGCCCCGGGGCGCCGCTCGCGGGTCGGGCGCGGGTTCGGGTTCATCGCCCGCCCGCGTTCCCGGCCTTGGCGCGTCCGCGGTAACTGTCCGTCGTGGCATGGCAGTTGGGGCAGAGCAGCCGCAGGTTGCCGATCTGGTTGTTCCGCCAGTCCCCGTCGATGTGATCGACCTCGAGCGGCAGCGGTCGCCCCCGCCACACGGGTTCCGTGCCACACATCGCGCACTGCTCGCCGACGCCTGTCGACGCCATCGCCCGCTTGAGCCGATCGCTCGGGATCCGCCGCGCCGTGCCCGGCTCCTGTACGACGAGCAGCGCATCCGGCTGCCGACGCCGGGTCTCGCCGGCCCGCGACGGGGGCCTGAAGTGCGAGGTGTCGATCCCGAACGCCTTGATGCGCCGGGATATGTGGGTGTGATGCCCACCGACCACGTCCAGGCCCAGGCGCCGCAGGACTTCGCACATGTTCGTCGAGGCAGCGACCGCCGGCTCCAGAACGTCCGGCGTCCAGCGTGCGCCCTCCCGTTCGAAGTGAGCCGTCGAAACGCCCAGCCTCCGCATCCGTTCCCGTATGTACCGCCGTGACCCGCCCTTGGGGTCCAGCCCCAGCTTCGTCAGTGCTTCCGACAAGGTGCTGGAGGAGCCGGCCGCCTCGGCCAGTCTCTCCCTGGTGTACGGGCTCGTGCCCACGATCTTCTCCGTCCCGGCCACGCGTTCGCAGCCCCGTACGGAGTAACGAACCGCATATCGGACGGTCACACCCGACATACGGAACGGCTCGCACCGCTTGCCGGGTGGAGGCCGTTCGGGAGGTGGGCGGGGCCGGGAGGCGGGCGGGGCCGGGAGGCGGGCCGGGGCCGGGGTCAGATCGAGAGGTCCTTGATGATCTTGGCCACGTGGCCCGTCGCCTTGACGTTGTACAGGGCCCGCTCCACCTTGCCGTCCTCGTCCACGACCACCGTCGAGCGGATGACCCCGGTCACCGTCTTGCCGTACAGCTTCTTCTCGCCGTACGCCCCGTACGCCTCCAGGACCTCCTTCGACGGGTCGCCGACCAGCGTGACCTTCAGGGACTCCTTCTCGCGGAACTTCGCCAGCTTCTCCGGCTTGTCGGGCGAGACGCCGATGACGTCGTACCCGGCGCCCGCGAGCAGCTCCAGGTTGTCCGTGAAGTCGCAGGCCTGCTTGGTGCAGCCGGGGGTGAGGGCCGCCGGGTAGAAGTACACGATGACCTTGCGGCCCTGGTGAGCGGCGAGCGAGACCTCGTTGCCGTCCGCGTCGGGCAGGGTGAAGGCGGGCGCGGTGTCGCCGGGCTTGAGTCGCTCGCTCATGGGGTTTCCTCCGGAGGGAAGGCCGAGGGTGGACGTACACCGACAGAGCCTAATGGGGGCCTGTGACAGTGCATCGGCGCCGGAGCTGACAGACTGTGGATCGACGGATGACCCCACACGACCACCGGAGGCGGCGCAGTGTCGGATGCCAGGACCCCTGCGCAGATCGAGGCGGACATCAGGAGCCGGCGTAATCAGCTCGCGGTGACCCTCGACGAGATCGGGGTGCGGCTGCACCCGTCCACGATCGTCGGCGACGCGAAGGCCAGGGTCGCCTCGGCCGTGGACCAGACCGCGGGACGCGCCTACGTCGCGGTGAACCGCACGGTCGGCGACGTGAAGGCGCGCTTCGTGTCGGAGGACGGCGCGCCCCGCGTGGAGCGCATCGTGCCGGTCGCGCTGGTCGCGGTCGGTCTGGTCGGGCTGCTCGCCCTGTCGGCGCGCAAGCGGCGGGCCTGACCCTTCGGCGTACGCCCGCCGCCGGTGCGGGTAGGTTCGACTCCGTGAGCGAGAACACCCACGACAAGCTGCCCATCCGGATGCTGCACGACCGCGTGCTGGTCCGGTCAGACACGCCCGAGGGCGAGCGGCGTTCGGGCGGTGGCATCCTCATTCCGGCCACCGCCGCCGTCGGCAAGCGCCTCGCCTGGGCGGAGGTGGTCGCGGTGGGCCAGAACGTGCGCACCGTGGAGCCGGGCGACCGGGTCCTGTACGACCCCGAGGACCGTGCCGAGGTGGAGGTGCGGGGCGTGGCGTACGTCCTGATGCGCGAGCGCGACCTGCACGCCGTGGCCTCGGAACGGGTCTCCGTGGACGCGACCGGCCTGTACCTGTAGCGCCCGCGGCGGGGCCCCGCGCGTACCCGAAGGGCCGGTGACCGAGGTCACCGGCCCTTTCGCACGCCCTTTGCTACGGTGGTGGGACCCCGACGAGACGCGTCGTACCGGGTCAGGACAAGACGACGCACCTGTGAAGTTGTCTCGCGTCTCGGAGGTGCCGTCATGGCATGGGTCCTGTTGGTCGTCGCCGGTCTGCTCGAAGTGGGCTGGTCGATCGGGATGAAGTACACGGACGGGTTCACGCGTCCGGTGCCCAGTGTGCTGACCGGTCTCGGGATCGTCGCCTCCATGCTGCTGCTCTCGCAGGCCGCCAAGACGCTGCCCATCGGCACCGCGTACGGCGTGTGGGTGGGCATCGGTGCCGCGGGCGCCGCGGTGCTCGGCATGGTGGTGCTGGGTGAACCGGCCACCGCCGCCCGGATCTTCTTCGTCTGTCTGCTGCTCGTCGCCGTGGTCGGTCTGAAGGCGACGAGCGGGCACTAGCGGTTCGGGTGCCTACGGGCTGCGGGAGCCGCGCGGCCGTTCGGCGAGGCCCGTGGCGCCGCCGAGCCCGTCCGTTCCGCCGCCCTCCGTGCCGCCGTTGTCGGCGCCGCCCTGGGTCTGGCCGCCCTGGGTCTGTCCCTGGTCCTGGCCCGCGGTCTGGCCCTGGGTCGGCCCCTGGTTCTGGCCGCCGTTGACGGGCCCTCCGTTGTCCGCGCCGCCCTGGGTCTGCCCCTGCGTCTGTCCCTGGTCCTGCCCCTGTGTCCGGCCCTGGTTCTGGCCCTGGGTCTGTCCCTGGCTGCGACCGCCGGTCTGCCCCTGGTTCTGGCCCTGGGTCTGCCCCTGGTCGCGGCCGCCGGTCCGGCCCTGCGACTGGCCCTGGGTCTGTCCCTGGTCCTGGCCCTGCGTCTGGCCCTGGTCGCGGCCCGGGGTCGGGGACTGGAACGGGTTGGGGGTGGGCGGTTCGACCGGCGCGGTCGCGCCCTCCTGGAGCTCCAGGTCGAAGTCCTTGGCCTCGCTGCCCCGCAGGGCGCCCTTGGTGTACTGGGCCCAGATCTGCGCGGGCGGCCCGCCGCCGTTCATGCGGGGCAGCCCGAGCGCCCCGTACAGCGGCTGCTGCACCGCCGTGTCGGGGTCGGCGCCCATCACCGCGACGACGGTGGCCAGGTCCGGGGTGTAGCCCGCGAACCAGGCCGCCTTGTCCTGTTCGGCGGTGCCGGTCTTGCCGGCGGAGGGGCGTCCGGAGGCCTGCGCGGCGGTGCCGGTGCCGCCGTCGACGACGCTCTGGAGCATCGACGTCGTGGTGTCGGCGGCCTCGCGGGGGACGGCCTGTTCGGCGTCCTCGGAGGGCAGGTCGGTCTTCTCGCCGTCCTTGATGACCGACTCGACCATCGTGTACGTGCCGTGGCGCCCGTGCCCGGCCAGCGTGGCGTACGCCTGTGTCATGTCGAGCACGCTGGCGGTCGCGGTGCCGAGCGCGGTGGAGGGGCCGTTGGGCATGTCCGGGGTGTCGGCGGGCAGCCCGAGGTCGATGGCCGTCTGCTTCACCTTGGCGGGGCCGACGTCGACGGCCATCTGTGCGTACACCGCGTTGACGGACTTGTCGGTGGCGGTGCGCACGGTGATCTGCCCGTAGGAGATGTCGTCCTCGTTGGCGGGACCGTAGGGCGCGCCCTTCCAGCCCTGTACGGGGCGCTTGTTGGTGCCGTCGTAGACGGTGTTGGGGGTGATGGGGCGGCCGTCCTGGGTGGTGGAGCCGTTGGCCACGGCCGAGGTGAAGACGAACGGCTTGAAGGTGGAGCCCACTTGGAAGTCGCGCCGGGTGGCGTTGTTGACGTACTGCCTGGTGTAGTCGACGCCGCCGTACATCGCGAGGACCTTGCCGGTGGCCGGGTCGATGGAGGCGCCGCCCACGCGCACGTTGCGGTCGGCCTTGCGGACGCTGCTCAGCTTGGAGTTGACCCTGTCGTCGACGGCTTTGACGAACGCGTCCTGCTTGTCCCGCTGGATCGTGGTGGTGATGCGGTAGCCGCCGGTGGCCAGGGTGTTGTCGTCGATGATCTTGTTGCTGGTGAGGTAGTCCTTGACGGCCTCGACGAGGTAACCGCGCTGACCGGCCAGCCCGGCGCGGGGCTTGGCCTTCCCGGGGACGGGGAAGGTGGTGGCGGCCCGTTCGGAGGCGCCGAGCCACTTCTTCTTGACCATGCCGTCGAGCACGTAGTTCCAGCGGGCCAGCACCCGGGGCTTGTTCTGCGGGTGGGCGATCACGTCGTAGGCGCTGGGCGAGTTGAGCAGCGAGGCGAGGTAGGCGCCCTCGGCGGTGGTGAGCTTCTCGACGTCCTTGCCGTAGTACGCCTGGGACGCGGCCTGGATGCCGTAGGCGTTGCGCCCGAAGTAGCTGGTGTTCAGGTACCCGGCGAGGATGTCCTCCTTGGTCTCCTCGCGATTGAGCTTGATCGCGATGAAGAACTCCTTCACCTTGCGGGTGACGGTCTGTTCCTGGCCGAGGTAGTAGTTCTTGACGTACTGCTGGGTGATGGTGGAGCCGCCCTGGGTGCCCTTGCCGGTGAGGGTGTTCCAGGCCGCGCGGATCATCGCCTTGGGGTCGACGGCCCGCTCGGAGTAGAAGTCCCGGTCCTCGGCGGCCAGTACGGCGCGCTGGACGGTGAGCGGGATCTGCGCGAGCTGGACGTTCTCGCGGTTGATCTCGCCGTCCGAGGCGAGCTGGGTGCCGTCGGCGTAGAGGAACACGTTGGACTGGGCGGTGGCCCCGGCGTTGGCGGCGGGGATCGACACGAGCATGTAGCCGGCGATGAAGCCGCCGATGAGCAGCAGGGCGCAGAACAGGAAGAGGCCGAGGACCACGCGCCAGCGCGGGACGAAGCGGCGCCATCCGGTCCGCGGGGGCCGCCCCTTCTTCCCCCGGGCGGGCCCGCCGTCGGAACCCGCTGCCGCACCCCCTTCCACCCCGCCGTCGGAGCCCGCTGCCGCACCCCGTTCCGCCCCGGCGGTGGCACCCGCCTCCGTGGGCCCGGGCGGGGTGGGGCCGGAGGCGCTGAGGTCGCGGGGCGTCCACTTCCGCGGCCCCTCGGGTCCGGGCCGTGGTGGCTCCGGCTGCTCGTCGTCGCTCATGTCTCTCCGGCTCTCTCCGGCCTTGCGCCCCGGTCACGTACGGATACGGGTGCGGTACGGGGTGGTTACCTCTATGAATCAACCATTTCGGCCGATTCGTACCGCAGGGACATCTTGCCCGTCCCGCCGCGGAAATTGCGTCGCGAAGGGCCGAGGGGCTGGGCTAGGCTCTCGCGCTTTGGTGTCGATGGGCGGGTGAGGGGGCGTTCGTGCGGCTGTACGGAGTCGTGGCCGCGGGTGGGTTCCGGCGCTATACGACGTACCGGGTCGCCACCGCGGCCGGGGTGTTCACCAACACCGTCTTCGGCGTGATCGTGGCGTACACCTATATAGCCCTGTGGGACCAGCGCCCCAACCTCGGCGGCTACGACCAGTCCCAGGCGCTCACCTATGTGTGGATCAGCCAGGCCATGCTGATGACGGTCAACATGTTCGGCGGGGGCTTCGCGGACGAGCTCGTGGAACGCATCCGTACGGGTGACATCGCGATCGACCTCTACCGCCCGGCCGACCTCCAGCTGTGGTGGCTCTCGGCCGACCTCGGCCGGGCGCTCTTCCACTTCGTGGGGCGCGGGGCGGTGCCGCTCGCCTTCGGCGCCCTCGTCTTCGACCTCGCACTGCCGACCGACGTCCGGACGTGGCTGGCGTTCCTGTTCGCGGTCCTGCTGGGGGTGGTGGTGAGCTTCGCGCTGCGCTTCCTGGTCGCGCTCTCGGCGTTCTGGCTGCTCGACGGGGCCGGGGTGTCCTCGCTGGTGTCCATCGCGGGCCTGTTCTTCTCCGGGATGCTGCTGCCGCTCAACGCCTTCCCCGGGCTGCTCGGCGAGGTGGCCCGCGCCCTGCCCTGGTCCTCGCTGCTGCAGATCCCGGCGGACGTCCTGATGGGCCGCCACCGGGGCTGGGGCCTGCTCGGTGCCTACGGCTTCCAGCTCGGCTGGGCGGCGGCGCTGCTCGGGGCGGGCCGGCTCGTCCAGTCCGCCGCGGTGCGCAGGGTGGTGGTCCAGGGTGGCTGACCGGGTGACCGACCGGCGCCCGCCGCCGGGCGCGTGGAGCGCGTACCGCATGATCGCCGCGATGTGGATCCGCTCGGCCCTCGCCTACCGGGCTTCGTTCGTGATGATGCTGGCCGGGAACTTCCTGGTGACGGCCTTCGACTTCGTCGTGATCGCCCTGATGTTCTCGCAGGTGCGCTCGCTCGGCGGCTACTCCTTCGCCGAAGTGGCCTTCCTGTACGGGACGTCGACCACCTCGTTCGGCCTCGCCAACGCGCTGCTCGGCTCCATCGACAAGCTGGGCGCGCGGGTGCGCGACGGCACGCTGGACACCCTGCTCGTGCGCCCGGTGCCGGTGCTCGCCCAGGTCGCCGCCGACCGCTTCGGCCTCCAGCGCCTGGGCCGGCTCCTCCAGGGCGTCCTGGTCCTGACCGGCGCCCTGGTCACCCTCGACGTGCACTGGACCGTACTGAAGGTGCTCCTGGTGCCGCTGATGCTGCTGTGCGGCACCGCGATCTTCTGCGCGGTGTTCGTCGCGGGCGCCGCCTTCCAGTTCTGGGCGCAGGACGCGGCCGAAGTGCAGAGCGCCTTCACCTACGGCGGCCAGACGCTGCTCCAGTACCCGCCGACGGTGTTCGCCAAGGACATGGTGCGCGGGGTCACCTACGTCTTCCCGCTGGCCTTCGTGAACTGGCTGCCCGCGCTGTACGTCCTCGGCCGGCCCTACCCGCTGGCGCTGCCGCACTGGCTCGCCTTCGCGCCCCCGCCGGTGGCGGCGCTCTGTCTGGCGCTCGCGGCCCTGGCATGGCGCGCCGGCCTGCGCGGATACCGCAGCACCGGCAGCTGAGCCGCACCCGAACCCGCCCGAGAACCAGGGGAGTTGACCCGAGGATGGACCAGGACCTGATCGAACTCGACGACGTGCGCAAGGTCTTCGACGTGCGCCGCAAGACGGGCCGGTTCCGCCGTGAGCGGCGGCAGGTGAAGGCCGTGGACGGGATCAGCTTCCGGGTGCCGCGCGGCGAGATGGTCGGCTACATCGGCCCGAACGGCGCGGGCAAGTCCACCACCATCAAGATGCTGACCGGCATCCTCACCCCGAGCGGGGGCCGCCTGCGGGTGGCGGGCCTCGATCCGTCCCGCGAGCGGACGAGGATGGCGCAGCGCATCGGCGTCGTCTTCGGCCAGCGCACCACCCTGTGGTGGGACCTGCCGCTGTACGACTCCTACCGGCTGGCCCACCGCATGTACCGCATCCCGGACGCCCGCTTCCGCGAGAACCTGGACCGCTGCGTCGAACTCCTCGACCTGGCAAGCCTGTTGGACGTCCCCGTACGGCAGCTGTCCCTGGGGCAGCGGATGCGCGGTGACATCGCCGCGGCGCTGCTGCACGACCCGGACGTCCTCTACCTCGACGAGCCGACGATCGGCCTCGACGTGATCAGCAAGGCCAAGGTCCGGCAGTTCCTGCGCGACCTCAACGCGGAGCGCGCCACCACGATCCTGCTGACCACGCACGACCTGACCGACATCGAGCAGCTCTGCGAGCGGGTGATGGTGATCGACCACGGGCGTCTGATGTACGACGGCGCGCTCTCCGGGCTCCACGAGGCGGGCGAGAGCGAACGCACCCTGGTGGTCGACCTGGAGCGCGAACTCCCGCCGGTACGGGCCGAAGGCGCCCGGGTGGTGAAGGTGGAGGGGCCGCGCCAGTGGCTCGCCTTCCCTGCCTCCGCGTCGGCCGCGCCGCTGGTCGCGCACATCGCCGCGGCCTACCCGCTGGTGGACCTGTCGGTGCGGGAGCCGGACATCGAGGCGGTGATCGCCCGCATGCTCACGTCCAGAGGGGCACCGACAGCGGCGTCGAGGGGCACCGGCCCCGGGGCTGCCGAGGACCGGGACCTTCACTAGGCTCTGCCGTATGACGAGTGAACCAACGGGTGGGCTTCCCGAGATGCGGGCCTCGGACGCCGAGCGGGAGCGGGTCGCCGAGTCACTGAGGGACGCGCTGGCCGAGGGGCGTCTGGACATGGAGGAGTTCGAGCAGCGCCTCGAAGCTGCCTACACGGCGCGTACGCACGGGGAGTTGGAGCCGCTCGTCCGCGATCTGCCCGCCCCGGGCACGGCGGGCCCGGCCCCGGCGCCGCGCCACCCCGAGAACGAGGCCGAGGTGCACTGGCCCTCCCGGATCGGCCACCCGCCCACATCCAAGGGCGGTTTCGCCCTGTGGAGCGGCTTCTCGCGCAAGGGCGCCTGGACGGTGGCCCGGCGGTTCACGGCCTTCGCGATGTGGGGCGGCGGCAACATCGACCTGCGCGAGGCCCGCTTCGAGGACCGCGAGACGGTGCTGCGCCTGTTCACGATCATGGGCGGCATCGGCGTGACCGTACCGCCCGAACTGAACGTCCAGGTCAAGGGGTTCGGCATCATGGGCGGCGTCGACGGCAACAAGGCGAGCGGCGAGGGCACCCCGGGCTCCCCGCGTGTGACGGTCGTGGCGTTCGCCCTGATGGGCGGCATCGGCGTGGACCGCAAGCTGCGCAAGGCGCAGAAGGAACGGCTGCGGGCGGAGCGGCGCGGGGGCGGGGAGCTGAGGGATCGGGAGCGCAAGGAACTGCGGTGAGGCGGGGGTGAGTTGACGGTTTTTGCGCCTTGGCGCCCATGGGGGCGGGGGAGCTGGCGTAGCCGCCCCCGGGGCGGGGGAGCCGGGTGGGACGCCCAGGGTGCGGGAGACGGGCGGGACGCCCAGGGCGGGGGAGTCGGGCGAGCCGCCCAGGGCGTTGAAGTGGGTCAGCCGCCCAGGGCGTGGGAGACGGTGTAGATCAGCAGCCCGGCGAGAGCGCCGACCACCGTGCCGTTGATGCGGATGAACTGGAGGTCGCGCCCGATGTTCGCCTCGATCTTGCGCGAGGTGTCGTTCGCGTCCCACGACGCCACCGTGTCCGTGATGAGCGAGGTGATCTCCGTCCGGTACGTCGACACCACGTACGCCGCCGCGTCCTCCAGCCAGCCGTCCACCTTGGACTGGAGGCGGGCGTCGGTGGACAGGCGGGTGCCGAGCGAGAGCAGCGACGCCCGTGCGCGCAGGCGCAGTTCGCTGTGGTCGTCCTCCGCCGCTGCGATGATCATCGAGCGTACGGAGGACCAGGCGGAGGCGATGACGTCCTGCACCTCGGGGCGGCCCAGTATTTCCGACTTGAAGCGCTCCACCCGGGTGCGGGTCTCCGAATCCGCCTGGAGGTCGGCGGCGAAGTCGGCGAGGAAGCGGTCGAGCGCGCCGCGTGCCGGGTGGGCCGGCATGTCGCGCATCTCGGTCACGAAGCGCAGCAGCTCCTTGTAGACCCGCTCGCCCACTTTGCGGTCCACGAACCGGGGCGTCCAGCCGGGGGCGCCGCCCTGCACCGCGTCCATCACCGAATCCCCGTGCAGGACGAGCCAGTCGTGGGCGCGTACGCACACGAGGTCGACGGCCTTGCGGTGGCTGCCGTCGGCGACGATCCGCTCCAGCGCCTTGCCGACGCCGGGCGCTATCTCCGCCGCGTTCGCCCGGCGGGTGATGGCCTCGCCGACGACGGCCTGGACGTCGGAGTCGCGCAGCACGGTGAGCGCGCCGCGCAGCGCCGTGGCCAGCTCGGAGGTGACCCGGTCCGCGTGCTCGGGCTCGGCGAGCCAGGCGCCGAGGCGGCGGCCGATGCCGAGGGCCTGGAGGCGGGCGCGCACGACCTCGGCGGACAGGAAGTTCTCGCCGACGAAGGTGCCGAGCGAGGCGCCGAACTGGTCCTTCTTGTTCTGGATGATCGCGGTGTGCGGGATGGGCAGGCCGAGCGGGCGGCGGAAGAGGGCCGTCACCGCGAACCAGTCGGCGAGCGCGCCGACCATGCCCGCCTCGGCCGCCGCCGCGACGTAGCCCGCCCAGGCGCCGGCGCCCGAGCGGTCGGCCCAGGTGGCGAGGCCGAAGACGACCGCGACCAGGAGCAGCAATCCGGTGGCGGTGGCCTTCATGCGGCGCACGCCCCGGCGCTTCTCCTCGTCCGCCGCGGTGTAGGCGAAGGGGGAGGAGCGCGGCGCGGGGGTGCCCGGCTCGCGCGGGGCGGGGGCGCCTGGCTCGCGCGGCGCGGGGTGTCCCGCCGGTGTCCCCTCGGCCCCGGGGCCCGCTGTCGTACGGTCGATGCGCCGCTCCATGCGCGTACGTTCCCTTCGCTCCGCCTGTGCGCCCACGTGCCCGCGGGTACCCACGCCCCGATCATTCACGACGACGGACGCGTACGCGTACGACCTCTACAGGAAGTACTTCCGGGGCGCGCGTTCAGTTCCCGCACACGCGTCCCGTCACCCGTTCGCGTGGCCGGGCGGGCGGCGGCGGCCGTACATTCGGATCATGCCGATACGCGCCCGCGGCGGGCGCGGGGCCCGGTGCCCGGCGTTGCTCGCCGCGCTGATGCTCGTGGTGACGGCGGCCCTGTACGCGACGGGGGCGCCGGCCCGTGCGGACGGGGCCCGGGCCGGGGTGGCGGTGCGGGCCGGCGCGGGGTCGGGTGGCTGGACCGGTACGTGGTATTCCGCTCCGGTGGTTGGGTGGGGGCCGCAGGACGGCGCCGTGGGGGTCGGGAGCGCGGGGGCCGGATGGGCTGCGGGAGCCGTGCGGGGCGCGGGGACCCTGGGCGTCGCCGGCACCGCCCGCACCGTACGCAATGTCGTGCACACGACGCTGGGCGGGAGCAGGGCCCGGGTGACCGTCTCGAACCTGTTCGGGAACACCCCGCTCGACCTGCGCCACGCGACCCTCGCGACCGCGGCGGACCCGTCCGGGACGATGCGGACGCTGACCTTCCAGGGCCTGATGCGGCTCCAGGTCCCGGCAGGCCGGGAGGCGGTGAGCGACCCGCTGGCGTTCGCGGTGCCGGAGGCGGCGGACCTGTACGTGACGGTGTACGCGGCGGGCCCCGTCACCGTGCACCCCCAGGCACAGCAGACCTCGTACGTGACGGTCGGCGAGACGGACCGCGCCGCGGACCCCGGGGTGTTCCCGGGGACGACCGGGGCGTGGCAGTACGTGACGGCGGTGGATGTGGGCGGGGTGGCGGGTGGGCCGACTGTTGATGGCCCGGGTCCGGGGCCGGCGGCCGGCGCGGTGGTCGTGTTCGGCGACTCGATCACGGAGGGCGTCGGCTCGACACCGGACGCGAACCACCGCTGGACCGATGTCTTGGCGGACCGCCTCAGGGCAGCTGAGGGTGCGGGGGCGGCGCCGCGAGCGGGGGAGAGGCCGCCCCGAACGGGCGGGTCCACCCCGACCCGGGCCGGCGAGAGCGTCGTCCGCGCCACCGAGGGTGTTCCGGGCGAGGCCACGGAGCCGGGGCCTGGCGCGGGCGAGGCCATGGCGCTCGGGCCTGGGGCGGGCGCACTCCGCGCCACCGAGGGCACCTTCCGCACCGCCGAGACTGCTCCCCGCGCCGTCCTGAACGCCGGCATCGGCGGAAACGGCCTGCTCAGCAGCTTGACGGGCCCGAGCGGCCTGGACCGTTTCGAGCGGGACGCCCTGGAGCGGCCCGGGGTGCGGACGGTCATCGTGGAGCTGGGCATCAACGACCTGCTGAGCGGCGAGCAGCGGAACGCGGAGGCGCTGCTGTCCGGCATGCGGGAACTGGTACGCCGAGGCCATGCCCACGGCGTACGCGTCCTGGGGACGACGCTGACGCCGTGCGGAGGGTACGGGCCGTGCACGGCGCGGGTGCGGGAGGCGAGGGAGCGGGTGAACGCGGCGCTGCGCGGGGGCGGGATTTACGACGCCCTGGTGGACGCGGACCGCACGCTGCGCGCCCCGAACGCGCCGCAGGAGCTGCGTGCCGCGTACGACTCGGGGGATGGGCTGCATCCGGGGGATGCGGGGTATGGGGCGCTGGGGGCGGCACTGAACTTGGGAGCCCTGTAACCGTGCGGCCCGCGCGCCAGGGTTCGGCCGACCGACACCGAGAAGGCATCTCTTGCAGCAGGGCCGGGTGCGGCAACCGGAAGGCGCTGAGGGTGGGGGCCGAGCAGGGCGCCGCGGGAGAGGAGAGGCCACCGGAGAGGTCACCGAACCCCAAACCACCCCAAACCGCCCCCAAATGACCCCGAACCGAACCCGAACTCTCCCCTCCCGCCGGGTGCACGACCGCCGCGAGCGAACCACGCCATACGGCTCTGCCAGTCCCTGTCGTCCGTACGGCGAAGGCGGCCATGCACCCGACCACTGCGGGGAGTTGCCCAGAGGTACGGCCCGGCAAGGGGCCGCGTTCAAAGGCGCCCCAAACTTTCTGCGAGTGCTCCGCCTACTCGCCGGAACCCCGGGTGACGACCCAGGAGGCGAGGGCGACGGCCCCGGCGACGCCGAACACGGAGGGCCAGGCGCCGACCTTCTTGGCGAGCGGGTGCGAGCCGGCGAACGCGGCGACGTAGGCGGTGGTCAGACCGACGGCCGCCTTGGTCCCGGCCGCCTGCTGCCACTGCCGAGCCGCGAGCGCCCCGGCCCCCGCGAGCGCCACCCCACCAAGCGCCCGCTTCCTGCTCCACCGAGCCACCCCATACCCCCCGACAAGCCCACCGGCCGCGACAAGAGTTCCGGGCACCTTCGCCATGGTCTGCCTCCAAGAGTCCGATTTCCTCGAGGCTAACGCGGGGGCGGGGCGGGGTTTCGAGGGGGTCATGGGCCCTGAGTGCCCATCCTCACAGGGCATCGAGTTGGATGGCTCGCACGAAGACAGCCCAGGGGGAAGCTCCGAACGATATGCGCGGTCCATCGGGCCGTTTTGAGTCGCGTACCGCCGTCCGAGTAAGGACACGTGCGGTCTCCACACACTCCGTACCGCTACCACCGCTGTACGAGGATTTCACCCAGCGGATGTCGTAGTCATTCATCAAAGCTCCCTGCGGGCCCGATCGAGGAGCGCGGCTGACGTCTCGATGTCCAACGCCTGAGCGCTCAGATACTGGAACGCCAACCTATAGCGCTCCAACTCTTCAGGCTTCTCCATGAACAGGCCGCCACCGATGATGTCCACGTACACGACGTCGAGTTCGGGCGTGGGCCCGCCCAGGATCACGAAGCTACCAACCGCGGCGGCATGCGCGCCTTGCATGAACGGCAGTACCTGAACGGTCACTTGGGGCTGTCTGGACTGTGTGTGCAGGTGATCCAACTGCTCGCGCATGACGTCTCTTCCCCCGACCATGCGGCGGATGACCGCTTCATCGACCACGGCCCAGATGTGCGGAGCGTCTTCACGGATGAGGAGTTCTTGGCGCTTCATGCGGATGTCCACCATGTGCGCGATCTCCTGCTCGGTGCAGCGCATTTCCGAGGCGCGGTGGACGGCCTCGGCGTACGCACGTGTCTGAAGTAGCCCAGGAACGTACATACATGCGTAGTGATCTTCCCGTACTACCTCGTCTTCCAGGGTCAACATCAAGTTCATTGACTCCGGGACCGGGTCGGCAAGCGAGCGCCACCAGCCTTGGATCTTGGCGCCCTTCGCCAGTTCGACGAGGGCGGTTCGCTCCTCCTTCGAGGCGCCGTACTCGCGACAAAGGGCGTCCACCGCGGGCCATTTAACCGGGCCCTCCTTGGTTTCATAGCGACTCAGGGTGGCCTTGGAAACCCCGACGAGGGCACCAGCCTCCTCCAGCGTGAGCCCCTTGCGCTCGCGCAGTCGGCGTAGGTCGGCGCCAAGCTGGCGCCTGCGAGTGGTCGGTCCAACCGCCATGGTGACAGCCCTTCTTGTCGATCTACCTGAGCCTGCCTGGTCGACCGAGTACGAGACAAGGCGGCGCACGCCTAGGGCGCGCAGGGAGGAGCTACGCCTCCACATCTCCCTTGTGAGAGTTCCATATTGAGAGTTCCGCTGCCACCCTGGAGAGGTGTCGCGACATAGGGAACGATCCGTCCTGGGAGTGAGGCGTAGTTGTCATGAACGGATGTCGCTTCGGCATCGATCGCAAAGCGTGGGTTCTACCGTTCCTGGCCGAGGCTTGCGAACTCGCCGGCCTGAGACGTGTGGTGCGTCTACACCTGGCCATATGGGGGCTGTCGCATGTCGTCGAATCGGCGCAGCTTTGCGTCACTGAGTTGGCCGCCAACGTCATCACCCACGTCGGGCCCGGAACCCCGACGACGTTGACCGTATCCATGCACGGCAGTCGGCTACGCATCGAGGTCGCCGACCCTGACACCCGGGCATTGCCGACCCTGCTGTCGGCCAATGCACATGACGACTCGGGAAGGGGGATGGTGCTCGTCGAAGCGATTGCGGAGCGGTGGGGAGTGATCCTTCGAGAGGACACGAAGGTCACGTGGTGTGAACTGGCTACGGGGCTACGATCTGCGGACGATCACGTCAACGATCCCCAAGTAGTGCGTGCAGAGGCGTTGTTGACCACCTACTGGCTCGACGGGCAGATGCATCCGGCGCCTGAAAGGCGGATGATGACACCGCTCCTGGCCATGGAGGAGGTGACGGTTAACGTGATCGTCGACCTCCTCCGATGGCTGAGTGTGCACGGCCGCGATTGCGAGGCAGTCATCGACAAGGCTTGGGGGCACTTCGAGCAGGGGGCGAAATCACCTTAAGGCATGTGAATTTTGGGTTTACTCGTTTCAAATCCATCGCCATCGGGCCAGATTACCTGTGCAGCCACCTCTGCGGTGTGGCACAGCTTGAGGAGATCGGCGCGTGGCTTCGAGGGAAGGAGTAGCGCGATATCCGGCCTAGGCGTCAAGTGCCTGCGGTAGTCGAAGAGTTGACCTATCGCCATGCGAATTGCTTCGCGCGTCACGTTCGCTTTGGCTTCGATGAGCAGCTGGTTCGTGACATCGAAGAGGTCGGTGTAGAGCGCTTCCAGTTCACCTTCGGGCACAATCTTCTTCCGAGTGACGTCGTGGCCACGCGATTCCAAGTAGCGGCGGTAGGCTTTGACGAGCTTGGCCTCGCGACGCTCGGACTGCCTCGACTTACCGCTGGGGCTCACCGTCATGTGTTCAACATTATGCTTTTCGACGTCGACATCCACCACGGTTGTGAAAGCAGCGGGGCTAGGCGCGAGAGCGGTCTTTGGTTTCGGCGGCGCCTTGTCGACGGGACGCAGGCGAAACATGATGACGGTACGGATCACGCCGTCAGTGCCAGGCGCATCGGTAGTGTAGTGAGGTTCTTCTTCGTCGAGAACGAACTCGCCCAAGCGAGTTACTACGCCCTTGGCCGTGGACTTGAATAGCTGGAGCGAACGTTTCTGCTGCTGATGATCAAGGATGTCCGAGTTGCCGCCAGTCATCTCTTGGTCGCCGTAACGGCCTTCGCCGCAGTAGTGATAGCAGCCATCTTCGCCCCACCCGTCGTAGTAGCCATAGGCGCCGGCTCGTGCCGGGTTGGAAAAGAGGAAGAGGTACGGGGGTTCCTTCGGGCGACTGATTCCTTTCTGTCGATTCCCGCCGTGCTTGTCATGGATTTTTGTGCGTCTGACCTCTGCGCCTATAGCCGCTATGTCCACTATGTGTCTCCCCGTGGTTGTGATCGTCAAGATATGAACTGCCATAACGCAGCCATGGTTCCCAAGTCAACGCCCGAGATTGCAGCCCCCGTCAGCCGGTTGCGATCACCGAGTACGTCAACACGTCGACTGGAAGCTCATGGGCAAGCTGCCAGGTGATCGCCATGGGCTTGCTCCCCTGATGGTTGACGTAGTGGGCTGGCCCCAGCAACATCCACGGCTGAGCCCCTCCGATGTCGGTGCTTTTGTAGCGGCGGATGAAAAGGAGGACATGGCTGCCCTCCTTCAGATGGTTTTGGTAGCGCATGCCGGTACGTGACGACTCTGACGTCTGGTTTTGGGACTCCCAGTGGAAGAGCGTCTCGCTCAACGCGTAGTCGTGGTAGCGCGTTTGGGGCGAGAAGTCCTTCTCGTCCTTCTCGCGCGTGATGAGCAGTGCGTCCGTCCTTGTGGACTCGCACCACCTCACACCCTCGCGGAAGTGAGCTGGCATGAAGCCGCCGATTTCTGACTGGCCGAGGGCGGGCAGGATCTCTTCGCGCGTGTATGACGCGTGCACGGTGAGTGGGAGGTCGGCCTGATCGCCTTGAAGTGGCACCGGGACGTGTTCCGTGCGCGCCAAGTTATAAGCGAGGACTTGCCTCAGTTCCTCGCGGGCCGAGGGCTGTTCAGCAAGTGAGGCGAAGGCCTCGTCGTAGCTTGTGAAGTCGCCACCTAGGGGCCACAAAGAGAAGAAGAGCATGCGGGCGTACCCCTGCCCTTGCGTGCTGAGCTCCCTGTAAGCGGGTGGTCGGTCTGCCAGGAGACGAGAGTAGGCGGCCACCCGTAGGGGGTCGTCTACGTGGAGGAAAGACGGCACGCGCTTGAGGAGCGCCGTCTCCCCGTCGGTGCGAGGGGTGGTCAGGAATTGGGCGCGGCGCAGCAGGCCGGTCCAAGAGTTGCCGCCACGGTAGATTTCCTTGAGCTCACGGCCGCTCTCCTTCAGGTAAGCGCTCAGACGAGGTTCGCCGTATGCCGCAACTTCGCGCGCCAAGGTAGCGACGTTGACGCCCAGTTGCGCTTTGATGTTCTCGATGACGACCCGTTTTGCCTTGGGCTCCAGGATGATCTGGCAACCAGACGGGAGCTGCGGAAAGTCGTTCTCGATGTGATGCAGGAGTCGTCTCCGAGTCAGGTTTGTCAAGGCTCGAAACTGATTCTCGAAGCGGAACTCCTTGCGATGCTGCCCAATGAAGTCCAGAACTGTGAGCACGGCTTTGCCTTCGCTCCGACGCAGGCCTCGACCGAGTTGCTGAAGAAAGACTGTCGCGCTGGCAGTGGGGCGCAAGAGCAGAAGTGTGTCGACGTCAGGGATGTCCAAGCCCTCGTTGAAGAGGTCTACGGAGAAGATCACCTGGAGGGTGCCTGCCTTCAGGTCGACCAGCGCTCGCTTGCGCTCATCTGGCGCTGTCTCACCGGACAGGGCTACGGCGTTCAAGCCGGCCCGCTGGAAGTACTCGGCCATGTAGTGCGCGTGGGCGACCGAGACGCAAAAACCTAAGGCCCGCATGGTAGCGCAGTCGGTTACCTTGTCTTCGACCGCTTTCATCACTAGGCGGGCCCTGGCGTCATTTCCGGTGAGGATGTTGTTCAGGGCGGCCGTGTCGTAGGCACCGCGTTTCCAGGCCACAGCGGACAAATCAGTGTTGTCACTGATCCCGAAGTAGTGGAAAGGGCTGAGGAGATCGTTCTCTAGTGCCTCCCACAAGCGCAGCTCGGCCGCGATACGACCGTCGAAGAACTCGTCCTGAATGTTCTTGCCGTCCATGCGTTCCGGCGTCGCGGTCAAGCCCAGGAGTTCGGTGGGACGGAAATGGTCCAGGATCTTGCGGTACGTCGGAGAGGTGCCGTGATGGAACTCGTCAATGACGATGATGTCGAAGTGGTCCGGAGCGAGCCGATCTAGAGCACGCGCGTTGAGGGACTGCACACTCGCGAAGACATGGCTCCAACGCTCGGGGATCTCCCCGGTGAAGAGCAGCTCGCCGAAGTCGGCATCGACAAGAACGTCCTGGTACGTGCGCAACGACTGTTGCAGGATCTCCTTGCGGTGAGCGACGAAGAGGAGACGTGCATCGCGGCCTAGCTTCTGGCGCAGATGTTTGTAGTCCAGGGCGGCCATCACCGTCTTGCCGGTCCCCGTAGCCGCGACCAGGAGATTGTGATGCCGATCGCGGACGGTTCGCTCGACTTCAAGGCGTTCCAGCATGTCCCGTTGGTGTGGGTACGGCCGGACTTCCAGGCCCGACAGCTGGAGCGAGGGGCGCTCGGCACCGCTCGTTCGTCCTGATGCCCGGCTCAAAGCCTCGTCAAGTCGAGCGCCGTCCTGGACAGGGTCGTACAGCTCGAAGGTCGGGTCGTTCCAGTACGAGGTGAACGTGGCATCGAACTTGCGCAAGACATCGGGGGTGGCGACGGACGACAGGCGTACGTTCCATTCCAGTCCGTCCAGAAGAGCTGCCTTGGAAAGGTTCGAGCTACCGACGTAGGCAGTGTCGTACCCACTATTGCGTCGGAAGAGCCACGCCTTCGCATGGAGGCGGGTGGACCGAAGTTCGTAACTCACTCTCACCTCGGCGTTGAACTCCTTGACCAATCGGTCAAGGGCCCGCCGCTCCGTGGCGCCGATGTAGGTAGTGGTGATCACTCGAATCGGTACGCCACGGGCATGGGCTGCTTTAAGGGACTGCTCCAACACCCTCAAACCGTGCCACTTCACGAAAGCGCAGAGAAGGTCCACTCGATCGGCGGTGGCGAGCTCGGCTCGAAGTTCAAAGCCCAGATTAGGGTCGTCCGGCGCGTTGGTGATCAGCGCGGTATCGGAGAGAGGGGTGGCGGGTCGAAGCGTATAGACGCCGGGTGCCTCGGGCTCTGCAACGGCCAGCAACTGACGTGGCCCATCGGCCACGAGGTCTACCCACTCCCGCGCGCCGTCCAATGTGCTCATGGATTCAAGGATGTGGTTGGCGGCATGCACGCGCTCTGCCGCCGGCAGGCGATGGAGCACCTGCCGCACGGTGTCAGCGATGTGGCGAGCAAGTACGTGAGGTGCCGAGTCAGCGCCGACCTCGGCATCGATAGTCCGCCAGCCGCTTCCATCCAGTGCCTTGAGCTGCTCGGTGAGGCGCAGAGTGACGAGCTGTTCGTACAGGCCGGTGATGGGCTGCCCCGGATCGACGGTGTTAGTCACGCTGCGTCCCTCCCGTGAACTGTCACCCCAAGTGAAGCAGAGGCCACTGACAATCCACGTCACCCGAGAGGGTCAAGCCGCCCCATGGCAGTCCCCGTAATTGACCCCCGACCCGCACCAGCAGTCCGCCCCCCGCCCCGGGGGCCAGGAGACGGCTCGGCCTCGGGCGGCCAGGGTGGTGGTGTATTGGGGGAGGAGGTCCGCGTTGGCGGGGGAGGAGGACTCCGAGGCGGCGAAGGCCTCGTAGGAGGGGACCGTGGCCGTCACGATGCCCAGGTTCGGGGTGCCGGCCGCGGCCAGTTCGCGCAGGGAGGCCTCGATGTCCAGCAAGTGGGCGGTGTGCGTGGGGTATTCGGACTGGAGCTCCGGGTACGCCGTGAGGAGCTCGTCCAGTTCCGGCTCCGGCCAGTGCAGGACCGCCACCGGGAACGGGCGGGACAGGGCGACGCGGTAGTTGCCCAACTCCGCGCGCAGGCGCGCCAGTTCGGCCTGGAGCTCGGCCGGGTCCTCGGAGCCGAGGGACCACAGGCGCTTGGGGTCGTGGAGTTCGTCCAGGGAGATCGGCGCGGTGTGCAGCTCGTCGGCCAGGTCGTCCCAGGAGTCGTGCGGCAGCGCCAGCAGGCGGCGCACCCGGTGGCGGGTGGCGAGCAGGGACTGGGTGCTGTACGGGAGGGCCGCCCGGTCGATGGTCGCCTCGCCCACGCCCAGCAGGGTCAGCGCCGTGGTGAGGGAGGCGTGCGCCAGGTCCAGCTCGTCGTGGGACTCCAGCGTCTCCGCGACGACCCCCCACGCCGCCGGGTCCAGCGGGGCCGCCGACCGGATGCCCTCGATGATGGCGCGGGCCTCCGGCTCGTGGCCGTACTCCCACAGGTTCGCCGCCTTGAACGCCTTCACCAGATGGGGGCGGTCCAGTTTCGCGGACAGCAGGCGGTCGTAGAGCGTGGTGGCCCGGGGGCGGTCGCCGGAGAGCTCCAGATGGGCGGCGGCGCGAAGGAGCAGCGGCTCGTGGTCCTCCGGGTACTGGGCCGCTGTGCGCAGCAGACGCTCGGCTTCGGCGGTGTGATCGGCAGGCGTGTCGGGGCGCATGAGGGACACCGTACTGCTGTACGGGGGCCCGGCGGAGGGCGCTTTTGACGCTGGTGGGTCGCGTCCGTCACGTTGTGGGCCTGGTGAGTTGCGGTTCACACACCTACCCTGCGCCCGTGCGCACAGGGATGCCGGTGAGGGTGCAGGGCGGGCGCGCGCGGCGCGCGTGGGCGGCCCGGGGGCTGTGGGCCGGGGCCGAGCTCGCCGTGACGTGCGGGCTGCTCGTGCTGCTGCTCGTCGCGCACCAGTTGTGGTGGACCAACCGTGAGGCCCGCGCCGAGGCCGGGCGTACGGTCCATTCCCTGGAGGCGCAGTGGGGGAGCGCGGACAGGGAGGGCGCTGGGGGTGCGGGGGGCGCCGCCGGGGCCGGGCCCGAGGAGGACGTCGCCGTCGACGGGGATCCCGCGGGCGCCGGGCCCGCCGAGGCCGGCGGCGCGGCCACGCGGGGCTCCGCCCGGACGGGTGCGCCGCCCGCGGACCTCGCGTACGCCGTCATCCGGATACCGCGGATCGGGGTCACCGCGCCCATCGCGCAAGGGATCAGCAAGGCCGGGGTCCTCGACAAGGGGTACGTCGGGCACTACGCGGGGACCGCGCAGCCGGGGCAGACCGGCAACTTCGCGCTCGCCGGGCACCGCAACACCCATGGCGAGCCGTTCCGGTACATCAACCGGCTGCGGCCCGGCGACAGCGTCGTGGTCGAGACGCGCGACACCGTCTATACGTACGTGGTCGATTCCGTACTGCCGCAGACCTCGGCGCGGGACGGCGGGACCATAGCCTCCGTGCCCCGGAGCGGTGTCAAGCCCTCGTACGGGTACAGCGAGCCCGATCGGTTCATCACGCTCACCACCTGCACGCCGGAGTACACCTCCACCTACCGGCTCGTCGTGTGGGGGAAGTTGAGGGGGAGCCGCCCGCGTTAGCGTGACCGGATGCGTCGTCGTCGAATTCATCTGCTGTGGCTCGGGGTGCCCTATCTGCTGTACCTCGGAGCACTGCCCTTCGTGAACCGGGTGCGGCCCGTCGTGCTCGGGCTGCCCTTCCTCTTCTTCTGGCTGCTCCTCGCGACGCTGGTCACCCCCCTCGCCATCTGGCTCGCCTGGCGGGCCGACCGCCGGGACGCCCGTCGGGGCGCCCGCCCGGGAAGCGCCCGATGAGCGGGGCCGCGGTCGCCACGTCCGTCTTCGGGGTCTTCATGGTGGCCACCGTCGCGCTCGGGCTCTTCGCGGTACGCGGCCGGGGCGGCGGGGCCGGCGGGCTCGCCGAGTGGTCGGTCGGCGGGCGGAGCCTGGGCACCGTGTTCATCTGGGTGCTGATGGCGGGCGAGAGCTATACGAGTTTCAGCTATCTGGGCGCCGCGGGCTGGGGCTACAACTACGGCGCACCCGTGCTGTATGTGGTCGCCTA
The DNA here is from genome assembly GCF_043202815.1 of Streptomyces sp. NPDC048111. Lineage (NCBI taxonomy): Bacteria > Bacillati > Actinomycetota > Actinomycetes > Kitasatosporales > Streptomycetaceae > Streptomyces > Streptomyces sp. NPDC048111. The sequence goes on from NZ_JBIDBD010000024.1 coordinate 84,539, forward strand.
CATGTCGTGCGGCTACGCCGTGGGCTATGTGGTCGGACCCATGTTGTGGGCGTACGCGAAGAGGCACGGACTGGTGGGGATCACCGACATGGTGGCCCACCGCTACGGGCGGCCGTGGGTGGGCGCGCTCGTGGCGCTGCTCGCCACCGTCTTCCTGCTGCCGTACATCCAGTTGCAGATCACCGGCATGGGTGTGGTCGTCTCGACCATCTCCTATGGCGCGATCTCGCTCAACTGGGCCTATTTCATTGCCTTCGCGGTCACCACGGGGTTCGTGGTGGTGAGCGGACTGCGCGGCAGCGCCTGGGTGTCCGTGCTCAAGGACGTACTCGTCATCGCCACCCTGGCGTTCCTAGCGATCTATGTGCCGCTGCACTACTTCGACGGGTACGGAGACTTCCTCGACCGGGTCGTACGCGAGAAGAGCGACTGGCTCACGTTGCCGGGCCACGGCGGAACCTTTGGACAGGCGTGGTTCGCCACCACCTCCGTGCTCAACTCCCTGACCGTCGTCATCTTCCCGACCACGGTGGCCGGTTACCTCGGCGCCCGCAGCGCGGACGCCCTGCGGCGCAACGCCATGCTGCTGCCCGCCTACAACGTGCTGCTCTTCGTGCCGATGCTCCTCGGCATGGCCGCGATCTTCGTGGTGCCGGGGCTCGCCGGGGCGGACTCCAATCTCGCCCTGTTCAAGCTGGTCGTCGACTCGCTGCCCCCGTGGAGCGTGGGGCTCATCGGAGTGGCCGCGGCCCTGTCCTCCATCGTGCCGATGGCGGTGTTCATGCTGGTCATCGGCACGATGTGGGGACGCAGCGTGCTCTCGCTCATGCCCCGGCTGCGGGAGCGCCAGAAGGCCGCGTCCCAGGTCGTGGTGGTCGTCGCGGGGGCGCTGGCCCTGCTCATGACGTACACCGTGCCCAACACGCTCGTACGCCTCTCGCTCATCTCGTACGAGGGGATGGCGCAGCTGCTGCCGATGCTGCTTCTGGGCCTCGTGTGGCGGAGGTTGACCCTGGCGGGCGGGCTCGCGGGGCTCGTGGTGGGGGTCGCGACGGTGTGCGGGTTCGTGTTCAGCGACCACGATCCGGTGTGGGGGGTCAACGCCGGGATCATCGCCCTCGGCGTCAACCTCCTTGTGGCGCTTGCCGTTTCCCTACTCGGTCCGCGGGGAGAGCCGGTCGCGGACGACGTGCTTGCCCGCGATCCCCTTCCTGAGGGCCCCGGCGAGGAGGAGCCGGCCGCGTCGTCCCCCGGCCGGTGAGCGCGCCGCCGGGCACTCCCGCGGTGGGGCGCCGGGGGAGCCCGGCACCGGTCGTCGAGGCGCCGGCTCCCACCCGGGGGAGGCCGTCCCTACGCGCGTGAGCGCAGCACCACCGTCAGGGCCGTGGCCACGACGGCCAGGGCGGCCGAGACGACGACCACGGCGTCCGGGCCCGCCGGGGCCACCGCGATGGTCAGGGCGACTCCGGCCGACGAACCGATGTAGCGGGCCGTGTTGTTGGCGCCCGAGCCCATCGCGGCCCGCTCGGCCGGCACCGACTCGACGGCGAGCCGGGGCAGCGCCGCGTTCAGGAGGCCGCTGCCGATGCCGGCGAGCAGGAGGCCCGGGACGAGGTGCGGGAGGGGGCCGGAGGCGAGGGCGCCCGGCATCGTGAGCACGCCGGCCGCGTGCAGGACGAAGCCGATGGCGAGCTGGTGGCGGGCCGCGACCCGGCCCGCCAGGCGCCGGGACTGGAGGGCCACCACGAACGCCGAGCCCGACCACAGCACGAACAGCCAGGACGCGTTCATCGGTGAGGTGCCGAGCGAGTGGCTGAGCAGCGCGGGCAGATAGCTGAAGAACCCGATCACCGACAGGCCGGTGAACAGGGCGCCGGCCGAGGAGGCGAGGAAGTCGGCGCGGCGGAAGAGCGCCAGGTCGATCATGGGCGCGGCGGCCCGGCGCTCCACGGCCACGAAGACGGCGGTCAGGAGGACGGCGGCGACGAGCAGGCCGAGCACGGCCGGGCGCAGCCAGCCGTCGCGGCCCAGCGTCAGGGCGCCGATCAGGGACGTGAACGCGAGGCTGAGCGTGAGCGCGGCCGGGGCGTCGGGCCGCCCGCCGCGCGGGGCCCGCGACTCGCTCAGCGCGCGCACCGCGCAGGCCGCGGTGATCAGTGCCGGCACGGCCAGGACCCCGTACACCAGGCGCCAGTCGAGGGTGGCGAGGGCGCCCGCGAGGAGCGGGCCCACGGCGATGCCCCCGCTGACGAACGCGCCCCACACCCCGGTCGCCCGGATGCGGGCGGCGCCCTCGGGGAAGGCGGCGACCAGCAGGCCGAGGCTGCTGGCGAGCACGGCGGCGGACGCCATGCCCTGGGCGACCCGGGCCAGGGTGAAGGTCAGTGTGGTGGGGGCCAGGGCGCCGAGCGCCATGGTGAGGCCGAGGGCGAGGGTGCCGGCCAGGAAGACCCGGCGGCGGCCGTGGTCGTCGGCGAGGCTGCCCGCGATCAGCAGCAGCGCGGCCAGCCCGAGCGGGGCGCCGTTGAGCAGCCAGGCCTGGGCGGAGAGCGCGGTGTGGAACGACGCGGTCATGCCGGGCAGGGTCAGCATCGGGGCGGTGTAGTTCATCAGCGCGACGGCGGTGGCGGCGCTGGTGACGGCGAGGGTGGCGCCGGGGTGCGGGGACGCGGCCGGGGGAGCGCCGTCGGCGGCGGGGCCGGTCGCGACGGCCCGGGTGTCGGGGTCGGTGCGCGGGGTGCTGGTGGTGCGGCGTGCTGCCTGCGTCATGGCTTCCCTTACGGAGGCATGGATCCGGGGTGCGGGTGCGGGGCGGAGTCCGGGGCGGGACGGAGTCTGGGCGGGACGGACGGTTCGGCGGGCTCCGGGTCGGTGGTGCGGGCCCGGCTCGTGGTGCGGGTGCGGTTCGGGTTGCCGTTCCGCGCCCCGACTCGGTTCAGTCAACGAACCTGCCTGGTCCCGACCCTAGCACCGAAGGTTCGTTCAGTGAACCCGGGCGGTAGGCTGGGGCGTATGGCTCTCGGCAAGGACTACGACTACGCGGCACAGGAGTGCTCCATCGCCCGCGCCCTGGAGATCGTGGGCGAGCGCTGGACGCTGCTCGTCGTGCGGGACGCGCTGTACGGGGTGCGCCGCTACAACGACTTCCTGGTGCACCTCAAGATCCCGAGGGCCGTCCTCGCCGCTCGCCTCCAGTCGCTCACCGAGACCGGAATCCTGGAGAAGCGCCGCTATCAGGAGTCGCCGCCGCGCGACGAGTACGTGCCGACGGACCTCGGGCGGGCGCTGTGGCCGGCGCTGCGGGCGCTCGGGCTCTGGGGCCGGGCCTTCAACCCGGACGCGCGGCCGATGCGGACCTTCCACCACGCGGAGTGCGGGACCGAGCTCGGGGCGTACGGCGAATGCCGGGTCTGCGGGCGGGTCGTCGACCCCGCGGACGTCGAGATGCGGCCGGGGCCCGGGCTCGGGCCCGCCGAGGATCCGGTGAGCCGCGCGCTGCGGGAGCCGAGGCGGTTGTTGCAGCCGCTCGAACTCAAGCAGCCCTGAGCGGGCGGGCCCGGGCTTCCGGTGTCCGTGGCTGACGCGTTCCCGGGGGCGTCGTGTATAACGGCTGGAGGGAACGCGCGGCCCATCCGGCGGCGCGTCCACCAGTGAACCAGCGCGGAACCAACGGGCACCGACGAGCGGAGGAGGGTGGCATGAGCGGCGTCATTACGCGGTGCGCACGCCTGGCCCGGCCGCTGTTCGGTCTCCTGCTCTTCCTGCTCGCCCAGGCCGTCCTCGTCGAGGGCGGCATGCTCTCGGCCGCCGTCGCGCTCGCCGCGACCGCCGCCGCCGGATCCGCGCTCGCCGTGTGCGCGGCGCTCGCCTCGCGTGCCGTGCCGCAGGTGGCACGCACCCGGGTGCGTACCGCGATCCGCGACCGGGAACGGCGTACCGCCTTCCTGCCGCAGCGCGACCCGGACGCCTCCGGGCGGCCCCGTCCCCGAGCGCCCGGGGTTCTCGTCCCGACGGCCGCATAGGGCGCCTTTCCGGCTCCGCCCGTCGCGGCCCGTCACGCCGACCCGTACCTCCCGCACGTCATCGACGTTCCGTACACCCCGCGCAGCGCGTCCGGCGCAGGCGTCCCGTACGGCCAGGTCGTGCGGTCCACGTGTCTTTCCTGACGAGATGCCCCGGAGGGCTTCGCCATGTTCACCTCCCTCTTCAGCGCGGTCGCCGACCTCGCCGAGCACCTGGCCGACCTGCTCGAACCGGTCTTCCACGGCGCCTCCACGGCTGCCGCGATCGTGCTGTTCACCGCGCTGGTACGGCTTGCGGTGCACCCCTTGTCGCGGCAGGCGGCGCGCGGCCAGAAGGCGCAGGCCAGGCTGCGGCCGCAACTTGCGGCACTGCGCGAGAAGCACGGCAAGGACAGCAAGGCGCTCCAGAAGGCGATCATGGAACTCCATGCCGCCGAGAAGGTGTCGCCGTTCTCCGGCTGCCTGCCGAGCCTGCTCCAGATGCCGGCGTTCTTCCTGCTCTACCACCTGTTCTCCAGCGCGCGGATCGGCGGCGAGGCGAACGGGCTGCTCGGCCACACCCTGTTCCAGGCGCCGCTCGGTGGACGCTGGACGGACGCGCTCGGACACGGCGGGGTGTTCGGGGCGCAGGGTCTGGTCTACCTCGCGCTGTTCGCGATCGTCGCCGCCGTGGCCACCTTCAACTACCGGCGCACGAAGCGGCAGATGGCGGCCAACCCGGTCGTCGTGCCGGGTGCGCAGGAGGACGCGCCGACGGCCGCGGCGATGGGGGCGATGAACAAGTTCATGCCGCTGCTGTCGTTCGCCACGCTGTTCACCGTCGCCGTGGTGCCGCTGGCCGCCGCGCTCTACGTCGTGACCAGCACCACCTGGACCGCCGTCGAGCGGGCCTTCCTCTACCGCGACATGGTGCCCGCGCCGGCCGCACTGGCCGCCGCCGCATAGCACCCCCGACCCCGGTTACGGTCCAGTTTGTGAACGGGGTCTTGCGGACTGGACCTCTTCCTTGGAGGATCGGACGATCCTCCGATGGCCGCTACCCATCGGCCGGGCCCGGCTCGACCAAGGGAGACTGACCATGAAGCTGCTGCGCGTAGGCCAGGCCGGCGAAGAGCGTCCGGCGCTGCTCGACGCCGACGGAACCCTGCGGGACCTGTCCGGCCTCGTGCCGGACATCGACGGCGCGCTCCTCGCCGACGAGTCCGCGCTCGACCGCATCCGGGCCGCGGCCGACGCCGGCACGCTGCCCGCGCTCGACGACACCGGGGTGCGCGTCGGGCCTCCGGTGGGGCGCATCGGCAAGGTCGTGTGCATCGGGCTGAACTACCACGACCACGCCGAGGAGACCGGGGCGGCGATACCGGCCGAGCCCGTCGTCTTCTTCAAGGCGGCGGACACGGTCGTCGGCCCCCACGACACGGTGCTCGTGCCGCGCCGCTCGGTGAAGACGGACTGGGAGGTCGAGCTCGCCATCGTCATCGGACGCACCGCGCGGTACGTCGCCGACGACGAGGACCCGCTGGCGTACGTCGCGGGGTACGCGGTGTCGCACGACGTGTCCGAGCGCGAGTTCCAGATCGAGCGCGGCGGCACGTGGGACAAGGGCAAGAACTGCGAGACGTTCAACCCGCTGGGGCCGTGGCTGGTCACCCGGGACGAGGTCCCGGACCCGCAGGCGCTCTCGCTGCGGCTCTGGGTGAACGGCGAGCTCAAGCAGGACGGGTCCACGGCGCAGCAGATCTTTTCCGTGGCGGAGGTCGTGCGGTACGTCAGCCAGTTCATGACGCTGTACCCGGGTGACGTCATCAACACGGGCACGCCCGCGGGGGTGGCCATGGGGCAGCCCGAGCCCAAGCCGTACCTGCGGTCGGGGGACGTGGTGGAGCTGGAGGTGTCGGGTCTCGGGCGGCAGCGGCAGGCGTTCAAGGACGCGTAGCGCCCCGGGGGGAGTGGAGGGGCCCCGCGCCCCCTGCCCTCCGCCCCTCGCCGTCCACCCCACCGCCCCCGTTCGGCCCGCCGGGGTCGCCCCTCCGCCGGACGGGGGCGCCCCCGTGCGTGTCTCAAGGGAATTGCCGTCATAACTTCGCATATTGCGCATATGCGAAACACGCCAGGAATGCGGAAAAGGGCGGCCACCGCCTCGGTCGTCGTGGTGGGGGCGGCCGTCGTCGTCGGGGCGCTCGCCTCGCTCGGCTTCGCCGATCCGTTGCCGGACGGGCTCGGCCCCTGCAAGGGGAGCGGCTGCCCGGTCGTCCCGTATCCCGACCCCAACAACGGGGCCCTCGCCGGGCGGGACAACAACATCAACGTCTTCGTCGGCGGGGACTTCCTCGTGCGCCAGGCCGCCGCCGAGGCGGAGGGCAAGGTCGTCGTCCTGGGGAACTTCGACCAGCACAAGGCCACCGGCGTCTCCCAGGTCTACAACGTCGGCGTCGCCGGCGTCGGCTCGCGCGTCCCGCCGGACAACGGCACCGACTTCCTCACCGCGGGCAAGGACGTCACCGTCGCCACCGGCCAGCGCCTGCTCGCCGAGGAGGGCGCGACCCACGGCGACGTGCGGTACGGCGGGGCCCTCAACGGCACCGTCCGGCCGCGCGCCGTGCACGATCCCGGCGCCGCCGCGCCGTACGCCCACCTCCGGCCGGACCTCGCCGCGGCCAGCCGCTGTTACGCCTATGTCGACGGCAAACCGCGGCCCGCGACCGGCACCGCGCGCAACAACGGCAGCGAGACCGTGTTCACCGGGGACGGCACGTCCGCCCTCCAGGTGTTCACCGTGGACTTCGACCTCGCCGGCCGCTCGGGCGGCGCCCAGGGCTTCCGGTTCGACCGGATCCCCGACGGGGCCACGGTCCTGGTCAACCTCATCGGCGACGCCCGCGAGATCAACACCTATATGGGCATGCTCCCGGCCGCCCTCCGCGACCGGCTGCTCTGGAACTTCCCCGACGCCGAGGCGGTCCAGCTGCGCGGCAGCGGCCAGTTCTCCGGCAGCGTCCTCGTCGGCAACACGGGAAGTACGACGACGATCACGCTGCCGGGCGTCAACGGGCGCCTGTTCACGGTCGGTTCGCTGGTCCACACCTCGGTCGTGGGTGGCGGCGGCGGGCAGGAGATCCACGCCTACCCGTTCAACGGGGACCTCCCGCGCTGCCGGGGCGAGGAGCCCACGCCCACCCCGGAACCGCCCACGCCGGACCCCACCCCCGAGCCGCCCACGCCCGACCCGACCCCGGAGCCGCCCACCCCGGACCCGACGCCCACTCCTGAGCCTCCGACCCCCGAGCCCCCGACCCCGTCGCCCACCGACTCCGAGGAGACCACCACCGGCGGCACCGACGGCGGCACCGACGGCGGGAACGACGGGGGCACCACCGGCGGTCACACCAGCGGCGGCGGTGTCTCCGGCGGGTACGGGGACGACGGCGGGGGCGGCGAACTGCCCGACACCGGCACGCCGTCCGACACGATGATCCTCATCGGCGGACTCGCGGTCACCCTCGTCACGGCCGGCGGCATCACCTTCGCCGTCACCCGCAAGCCGAAGGGGCTGTGACGAGAGATCTCTGACGCGACGTCAGGCGCCTTGCTGTGCAGGGTCGTTGACCATCCGGGTCAGCGCCTCGGCCACCAGGGCGTGGTCCTCCGCCTGCGGGAGGCCTGACACCGTCACCGTGCCCACGACCCCGACGCCCTCGACCGCCACCGGGTACGAACCCCCGTGCGCGGCATGGGAGTCGGGGTCGAGGCGCGAGGACTCCTCGAAGGTCGTCCCCTTCGCGCGGAAGCGGGCGCCGACGAGGAACGAGGGGGCCGCGTAGCGTTCGGCCACCCGCCGCTTGCGGTCGATCCACGCGTCGTTGTCGGCGCTCGATCCGAGCAGGGCGCACCGGAACACCTGACGGGTGCCATGGCGTACGTCGATGACGACCGGGGCTCCGCGCTCGACGGCGAGCCCGCGCAGCAGCGTGCCGAGCCGCCACGCGTCCTCGTACGTGAAGTGGCGCAGCACCAGGCGCTGTTGCTCCGCCTCAAGGGCCTTCACCGGGTCCTCGGCCGCGGAGCCCTCCGCCGCCTCCGGGCGGGCGGCGGTGTCCCGCGCCCTCACAGCGCCAGCTCCACCGTCACGCCCTCGCGGGCCGAGCGGCGGGCCGCCTCCAGGACGTCGAGGGCCGCCGCCGCCTCGTCCGCGGTGACCGGCGGTTCGCCGCCCTCGCGCAGCGCCTTCTCGATGGCCCTGTAGTACGCGGGGTAGTCGCCCGGGACCGTCTCCAGCGGGTTGCCGCCGCCGCTCAGCGGGGACTCGCCGCAGCCGACCCGGCCCCACAGCGACGGGGCCTCAAGGCCCCAGGGCTCGCCGGAGGTGGGCCGCCGGCCCTCGCGCAGGGCCGCCTCCTGCGGGTCGAGCCCGTACTTCACAAAGCCGGCCGCCGAGCCCAACACCCGGAAGCGGGGGCCGAGTTGGGCGGTGGTGGCGCTGACGTACAGGTGGGAGCGGACCCCGCTCGCGTGGGTGATGGCGATGAAGGTGTCGTCGTCGGCCTGGGCGCCGGGGCGGCGCACGTCGGCCTCGGCGTAGACGCGCAGCGCGGGCCCGAACAGGACCAGCGCCTGGTCCACCACATGGCTGCCCAGGTCGTACAGGAGCCCGCCGATCTCGGCCGGGTCGCCCGACTCGCGCCAGCCGCCCTTGGGCTGCGGGCGCCAGCGCTCGAAGCGCGACTCGAAGCGCTGGACCTCGCCGAGGCCGCCCTCCGCGAGCAGCCCCTTGAGGGTCAGGAAGTCGTTGTCCCAGCGCCGGTTCTGGAAGACCGAGAGCAGCAGACCGCGGTCCTGCGCGAGCCGGGCCAGGTCGCGGGCCTCGTCCGCGGTGCCGGCGAGCGGCTTGTCGACCACGACCGGCAGGCCGGCCTTGAGCGCGCCGGTCGCGACCGGGACGTGCGTCTTGTTGGGCGAGGCGATCACCACGAGGTCGAGCCCGGCGTCGTACAGCTCCTCGGGCGAGTCCGCGAAGCGCAGCTCCTCGCCGTGCTCGGCGCGGGCCTGCGCGCGGCGCTCGGGGTTCGAGGTGACGACCGTGTCGAGCACCAGGCCCTCCGTCGCGGCGATCAGCGGCGCGTGGAAGACGGAGCCCGCGAGGCCGTAGCCCACGAGTCCCACGCGGAGGCCGTCGGTCGAAGAAGCGTTCCTGGGATTCCTGGGAGCCATCATGGCTTCCACTTAAGCAACGCTGTTGCCAAAGTGCAAGCAAGAGGGACAATGGGTCGGTGAACAGGAGCAATACGGGTGTGAACCTGCCGACGCTGCGCCACCACAACGCCGCGCTCGTGCTGGATCTGCTGCGATCGGCGGGCGGGGAGGGCATCAGCAGACTGGAGCTCGCCGAGCGCACCGGGCTCACCCCCCAGGCGGTCAGCAAGATCACCGGGCGGCTGCGGGACGAGGGGACGGCCACCGAGGCGGGCCGCCGCGCCTCCACCGGCGGCAAGCCGCGCACGGTGCTCAAGCTGGTGCCCTCCGCCGGGCACGCCATCGGACTGCACCTGGACCGGGACGAGCTGACCGCGGTCCTCGTCGACCTGGCGGGCACCCTGGTGGGCGCGCGGACCGTGCCGCTGGATCTCGGTGCCAAACCGGCGGCCGTGGTGGAGGCCGCCGCCACCGAGGCTGAGGCGCTGACCGGCGGGCGCCGGGTGCTCGGGGTGGGCGTCGCGATGCCGGGCCCGCTGGACCACACGGCCGGGGTGCTGCACCGCGTCACCGGCTTCCCGCACTGGAACGGGTTCCCGCTGCGCGACGCCCTCGCCGAGCGGCTCGGGCGGACGGTGGTCCTGGACAAGGACACCAACGCCGCCGCCCTCGGCCTCGCCCTGCGCACCGGCGGGCCGGCGGGCTCGTTCGCGTATCTGCATCTGGGCAGCGGTCTGGGCGCGGGTCTCGTGCTCGGCGGAGCGCTGCACCGCGGGGCCCGTACGGGTGCGGGCGAGTTCGGTCACCAGACGATCCTGCTCGGCGGGCCCGCCTGCGGCTGCGGCGGGCGGGGCTGCATCGAGGCGCTGTGCCTGACCTCGGTCGCCCGGGGCGACATCGCGGCGGCGGCGCGTTTCCTCGGGGTCGGCGCGGCGAACCTGGTCGGACTGCTCGACATCGACGCGGTGCTGCTCGGCGGACGTACGGTCACCGCCGACCAGGACACCTTCGTACGGGGCGTGGCCGCGGTCGTCGAGGAGCGGGCCCGGCGCGGGGGCGCTCCGGCGGTGCCGGTGCGGGCGGCGGCGGGGGGCCCGCACGCGGTCGCCGAGGGCGCGGCGCAGCTCGTGCTCGTCCCGGTGTTCGGCCGGGCGGGGGTGGCGTATCCGTAGGGAGGGGGCGGGCCGGTGGTGGGCCGGGCTGCGGTGGCGTATCCGTGGGGAGGGGCCGGGCCGGTGGTGGGTTGCGCGGCGGGCCGGACGGACCGGCGCCAGGGATGGGTCGCCGGCGATGGGCCGGGCGGGCCGGGATTCGCGGAACGTCCATACGATGGGCCGACATTGGGTTGATATTGGGCTGATGGGGCGGTCTTGGCGGCCTGCGGCGGGCGGCCCGGACGTGGCGTGCCGGGGGCGCGGGTGGCGCCGTGGCAGGCTCGCGGACTCACGGCCGGGCCCGACCGGAAGGCGCCGACTCCGGACGGGCGGCGGCCCCGGACCCCGAACGCCGCGAGCAGCAAAGGTCTCCCATGCGACTGCGCCCCGCCCTGGTCGCCACCGCGGTGGCTACCGCACTCAGCGCCCCCTTCGCCGCGGTGGCCGCGGCCGACGACGGCAGGCTCCCACCGGGCCGGCACGACCTCGCGCCGCGCAAGCCGGTCGTCGCCGCCGCGCCGGTCGCCCCGCCGGCCCCGTCGAAGCTGCCGCTCTGCGCGGGAACCGGCAGCGCGTTCCCGCTCGACACGAGGATCCACGGCGGGCCCGCGGAGTACCGGGCGGGCGACGGGCCGCAGGACTGGTACCTCGACCTCACCAACACCTCGCACGAGACCTGCGAGGGCATCCACCCCGTCCTCGTCCTGGTGGACCGCGACCGCACCCTGAAGAACACCCGGCTCACGATGGACTTCGAAGACCCCGCCACCGGCCGCAGACACCCCGTCACCTTCGTGAGCACGGACGAGGACGAGCACATCGGCGTCTTCGACGACGGCTTCCCCGGCTTCGCCATCGGCCCCGGCAAGACCCTCACGGTGCCGGTGCGCCTCGGCTTCACCGCGGACGCGGTGCCCGATCTGATCACCGCGAACGCGGCGATCGTGCAGCGCCGGGGGAGCGACGGGCAGTGGGTGGGGGAGTCCGGGGACTACCGCTTCGAGATCGTGCCGGAGGACGACCTGCTGGGCCGCCTGGACTCGGAGCTCGCGGCGACGGGCCGCGCGGGCGCGCTCACGGGCCTCGCGCTGACGGCGGCGGTGCTGCTGCTGGGCGGCGCGGGGCTGGTGGTGATGGTGCGGGGCGCACGGGGGCGGCGCCGCTGAGCCGCGGTGTTGCCGGGCCGCGGCGCCGTCCAGCGGCGAGGGCGGGCGGGGTGCACGGGGGTGGGGCTGGGCCGCGGGGACGGGCGCCCCGGGCGTTCATCCGGCCGTGCGAGCATCGACCCCGTGGACACCCCGAACGACTCGCTGCCCGGCTACCCCGAGAACCAGGCACCCGGCGCCCCCGTCCGCTCCGGCATCCCCGAGCACGGGCGCATCCCCAAGTACTACGCCGTGAAGGCCCACATCGCCCTGCTGGTGGACGAGTTGAGCGAGGGGGACGCGCTGCCGGCCGAGCGCGATCTGGCGCTGCGGTTCGAGGTCGCGCGCGAGACGGTGCGCCAGGCGCTGCGCGAGCTGCTCCTCGAAGGGCGGCTGCGACGGCAGGGGCGGGGCACCGTGGTGGCGGGCGCGAAGCTGGCGCAGCCGCTGTCGCTGGCGAGCTACACCGAGGGGGTGCGCCGTCAGGGCCGTACGCCGGGCCGCCACCTGATCGCCCTCGAACGCTTCCCGTGCCCGCCCGCGCTCGCCGCCGAGACCGGGCTCGAACGGGGGGAGCCGGTGTGGCACATGGAGCGGGTGCTGCTCGCGGACGACGAGCGGGTGGGGTTGGAGAGCACGTACGCGCCGGTGGCCCGGATGCCGCGCCTGGACGAGGAGTTCACGCCGGACTCCTCGTTCTACGGCTACCTGCGTGACCGGCTCGGGGTGACGCTCGGGGAGGTGGACGAACGCATCGAGACGGTGCTGGCGACTCCGCGGGAGGCGCTGCTCATCGGTACGCCTCCTGCGCTGCCGATGCTGCTGATCCATCGGGTTTCGCGGGATGGGGTGGGGGTGCCGTTGGAGCGGGTGCGCACCCTCTACCGAGGGGACCGCTTCTCCTTCACCACCCACCTGAACCACTGACCCCGTCCCTTTGCGCAGTTCCTCGCGCCCCTGGGGTCTGGGGGCCCGGGGTTTGCGGGGTTCCCCGCGCCCCTTGACCCCCCGTCCGTCTGCGGGCCGTGCTCGCTCCTGGCGCAGTTCCCCGCGCCCCTGGCAGGGCCGGTGCTGGGCGGCACGTGCGTCCCGGCCTGCCTTGCGCAGTTCCCCGCGCCCCCTTAACCCCCGTCCGTCTGCGGGTCGTGGTCGCTTTTCGCGCAGTTCCCCGCGCCCCTTAGCGGGGTTGGTGCGGGCCAGCACTGGGCACCTCAGCCTGCCCGAGGGACCTTCATCCGCGGGCCGTGGTCGCTTCTCGCGCAGTTCCCCGCGCCCCTAACAGCACCGGTGCCGACCCGCGCAGGCCACCTCAGCCCGTCCGGCGTTTGAGGACGAGCGCCGTTCAGGCGCGATAGGGGGGTGCAGGGGGCGCAGCCCCCGCCGGGGTCCGAGGGGCGGAG
>NZ_JBIDBD010000025.1:0-95654 GCF_043202815.1 Streptomyces sp. NPDC048111
TGCCACAGAGCCCACCCCCGCCGTCCAGGCAAAAAGGGCCCCCTCGGCCGGGGCAACCCCCTGTGCCCTCCCCCCCCGGCGCCCCCCCCCCCCCCCCCCCCCCCGCCCCCCGGGGGGGGGCCCCCCCCGCGGCGGGGGGGGGGGGGGGGGGGGGGGGGGGGGGGGGGGGGGGGCGGGGCGCCCCCCCGCCCCCCCCCCCCCCCCCCCCCCCCCCCCCCCCCCCCCCCCCCCCCCCGCCGTCCGACCGGCCCGCACGGACCCGGGGTTCCCGGGGGGAGGCGCGGGCCGCGGGCCGGCAGCGCCTACAGGACCTCCGCCCCCGGCTTCACCATGCCGCGGGCCGTACGGGACTTCACGAAGCTGCCGAGCCCCGTCATCTCCCACTCGCCCGAGAACTGCTTGATCAACTTCGCCATCATGACGCCCGTCTGGGGCTCCGCGCCCGTGAGGTCGAAGCGCACGAGTTCCTCGCCGCTCGCCGCGTCGATCAACCGGCAGTACGCCTTGGCGACCTCGGTGAACTTCTGGCCGGAGAAGGAGTTGACGGTGAAGACCAGACCCGTCGCCTCCGCCGGGATGCGGCCGAGGTCGACCACGATCACCTCGTCGTCCCCCGCGCCCTCGCCCGTCAGGTTGTCGCCGGAGTGCTTGATCGCGCCGTTGAGGATGGAGAGCTTGCCGAAGTAGCAGGTGTCCAGGTGGTTGCGCTGCGGGCCGTAGGCGATCACCGAGGCGTCCAGGTCGATGTCCTTGCCGCGGAACGCGGGTTCCCAGCCGAGGCCCATCTTGACCTGGGACAGCAGCGGCCGGCCGCCCTTGACCAGGGAGACCGTCTGGTTCTTCTGGAGGCTGACCCGCCCCTTGTCCAGGTTGATCTTTCCGGTGCCGGCCGGGGCGGCGGGGGCCGCGGGGGCGGGCGGCGCCGCCGGTGCCTGGGCGGTCGAGCGCGGGTCGGCCGGCGGGGCGGACGGCATCGGGGGCGCCGCGGGCGCCGCCGCGGGCTCCTCGACCGAGACCCCGAAGTCCGTGGCGATCCCGGCGAGGCCGTTGGCGTACCCCTGGCCGACGGCGCGGGCCTTCCAGGCGCCGCCGCGCAGATAGATCTCCATGACCACCAGGGCCGTCTCGGAACCGAGGCGGGGCGGCGTGAAGGTGGCGATCACGCTCCCGTCGTCGCCGTTGCGCAGGGTGGCCGTGGGCTCGATGCCCTGGAACGTCTGGCCCGCCGCGTCGGGGCTCGCCGTCACCACGATCTTCTCGATGCCGGGCGGCACGGCCGCGGTGTCCACCACGATCGCGTCGGGAGCGGAGCCGCCGCCCGAGCGGTAGCTCACACCGGGGCCCTGGGGCTGGTTGTAGAAGATGAAGTCGTCGTCCGAGCGCACCTTGCCGTCGGCGGTGAGCAGCAGGCCCGAGACGTCGAGCCGCACGGGGGCGGCCACGTCCACCGTCACGCGGGCGGTCGGGAGGGGAAGATTCGAGCCAGGCGTCATTGCGGTCATGCTCCGGGAACGAGCGGCACCGCTTTGCGGTTCCTTGAACCTGGGCCGACCGGCCGACCCGGGCGGTCCTTGAGCCCGGGCGAGGTGGCGCGTACCGGCGGTCAGTGCGGCCAGACGGGCGGGTCCGTCGTGAAGTGGCCGCCGAGGAAGGCGTGCTCGGGCCGGTCCGGATCGAGTTCGCCCTGCTCGGCGACGAGCTTCGCGGCGTACGGCTCGGAGTCGTCCCGCGGCTCGTAGCCGAGTGCCCGGGCGGAGGAAAGGTCCCACCACAGGCGGGTGTTGGCGGACGAGCCGTACACCACGGTGTGTCCGACGCCCTCGGCGCCGAGCGCCGCGTCGAAGAGGCGGGCCCCGTCGGCGGGGCTCATCCAGACCGACAGCATCCGTACGGAGGTCGGCTCGGGGAAGCAGGAGCCGATGCGGACCGAGACGGTCTCCAGGCCGTGCTTGTCCCAGTAGAACTGCGCGAGGTCCTCGCCGAACGCCTTGGAGAGGCCGTAGAAGGTGTCGGGGCGGTGCGGGGTGGTCACCGGGATCAGCGGGTCCGCGCCCTCGGGGCGGGGCGTGAAGCCGACCGCGTGGTTGGAGGAGGCGAACACGATCCGCCGCACGCCCTCCGCGCGGGCCGCCTCGTAGAGGTGGTACGTGCCTTCGATGTTGGCCCGCAGGATCTTGTCGAAGGAGGACTCCAGCGAGATGCCCGCGAGGTGCAGCACGGCATCGACCCCGCGCACCGCTTCGCGCAGCGCGTCCCTGTCGGCGAGGTCGGCGGTGATCGCGTCCGGCTCGCCCGGGACGGGCAGGAGGTCCAGGAGGCGCAGCTCGTAGCCGTACGCGGGGAGCAGCTCGCGCATCAGGGTGCCGAGGCCGCCGGCGGCGCCGGTGAGCAGGACGGTGCGGGGGCGGGGCATGGGCTCTCCTCGGGGGTGGGTCGGGCCCGGGCGCGCGGACCGCGTGAGCAAGCGCGGCCATGAACAGGTGCGTCCATGAACCAGCACGCCCACGAACAGCGCTGCTGCATCCCTGGACAACATTCACAACCGTGGACACGCTAGGGACGCTGTCCGAACGGCGTCAAGAGGGCGCCCCGGTGCTCAATCCGCTGGTGCGCCCCGGCTGTTGACCTTGACCGGCGCCGGAACGCGGGCTTAGCGTGGAGATGTTCAGAGATATGGACGTCAATCAGAACTGTGCACGACGGTCCTTGCCCAGGGAGCAGCCCGTGACCCCAGCCCCGCTCGCCGCCCGTCTCACTCACGTCAGCGGCCCCCTGTTCTTCCCCGTGACCGCGTACGGGCCGGACGGCAGCCTCGACCTCGACACCTTCCGCACCCATGTGCGCCAGGGGATCGAGGCCGGGGCGGCGGCCGTGTTCGCCTGCTGCGGCACGGGGGAGTTCCACGCGCTGACCCCGCAGGAGTTCCGGGTCTGTGTCGCCGCGGCCGTCGAGGAGAGCGGGGGGCGGGTGCCCGTGGTCGCGGGCGCCGGGTACGGCACGGCCCTCGCCGTGCAGTTCGCCCGGCTCGCCGAGGAGGCCGGGGCGGACGGGCTGCTCGCGATGCCGCCCTACCTCGTCGTCGCCGACCAGGCCGGGCTCCTCGCGCACTACACCGAACTGGCCGCGGCGACCTCGCTCGACATCATCGTCTACCAGCGCGACAACGCGGTCCTGACCCCCAGGACCGCCGTCGAACTCGCCCGCGTCGAGCGGATCATCGGCTTCAAGGACGGCCTGGGCGACCTCGACCTGATGCAGCGGATCGTCAGCGCCGTACGGTCGGCGGGCCTCGACCCGCTGTACTTCAACGGGCTTCCCACCGCCGAACTCACCGGCCTCGCCTACCGCGGCATCGGCATCACGCTGTACTCCTCCGCGGTCTTCTGCTTCGCGCCCGACATCGCGCTCGCCTTCCACCGGGCCCTGGAATCCGGCGACGACGCGACGGCCAACCGGCTGCTCGACGGATTCTTCGTGCCGCTGGTCGAACTGCGCAACCAGGGCCGCGGGTACGCCGTGTCGCTGGTCAAGGCGGGGGTGCGGCTGGGCGGCCTCGATGTCGGCGAGGTGCGTCCGCCGCTGAGCGAGCCCGACCCCGCCCACGTCAAGCAGCTGGCCGAACTGATCGAGCGGGGGCGTGGGTTGCTGGGGGCGAGTGGGGCGGGCCCTGCGGGGGTGCGGCCGTCGGGTGCTGGTGCGCCGGGTGGTGCGGGTGCGGGTGCGGGTGCGGGTGCCGGTGCGGGTGCGGGTTCGGGTGCCGGTACGGATTCGGGTGCCGGTGCCGGTGCCGGGGGCGTCGGGGTGGGCGGGTGAAGGCGTCCGCGTTCCTGTACCCCTGGGACGTCATCGGGGATCCGGACGCCGCCGCCCGCATCGCGGATCTCGGTGTGCGCCAGGTGACGCTCGCCTCCGCGTACCACTCGACCCGTGCCCTCACCCCGCGCCACCCGCGCCACCGCATCGTCACGGCCGGGCATGCCGCGGTGCTGTATCAGCCGGACGAACTGTATTGGCACGGACGGGAGTTGAAGCCGTACGCGGCCGGTGAATGGGCTCCCGGGGACGCCTTCGGGCGGGCCGCGGAGGCGCTCGCCGCGGCGGGCCTCGATGTGCACTCCTGGGTGGTGCTGGCGCACAACTCCCGGCTCGGCGCGGAGCACCCCGAGACGTCGGTCGTCAACGCGTACGGGGACCGCTATCCCTGGGCGCCCTGCATAGCTCAGCCCCGGGTGCGGGCCCTGCTCGTCGCACTCGCGGCCGAGGCGGCGGTGCGGCCCGGCGCGCTGGGCACGGAACTGGAGTCGTGCGGGTGGTACGGCATGTCGCATCTGCACGCCCACGACAAGATCGCGGGGGTGGGGCTGGACGACACCGCGCAGTACCTGATGTCGCTCTGCTTCTGCCCGTCCTGCGAGGAGGGGTACGAGCAACTTGGGCTGGCGGTGGGTGAGTTGCGGGTACGGGTGCGGGCGGCGCTCGAACCGGCGTGGCGGGGCGGTGCGGTGGACGCGTCCGGCGCGGACCTGCTCGCGGCCACGCTGGGGTTCCGGGCGCGGGTGGCGCGGGAGTTCCAGGAGGCGGCGGTGGGGGCGGTACGCGCCCGGGCCGGCGCGGGGTTCCAGGTCCTGCTGCACGCGGATCCCCGGCCGGAGCGGTGCGGGGCGAATGTGGGGGTGGATTGGGTGGGGGTGTTCGGTGTGGCTGATGGGGTGGTGGTGCCGGGGGGTGTCACCTCCGGTGTGGGTGGGATGGGTTTGGGGGGTTTTGGTTCGGGGGGCTCGGGCTGGGGTGCTGCGGCGGGGGTTGTGGCGGCCAACTTCACCGTGGTGTCGGGGATGGGGGGCCGGCCCGAGGAGTTGGCGGAGGATGCGGCTCGGGCCCGGGCCTGGGGGGCGACTGAGCTTCGGCTCTACCATGCGGGGTTGGCGTCGGACGGGGATCTTGAGGTGGTGCGGAGGGCTGGGGTGCTGGGGTAGGGCTCTGGGGCTCTGCCCCTGGCCCCGGGGGGTTCGCCCACCCGCCCGCCCGTGCAGCGGGTCGGATAGGCCCGGGCCCTGGGGCTGCGCCCCAGACCCCCTTCGCGCCTGAACGGCGCTCGTCCTCAATCGCCGGACGGGCTGAGGATGCGCATGCGGGCCAGCACCGGTCCTGCCAGGGGCGCGGGGAACTGCGCGAGTAGCGGGCACGGTCCGCACACGATCGAGGGGTTGAGGGGCGCAGGGAACTGCGCAAACCCCGGGCCGGCCCGGCCCTGCCAGGGGCGCGGGGAACTGCGCGAGCAAGCGGGCACGGTCCGCACACGACCGCGGGGTTGAGGGGCGCGGGGAACTGCGCATGCCCCGGGCGCCCCAGCCCCGCCGGGGCTACCCGCAGTAGGACACGGTGCGGCAAAGAATGTCGGGTTTCCCCTGGCGGGGCGCGTGTGATGCGCGTAGACAGGCGCCCATGCGCATTCTCACCAAAGCCGCCACCACCACCGCCGCCCTCGCCATCACCGGCGTTGCCTTCTACGGCGTCGGCGCCGCCTCCGCCGACAATTCCACGCCGAAGTCGGACCGCGAGATCCCCAACATCACCAAGGTCGAAGACAAGATCAACGCCTACTACGGCGGTGCGGCCGACGCGTCCGGCGCCTACCAGGCGTCGCCCAAGAGCAACTACGCCAAGCAGGTCGCGGAGATCGAGGCCCGCGCCAAGCGGCAGATCAAGCACGCCGCCGAGCACCCCGGACGGGACGGCCGTAAGCCCGCCATCGTGCTCGACGTCGACGACACGACGCTGCTGACCTACGACTACGAGAAGAAGAACGGCTTCGCCTACAACGCCGCCGCCTTCGACGCGTACGTCCAGAGCGCGCGCTCGATCGCCGTGTTCGGCATGCCGGACCTGGTCAACTACGCGGCCGGGAAGGGCGTCACCGTCTTCTTCCTCACCGGCCGCGACGTCTCGCAGCGCGACGCCAGCGCCGTGAACCTCACCAGGGCGGGCTACCAGGTGCCGGTCGACGCCGCGCACTTCTTCCTGAAGGACAAGGCCAACCCGCCGGCCTACCTGAGCTGCGGCAAGCCCACCTGGACCTGCTCGACGGTCGACTACAAGGCGGGCACCCGCAAGCACATCGAGTCGCTCGGCTACAACATCGTCGCCAACCTCGGCGACCAGTACACCGACCTCTCCGGCGGCTTCGCCGACAAGACGTACAAGATTCCCAACCCGATGTACTTCCTGCCGTAGTGCCGTAGTGACGCGGTGCCCCGGCCCGGTTTCGGGCCGGGGCGTTCCGTCAGGGTGTCCCCAGCGCCGCTTTCATCATCGCCCGGGCGACCGGGCCCGCCAGGCCGTTGCCGCTGACCTCCGAACGTTCGGCGTCGGAGTCCTGGACGACCACCGCCACCGCGATCTCCTTGCCGGTCTTCGGGTCCTTGGCGAACGAGGTGAACCAGGCGTACGGCTTCTTGGAGTTGTCGACCCCGTGCTGGGCGGTGCCCGTCTTCGCGCCCACCTCCATGCCGGGGATCTTCGCGTTGGTGCCGGTGCCGTCGCTCACCACCGAGAGCATCGCGCTGTACAGCTGCCGCGCCGACTTCGAGGACAGGATCCGCTTCCCGCCGGAGCCCGAGCCCGGGTCCGCGTCGGGATAGGACTGCAAGGTGCTGCCCCGGGAGTCCGTCACCTTGGACACCATGTGCGGCGACGCCAGCACACCGTCGTTGGCTATGGCGGCCGACACCATCGCCATCTGCATCGGTGTGGCGGTCACATCGAACTGGCCGATGCCGGACAGGGCGGTGGACGACGGGTTCATGTTCTTCGGGTACACACTCGCCGCCGCGCGCACCGGCACGTCCAGCTCCGCGTCGTTGAAGCCGAACTTCTCGGCCATCGCCCGCACCTTGTCCTGGCCCAGGTCCACGGCCATCTTGCCGAACACGTTGTTGCAGGAGTACGCGAGCGCGGTACGGATCGAGGCGTTCTCGCAGGGCGCGGACGCCGACTCGTTGCGCAGGTCGGTCGTCGTGCCGGGCATCCGGTACGGGTTGGGGCTCGCGGTCTTCGTGTCGATGTCCGGGTAGAGCCCGTTCTCCAGCGCCGCCGACGCCACCACGAGTTTGAACGTGGAGCCGGGGGCGAGCGGCTGGCGCAGCGCCCGGTTGAGCATGGGTTGGCTCTTGTCCTCGGAGAGCTGCTTCCAGGCGTCGCCGGCCGCCGACGAGGAACCCGCGATCCGGCTCGGGTCGTACGACGGGGTGGAGACCATGCCGAGGATGCGGCCGGTCTTCGGGTCCATCGCGACCGCCGCGCCCTCGTTGTGGCCGAGCGCCTGGTAGCCGGCCTTCTGCACCGTGGGGTCGATGGTGGTCAGCACGTCACCGCCGGCCGCCCGCTGCCGGGTGAGCGCGTCCAGGGGGTTCTGCATGCGCGGGTCGCTGCCGTCCAGGACCTTGGAGTAGATCCCCTCCAGCTGGGTCGCTCCGTACACCTGTGAGGCGTAGCCGGTCACCGGTGCGTACAGCGGGCCGTCCTGGTAGGTGCGCTGGTAGGTGAGGTCGCCGCTCTTCGTCCTTTCCGAGCCGGTGACCGGGGATCCGGCCACGATGATGTCCCCGAGCGGCTGCGCGTACTCCGCGATGGTGTTCCGCCGGTTCAGCTTGTCGTCCGCGAGGGCCTGGCCTTTGTAGAACTGCACGTAGGTGGCTCGACCGATGAGGGCGAGCACCATCAGCAGACAGAAGACCGAGGCGCGCCTGATTGTCTTGTTCATCCCGTACGCAAGACGGACGGGCCGGGGCGCCGAGTTCCTGTCGTCCCGGTTTCTCAGGCAACCTTCATCGGGGCCGGACGAAGCCCGATTCGTAGGCCGCGATCACCGCCTGGGTGCGGTCGCGGGCGCCCGTCTTGGCCAGGACCGAGGCCACATGGGTCTTCACGGTGGCCGGGCCGACGCCCATCCGCCCGGCGATCTCCGCGTTGGTGAGGCCGGTCGCCATCAGGCGCAGCACCTGCTCCTCGCGCTCGGTGAGCCGGGCCGTCCAGGGCGCGCCGGCCGCGCGTACCGGGGCGTGCCGCACGGCCAGCTCCCGCAGCCGGCCGGGGAACAGCAGCGAGTCGCCGCCCGCGACGAGGCGGACCGCCTGGATCAGCTCCTCGGGCGCGGCCCGCTTCAGGAGGAACCCCGAGGCCCCGGCGCGCAGCGCGTCGTACACATAGCTGTCGTTCTCGAAGGTCGTGACCACCACGATCCGCGGCGCGGGCGCGAGGGTGGCCAGGATCTGCTCGGTGGCGCGGATGCCGTCGATCTCCGGCATGCGCACGTCCATCAGGACCACGTCGGGCCGCCGGTCGCGGACGACCGCGACGGCCTCCGCGCCGGTGGCGGCCTCACCCACGACCTCGAGCCCGGGCTCGGCGTCGAGGATGACCCGCAGCGCGGTGCGCACCATGCGCTCGTCGTCGGCCACCACCACCCGGACCGGCCCGCTCATCGCGCACCGCCCAGCGGCAGCCGGGCGCGCAGGCGCCAGACGCCGTCCGCCGGGCCCGCCGCCACGTGGCCGCCGAGCAGGGCCGCCCGCTCCGCCATGCCGCGCAGGCCGCGTCCGCCGCCGGGGCGCACCAGCGGCGCCGCGCCGGACAGGGGGTTCTCCATCATCAGGGCCAACTCTCCGCCGCTGACGGCGACGTTCAGGGTGACGGACATGTCGGATGAACTCCCGCCGTGGCGAAGGGCGTTGGTGAGGCCCTCCTGGACGATCCGGTACGCCTCGCGCGAGACGAGCTCGGGCACGCGGGCCGGATCGCCCTCAAGGACGTACGCCACCTCGATGCCCGTACGGGACAGCAGGTCCGCGAGGGCGGCGAGGTCCGGGGTGGCGAGGTCGCCGTCGTCCTGGCGCAACAGGCCGAGTACGGCGTCGAGTTCGCCGACCGTGCGCCGGGTGGTCTCCTCGATCGCGGCGAGCGCCTCGCGCACGAAGGCGGGATCGGCGTCCAGGACGCGGCGGGCCGCGCTCGCCTGGAGGGTCACCGCGCTCAGCGCGTGGCCCACCGAGTCGTGCAGCTCGCGGGCGAGCCGGTTGCGCACGGCCAGTTCCGCCGCGCGCCGCTCGGCCTCGGCCAGGCGGTCGGCGGGCGCCGGGCCGAGCAGGACGGGGGCGGCCCGGGCCAGCAGGGCCCCGGCCGCCGCCGAGCACGCCGCGAGGCCGAGCAGCATCGCGATCCCGGCGAGCGGGGCGAGGGCGATGCCCCAGTCGGTCGACAGCGGCCCCCCGGCGTAGGCGGCGCTGCGGCGCAGTCCCGGGAAGACGGGCAGGGCGATCAGGAACACCGTGAACGGCGGCAGCGCCAGGCTCATCCCGCTCAGGATTCCGCCGAGCGCCACGTGCAGCGCGTACCAGGCGGCGGCGCGCAGCCGGGCGTCGAAGGAGCGGGCGGGCCCGTCGGCGAGGGCCGGCGCCTCCACCCCGCACAGGGCGCGCACGCCGGACACGAGCAGGGGCCGGGCGATCGGCACAAGCCCCGAGACGGCGGCGAGGGGCAGGGCGACGGCGAACGTGACGAGGGCGCGGGGAAAGGAGTCGAAGGCGCTCCTGCCGGGGGCGACGGCGCCGACGACGACGGAGCCCACCAGGAAGTACGGCATCAGCAGGGCGCCGCCCAGGACCAGGTGGACCCAGCGGTGGCGGGCTTTCAGGCCGAACAGGGTGCGGACTGGGGGCGGGGAGGGCATCCCTTCACCTTCCCGGGGCGGGTTGCCCGGCGCGTCGTGCTGCTGGGGGATTCGGCTCCGCCGCGCGGGGGAGCCCGGGAGCCCGAGGGGCCGAGGTGGTTGGCGTGGTCGGTGGCCGGCGTTGGGGGGCTTTGCCTAAGGGCCCCTCGCGCCGTCCCTCGGCTGCGGGCGGTGGCGGGCCGGTCGCGCGGTTCCTCGCGCCCCTGGGGGCGGGGACGGGCGGTCGGGGGAGTGAGGGTCAGAGGCGGCGGGTGGCGAGCGTCAGGCGGTCCCGGGCGTCGAACAGGGCGTCCTTCACCATCTGTTCGTGGGCGGGAGTCAGCCGCGCCACGGGGACCGAGCAGCTGATCGCGTCGCGGGCGGGAGTGCGGTACGGGATCGCGACGCCGAAGCAGCGCAGGCCGAGCGTGTTCTCCTCGCGGTCCACGGCATAGCCCTGTTCGCGGACGAGGTGGAGCTCCTCGATGAGCTTCTCGCGGTCGGTGATCGTGTGCTCGGTGAGCTGCTGGAGGGTCTCGGGGAGCAGCTTGCGCACCTGCTCGTCGCTGTGGGTGGCGAGCAGCGCCTTGCCGAGCGAGGTGGAGTGGGCGGGCAGGCGGCGGCCGACGCGGGTGAACGGGCGCAGATAGTGCTGGGACTGGCGGGTGGCGAGGTAGACCACGTTCGTGCCGTCGAGGCGGGCGAGGTGGATGGTCTCGGTGGTGTCGTCCGAGAGCCGGTCGAGGGTGGGGCGGGCCGCCGCCACCACCTCGTCGCCGTCGATGTACGAGGTGCCGACCAGCAGGGCCCGTACGCCGATGCCGTACCGCGTGCCGGTGGCGTCCGTCTCCACCCAGCCGAGCTCGACCAGGGTGCGCAGCAACATGTACAGACTGGACTTCGGGTATCCGACCGCTTCCTGGACCGCGGCGAGGGAGTGCATTCCGGGCCGCCCTGCGAAATACTCGAGCAACTCGACCGTCCGCACCGCGGACTTGACCTGTGCTCCACCCGATTCGACCGCCGGCATCCAGCACCCCGCTCCTTCTCGCCATGGCTTCTTGCCAAGGCGGAACGCCCGTTAATAGAGTCCCAGCATATTCAGCATCGGGAACTCTGTTCAGAATACCGAACAAGTCCTGGTGGGGGCAGTAGCGGACCGGGCAGTGGAAGGACAACGCGGTGAGCGCAGCAGCACCAGTCTGGAGTGTCGACCCCCGAACAGGGAAGCCGCGCGAAGAGGTTGCGGTCGAAGCCACGCCGCAGGAGGTGGACCAGGCGGTGCGGGCCGCGTGGGCCACGCGCGCGGCGCTGGCTCCGCTGAGCGTACGCGCCGTCCTCCTGCGGGCCGCCGCCGACCTCCTGGACGCGTCGGCCGAGCACGTGGTGGAGGCCGCCGACGCCGAGACGGCGCTCGGGCCCGTCCGCCTCACCGGTGAACTCGCGCGCACCACCGCCCAGTTGAGGGCGTTCGCCGAGGCCGTCGAGGACGGCTCCTTCCTCGACATACGCATCGACCACGCCGACCCGTCCCGCACCCCGCCGTGGCCGGACCTGCGGCGCATCAAGGTCCCGCTCGGGGTCGTCGCCGTCTACTCGGCCTCGAACTTCCCGCTCGCCTTCTCCGTGCCCGGCGGCGACACCGCGAGCGCGCTCGCGGCGGGCTGCCCGGTCGTGGTCAAGGCGCACCCGGACCACCCGGCCACCTCCGAACTCTGTGTCTCGCTGCTGCGCCGGGCCGCCGTCCGGGCCGGGCTGCCCGAGGACGTCGTCGTCCTGGTGCACGGCTTCACCGCGGGCGTCGAGCTCGTACGCCATCCGCTGGTGTCGGCCGCCGGGTTCACCGGGTCGGTGCGCGGCGGGCGGGCCCTGTTCGACGCCGCTGCCGCGCGGCCCGTGCCCATCCCCTTCCACGGCGAACTGGGCTCCCTCAACCCGGTGGTGGTGACGGCGGCCGCGGCCGAGGAGCGGGGCGAGGAGATCGGCGCGGGGCTCGGGGCCTCCCTTTCGATGGGGGTCGGCCAGTTCTGCACCAAGCCCGGCTTCGTCCTCGCGCCGCAGGGTGCGGCGGGCGACGCGCTGCTCAAGGCGCTCACGGCCGCCGTCAGCGACACCGACGCCGGGGTGATGCTCGACCACCGGATGCGGGACGCGTTCGTCGCCGGGGTCGCCGAGCGGGCGGCGCTGCCCGGGGTCGAGGCCCCGGTCACGCCCGGCGCGGGCGGGCAGCACACCGTGAGCGGGGGGTTCCTGACCGTGCCGGCGGCGCTGCTGGTGGCGGAGGGGGAGCACGACCTGCTCCTGGAGGAGTGCTTCGGGCCGGTGACGGTGGTGGCCCGGTACGCGGACGAGTCCGAGATCGAGGCCGTGCTCGCGCGGCTGCCCGGCAATCTCACCGCGACCCTTCAGCTGTCCTCGGCCGAGGCGCGGGGGGAGGGCGGCGGGGCCCAACTCCTCGCGCTGCTCACGCCGTTGGCGGGGCGGGTGCTGGTGGACGGCTGGCCCACGGGGGTGGCGGTGGCGCCCGCGCAGCACCACGGGGGGCCGTACCCGGCGACGACGTCGACGTCCACCTCGGTGGGGGTCACCGCGGTGGAGCGGTGGTTGCGGCCGGTGACGTACCAGTCGACTCCTTCGGCGCTGCTTCCGCCGGAGTTGCGGGACGGGAATCCGTTGGGGGTGCCGCGGAGGGTGGATGGGGTGCTGGGTTGAGGGGTGGCCGCTCCCTCGGGGGCCCGGGGCCCGGCTCCCTGGGGCTGCGCCCCGGCCCTGCTGGGGGGCTTCGCCCCTCGGGCCCCGGGGGTTTGCCCACCCGCCCGCCCGTGCGGCGGGGTGGAGGGTGCCTGGCCCTGGGGCTGCGCCCCAGACCCGCTGAGGGGCTTCGCCCCTCGGGCCCCGGCGGGGCTTCGCCCCTGCACCCCAAGCTCCGCCCCTCGGGCATGGCGGGGGCCGCGGCCCGGGCCGGGACGGGTGCGGGCCGGGAATGGGGCGTGCGGGGTGCGTGTTGGCGTAGAACGTACGACCTTCAACAAAGTGAGAGAAGTGACATGCGCGTCGAGATCTGGAGCGACATCGCCTGCCCGTGGTGCTACATCGGCAAGGCCCGGTTCGAGAAGGGGCTGGCCGCGTTCGCCCACCGGGACGACGTCGAGGTGGTCCACCGCTCCTTCGAGCTCGACCCGAACCGGCCCAAGGGCGACATTGGGCCGGTGATCCCCATGCTGGCCGCTAAGTACGGCCGCACCCTGGAGGAGGCCCGCGCCATGGAGGCGAACGTCGCCTCCAACGCGCACGCCGAGGGACTCGGCTACCTCGCCGACGGCCGCGACCACGGCAACACCTTCGACATCCACCGCGTCCTGCACCTGGCCAAGGCGCGCGGGCGCCAGAGCGAGCTGCTCGACCTCGCCTACCGGACGAACTTCGCCGAGGAGCGCTCCGTCTTCGACCCCGCGGTGCTGGCCGAGATCGCGGTCGCGGCGGGTCTGGACGCCGAGGAGGTCCGTACGGTCATCGCCGACGAGAACGCCTACGCCGACGCGGTACGGGCCGACGAACGCGAGGCCGCCGAGCTCGGCGCCAACGCCGTACCCTTCTTCGTGCTCGACCGGAAGTACGGCATCTCCGGCGGGCAGCCCGCCGAGGTCTTCGCGCAGGCCCTCGACCAGGCCTGGCAGGAGCGCACCCCGGCGCTGCGGCCCCTCGGCGACGCCGCCGGCGACCGGGCCGGGGGCGACGGCGAGACCTGTGGGCCGGACGGGTGCGAGGTGCCCCGCTGACCCGGTCCGCCCAGCGCCGCTGACCGCCCGGCACCGCTGGCCAGACCGGCGCCGCTGACCGCCCGGCGCCGCTGACCGCCCGGCACCGCCGCCCCCCCGGCACGGCCCCCGGCCGCCGGGCAGGCGCCGGCCCGGCCGCCCGGCCCGGGGCGCCACTCCCGGCCCCATTCATAAGCTCCGCTTGGGGATACCGGTGAATTTTGCCCAATTGACGTGAGGTGGCCGGGCGTTCAGGGTGGACCCATGGAACTGGACTCCCTCGCGCGCGGCGAGTTCGCGCCGCAGACCACCTATCTCAACACCGCGAGCACCGGGCTGCTCCCCGCACGGACCGTGGCCGCCATGGGTGAGGCCGTGGCGGCGTCGGCGGCGGGGCGGCCGACCGACATGTTCGGCGACGTGGAGGCGGCCCGCGCCGCCTACGCGCGGATCGCCGGCGTTCCGGTGCGGTGCGTGGCGGCCGGGGCGTCGGTCGCCGTCTACACCGGCCTGATCGCCACCTCGCTGCCCAAGGGCGCCGAAGTCCTGGTCGCCGAGGCCGACTTCAGCTCCGTGGTGAACCCGTTCCACATGCGGTCCGACCTGCTGGTGCGCACCGCGCCGCTGGAACGGCTCGCCGAGGCGGTGCGGCCGGGCACGGCGCTGGTCGCGGTCAGCGCGGTCCAGTCGGCCGACGGCCGCATCGCCGACCTCGCCGCGATCCGCGCGGCGGCCCGCGCCCACGGCGCGCGGACCCTGGTCGACGTGTCCCAGGGCGCGGGCTGGTACCCGGTGGACGCGGCGGCGTACGACTACACCGTGACGGTCGGCTTCAAATGGCTGACCACCCCGCGCGGCGTCGCCTTCCTCACCGTCCCCGAGGACCTCGGCGGCCTCAGCCCCGTCTTCGCGGGCTGGGTCGCGGGCGAGCGCCCCTGGGACGCCTGCTACGGCCCGATCGACGAACTCGCCCACAGCGCACGGCGGTTCGACGAGAGCCCGGCCCTGTTCTCCTACACCGGGGCGCGGCACGCGCTCGCCCTGATCGAGGAGGTGGGCACCGAGCGCATCCACGCCCACAACACCGCGCTGGCCGACCGCTTCCGGGCCGGGCTCGCGGAACTCGGGTACGAGCCGGTGGCCGCGCCGGGGTCGGCGATCGTGGCGGTGCCGGGCCTCGGGCGGCGCCAGCAGGAGCTGAGCCGCGCGGGCGTCGAACTCTCCGACCGCGCGGGCAACCTGCGCGCCGCCTTCCACCTCTACACCTCGGCCGAGGACGTGGACCACCTCCTCGACCTGCTGCCCGCCCGCTGACCCCGGGCCGCGCCGAGGCGGAGGGGCCCTCACTCCTTGCGGTCGGCCGCCGCCCTGCGCGCGGGCTGCACCGCCACCGGACCGCTCAGGGGGTGGCTGCGGACGGACTGAGCGGCTCGCCGTACCAGCGCCAGGCGGTGGGGCGGGTCCGGCCCGGCAGATCCGCCCGGCCGCTCATCCACAGCAGCACCCGCCAGCGGTCCTGGTCGTCGGGCACGTCCCGGAAGAGCCGGGCCAGCACCCGGTCGCACAGACCGGCCGGCGCGGTCCAGGGCAGGCCGAGCCCCTCGGCCACGTCGTGCGTGTGCAGCAGGACCTCCACGATGCCCATCGCGCCGAAGCCCTCCGGGTCGGAGATGCCGAAGCCGTGGTGGGCGCGGACGTCGGGCGAGGTGGTGCGCACCATCGCGGTGAGCAGGGCGCCGCTCGCCTCCAGGGTCTGGAGCAGTCCGGCGGGGCCCGCGGCGCGGTCCGCGTGCACCGCGTTGCGCGGGCCGCCGGGGCGCTTGGCCTCCCACAGGTACGGCACGTCGCCGTCCAGCGGCGGCTGCGCGGGGCCGATCTGCACGGCGTAGGCGAACAGGTCGTCCGAGAGGTGCTCGACCGTCTCCCAGCAGTCCCACTCCAGCGTGCCGGCCGGCACGCTCCAGTCGGCGGCGAGGCCCGCCCGCAGCGCGGTCACGGAGAGCCGCACGGCGTGTTCGACGTCGGCGGCGGTGACGGGGGAACGGGAAGGTTCATCGGCCATGGACATGGGGGGACCGTACCAACGATCTCTGTGCGGACGTCGGTACGGTCCCTGGCCCAGGGCCCTGGGGGCGGCCTCCGGGTGGTCGGACGGGGCACGGTGGGGCGGCCCCGCCCCGCATCGGCGCCCCCCTCAGCGCACCGGCGTGAAGTCCCGGGCGCCGATGAACTCCGGACGCCGGATCGGCGCCGCGAAGGGTTCCTCGGCCGCGTTCTCGACGCTGTTGAAGACGATGAACACGTTGCTGCGCGGATACGGGGTGATGTTGTCCCCGGAACCGTGCATCGCGTTGCAGTCGAACCAGGTCGCCGAGCCCGCCCGGCCGGTGAACAGCCTGATGCCGTGCCGGTCGGCCATCTTGGTCAGCGCCTCGTCGGACGGCGTGCCCGCGTCCTGCATCTGGAGGGACTTCTTGTAGTTGTCCTTGGGCGTCGCCCCCTCGCAGCCGAGGAAGTCCAGATGCGACCCGGGCATGATCATCAGGCCGCCGTTGGTGTCGTGGTTCTCGGTCAGCGCGATCGAGACCGACACCGTACGCATCCGGGGCAGACCGTCCTCGGCGTGCCAGGTCTCGAAGTCCGAGTGCCAGTAGAAGCCCGAGGCGCCGAAGCCCGGCTTCACGTTGATCCGCGACTGGTGGACGTACACGTCCGAACCGAGGATCCGGCGCGCCATGCCCACGACGCGCTCGTCGCTGACCAGACGGGCGAAGACCTCGCTGATCCGGTGCACCTCGAAGACCGAGCGCACGGACTGCGTCTGCGGCTCGATGATCGAGCGCTCGTCGGCGCGTACGGAGGGATCGGCGATCAGCCGCTCCAGCTCCGTGCGGTACGTCGCCACCTCGTCGTCCGTGAGCAGGTCCTCGATCGCGAGGAAGCCGTCCTTCTCGAACGACTCCAGACCCGCGGACGGGCCCCAGACGACCGGGTCCTGGCGGGGCGTGACCACCTCGGCGGAGCCACGCGTGGGGTAGAGATCCTGGGCGGTCATGGTCAGCCCTCCTCGGGTTCGGTCAGCAGCGGGTAGACGCCGTTCTCGTCGTGGTCCTCCCGTCCGGTGACGGGCGGGTTGAAGACGCAGACGCAGCGGAAGTCGGTCTTGGGGCGCAGGGTGTGGCGCTCGTGGCCGTCCAGGAGGTACATCGTGCCCGGCTCGATCCAGTGGGTCTCGCCGGTCTCCTCGTTGGTGAGCTCGGCCTCGCCCCCGGTGCACAGGACCGCCTCGATGTGGTTGGCGTACCACATGGAGGTCTCGGTGCCCGCGTACAGGACGGTCTCGTGCAGGGAGAAGCCGACCTTCTCCTTGGCGAGCACGATCCGCTTGCTCTCCCAGGTGCCGGAGGCCGCCTTCACATGGCGGTCGGTGTTCTCGATGTCCTTCAACGAGCGGACAATCACGGTGACTTGCTGCCTTTCTGTGGCGGATGCGATGGGCTCGTGCGGGCCCCGGACGCGGCCGGGGCCCCGCGGGGGTCAGACGGTCGCGGCGACCGCGCGGGCCAGCGAGCGCAGACCCTCGTCCAGTTCGTCGGGCGTGATGGTCAGCGGCGGGAGCAGCTTGACGACCTCGCTCTGCGGGCCGGAGGTCTCCAGGAGCAGCCCCAGCTCGAAGGCGCGGGCGCAGACCTCGGAGGCGCGGGCCGGGTCGGCGAACTCCAGGCCCCACACCAGACCGCGGCCCCGGTAGCTCGCGCCGAGCCGGCCGTGCTCGGTGCACAGGGCGAGCAGCGCCTGCTCGACCTGCTCGCCGCGGGCCAGGGTGTGCTTCTCCATCTGGCCGCCGTCGGCCCAGTACGCGTCCAGGGCCGCGGTCGCGGTGACGAACGCCGGGTTGTTGCCGCGGAAGGTGCCGTTGTGCTCGCCCGGCTCCCACACGTCGAGCTCGCCCTTGAACAGGCAGAGCGACAGCGGGAGTCCGTAGCCGCTGATCGACTTGGAGACGGTGACGATGTCCGGCACGATGCCCGCCTCCTCGAAGGAGAAGAACGCGCCGGTACGGCCGCAGCCCATCTGGATGTCGTCGACGATGAGCAGCATGTCGCGGCGCCGGCACAGGTCGGCGAGCGCGCGCAGCCACTCGGGCCGCGCCACGTTGATGCCGCCCTCGCCCTGCACGGTCTCCACGATCACGGCGGCCGGCTTGTTGAGGCCCGAGCCCTGGTCCTCCAGAAGCCGCTCGAACCACAGGAAGTCGGGCACCCGGCCGTCGAGGTAGTTGTCGAACGGCATCGGGGTGCCGTGCACCAGCGGGATGCCGGCCCCGGCCCGCTTGAAGGCGTTGCCGGTCACCGCGAGCGAGCCGAGCGACATGCCGTGGAAGGCGTTGGTGAACGAGACGATCGACTCGCGGCCCTTCACCTTGCGGGCCAGCTTGAGCGCGGCCTCCACGGCGTTGGTGCCGGTCGGGCCCGGGAACATCACCTTGTACGGCAGGTCGCGCGGGCGCAGGATCACGTTCTGGAACGTCTCAAGGAACGTCCGTTTCGCGGTCGTCGCCATGTCGAGGCCGTGCGTGATGCCGTCGCGCTCGATGTAGTCGAGGAGCGCCCGTTTCATCACCGGGTTGTTGTGCCCGTAATTGAGTGAGCCGGCCCCGGCGAAGAAGTCGAGATAGCTGTGGCCGTCCTCGTCGATGAGGCGGGCACCCTGCGCGCGGTCGAACACGGCGGGCCAGCCGCGGCAGTAGCTGCGCACCTCCGATTCGAGGGACTCGAAGACACTGAGGGCGGGCGGGGTGATGGTCACAGCGTTTCTCCCTGGGGGTGGAGGGGGCCGATGCGGTAGAGGACCTCGGGCTGGTGCCCGTCGTCGGGGAAAAGACCCGCGTCGAAGAGGACTTCACGTTCGAGGGCGGCGCCGCGGCGCTCGGAGTAGGCGGTGAACAGCCGGTCGGACGGGATGTTGTCCGGCGACACCGTCGTCTCGACGCGGGTGACGCCGTACGCGGAGGTCACCTTCGCGGTCAGCGCTTCGAGCAGCAGCCCGGCAAGTCCCTGGCCCCGGTGGGCGTGGTCCACGGCCACCTGCCAGACCACCAGGGTGTCCGGCCGCTCGGGCCGTACGTAGCCGGTGATGAAGGCGATGGGCGCGCCGTCCTCGCCCCGGGCGACCACGGAGGTCCGGGCGAAGTCGCGGCACCAGAGCAGATAGCTGTACGAGGAGTTGAGGTCGAGTACCTGGGAGTCACGGGCGATGCGCCAGATCGCGGCTCCGTCCTCCACTCGTGGGCTTTCGATTCGGACTGCTGTTTGCGCGGCGGTCATGCCGAGGGAATTTACCGATCGGAAATTGAAATCGCATTCCCGTCAGGGGGTGTGTGAAGAGCGGGTTCGTGTTATCACGCGGGCATGTGCGCGATCCGGTTTGTCCGGTAATTACCGGACAAACCGGGGGCGTTGTGGAGTCGATCACACCTCTGTGACCATCCGGGAACCCTGTTGAAACCTGTGCGTTTGAGCCCGGAAAGACCGGGCATAAGAAAACGGGAAGCTGCGGAGAATAAGCAGCTTCCCGTTTTGTGGAACGTATATGGAATTTCGGCGGTGGAATCAGTGGTGGAAAAGTGTCACCAGGTTTCGGAGACGGCCCGGCGGGCGGCCTCCAGGTCCACCGCGATCCCGTACTCGCCGAGCGCGGCCCCCAGCGCCGCGAGCGAGGACTGGACGGCGCCGCGGGTGGCGTCCACCCCGTAGTGGTTGACCCGGATCACGGTGGCGGCCAGCGCGCCGCCGCCGGCGATCAGCGGCAGCGAGGGGTCGGAGGCGAGCGCCTTTGCCACCAGCTCGGCGGCGTCGACCCCCTCGGGCGAGCGCAGCGTCGTCGCCACGGGCGCGGCGTCGCGCGCCTCGTGCACGTACGGGGCGAGCCCGCCGCCGAGCGCCAGGACGCCCGTCCTGGTGGCCGCGGCGGCCGAGGCGTGCCGCGCGGTCACCGCGCCCAGGCCCTCGGCCTCGATGCGCTCCACGCACGCTTCGAGGGCCAGCATCTCCAGCTGGGCCGGCGCGTGCAGCAGCGTCTTGCGGCCGCCGTCGATCCAGCGCTGCTTCCAGTCCAGCAGTGAGAGGTAGGAGTGGCGCGGGGCCCCGGGGTTGGCCGCCATGCGCTCCCAGGCGCGGGCGCTGACCGAGACCGCCGAGACGCCGGCCGGGCCGCCCATCGCCTTCTGCGCGCCGATCACGCACAGGTCCACGCCCCAGGCGTCCACCAGGAGCGGCTCGGCGGCCACCGACGCCACCGCGTCCAGCATGAACAGGGCCCCGTGCCGGCGCACCACCTCGCCGATCTCCGCGACCGGGTTGGTGTTGCCGGTGGCCGCCTCCGCGTGGACGAGCGAGACGAAGTCGATCTCCGGGTGTTCGGTGAGCGCCCGGTCGATCTGCTCGGCGGTGACCGCCGCGTGGAAGGGCACCTCCAGGTCGACGACCCGCGCGCCGCAGTCGCGCAGCCAGGTGCCGAAGGTCTGCCCGTAGGGGCCGGTCACCACGTTCAGCGCGGCGGAGCCGGGGTGGGCCGCACCCCTGATGCAGCCCTCCAGGGGCAGCAGCGCCTCGCCCTGCATGATCACCACGTCCTGCTCGGTGGCGAGCAGGGCGGCCACCCGTCGCTCGATCGCCGCGAAGTGGTCGGCGGTCAGCGGGGCCAGGTCCAGGAGCGGGTGTGTCACGGCGGTGCCTTCTTCGGTCAGATCGGGGGATGCGTCGGGTGTTCGATCCTCTGGAGGGAGACTACCGAGGGCCTCGTACAGTGCTGACCATGAGCGATCGCGCGGTGCTGCATGTGAAGGGACGCGTCCTCGTGGGACCCGAGGACGTACGGGACGAACTCTGGGCGGTCGACGGGCGGATCACCTATGAGCGCCCGCCCGGCGAGGCGGTCACCGTCAGCGGCTGGGTGCTGCCGGGCCTGGTCGACGCGCACTGCCACGTCGGCCTCGACCAGCACGGTCCGGTGCCCGACGAAGTGAGCGAGCGGCAGGCGCTCACCGACCGCGACGCCGGGACGCTGCTGGTGCGCGACGCCGGCTCGCCCTCCGACACCCGCTGGATCGACGACCGCGAGGATCTGCCGAAG
Source organism: Streptomyces sp. NPDC048111 (assembly GCF_043202815.1). NCBI lineage: Bacteria > Bacillati > Actinomycetota > Actinomycetes > Kitasatosporales > Streptomycetaceae > Streptomyces > Streptomyces sp. NPDC048111. Next base: position 20,599 of record NZ_JBIDBD010000025.1, read on the forward strand.
ATTATCCGCGCGGGCCGGCACATCGCCCGCACCCGCCGCTACATCCGCAACTACGCCCACGAGATCGAGCCCGGCGACCTCGTGGCGTACGTGGCGCGCGAGGCGCGGCGCGGGGACGGCTGGGTCAAGCTGGTCGGCGACTGGATCGACCGGGACGCGGGGGACCTCGCCCCGTGCTGGCCGCGCGGCGAGGTGGAGGCCGCCATCGCCGAGGCCCACCGGCTCGGCGCCCGCGTCACCGCACACTGCTTCGCCGAGGACTCGCTGCGGGACCTGGTCGAGGCGGGCATCGACTGCGTCGAGCACGCCACCGGCCTGACCGACGAGACGATTCCGCTGTTCGCCGAGCGGGGCGTGGCGATCGTGCCGACCCTGGTCAACATCGCGACGTTCCCGCACATGGCCGACGGCGGCGAGGCCAAGTTCCCGGACTGGGCGGCCCACATGCGCAGGCTGCACGAGCGCCGTTACGACACGGTGCGCTCGGCCTACGACGCCGGGGTGCCCGTGTTCGTCGGCACGGACGCGGGCGGCTCGCTCGCGCACGGCCTGGTCGCCGCCGAGGTCGCCGAACTCGTCACGGCGGGCATCCCCGCCCTCGAGGCGCTGTCCGCCACCGCGTGGGGGGCGAGGGCCTGGCTGGGCCGTCCCGCCCTGGAGGAGGGCGCCCCCGCCGACCTTGTCGTGTACGACGAGGATCCGCGCGCCGACGTACGGGTGCTCGCCGCGCCGCGCCGGATCGTCCTCAACGGACGGATCGTGGGCTGATCCCGTACGCCAACGCGGGCGCCGGCGGCCGGAGTCGACCCGCCCCGCACGCATCGTCCGGTTGACCGGGCGTGACGCGCGGCACCGCGCCGTCGTTGAGGTTCTTCATGCGTACGCCGGTGCGGCCGGGCGGCGTACGGGGCGTAGCGCGGTGCCGGGTGTGACGGGAGGGAACGCCCGTGCCGGATGAATCGAATATGAAGGCGGAAACCACCCTTTGGGGTGAACTGGCTTCGTGTGACCGCCAGTTCACTCTGTGTGCGTAAAGATGCGGTGTCCCAAGTCGCCGGTGCGCCCCGACTCCCAGGAGTCCCACGAGTCCCCGTGGCGGGCGCCCCGGCAGCCATGTCTCCTGTGGGGGTTCCACCATCGTGCACAGCAACCACTTCCGCCTGCCCGCGACCGGCCCGGCCGCCCGTCGCTCCGCCGCCCTCGCGGCCTGCACGGCGCTCGCGGCCGGACCGCTGCTCCTCGCGGCGCCCGCGCACGCCACCGGCGTCGAGGGCGACGGCGGCGGGCGGGCGAGCGCCGTCGTGCTGCGGACCGCACTCGACGTCTCGCTGCTCGACAAGACCATCGACGTACCGCTGAAGGCCACGCTCAACGAGGTGCAGGCGCCGGCCGGCGCGGACCGCACCGCGCTCACGGTCAAGCTGGACGGGGTGGCTGGCGATCGGCCCGTCGACGTCCTGAAGGCGGACGTCGCCACCGCGAAGGCGAGCGTCGACGCGCGGAAGGCCGAGGGTTCGAGCCGGCTGGTCAACGCCCGGCTGCACGTGCCCGGCCTTCCGCTGCTCTCCCTCGTCGAGGTGGGCGAGGTCACGTCCAGCGCCGTCTGCGAGGCCGGGCGCGCGCCGGTCGCCAAGTCCAACGTCCTCGGCGCGGTGAGCGTGCTCGGCCGCAGGGTCACGCTGACGGCGGGCGGCACCACGCAGGTGCGGGTGCCCGGGGTCGGCGAGGTCACCCTCGACCTGTCCCGGGCCACCACCACCTCGCGCACCGCCGCCGCCGTCGCGCTGCGGCTCAAGGTGTCGGTCAACCCGCTCCATCTGAACGTGGCCGACGTCAAGGGCGAGGTCACCCTCGCCGAGGCGACCTGCCGGACGCCCGAGGCGCCTGCGGCCAAGCCCGCTCCGGCCGTCGCGGACAAGGGCCCCGCCGAGGCCGCGGTGAAGACGCAGACCGTCGCCGACTCCACCCTGGCCGAGACCGGCGGGAGTTCGGCGACGCCCTACCTCGTGGGCGGCGCCGCCGTACTGCTCGTGGGCGGCGCCGGCGCCCTCGTGCTGACCCGGCGCGCCCGCGGCGACCGGGCCTGACCGACGGCGGCCGGGGACGGGGGCCCCGGCGGGGGCGGGCTCCCCGTCAGGGACCGGCGAGGACCAGCGCCTGGTCCAGGGCCTGGAGGAAGCGGTTGGTCGTGGTGCGGTCGCGCACCGCCAGCCGCAGCCACTCGGGGCCGAGCCCCGGGAAGGTGTCGCCGCGCCGGGCCGCGAAGCCGAGGGTGCGCAGATGGTCGCGCACCCTGGCCGCGCCGTCGATCCGGGCCAGGACGAACGGGCCCTCGGCCGAGTCCACCGCGCGCACCTCGTCGAACTCGGCGAGCCCGGCCAGCAGATGGGCCCGGTCCTCGGCGATCCGCCGGGCCGCCGCTTCGGCCTCCGCCAGCGCCCGCGGCTCCATGCAGGCGAGCGCCGCGACCAGGGCCGGGGTGGAGACCGGCCACAGCGGCTGGGCCCGCTGGAGCGTCGCCACGGTCTCCGGCTCGGCCAGGACGTAACCGATCCGCAGACCCGCGAGCCCCCAGGTCTTGGTCAGGCTGCGCAGCACCACGAGACCGGGCAGGTCGGTGCGGCCCGCCAGCGCCTCGCGCTCACCCGGCACCGCGTCCATGAACGCCTCGTCCACCACCAACGTCCGCCCGGGCCGCGCCAGTTGGGCCAGCAGGGCGGCCGGATGCAGGACGGAGGTCGGGTTGGTGGGGTTGCCCACCACCACCAGATCGGCCTCGTCCGGCACGGCCGACGGGTCGAGGCGGAAGCCGTCCTCGGGGCGCAGCAGTACCCGCCGCACCGTGTGCCCGGCGTCGCGCAGTGCCGCCTCCGGCTCGGTGAACTGCGGGTGTATCACCACGGAGTGACGGAACGTCAGGGCGCGGGCCAGCAGGACGAACGCCTCCGCGGCGCCCGCCGTGAGCAGCACCCGCTCCGGCGCGAGCGCGTGCCGGGCGGCCACCGCGGCGCGGGCCGCCCGGCCGTCGGGGTAGGCGGCGAGCCCGGTCAGGGAGTCGGCGATCCGCTCGCGCAGCCAGACCGGGGGAGTGCCGGTGCGGACGTTGACCGCGAGATCGGTCAGCCGCAGGCCGTCGTCGCGGACCTCGGCGTCGCCGTGGTGGCGCAGATCGTGCGGAACCTCGGTGGGGATGGACATGGTTTCCTCGCTCCTGGTGGGGGGTCCGTCGCCGGTGTCGGCGGACGGCCGGAGGTGGGGTCGTCGAACGATCGCACACGTCGCCATGGCGGCACGCCCCGCGGGGCTCGACTTCCGCTTGGGCGCCACCAGTTCGCCGCCCCGGGCCAGGGCCGCCGCCTCGGCCACGGAGCGCGTGCCGACCGCGGCGAGGACCGCGTCCGAGCCGTGCGGCACCGCGACCGCCGCCAGCTCGGCCGCCGGATGCCCGACGAGTGGCACCCCGAGCCGCGCCGCTGCCGCGACGATCCCGGGCTCGGCGGCCCTGGCGTCCACCGTGGCCAGCTCCACGACGGCCGCCGGGTCCAGGCCCGCCCCCGCGAGGGCGGCCCCGATCAGCGTGAGCACCTCGTCCGCCGGGACGCCGCGCGAGGCGCCCACGCCCACGACCAGGGGCGCCCCGGCGTGCGGGGCGGTGCGGGCGGCGTCGTCGGCCACGCAGCGGCTCCCCTCAGGCCGCCCGGGGGCGGCGGCCGGCCCCGGTGTGGACATGCGGAGTGGGGGCCCCGTCGGTTAGCAAGGGCGCATGGCGGTAATCGTCGCGCTCGGCGCGTTCCTGATGACCCTGGTGGGCGGCTGGACCGCCCAGCGGGTCACCGACCGGCGCCATCTGGTGCTCGGGCTCGCGGGCGGCCTCATGCTCGGCGTCGTCGGCCTCGACCTGCTGCCGGAGGCCCTGGACGCGGCCGGCGAGGACCTCTTCGGGGTGCCGCGCGCCCTGCTCCTGTTCGTGGGGGGCTTCCTCTTCGCGCACGTCGTCGAGCGGGTGCTCGCGGTGCGCCAGGCCGCGCACGGGGCGGGCGGGCAGCGCGCCCCGCAGGTCGGCCTCTCCGTCGCCGCCGCGATGGTCGGGCACAGCCTGATGGACGGGATCGCGATCGGCGCCGCCTTCCAGGTGGGCGCCGGCATGGGCGTCGCCGTGGCGCTCGCCGTCATCACCCACGACTTCGCCGACGGCTTCAACACGTACACGATCACGAGCCTGTACGGGAACGAGAAGCGCAAGGCGCTCGCGATGCTCTACGCCGACGCGCTGGCCCCCATGGCGGGCGCCGCCTCCACCGTGCTGTTCACCCTTCCGGAGCAGCTTCTCGGCAGCTATCTCGGCTTCTTCGGCGGCGTGCTCCTCTACCTCGCCGCCGCCGAGATCCTTCCCGAGGCCCACCACGACCACCCCGCCCTGTCCACGCTGCTGTGCACCGTCGCGGGCGTGGGCTTCATCTGGCTGGTGGTGGGCGTCGCCGCCTGAGGGCGCGGCCGGGCGGTACGTCACCGGGCGCAGCCCTCGGCGAACCGCCGGGCCACCTCCGGGCGGGCCGCCCAGTGGGTGTGCAGATAGCTCGCGTGCACACCGCCCCGTACGAAGCCCTCGACGCGGCGCTCGGGGTGCACCACGCCCCAGGCCGGGTCGGCGCCCGCGCCCGGCTCGATCACGGTGCGGTGGAACTCGTGGCCGCGCAGCCGCGTCCCGGCGACGGCCAGGCTGTTGTCGCACACCGCGACGGCCTCGCGGTAGCCGAGCGTGAGCCGGCCCGACATCCGCGCGTCCGCGTCGAGCACCCCGCACATGGGCTGCCCGTCGAGGGAGCGGGCCAGGTAGAGCAGGCCTGCGCATTCGGCGGCCACCGGCGCGCCCGAGAGGGCGAGTTCGGTCACGGCCTTGCGCAGCCGTTCGTTGGCGGACAGCTCGGCGGCGTACACCTCGGGGAATCCGCCGCCTATCACCAACCCGTCGGTGCCGGGCGGGAGTTGCTCGTCCTGGAGCGGGTCGAAGGTGACGACGTCCGCGCCGGCGGCGGTGAGTAGTTCGGTGTGCTCGGCGTAGGAGAACGTGAAGGCGGAGCCGCCCGCGACGGCGACGACGGGCCGCCGTGCGGGGCGCGCGAGGCCGGATCCCCTTTCCCGCGGCCCGGCACCGCACGTCCCGGCATCCCGCGGCTCCGCCCCCCGCGGCCCGGCCTCCTCCTGCGCCGCGTCCCTCTGCGCCGCATCCCACGGTTCCGCAGCCCAGGGCTGCGCGGCCCACGGCTCCGCATCCAGCGCCGGAGCCGACCGGGCCAGGGCCAGCAGGGCGGGCAGGTCGCAGCCGGCCCGCACCTGTTCCCCCATCGCCGCCACCGCGTCCAGCGCGTCGGCCCGCCGCTCGGCGACCGGCACCAGGCCCAGGTGACGGGACGGGGTGTCGACCTGGGGGGCCCGGCGCAGGGCGCCCAGCACCGGCACGCCCACGTCCTCCATCGCCTCGCGCAGCAGGGCCTCGTGCCGGTCGGAGCCGACCTTGTTGAGGATCACTCCGCCGATGCGCACCCCGGGGTCCCACGAGGCGAACCCGTGCACCAGGGCCGCCACCGACCGCGACTGCGAGGAGGCGTCCACCACGAGCACCACCGGGGCGCGCAGCAGCTTGGCCACCTGGGCGGTGGAGGCGAGCTCGCCCAGCCCGCTCGCCCCGTCGTACAGGCCCATCACGCCCTCGACCACGGCCAGGTCGCAGCCGTGCGCGCCGTGCGCGAACAGCGGGGCCATCAGCTCGGGACCGCACATGTACGCGTCCAGGTTGCGGCCGGGCCGCCCGGTCGCGAGCGCGTGGTAGCCGGGGTCGATGTAGTCGGGGCCCACCTTGTGCGGGGACACGGCGAGCCCCGAGCGGGCGAAGGCCGCCATCAGGCCGGTCGCCACGGTGGTCTTGCCGCTGCCCGACGCCGGGGCCGCGATGACGAGACGTGCTACCACTCGATGCCCCGCTGGCCCTTCTGACCGGCGTCCATCGGGTGCTTGACCTTGGACATGTCGGTGACCAGATCCGCGAACTCCACCAGCGGCCCGGGGGCGTTGCGGCCGGTGATGACGACGTGCTGGGTGCCGGGGCGCTCGCGCAACACCGAGACGACCTCGTCCACGTCGACCCAGCCCCAGTGCAGCAGATAGGCGAACTCGTCGAGCACGTAGAACCTGTACGTCTCGGCCGCCAGGTCGCGCTTGACCTGCTCCCAGCCCTCGCGGGCCTTCTCCTCGTGGGTCGGTTCGCCCTCGGCGGTCTCGCGCTGGATCCACGACCAGCCCTCGCCCATCTTGTGCCAGTCGACGACGCCGCCCTCGCCGGAGGCACCGAGCACCTTCAGCGCGTTCTCCTCGCCGACCTTCCACTTCGCCGACTTCACGAACTGGAACACCCCGACCGGCCAGCCCTGGTTCCAGGCGCGCAGCGCCATCCCGAACGCGGCCGTCGACTTCCCCTTGCCGATGCCCGTGTGCACCATCACCAGATGCCTGTTGCGGCGCTGACGCGTCGTCAGACCGTCCTCGGGTACGACACTGACCTGTCCCTGCGGCATTAAGCGGCCCTCCTCGAAGTTCCCGTTGCGTCCTTGACGAGTGTGGCGATAGAGTCCGCCCGCAGTGCGTCCAAGGTGACGGCGCTGCCGCCCAGTTCACGTGCCAGCTCCCCGGCAAGGCCGAGCCGCACCATCCCCGACTCGCAGTCCACGACCACCGACGCGGTGCCGTCGCCGGCGTGCAGCCGGGCCGCCCGTCCGGCGAGCGCGACCGGCTCGGGGCCGCCCGTGGCCCGTCCGTCGGTGACGACCACCAGCAGCGGCCGGCGCGAGGGGTCGCGCAGCCGCTCCACGCGCAGCACGTCATGGGCCTTCAGGAGGCCCGCCGCCAGCGGGGTGCGCCCGCCGGTCGGCAGTGACGCGAGCCGGGCCGCCGCCGCGTCCACCGAGGAGGTGGGCGGCAGCGCGAGGTCGGCGTCCTTGCCGCGGAACGTGATCAGACCGACCTTGTCGCGGCGCTGGTAGGCGTCCAGGAGCAGTGAGAGCACCGCGCCCTTGACCGCGCTCATCCGCTGCCGGGCCGCCATCGACCCGGACGCGTCCACCACGAAGAGCACGAGGTTGCCCTCGCGGCCCTCGCGGGTGGCCTGGCGCAGGTCGTCACGGCGTACGACCAGCCCGGGGCCCGACCGCCCGCGCGCCCGCTGGTGCGGGGCCGCCGCCTGCACCGTCGCCGCCAAGTGCAGCTTGGTGAGCGCCCCTTGGGGCCGGCGCGAACCGGTGGTGCGGCCGTGGTCGGTGCGGGCCCGCGAGCGCCGGCCCGCCGCGCCCTCGCCGAGACCCGGCACGCTCAGCATCTTCGTGCGGAAGGGCTCGGCGGCCTGCACCGCGCCCCGCTCGCCGGCCCCGGCCGGGGCGGGGGACGCGGGGGGCCGCGGCGCCTCGGAGGTGTCCGGGGGGCCGGCGGGGCCCGAGTCGGGGGGTCCCGAGTCGGCGGGGGACTCGGGGGACTCGGGGGATTCGGCGGGACTTTCGGGGGCGTCGCCCTGCGGCGGGACGCCGCCTCCGCCACCGCCGTCCGGGCCCTCGGGGCCCGGGTCCGGATCGTCGTCCCCGTCCGCACCCTCGTCCTCGCCCCGGAACTGCTCCAGGGTCTCGTCGAGCTTGTCCTCGTCGAGGCCCGGCGCGTCGAACGGGTTGCGCCTGCGGCGGTGCGGCAGCGCGAGCAGCGCCGCCTGCCGGACGTCCTCGCTGCTGACCTCGGTGCGCCCGGCCCACGCGGCGAGGGCGGCGGCGGTGCGGGCCATCACGATGTCGGCCCGCATCCCGTCGACCTCGAACGCGGCGCAGGTGGCCGCGATCTGGAGCAGCGCCGCGTCGCCGAGCATGACCGAGGGCAGCAACTCCCGTGCCGCCGCGATGCGTTCGCGCAGCGCGCTCTCCTCGTCGGCCCAGCGCGCGGCGAAGGCGGCCGGGTCGTCGTCGTACGCGAGCCGGCGGCGCACCACCTCGACCCGCTGCCCGGGCTCGCGCGAGGCCGAAACCTCGACGGTCAGGCCGAACCGGTCGAGCAACTGCGGGCGCAGCTCGCCCTCTTCGGGGTTCATCGTGCCGACGAGCAGGAACCGCGCGGCGTGCCGTACCGAGACGCCCTCGCGCTCGACGTAGGACGAGCCCATGGCGGCGGCGTCGAGCAGCAGGTCGATGAGGTGGTCGTGCAGCAGGTTGACCTCGTCGACGTACAGGATGCCGCGGTGCGCGTCCGCGAGCAGGCCCGGCTCGAAGGACTTCACGCCCTCGCCCAGCGCCCGCTCGATGTCCAGGGCGCCCACCAGGCGGTCCTCGGACGCGCCCACCGGCAGTTCGACCATCCGGGCCGCGCGGGCCGCGCCCGGGCCGCTCCCGTGCGGCCCGTCCGGGCAGTTCTGGTCGGGTGCGGCGGGGTCGCAGCTGAACCGGCAGCCCGGCACGACGGCCACCTCGGGCAGCAGGTCCGCTAGCGCCCGCACGGCGGTGCTCTTGGCGGTGCCCTTCTCGCCCCGGACCAGAACACCGCCCACGGCCGGGCTGACGGCGTTCAGGAGCAGCGCGAGCCGCAGGTCGTCCATGCCGACGACGGCGGTGAACGGATACCGGGTGCTCATGTGCCGATCTCTCCTTCGAGTAGTGCTGTACGCCGCGGGGTACGCCGGACGGTCACGGCGCCCCCGGCGGGATGAAGGGCAGCCCGGCGGGCGGGCCCTGCTCGATCAGCCGCAACAGGGCGCCGGTGTCGGCGTGTTCCTCGATCAGGTCGCCGAGCCGGTCGAGCTGCTCCTCGCGCAGCGCGCCGAACGAGGTGTCGGGCGCGGGCACGAAACGCCGGCCCGCGTCCCGCGCGACCCGCTCCAGGAACCGGCGCCGGAATCCGTCGCTCTCCAGGGAGCCGTGCCAGTGCGTGCCCCACACCGGGCCCACCCGGCAGCCGTCCAAGAAGGCTTCGCCGCCCAGGACCTGGGCCACCCCGTGGTGGATCTCGTAGCCCTCGACCCGCTCGCCGAGTGCCTCCCCGACGGGCCGCGCCAGGGTCTTGCCGGCCGCGAACCGCACCCGCAGGGGCAGCAGTCCGAGCCCGGGCACCGAGCCCGCCTTCGACTCGACCTCGTCCTCGATGTGCTCGCCGAGCAGCTGGAAGCCGCCGCAGATGCCGAGCACCGGGCGGCCCGCGGCGGCCCGGCGGGCGATCTCCGCGGCCAGGCCCCGCTCGCGCAGCCACTCCAGGGCGCGCACGGTGCCGCGGGTGCCCGGCACCACCACGAGATCGGCGTCGGTGAGCTCCTCGGGCCGGTCCACGAACCGCACGACCACACCGGGTTCGGCCGCCAGCGCGTCCACGTCGGTGAAGTTGGACATCAGCGGAACCGCGCACACCGCGACGCGCAGCACGTCCTCGCCGACCGGCGGCGCCACCACCGACTCGCGCACCGCTCCGCGCATCGACACGCGAAGGCCGTCCTCCTCGTCGATCCCGAGCCCGTGGGCGTAGGGGAGGATCCCGTAGGTGTGCCGTCCGGTGAGACCGCGCAGCATCTCGATGCCGGGTTCGAGGAGCGTCACGTCGCCGCGGAACTTGTTGACGACGTACCCCGCGACCAGCGCCTGGTCCTCGGGGCTCAGCAGGGCCGTGGTCCCGAAGAACGAGGCGAACACGCCGCCGCGGTCGATGTCGCCGACCACCACCACGGGCAGCCGCGCGGCCCGGGCGATGCCCATGTTGACGATGTCGGTGCGCCGCAGGTTGATCTCGGCCGGGCTGCCCGCCCCCTCGCAGATCACCGCGTCATAGGTGTCCCGCAGTTCGGCCAGGCAGTCGAGGACGGTGCCGAGCAGCGCCTGCTGGCGTCCGCCGTGGTAGCCGCGGGCGCTCAGCTCGCCCACCGGTCTGCCCATCAGGACGACCTGGCTGGAGCGGTCGCTGCCGGGCTTGAGCAGCACCGGGTTCATCAGCGCGGTCGGCTCCACCCGGGACGCCTGCGCCTGCATCGCCTGGGCCCGGCCGATCTCCGCGCCCTCGCGCGTCACGAACGAGTTGAGCGACATGTTCTGCCCCTTGAAGGGCGCGACCTTGACGCCCTGGCGCACCAGCCAGCGGCAGATCCCGGCCGTGACGACGCTCTTGCCCGCGTCCGAGGTCGTGCCGGCGATCAGCAGCCCGCCACCCATGTACGTCCCTTCCTCACAGCGGCCCGCGCCGCGACGGCGGTGGCCAGCGTCAGCCAGCCCACCGTGCGCGAGAGCCGCACCGCCCGTTCGATGTCCGCGACGCCGACCGCCCGCCCCGGTGCGTTCAGGACCGGCCGGTGCTCGACGCGCCCCGCGTAGGAGAGCGTGCCGCCCAGGCGCACGCCGAGGGCCCCGGCGAACGAGGCTTCCACCGGGCCCGCGTTGGGGCTCGGATGCCGGCCGGCGTCGGAGCGCCAGGCGCGTAGCGCGCCCCGGGTGTCCGGGCCGGCCAGCGCCGCCAGGACGGCGGTGAGGCGGGCGCCCGGCCAGCCCGCCACGTCGTCCAGGCGGGCCGAGGCCCAGCCGTACCGGCGGTGGCGGGGCGATTTGTGCCCGACCATCGCGTCCAGGGTGTTGACCGCGCGGAAGCCCACCAGGCCCGGCACGCCCGCGAGCGCGCCCCACACCAGGGCGCCGACGACCGCGTCCGAGGTGTTCTCGGCGACGGATTCGACGACCGCGCGCGCGACGCCGTCGGCGTCGAGGGACTGCGGGTCGCGGCCGCACAGGTGCGGCAGGCGCTCGCGGGCCACCTCGACGTCGCCGGCGGCCAGCGCGCCGCCGATGGCGCGTGCCTCGCGGCCCAGCGAGGTGCCGCCGACCACCGTCCAGGTGGCGGCGGCGGTCAGCGCGGCGGCGGCGAGCGGCCTGCCGCGCACGGCACGACGGGCGAGGGCGGCGGCGCCCGTGGCGCCGCCCGCGCACACCAGGGTGTGCAGGGCGCCCCAGCCGCGGTGGTCGCGCCACAGGAGGCGCTCGACGGCGCCGGCGGCCCGGCCGAAGGCGGCGACGGGATGGCCGCGGCGCGGATCGCCGAACAGGAGGTCGCCGAGGAGTCCGGCGGTGACGCCGTGGACGAAGACGCGATCGGCCCGCATCGTCAGCGCGCCCGGGCGTCGCGGAGGGGGCCGGAAGGTCTTGACGGGCAGGAGCGCATGGCGGTGTGTCCTCACTCAGGGTGTCCGCGCCCTGGTTCGACGTGACCGGCGGTGAGAGTTCCTGGCTCGCGGGGACGACTCCCCGGTGACAGTGGCGGGACCGCGCCGGATTCGCACCGGCTTCCTCTTCTGCCGCCGTAGCTGGCCGGTGCAGTCCACCACGCTGTGAGAACACCCGTCAACTTGCTGTTGACCTGCGGCGCGAGAGAGTGTGCGGCGTCACGGCGAACCGCCCTCGGGCCGGGGCCCAAGGGCGGTTGCGGTGGTGCGCGGTGCGGTGCGCGTGTCAGGCGACGATCAGATGGATCCCGTACGCCACGGCCGCCGCGCAGAGCGCGAAGCAGGTGTACGCCCCGGCGCGGGCCACGGCGGCGTTGCCCGCGGTGCCGGACGCCGCGGCCTCCCGCTTGGTGAGGCCGACGATGCCGAGGGTGAACAGGCCCACGAGGCCGACGGTCACCGCGAGGCTGACGCCGAAGACGGAGCCGAGAGCTGCCCAGTCGATGTGCATGAGGATTCCTTGGGTGAGCGGAGTTCCGGGGTCAGACCGCGGCCGGGGTGGGCGGGTCGACGGGGGCCGGGGCCTGGATGGTGGCCCGCAGCTCGGTCGACGCGACGGCCAGGCCGGTGGGCGGCGGGGTGACCGCGGCGATCGCGGTGGTGATGACACCGGCGGGCTCGGCCGCGGGGGCCTCGTCGGCGGTGACGTTGTGCGCGTCGACCGGCTCGCGGCGCGACAGCTTCCAGATGGTGCCCGAGCCCGCGATCAGCAGGACCGCGACGGCGGCGATGCCCCAGGTGCCCTGCTGGGTGAGGAACTCCGCGCCCGCGCCGACCAGTCCGGCGGCCGGCAGCGTCAGGATCCAGGCGACGGCCATCCGGCTCGCCGTGGACCAGCGGACCACCCCGCCCTTGCGGCCGAGGCCCGCGCCCATGACGGAGCCCGAGCAGACCTGGGTGGTGGAGAGCGAGAAGCCGATGTGCGAGGAGGCGAGGATGACGGTGGCGGCGCCGGTCTGGGCGGCGAAGCCCTGCGGCGGGCGCAGCTCGGTCAGGCCCTTGCCCAGGGTGCGGATGATGCGCCAGCCGCCGAGGTAGGTGCCCATCGCGATGGCCAGACCGGCCGAGACGATGACCCACAGCGGGGGGTTCGCGCCCGGGTGCAGCACGCCCGCGGTGACCAGGGCGAGGGTGATGATGCCCATCGTCTTCTGGGCGTCGTTGGTGCCGTGGGCGAGCGAGACGAGTCCGGCCGAGGCGATCTGGCCGGCCCGGTATCCCTTGGCGGTGGCCTTCTCGTCGGTGTTGCGGTTGATCCGGTAGGTGAGCCGGGTGGCCAGCATCGCGGCGATGCCCGCGACGACGGGGGCGGCGACCGCGGGGAGCAGCACCTTGGTGACGACGGTCGAGCCGTTGACGGACGACCAGCCGGCCGACATGACCGCGGCGCCGATGAGGCCGCCGAACAGCGCGTGCGAGGAACTGGAGGGCAGCCCGAGCAGCCAGGTCAGAAGGTTCCACAGGATGGCACCGACCAGGGCCGCGAAGATGACTTCGGTGCGGATCCCCTTCTCGTCGATGATCCCGCCGGAGATCGTCTTGGCGACCTCCACCGACAGGAACGCGCCGACCAGGTTGAGCGCGGCGGACATGGCGACCGCCGTCTTGGGCTTCAGGGCGCCGGTCGAGATGGTGGTGGCCATCGCGTTGGCGGTGTCATGGAAACCGTTCGTGAAATCGAACACGAGAGCTGTCACGATCACGATCGCGAGCAGCAGCGTGATGTGTTCCATTTACCCAGGCAATCGTTCGACGTCAGTGGCGGGACGAACGTAAGCAACCTGGGTGAACGGAAGATGAACTGGGACGGGCGCATCGGTGACCGTCGCCCCTTCTCGTTCCCGGCGGGCCGCGCGGGCCGCGCGGGCCGCTCGGGGCCGGACCCGCCGGGCCGCCGCGCGGGGCCGTGGGGGCTGCCCGCCGGGCCGGTCAGCGCCCGGTCGCGAACCGCCGCAACTGCTCAAAACTCCCATTGAAGAGATTCTGGTCACCCGGCAGGGTTCCGCGGCCGTCCTGGTGCTGCCACAGCGTCCAGTACGACCAGCCCGCGGGCAGCGGGCCCGGCGCCGGCGCGTACCGGGCGAGCCACAGGGCGTGGGTCGCGCCGAACGCCCGGCTGCGGCCCGTGCACGCGTCCCACCACGAGGTGGTCGTGTAGATCACCGGCCGGCGGCCGGTGCGCAGCCGCACCTCGTCGCTGAAGGCGGCGATCCAGGCCGTCATCGCGGCGGGCCCCAGGCCGTAGCACCGGTCGCGGCTGCCGTCCTTGGCGTCCTTGGCGTACGGGTTGTGCTCCAGGTCCACCGCGGGCGGCAGCGTGTGGCCGTCGGCCGACCAGCCGCCCCCGTTGCGCACGAAGTACTCGGCCTGCGCCCGGCCCGACGACTGCCCCGGGACCGCGAAGTGGTAGGCGCCCCGCAGCAGCCCGGCCCGCCGGGCGCCGTCGTACTGCTGCCCGAAGTAGGGATTGCGGTACGTCGTCGACTCGGTCGCCTTCACATAGACGAAGGACGCGCCCCGGCTCCTGGCCGCCGCCCAGTCGACGGCGCCCTGGTGGGAGGAGACGTCGTGCCCGGCGGGCCGGGCCGCGGCCGAGGCGGCGGGCTGCGCCGCCAGCGCCGCGCAGCCGAGGGCCGCCGCGGCGAGCGATCCCGCGAGCACGGCCCGCGCCCCCGCGCGACGCAGCGGGCGAACACGGTCGCGAGCCATCAATTCCCCCTGAAACAGCGGTGTATGGAACAAATCCCCCCGAGGCTAGTGGACGTCCACCGGCCGGACGGCGCCCGGACGGCCTGCGCCTGGCAGGATCGCCCGCATGAGCGACAACGGGGCGGCGACGGCCGCGGCATGGGCCGAACTCATCGACACCGCGCGCCGCACGGCCGCGGAGGGACTGGTCGTCGGCACCTCGGGCAATGTGTCGGTCCGGGTCGGCGACCTCGTCCTCGTCACCCCGACCGGCGTCCCCTACGACCGGCTCGGGCCCGCCGACACGGTCGCCGTCGACCTCGAAGGGCGCCAGGTGCTCGGCACCCTGCGGCCCACCAGCGAGATCCCCCTGCACCTCGCCGTCTACCGGCACACCGACGCCCGGGCCGTCGTGCACACCCACGCCGTGCACGCCACCGCCGTCTCGACGCTGGTGTCCGAACTGCCGCTGGTGCACTACATGGCGGCCGCGCTCGGCGGCCCGGTCCGCGTCGCCCCGTACGCCCTGTACGGCAGCGAGGAGCTGGCCGCGCACCTGCTGCGGGCCCTGGAGGACCGCACCGGATGCCTGCTGCAGAACCACGGCACCGTCACCTACGGCGCCTCCCTCGGCCAGGCCTACGACCGGACCGCCCAGCTGGAGTGGATGTGCCGCCTGTGGCTCACCGCCGCCGCCGTGCCCGGCCGTACCCCGTCCCTGCTCAGCCGGGACCAGCTCGACGAAGTCGCCGAGAAGCTGCGGGGGTACGGGCAGCCCTGAGACGGGAGCCGCCCCCCTCGCCTTGCCCGGCGGCCCGGGCGGGCCCGGGCCGCCGGGCCGGGAACCCGTCGGCGGGAGCCCCGCGACCGGGGCCCGCCGCTCCGATGGCCCCGCCCACTGGCACCGGGCGCCCCGCACCCCGACACTGGACCCGTGCGCCTCGCGACGAAGACGGCAGCGGCCGTCACCACACTCCTCGGCGTCGGCGCGGCAGCGGTCGTCGCCGGACGCCACGCCAGCGACGCCGCGCTCAAGGCGCCGCCCGGCCGCCCGCTGCCCACCGGCCCCCGCCTGACCGTGCACGCCACGGCCCCCGGCCGCATCACCCTGACCCGCTCGCTCGCCGCGCTGCGCCCGGGGACGTACGGCCTGGAGGGCGACGGTGTCCACGCCGTCGTGGGGGAGGTGCTGGAGAGCGCCCCGCACACCGCCGACACCGTGGTGCGCCGCCTGGAGCGGGTCACCTGCGGCGCCCCGGCCGCGGGGGACCGCGTGTGGCTCACCCCCCAGCTGCACCGCGGCACCCCCGAGACCGCCCTCGGCATCCCCTACCGGAACGTCGAGATCGCGGCCGAACTGGGGCCGCTGCCCGCCTGGTTGGTCCCCGGTGAACGTCCCACCTGGGTGATCGCCGTGCACGGCCTCGGCACGACCCGCGAACACCCCCTGAACCTGCTGGAGTTCCTGCGCCGCCAGCGGCTCACGGTGCTCTCCCTCGCCTACCGCGGCGACGAGGGAGCGCCGCGGCCGCAGGACGGGCTCGGCCACCTCGGTGACTCCGAATGGCGCGACCTCGACGCCGCGATCCGCTACGCCGTGCGCTCGGGCGCCCAGCGCGTCATCCTGCACGGCTGGTCCACCGGCGCCACCATGGCGCTGCGCGCCGCCGACCGCTCCGCACTGCGCGAACGCGTCAGCGGCCTCGTGCTCGACTCGCCGGTCCTGGACTGGGAGTTCACCGTCAAGGCCCTGGCCGCGGCCCGCCGCACCCCGGGCCCGCTGCTGCCGCTCGCGGTCCGCGCGGCCCAGGGCCGTACCGGCGTGCACGGCGACCGCCGCCACGAGACCGCCGCCGCGGTGACCCCGCGGGTGCCCACGCTGGTCTTCCACGGCCCCGACGACACCGTCGCGCCCTGGGGACCCTCGCGCGAACTGGCCGCGCGGCGACCGGAACTGGTCACCCTGCACCCGGTGCGCAGCGCGCCGCACGCCGCGATGTGGAACGCGGACCCGACCGGCTACGAAGAGACCCTGCGGCGCTTCCTCACCCCGCTCATGTGACCGGGCCCGCGCGGCGCGGCCGGTCGCGGCCGGTTCCGCTTGTACCTGCGGACGTCACCGCCGCGGGTGCGTCGCGCGGTGCGGTGCCCGGCCCCCGAGAGGGCGGCGCGAAGCGGCCCGGGCCGTCGCGGCCCGTTCCGCTTGGGCCTCGGGACGGGAAGCGGACCGCATCCCTCCGCGGGACGGGCCGCCGGGCCCGGACGTCGCGGGGCCCGCCGGGCGCGGGGCGGGCGAACCCTTCCGTTTGGGCTTTCGGCCAGTGACCGGGAAGACTGCATGCGTGACGTCCCGGAAGCCTGAAGAGAAGTTGCCGCGCGACTCCAGACTGCGGCTTGTCCGCGCTCCGCACCCGACGCAAGCCCGGCCCCTCGCCACCGCACGCAGGGCCGTGACCGACCGGCGCACCCGGCCGGCACCCCGGCCACCCGCCGGCACCCCGGCCGCCGCCGAACTGGCCCGCCAGGCCAGAGCGGTGCTCGCCGACGCCGTGCGCGTCGCCCGCTGGACCGACGCCGAGCGCACCCGCGGCGCCGCGCCCGGCCCCGGCAGGCCCGGCCCGCTGCCCGCACCGGTCGCCGAACGGGCCGCCGCCGCACTGGGACTGACGACCGCTCAGGTGCGGGCCGGCTGGGACCGGGCCCGGCTCGCCGGGCTCGTCGAGCTGCACGGCGCGACGGTGCGGCCCGGCTGGCGGCTGCGCGCCTGGGACCGCGACGACGCGGCCGTCCTGCGGGGCTGGGTCGCCCTGTTCGACGCCTGGTCGCTCGTGCATCCCGCACCCGGGGACATCGCCCCGACCGCGGTCGCCGAAGTCGTCGAGGCCGTCCCCCAGGTGCTCTCGCTCCTCCAGCTCTCCAACGGGCCGGTCCTCGTGCCGGCCCTGCTCGACCTGCTGGAGCAGCGCGTCGCCGAACTGCGCGAGGAACGCTGCGAGGTGCCCTACGGCCCCCGGCCCGACCCCGTGTCGATGCCGCCGCTGCTGCCGCACCTCCTGGACTGGGCGCTGGCCGGCCTCGCCGCCGTCGGCGCGCTCGTGCTCGGCGAGGGCCAGGCCACCTTGACCCCGCTCGGCAACTGGGCGGTCTGGGTCAAGCTGGAACAGATCTGCGTCGCCGCGCAGAGCCCGGCCGGCAACATCGAGCAGTCGGCCGAGGACATGCTGCGCGGCTGCGCGGGACTGACCCCGGGCCCGGCCCGCGCCGAGTACCGCGCGTGGACCGCGGCACGCACCGTCGGCAGCGCCGTCACCGAGCTGCTCGACGTGGCCCGGGGCGACGACGCGCTGCTGCGCGGGCTCGCCTTCGAGGCGCTGCGGGTCGTGGGGGCCCCGGCCGAGCCCGCGGTGCGCGCCGCCGCGACCGAGACCACCCTGCGTCCCTACGCCCTGCTCTGGCTCGCCGAGTACGAGGGCGGCGACCCCGAGGACGTCGTCGGGGTGCTCACCCGCGAGGAGTCCACCTGGCTCTGGGTCGACACGGCTGCCGCCGTGGCCGACCACGGCGAGAGCGAACTCCTGGTACGCCACCTGGACTCCGCGGTGCAGGGCACGGTGCCGGCCCTGCTGGACGAGGTGCGGGCCGTTGGGCATCCGCGCACGGTGCAGGTCCTGGTGGCGCTCGCCGCGGCCCATCCCGACCCGGCCCTCGCGAAGGCGGTACGCCGCGCCGCCTTCCAGGTCCACACCGGTTCCGCGTAGCGACGCGCGTAGCACCCGCAGCACCGGCCCCGCCGGCCCCACCCGGGGCGGCGGGACCGCCGGCGCAGGGGGCCCGGCATTGGGCTCGGGTCGGCGCACGGGGGCTCGGCCCGGGGCACGGAGCTGGGGCGGGCGCACGTGGACCCGGCGCCGGGACACCGGGCCAGGGTCGGCGCACACCGCTCGGCCCGGGCGCACGCGACTCGGCCCGGGGCCGTGACGGCCGGCGCGCCCCGGTTACCGGCTCACTCGCCGGCGCCCGGCGCGTACGTACCGAAACTCCACACGTTGCCCTCCGCGTCCCGCGCCATGTAGTCCCGCGAGCCGTAGTCCTGGTCGGTCGGCTCCATGAGGATCTCCATGCCGTGCTCGGCGGCCCGTTTGTGGTGCGCGTCCACATCGCTCACCACCACGTACACGCCCACCGGGCCCGCGTCCGCCATCGTCCGGGCGAACAGGCCCTCGCGGCCCTTCGACCCGAGCATCACCACGCCCGCCCCGTAGGACAGTTCGGCGTGCATCACGCTGCCGTCCTCGCCCTCGTAGGTGCACACCTCGGTGAAGCCGAAGGCCTCCTTGAGCCGGCGGATCGCCGCCTTCGCATCGCCGTACAGGATCGTCGGGTACATGCTCATGCCGTTCGTCCCTTCCACGTCCGCGCCGCCGAATGTGATCCGGCTCTCAGTCTCGCACCCGGCACTGACAACGCCCCCCGGCACCGACAACGCCCCCGGCAGCGCCCCCCGGCTCACCGCGCGAACGTGTCGCAGCGGGCCGTGTCGCCCGTCCGGTAGCCGGTGTAGAACCACTGCTGGCGCTGCTGCGCCGAGCCGTGCGTCCAGGTCTCCGGGGTGACCCGGCCCTGGAACTTCTCCTGGATGCGGTCGTCGCCGACGGCCGCCGCCGCGTCCAGGCCGTCCTTGATGTCCTGGTCGGTGAGCCGGGAGATCAGCGGGCGTCCGGTCGCCTTGTCGGGGGTCGTCGTCGCGTGGTGCGCCCACACCCCGGCGTAGCAGTCGGCCTGCAACTCCACCTTCACCGCGTTGCTGTCCGCGCCCTGCCGCCCGTCCTGGGACTTCTGCAGGGTGCCCATCAGGTTCTGGATGTGGTGCCCGTACTCGTGCGCCACCACGTACGCCTGGGCGAAGGGCCCGCCGCTGGAGCCGAACTTGGTGCGCAGTTCGTCGAAGAAGCCGAGGTCGAGGTAGACCTGCCGGTCGCCCGGGCAGTAGAACGGCCCGACGGCCGAAGTGGCCGTCCCGCAGGCGGTGTTGACACGGCCGGTGAAGAAGACGGTCCGGGCGGGGGAGTACGCGCCGCCGCGCCGCGGGAACTCCTGGCCCCAGTAGTCCTGCACGCTGTTGACCACCGCCACGATCCGGCAGTCGTCCTTGGTGTTGGCGTCCGAGCCGGTGCGGCAGCTCTGGTTCACCTGGGCCTGCGAGGAGGAGGTCGCGGCCGGCGAGGTGTCGCCCGACGAGAGCCCGAGCTGCTCGGGGCCCACCCCGAAGAACAGAGCCAGGAGCAGCGCGATGACGCCGACGATGCCGCCCCCGACGGTGGCCCGGCCGCCCGGGATGCGGCCGCCGCGCGCGTCATTGACCTCGGACGTGTCCAGAGGGGCGTCGTCGTCGAACTGCATGGGCGCTCCACCGTCCGCTCTGGGGCCCGCGAGCGGCGGGCCGCTCGCGGTCACCCCGCGCATCACCAGGTCACTCCGAGTATCAACCGGTTCATTGCGCTACGCCCGTTTTGTTGCGTCGGCCGATACGCTCGGCGCCTCATGGACCGGACCCGTCTCGCGCTGACCGCAGTCGCCGCCGTACTCGCCCTCCCGCTGGTCACCGCCGCCCAGCACGCCGACCGGACCCCCTTCGGCGACCGCTTCGACCGCCGCACCGCCCCCACCTCGGCCTCCGCCTTCGACCCGGTCCGCATCCGGGGCGCGGCCGTCGAGGCGTACGACCGCGGCACCGGCACCCGGCGCTGGACGTACACGCGGCGCGACAGCAGGCCGCTGGCCCTGTACCGCGCGCCCGGCCACGCCTTCGCGCTCTGGGCGGACGGCATGATCACCGACACCGGTCCGCAACGGGTCCGCTGGCACCGGGCGGTGCCCGGCCTGGCCGGCTGGCTGGCGGAGCGGCCCGGGCGCGCCGCGGGGGTCCTCCAGCCGCTCGACGCGCAGGCCCGCATGCTCGCCGTCGTCATCCCCGAGCGCGTCAGCGCCTTCCGCGCCGCCGACGGCGACCTGCGCTGGCTGCTGCCCGCGCACCCGGGCTGCGCCTTCGACCCCGGACGCACCGCGCGGACCCGCGGGGTGCTGCTCGTGGCACAGCCCTGCGGCGGCCCCGGCGCCCCGGGCCCGGAGCGGGCGGCCGTCGACGGGCTCGGCAGGATCACCCCCGGGCGCACCCCGCTGGGCAACGACCTGCCCTTCTCCGGGCGCGGGGCCCGGCCGGAGTGAGGGCCCCGCGGACCGTGGCGGAAACCGGGTTGCACGACCCAGTTAGAATTGGCCGCATGGCAATTCTCCTTGTGCATTAGGCGGCGTCGACCTCACCGACCCCCGTCCCGTCCGCCGTCCCCACCGCCCTGGAGTCTTTCCGTGATCACCGCCACCGGCATCGAGCTGCGCGCCGGCGCCCGAGTCCTCATCGAGTCCGCGTCCTTCCGCGTCGCCAAGGGCGACCGCATCGGCCTGGTCGGCCGCAACGGCGCCGGCAAGACCACCCTCACCAAGTGCCTGGCCGGCGAGGGCATCCCCGCCGCCGGCACCATCACGCGCTCGGGCGAGGTCGGCTATCTGCCGCAGGACCCCCGCACCGGCGACCTCGACGTCCTCGCCCGCGACCGCATCCTCTCCGCCCGCGGCCTCGACGAGGTGCTGCGCAAGATGCGCGAGAACGAGGACCGCATGGCGAACGGCAAGGGCGCCACGCGCGAGAAGGCGATGAAGAAGTACGAGCGCCTGGAGACCGAGTTCCTCACCAAGGGCGGGTACGCCGCCGAGGCCGAGGCCGCCACCATCGCCGCCGCCCTCGGCCTGCCCGACCGGGTCCTCGGCCAGCCGCTGCACACCCTCTCCGGCGGTCAGCGCCGCCGTATCGAGCTCGCTCGCATCCTCTTCTCGGACGCCGACACGCTGCTCCTGGACGAGCCGACCAACCACCTCGACGCCGACTCGATCGTCTGGCTGCGCGACTACCTCAAGACGTACCGCGGCGGCTTCATCGTGATCTCGCACGACGTCGACCTGGTGGAGACGGTCGTCAACAAGGTGTTCTACCTGGACGCCAACCGCGCCCACATCGACGTCTACAACATGGGCTGGAAGCTCTACCAGCAGCAGCGCGAGGCCGACGAGAAGCGCCGCAAGCGCGAGCGCCAGAACGCCGAGAAGAAGGCCGCGGCCCTCAACTCCCAGGCCGACAAGATGCGGGCCAAGGCCACCAAGACCGTCGCCGCGCAGAACATGGCCAAGCGCGCCGAGCGCCTGCTCTCCGGCCTTGAGGCGGTCCGCGTCTCCGACAAGGTCGCCAAGCTCCGCTTCCCCGAGCCCGCCCCCTGCGGCAAGACGCCGCTGACGGCCGAGGGCCTGTCCAAGTCGTACGGCTCGCTCGAAATCTTCACCGATGTCGACCTGGCCATCGACAAGGGCTCGCGCGTGGTCATCCTCGGCCTCAACGGCGCCGGCAAGACGACGCTGCTGCGGCTGCTCGCCGGCGCCGAGAAGCCCGACACCGGCGAGGTCACCCCGGGACACGGCCTGAAGATGGGCTACTACGCGCAGGAGCACGAGACGCTCGACCCGGACCGCACGGTTCTGGAGAACATGCGCTCCTCCGCCCCCGACCTGGACCTGGTCGAGGTGCGCAAGACGCTCGGCTCCTTCCTCTTCTCCGGCGACGACGTCGACAAGCCGGCCGGCGTCCTGTCCGGCGGCGAGAAGACCCGGCTGGCGCTCGCCACCCTCGTGGTGTCGTCCGCCAACGTGCTGCTGCTCGACGAGCCCACCAACAACCTGGACCCGGCGAGCCGTGAGGAGATCCTCGGCGCGCTGCGCACGTACAAGGGCGCGGTCGTCCTGGTCACCCACGACGAGGGCGCCGTCGAGGCGCTCCAGCCGGAGCGGATCATCCTGCTGCCGGACGGTGTCGAGGACCTGTGGGGTCCGGACTACGCGGACCTGGTCGCCCTGGCCTGACCGACGCCCGTCGGCGGTCCGGCCAGCGGCGCCACCGGGGCGTCCGGCCGGCCGCCGCGCACGCGCTCCCCGGGTGGTCCGGCGCGATGATCCACTGGTTCTGGATCATTCGGCTCACGCGTGATCCTCAATCTGAGTGAGTGCGTCTCGTACCCCGGTGTGTCCCGCGCCCGATCACGGTCCGCCCCCACCGGGGCGGGCCTTTTTCCGTGTGTGACCCGGAACACAGCGCTGACCTGGCGGTTCGTCTCGACTTTCGGCCCGTGATATGTCCCGGCCCAGGCGGAATGCGATGTTCCGCGCCCGCTCGTCGCGCTCCGTGCCCGGAACCTTGTTGGACGGACCTTGCCGAATGGGTGGCCAGGAAGCCCAGGAGGGGTGATCATGAGAAGTCCAGAGCGCACTTCCCATGAGGAGGCACGGGTGGCCGAGACTCTGAAGAAGGGCAGCCGGGTGACCGGCGCCGCGCGCGACAAGCTCGCGGCAGACCTGAAGAAGAAGTACGACTCCGGTGCGAGCATCCGGGCGCTGGCCGAGGAAACCGGCCGGTCCTACGGATTCGTCCACCGGATGCTCAGCGAGTCCGGGGTCACTCTCCGTGGACGCGGTGGAGCGACCCGGGGCAAGAAGGTCGCCTCGGCCTGACCGGGGCGGCCCCGAACAGCTCCTGTGGCCCACCGGGTCCGGTGGTGGCCACCCGGTCGGCCGTGCGGTCGGCCGGGTGGTTACTGTGCAGTCACTTACGGATCGCCGAGGCGATCCCTCAATGACGGCACTGACCCGGAGGCGCCCCATGGCCACGTCCGCATCCGTACGTGAGGTATTCGACAAGGACGGCGTACGGCTCTCCGTCGACGACGCGATCGCCACGGTGACGCTGACCAATCCGGCCAAGCGCAACGCTCAGTCTCCCGCTCTGTGGCGGGCGTTGGCGGAGGCCGGACGGTCACTTCCGGGCAGCGTGCGCGTCGTCGTGCTGTGCGGTGAGGGCAAGTCCTTCTCCGCCGGCCTCGACCGCCAGGCCTTCACCCCCGAAGGCTTCGACGGCGAGCCCTCGTTCCTCGACCTCGCGCGCGGCTCCGACGCGGAGCTCGACGCGGTCATCGCCGAGTACCAGGAAGCGTTCACCTGGTGGCGCCGCAACGACATCGTGTCGATCGCGGCCGT
The DNA here is from genome assembly GCF_043202815.1 of Streptomyces sp. NPDC048111. Classification (NCBI taxonomy): domain Bacteria; kingdom Bacillati; phylum Actinomycetota; class Actinomycetes; order Kitasatosporales; family Streptomycetaceae; genus Streptomyces; species Streptomyces sp. NPDC048111. The sequence continues at coordinate 43,691 of NZ_JBIDBD010000025.1, forward strand.
CCAGGGGCACGCCATCGGTGCCGGATTCCAGCTCGCCCTCGCCTGTGACCTCCGGGTCGTGGCCGAGGACGTGCAGTTCGCCATGCGCGAGACCAGCCTCGGTCTCGTTCCCGACCTCACCGGTACGCACCCGCTCGTCGGGCTCGTCGGATACGCCCGCGCGCTCGAAATCTGCGCGACCGGGCGGTTCGTCGGAGCCGAGGAGGCCGAGCGCACCGGCCTCGCCAACCTCGCCGTGCCGACGTCCGAACTCGACTCCGCCGTACGGGACTTGGCGGGCGCGCTGCTCGCCGCCCCGCGGGACGCGGTGGTCGAGACCAAGGCGCTGCTGCGGGGCGCGTCGGGCCGTACCTACGAGGACCAGCGCGTCGCGGAGCGCGCCGCGCAGGCCCGCCGGCTGCGCGACCTGGCCGGCCTCTCGGACTGAGCCGCGCCGCGACGGGCCCCGGTCAGGTGACCCAGGTGACCAGGACGCCCACCGATCCGGCGGCCGGCACCGCCCGGGCCACCGCGCCGCGTACCGCCCGGGCCACTTCGAGCGGGTGGCCCAGCGTGGTCAGCTCCACCTGGAGGTGCCCGTCCGTCTCGCGTACGGGCGGGCCCAGCTCGTCGGTCAGCTGCACCACGCCGGGGGTGGCGAGGGCGGCTGCCGCCGCGGCGGTCGCGGGCGCCTCGGCGGGCCCGGGTGGGGGACCGCCGAACGGGGGGTCCGGCCGGGTGCCGGGCGGCGCGTCGAGCAGATCCGTCACCTTGAGGTCGACGTCCGAGACGTCGAGGCCCAGCCGGTCCTGCGCGGCCGAGAACAGCGCCTCGCGCAGACGCGCCGTCAGCTCCGGCACCGGATGCCCGCCCACGACGGCGAGTTCGGCCGTGATGCGCAGCGGGACCGGCGGCAGGGCGCTCGGCGGGGGCGTGACCAGCGGCCGGGCCGGGGCGTCCGGGTCGGCCGGGCCGACCCTCAAGGACGTCAGGACGAGCCCTGGCACCCCCGCGGCCGCCACGCTCAGGAGCGCGCCCGCGGCCCGCTCGGTGATCCACGCCCCGTCCTCGGGACCGCCCAGCGCGAGCAGTCGTCCGGCACCCAGCCGCCGGCGTACCGCGGCACTCCATCCATCACCCGTCATTCCCCCAGCCTGCCGCATCGAGGGGGCGAGTCGGGGCAAGCGCACTTAATGTGGGCAATGGAGTCCAAGGGCGAAGGGACGAACGGTCATGAGCGACACCACCGCAGAGCGCAACCGCCCCGGTGCACCCGGGAACGAGTCCGCAGGCGAATCCGGCGACCAGAACAGAAGGACGTCCGTCACCAAGAAGGGCGGCGGAGACCCGGCGGGGCGTGGTCGCACCACGATCGCCGACGGAGTGGTCGAGAAGATCGCCGGGATGGCGGCGCGTGACGTCGTCGGCGTGCACGCCATGGGCAGCGGCTTGTCGCGTACGTTCGGCGCGGTCAGGGACCGGGTGCCGGGCGGCAAGCCGGCCGTCACGCGCGGTGTGAAGGCCGAGGTGGGCGAGGTGCAGACCGCGCTCGACCTCGAAATCGTGGTCGACTACGGCGTCTCCATCGCCGAGGTGGCCCGCGACGTGCGCGAGAACGTGGTCTCCGCCGTGGAGCGGATGACCGGGCTCGAAGTCGTGGAGGTCAACATCGCGGTCAGCGATGTGAAGCTGCCCGAGGAGGAGGACGAGGAACCGGAGTCCCGGCTCCAGTAGCCCGGTGGCCCGGTGGCCCGGTGGCCCAGTGGCCCAGTGGTCCCGGCCTGGCTTGACGGCCTGGGTGGCCGACGGCCCGTTCAACTGGCCCGGTCCGACGGCTCGGTGATCCTGACCGGGCCCGGCCTGGGCCGGTGGCTCGGTGGTTCGTAACTTTCCGCATACCGTTTTTGGAAACAGACCGAGGAGCTCGGCATGAGCATGGCGGTGGTTGGCTTGATGACCGGCATGGCGCTCGCGTTCGCCGGATACTTCGGCGGCTTCGGGGCCTTCCTGCTGGTCGCGGCGCTGGGCGCCGTCGGCTTCGTGGTCGGACGCTTCCTCGACGGCGACCTCGAACCGGGCGACTTCTTCCGGACCCGCGACCGCGGCGACCGGCGGCGCTGACCGATGCCGGTGGCCGCACGGATCGAGCCCGCCGAGCGCGGCGCCACCCGGATCGCCGACCGGGTCGTCGCGAAGATCGCCGCGCAGGCGGCTCGGGAGGCCCTCGACGAGGTCCCCGAGGACGGAGCGCCGCCCCGCGCCACCGTCACGGTGCACCAGGACTCGGCCCGGGTACAGGTCAGTGTCGAACTCGGCTACCCCGGCGACCTGGGCGGCCAGTGCCGTGCCGTACGCCGTCAAGTCGCCGAGCGGGTAAGGGCGTTGGCGGGGATGGAGGTGCCCGACGTGGCGGTGCGGATCGAGCGTCTGCACGCGGCGGGGTCGGGCGCGGCGGACCGGGGGAGGATCCGATGAGCCGGCCGTACGAGGACGAGCCCCGCACCGAGCGCCTTCCCGTACTGGACCAGAGCGGCTCCTCCGCGGCTGCCGACCCCGGGCTCGACCAGGCGTCCTCGGCCTCCGACCACGACGCCGTGCCGGTGCTCGCGGATGGCGAGGGCGGCCGGGCGGGCCGGTTCTGGTCGGCCCGCCGGGTGCCGGCGGGGATCGTCGCCCTGCTCCTCCTGGCCGCGTCCGGTCTCCTCCTGTACGACGTGGCCGCCGTACGCGCCCACCGCTCGGCCATGCGCTGGCGCACCGGTCTCGCCCACTGGCTCGCGGACCATCCCGTCGACGATGTCGCGGTGCTCGCGGGTGCGGGCGCCGTCGCGCTGGTCGGCCTCTGGCTGATCGCCCTCGCGCTCACCCCCGGTCTGCGCGCCGTTCTGCCGATGCGGCGCCGGTCCGCCGCCGTACGTGCGGGCCTCGACCGGAACGCCGCGGCGCTGGTGCTGCGGGACCGGGCGATGGAGGTGGCCGGCGTCCAGTCGGCGCGGGTGCGGGTGCGGCGGCGCCGTGTCGTGGTGCGTGCCCTGTCCCACTTCCGTGAACTCGACGATGTACGGGCCGACTTGGACGCGGCGCTCGGCGCGGGCATCAAGGAGCTGGGCCTTGCCGCGCCGCCCGGGCTCGTGGTCCATGTGAGCCGCCAGGTACGGAAGGGCTGAGCCATGCTGCGGACGGTCAACCGGTTGGTGCTCGGCCTCGTCGGGCTCGTGCTGTTCGTCGTGGGTGGGGCGGTGCTGGCCGCCGGGCTAGGACTCGCCGTGCCGTCCTGGTGGCCCTGGGGCACCAGGCACGACGTCCTTCTGAGCCGGGCCCGCCGCGTCCGCTGGCACGACCAGGACTGGTGGTGGCCCGTGATGATCGCCGTCCTCGCGCTCCTCGTCGTCCTCACGCTGTGGTGGCTGCTCGCCCAGCTGCGCCGGGCCCGCCTCGCCGAGGTGCTGGTGGACTCCGGGGACGGGGAGGGGGCGCTGCTGCGGGGAAAGGCGCTGGAATCCGTGCTCGAAGGGGAGGCCGAGGGGTTGGAGGGGGTTGCCCGGGCGCGGGTGGCCCTGGTGGGGCGGAGGTCTGCGCCGGGGGCGCGGGTGTCGTTGCTGCTGGAGCCTCATGCGCGGCCTGCGGAGGCGTTGGGGGGGCTTGAGGGGGAGGCGCTTGAGCATGCCCGGGGTTCTGCCGGGCTGGAGAGCCTGCCGGCGGAGGTTCGCCTGCGCGGCCTCAAGCACGGGGCTCGGCGGGTGAGTTGACCTCCGGGCCGGGGCTGGGGGGTGCTGCCCGCTGAGGGGGCGCGGCCCGGCCCCTGGGGCTCCGCCCCAGACCCGGGGGGGGGCTTGCCCACCCGCCCGCCCGTGACGGGGGTTGGATAGGCCCGGGCCCTGGGGCTTCGCCCCAGACCCCCCAGGAGGCTGCCCACCCACCCGCCCGTGACGGGCGTTGGAGGGTGCCTGGCCCTGGGGCTGCGCCCCAGACCCCCTGAGGGGCTTCGCCCCTCGGACCCCGGCGGGGGCTGCGCCCCCGATCGCGCCTGAACGGCGCTCGTCCTCAAACGCCGGACAGGCTGTGGATGCGCGCGCGAACCAGCACCGGTGCCGCCAAGGGGCGCGGGACTCCGCAGACCCCGAGCACCCCGGTCCTGAAAGGGGCGCGGGGAACTGCGCGCCCAGCCACGCACGGCCCGCAGGGACATCGCGCCAGGGCGCCGGGGCAGCTCCACACCCCGCCCGCATCGCCCCCCGGGCGTCAGCCCCCCGTCAGCACCCCCACGCCACCCTGAACCCAACCCCCCCCATACCTCCGCCCACCCCAGCACGAACCTCCCCGAACCCAAAAGCACGCCCCCCCAACCCCCGCCCCGCGCAAAGGAGTTGCACCCCCCCATGTGGTCCCGACACCTCCCGGCCGCCCTCACCCTCGCCACAGCCATCGCCACCGCCACCACCCCCCCTCCTCGCCCCCGCAGCCCCGGCCTCTGCCACAGAGCCCACCCCCGCCGTCCAGGCAAAAAGGGCCCCCTCGGCCGGGGCAACCCCCTGTGCCCTCACCCCCGCCCCCCTCCCCCTACCCCCCAACACCCCCGAAGGGACAGTCGACGCGGCCGACAGTGCCGGCGGGTACGCGGGGGTGGCGTCGAGCAGTGGTGCCTACCCCCGCACGCACCACGCCGTCCGCTGGGCCGGTGGCAAGGTCACCGACCTGGGGGATCTGCCGGGGCTCACCGACAGCCTCACCGTCGCGGGGGTCAACCGTGACGGGACCGTCGTGGGGTACACCGACGACGCCCAGAACCACATCCACCCCTTCCGCTCGCGCGGCAACACCCTGGAACAGCTGCCCGTGCCGACCTTCTCCGGGCGGATGAACGCCTTCCCCACGGCGATCGACGACGCGGGCGACATCGTCGGGTGGGCCAGTTCCGAGCAGGGCGGCGGTCCCATGGCCGCCGTCATGTGGCCCGCGTCGGCGCCGGGCACCGTCGTGAAGGTGACCGGTGGACTGCCCACCGCCGGGCAGACCGAGGCCGTGGGGATCGACCAGGACGGCACGGTGCTGGTCAACAGCTACCCGGCCGACAACCCGGTCGACGCCAACGCCGTCTACCTCTGGCGGGCCAAAAGCGCGCGCAGGCTGACCGTCCCGGCGGGGGAGAGCAGGGTCAAGGGGTACGCCGTCGCGAACGGGCGGGTGGCCGGCCTGGCCGGTGCGCACGGCGTGCTCTGGGACCGGGACGGCACGGTCGTCCAGCCCGACAAGAGCGGCCTCATGTTCACGGTCAACCGCACCGGGCAGGCCGTCGGTTACCAGCCCGCACCCTTCGGCGCCCAGGTGCTCGGCGTCTGGCAACTGGGCACGAAGACCGCCACCCTGACCGCCACGCTGACCGGCATGGACAAGACCGTCAACGTCTCGGCGGACGACGGCACCCTGGCCGGCAGCACATGGAGCTCCACCACCCATCGCACCACGCCCACGACCTGGCGCTGCGGCTGATCGGCCGGCCCGGCCGCGGCGCCGTCCCCGCAGCCCGCCGCGGCCGACCCGTCCGAGGCGCACCCGACAGCCCGCCGCCCCCGCACACCCGCCGCCCCGCCACTCGCCCCCCGGCCTCCGCGCAGCCGGCCGCCCCGCACCCGCGCCGACCCGCGCACAGCCCGCCGCCCCGTAACCCAGCGCCCGCCCCGCCCCACACCCCCCCCCCGCTCAAAACCCGTGCCGCGCCCCCCCATCCACCGGCACCATCACCCCGGTCAGATATGACGCCGCCGGCGACAGCAGGAACGCCGCCGTGCGGCCGAACTCGTCCGGTGTGCCGTAGCGGCGCAGCGGGATGCGGGACTCGTTCGCCGCTCGGGTCGCCTCCGCGTCGCCGGACAGTTCGTCCAGCTGGCGGACGCGGTCGGTGTCGATGCGGGCCGGCAGCAGGCCCACCACGCGGATGCCGCGCGGGCCCAACTCGTCGGCCAGGGACTTGGCGAAGCCCGCGAGGCCGGGGCGCAGGCCGTTGGAGATGGTCAGGCCGGGGATCGGCTCGTGGACCGAGCCGGACAGGACGAAGCCGATCACGCCGCCCTCGTCGAGTTCCTCGGCCGCCGCGCGGGCGATGCGGACCGCGCCGAGGAACACCGCCTCGAAGGCGGACTGCCACTGCTCGTCGGAGTTGTCCGCGACGAACCCCGGCGCCGGGCCGCCCACGCTGATCAGCACGCCGTCGAAGCGCCCGAAGTGCTCGCGGGCGGTGGCGATGAGCCGCGCCGCCGCGGCCGGGTCGGCGTTGTCGGAGGTCACCGGGAGCGCGCCGGGGCCGAGTTCGGATGCGGCGGCGTTCAGCGTCTGCTCGTCGCGGGCGGTGACGACCACCTTCGCGCCGTCGGCGACCAGCGCCCGGGCCGAGGCGAGGCCGAGGCCCCGCGAGGCCCCGGTGACGACGTACACACGGTCCTTCAGTCCAAGATCCATGCGGGCTATCCTGCACCCTCGTCGCCGTCCGGTTCCATCGCGCAGGCGGTCGCGACCAGACCGATGTGGCTGAAGGCCTGCGGGAAGTTGCCGAGCTGGCGTCCGGCCGACGGGTCGTACTCCTCGGCGAGCAGGCCCACGTCGTTGCGCAGCGTCAGGAGCCGCTCGAACAGCTCCCGTGCCTCCTTCTTCCGCCCGGTCAGGCGCAGCGCGTCCGCCATCCAGAACGAGCAGACCAGGAAGGTGCCCTCGTCGCCGGGCAGGCCGTCGACGGTCGTTCCGTCGGTGCTGTAGCGGCGGACGAAGCCGCTTCCGCCGAGCTCGGCGTGCACCGCGTCGACCGTGCCGATCACCCGGGGGTCGTCCGCCGGCAGGAAGCCGACCCGGGGGATGAGCAGGGTCGCCGCGTCCAGTTCCTGCGAGCCGTACGCCTGGGTGAAGGTGTTGCGCTCCGGGTCGAAGCCCTTCTCGCAGACCTCCTGGTGCACCTCGTCTCGCATCTTGCGCCAGCGCCCGGCGTCGCCGCGCAGTTCCGGGTCCGCCTCCAGGGTGCGCACCGCGCGGTCGGCGGCCACCCACGCCATCACCTTCGAGTGCACGAAGTGCCGGCGCGGCCCGCGCACCTCCCACAGCCCCTCGTCCGGCTCGCGCCAGCGCGCCTCCAGGAAGCCGAGCAGGCTGAGCTGGAGGTTCCAGGCGTGCGACTCGCTCTGCAGGCCCGCCTGGCGCGCGAGATACAGCGAGTCGATGACTTCCCCGTACACGTCGAGCTGGAGCTGCTCGACGGCCGCGTTGCCGATCCGTACCGGCGCGGACTCGAAGTGCCCCTTAAGCCAGGGGAGTTCGAACTCGGGCAGGCGGCGCTCGCCCGACAGGCCATACATGATCTGGAGGTCGGCCGGATCGCCGGCGACGGCGCGCAGCAGCCAGTCCCGCCAGCGGCCCGCCTCCTCCAGATAGCCCGCCGACAGCAGCGCTTCGAGGGTGAGCGTGGAGTCGCGCAGCCAGCAGTAGCGGTAGTCCCAGTTGCGGACGCCGCCCAGCTCCTCGGGCAGCGAGGTGGTGGGGGCCGCGACGATGCCGCCGGTGGGGGCGAAGGTCAGCGCCTTGAGGGTGATCAGGGAGCGCATCACCGCGTCGCGGTAGGGGCCCGTGTAGCGGCACCGGCCCGCCCATTCCCGCCAGTCGGCGAGGGACTGGTCGAGCGCCTCGAACGGGTCGATGAGATCGGGGCGCGGTTCGTGCGAGGCGTGCCAGGTCAGGACGAAGGCGACCTTGTCGCCCTTGCCGACCGTGAACGAGGAGCGGGTGCTCATGTGCTGGCCCCAGGTCTTGACCTCGGGCTCGCTGCGCAGCCACGCCGAGTCGGGCCCGGCGACCGCGACCCGGTGCCCGTCGCAGCGGCGCATCCAGGGCACCACATGACCGTAGTCGAAGCGCAGGCGCAGGACCGAGCCCATCTCGACGGTCCCGCTGACCCCCTCCACGATGCGCACCACGTCCGGGGCGACATCGCGCTGGGGCATGAAGTCGATGACCTTCACCGTGCCGGTGGCGGTCTCCCAGTACGTCTCCAGGACGAGCGAATCATCCAGATAGGCGCGCCGGGAGCACCGGCCCGAGTGGCCGGCCTCCGTCGGGGCGATCCGCCAGTGGCCGTTGTTCTCGTCACCGAGCAGGGCGGAGAAGCAGGCGGCCGAATCGAAACGGGGCAGGCAGAGCCAGTCGACGGATCCGTCGAGGCCGATCAGGGCCGCGGTCTGCAGATCGCCGATGAGGGCGTAGTCCTCGATGCGCTGAGTACGTTGCGTCACGCCATGGCGTGTTCCCGGCGGGACAAATTGTTAAGCAGTCACCTGACCGGGCGCGCGCGGCACCGGATCAGGCGGTTGCGGGCTCGGGCTCGGCCGCCGGCTCGGCCGCGGCTGCCTCGCGGTCCTGCTTCTCGCGCCGTACGAGGATGAACCAGCCGACCGGCACCGCGGCCGAGAACAGCCACCACTGGACGGCGTACGCCATGTGCGGCCCGATCGAGCTGTCGTCGGGGGCCGGGATCAGTTCGGGGGAGCCGCCGGGGGAGTCCGGCGCGGTCTGCTCGATGTAGCCGCCCAGCACCGTTCGGCCCAGCGCCCTGGCCTGCTGGGCGCTGCTGATCAGCATGACCTGGCGGGGCGGCAGGCCCTTGACGTCCTTGATGCCGCTGGCCGCGGTGGTCTGGTCGGCCATCAGACGGCCGGTGACCGTCAGCCTGCCCGCGGGCGGGGCCGGGATCTTGGGGAAGTTCATCTGGCTGCCGTCGTCGGGGATCCAGCCCCGGTTGACCAGGACGGTCGGGCCGTTGTCGAGGACGAACGGGGTGAGCACGTGGTAGCCGACCCGGCCGTCGGCGGCGGTCCTGCGCCGCACGACGACCTCGTGCGCGGTGTCGTAGTGCCCGGTGGCGGTCACCCGGCGCCAGTAGTCGGAGTGGGGCACCGTGTGGCCCGGCGAGGTGAGGTCGGTCACCGGGACGGGGGCCGCCTTCATGTTGTCGGCGATGACGGTGTTCTGGGCGACCTTGTGCTCGTGGCGGTGCAGCTGCCAGAAGCCCAGCTCGATCATCGTGGGGATGAGAGCCAGGGCCAGAAGGGTGACGAGCACCCACTGCCGGGACAACAGGAAGCGGTACACCCCATGACGGTACAACTCGGGTCACGGGGTGCGGTGGGTGGGGTGGCGGAGGGTCGCCCTCGGGTCCGGGGGATTTGTCCGGGGGCAAAGGGGTCAGACCTTGTCGACGATGCCCGCCTTCCCCTCCGCGCGGGCGCAGTGCGCCCCGCAGTACCAGGCACCCTCGACCTCGACCCCCTGGCCGATGATCTGGACCCGGCAGTGTTCACAGATGGGCGCCATGCGGTGGATGGCGCACGAGAAGCAGTCGAAGACGTGCACCGCACCCTGCGCGTGCACCTCGAAGGACATCCCGTAGTCGTTTCCGCAGACCTCGCAACGTGCCATGGGCCACAGGGTGGAGGGTGCGCGGCGCGCACGGTGGGCGCCGCGCCCGGCACTCACCCGTCTGCCGGTGTCACGTCCCGCAGCAGCTGGGTGAAGGCGGCCTCGTCGACGACGGGGGTGCCGAAGGACTTCGCCTTGACGGTCTTGGAGGTGGCCGAGTCGGGGTCGTTGGTGACGAGCAGACTGGTGAGCCGCGACACGCTCGTCGCCACGTGCAGCCCCGCCTCGACGGCACGATCCTCCAGGAGCTCGCGGTCGACGGAGGTGTCACCGGAGAAGGCGACCCGCATGCCCTGCTTCAGCGGCCGGTCCGGCTCGTAGCGCCCGGGGTTGGGGTACGGGCACGCCGGGCGCTTGCGCGAGGCGCGCCAGGTGCCCGAGCCGCCGCCGCGGTAGGAGGCCTGGTAGCCGATGCGGGGGGTGGCCGGCGCGTCCGTCCACTCGGTGAGCGGGCGGCATTCGAGCAGCGGCAGGCGCACCCCGCCGGCCGCCGCGGCGTGCAGGCTCGGCCGGAAGGCCTCGGCGAGCACCCGCGCGTCGTCGAGGGCGTGGTGCGCGCGCTGCTGCACGACGCCGTAATGCGCGGCCAGGGATTCCAGTTTGTGGTTGGGCAGCGGCAGCGCCAGCTCCTTCGACAGGGCGATGGTGCACAGCCGCTGCCTGACGGGGGCGGTGCGGGTGGCCCGCGCGTACTCGCGCGCGATCATCTGCCAGTCGAAGATCGCGTTGTGCGCGACCAGGACCCGGCCGTCGAGCCGGGCGGCGAACTCCTCGGCGATGTCGGGGAACAGGGGCGCGCCTTCGAGCACGTCACTGGTGAGCCCGTGGATCCACACCGGGCCGGGGTCGCGCTCGGGGTTGACCAGCGTGTACCAGTGGTCCTCGACATTGCCCTGGGCGTCGAGGCGGTAGACGGCAGCCGAGATGATCCGGTCGTCGCGGGCGAGGCCGGTGGTCTCCACGTCGACGACCGCGTACCCCGGTGGGTAGGCGGCCGGCCACGTCGCTGCTGTCGTCAGGTCGTCGAGCATGGTCACAGAGAATACGGGTCCGCACTGACACGCCGGGCCCCGGCGGGGCATCCGGCCCGTGCCGCCGGGCTCCTCGCGCCCGGGCGCACGCCCCCAACTCGCCCCGGAATCAGACGATATGGAGCTGCCCCGCTCCGGTGGGCGGCGCCGGTCCGGGGGCCGGAGTGAGGGCCGGGCCACAGTGCGGGGCAGGCGCGGGCGGCGGCCGAAGGCGCCGTGCCTACTCCTTCGCGCCCGCGAGCAGCCCCGCCACGAGCGCCCGCACCGAGTCGGTGAAGAGCCGGTCCTGATCCACCGGCGCGGCCAGCGCCCGGGCCAGCGCCGGATCCTGTCCGGCCGTCCGCGGATGCCACAGCTCCTCCTCCGCCGGGCGCTGGAGCGGGGCGCGCTCCCGGTTGCGCTCGATCAGGACGTACCCCACGACCTGGAACTGCACGGCCCGCACCGCCTGCGCCGCGCGGGCGCCGCGCAGGCCCGCCGCGTGCATCTCGCGCACCAGGGCCTGCTGGGCGGGCAGGAACATCCGCTCGGTCAGGCCCCGTTCGTGGACCATCGCGATCAGGTGCGGGCGCGCGCGCAGCTCGTCGCGCAGGGTGCGGGCCACCGACACCACGCGGGCGGCCGGGGTGCGCCCGCGCGGTGCGATCTCGCCCAGCTCCGCCACGGTCCGCTCCACCAGTGCGTCCAGCAGGGATTCGCGGTTGCCCACGTGCCAGTAGATCGAGGTGACGGCGGTGCCGAGTTCGGCGGCGAGCTTGCGCATGGTCAGGGCGGCGGGCCCGTGCTGTCTGACCAGGGCCCCGGCCGCGAGGAGGATCTCCTCGCGGGTGAGGGAGGCACGCGTCATGTCTGATGCTCCGTCATATTTGGTGGGTGCGCGGGTCTTTACCCTTCATCGGACGCGATGTAACTGTGTTACAGGCCGCCGGGAGAAGAGGGCCCCCGTAGGCCGGACCCCCCAGGAGACAGTCCGCGAAGGGTGGTACGACATGGCACGCGTACGGTACGGGGCGCGCACCGAGGCCGAGATCCAGGCGGCGCGCACCGCGAACTCCAAGCTCCCCGACATCTGGTCGACCGGCGTCGTGGCGGTCTGGGAGAGCGACCCCGACGCGGTCGCGGCCGTCCTGCCGCCGCCGCTGAAGCCCGGAGAGCGCCCGCTGGTGCGGGCCAACATCAGCACCGTCGACCTGCCCGGATATCCGCTCGGCGCGGGCTCGGTCGCCGTCGCCGCGGTGCACGACGGACAGGAGGGCTGGTATCCGCTGGTCATGCCGATGACGCACGAACGCGCCCTGATCGGCGGACGCGAAGTGTTCGGAGAGCCGAAGAAGCTCGGCGAGGTGGTGGTCGAGCGCGACGGCCTGGTCGTCCGCGCCTCGCTCGCCCGGCACGGCATCGCGTTCGTGGAGGTGCGCGGCGCGGTCGAGGGGCCGCTGCCGCTGCCCGGGCCGACCCGCAGGACCGACTTCTACTTCAAGTTCCTGCCGGCCGTGGACGGCGAGGGCTTCGACGCCGACCCCGTCCTCGTGCACTGCGTACGCAACGAGAAGGTGCGCACCCTGGAGAAGGTCACCGGCGACGTGGTGCTGCGCGAGTCGATGTACGACCCGGTCGCCGATCTGCCGGTGCGCCGCCTCGTCCAGATCACCATCGGCGAGAAGGCCACCGACCAGCGGGGCACGGTGGCCGAACGGGTCAGCGCCCAGGCCCTGTTGCCCTACATCCACCAGCGCTACGACGATCCCCGGCAGATCCTCGACGGGCCGCCCGAGGGGAGTCTTTGACCATGGAGCTGAGGCAGGGGCAGGTCGCGGTGGTGACCGGTGCGGCGAGCGGGATCGGGCTCGCGATGGCCCGGCGGTTCGCCGCCGAGGGGCTCAAGGTGGTCCTCGCCGACGTCGAGGAGGGCGCCCTGGGCAAGGCGGCGCGACAGCTGCGCGAGGACGGGGCCGAGGTGCTCGCCCGCACCGTCGACGTCAGCGAACGGGACGAGGTGCTGGCCCTCGCGGACGCCGCGTACGAGGCGTTCGGCGCGGTGCACGTGCTGTGCAACAACGCCGGGGTCGGCTCCGGCGCCGAGGGCCGCATGTGGGAGCACGAGGCCAACGACTGGAAGTGGGCCTTCGCGGTCAATGTGTGGGGCGTCTTCCACGGCATCCAGGCCTTCGTGCCCCGCATGATCGCCGGCGGCGAGGCGGGCCGGATCGTCAACACCTCCTCCGGGGACGGCGGCATCGCCCCGCTGCCGACCGCGTCCGTGTACGCCGTCACCAAGTCGGCGGTGGTCACGATGACCGAGTCGCTGTACGCGCACCTGAAGGCGGAGGGGGTCCCGATCGGCGCATCGGTGCTCTTCCCCGGCCCGCACATGCTGCGCACCGGCCTGTGGGAGTCGCACCGCAACCGGCCCGGGCGCTACGCCAAGGAGCGCCCGCGCAGAACGCCCTACCGCAGCCTCGACCAGTGGGAGTCGGCGATGCGTGCCGCGGGCCACGCGATCGAGTTCACCCCGGTCGAGGCCGTGGCGGCCGAGGTCGTCGACGGGATCAGGGCCGACCGGTTCTGGATGCTCCCGGCGAGCGAGCACAGCGACCGGCAGATCCGGGCGCGCTCGCAGTCGATGCTCGACCGGGCCGACCCGGCCTACCTGGAAAGCTTCATCCTGGACTGACGAGGGACGTGCGATGACAGCGCAGAACGATCCGTACCTGATCATCTCCTCCGACTGCCACGCCGGGCTCCCCACCGAGGAGTACCGGCCCTATCTGGACAGCCGCTTCCACCGGGAGTTCGACGAGTTCCTCGCGGGGCGCGAGCGCCGCCGCGAGGAGATGACCCGGCTCGGGGTGCGCAACGAGGCCTTCGCGGACCGCTGGTTCAGCGACAACGAGGAAGGTCTGCGCGGGGGTTGGGACGCGGCCCGGCGCATCAAGGAGCTCGACGGCGACGGCGTCGCGGGCGAGGTCGTCTTCCCCGACGCGGACGCCGTGGACAGCCGCACCGCCGCCCCCTTCGGCGTCGGCCTCGGCCTCTCCGGCGACCAGGACCCCGACCTCGGCATGGCGGGCGCCCAGGCGCACAACCGCTGGCTCGCCGAGTTCGTCGCACACCATCCCGAACGGCACTGCGGGGTCGCCCTGCTGCCCGTCACCGGCGAGGTCGACCGGGTCGTCGCCGAGATCCACCGGGCCAAGGAGTCCGGGCTCGGCGCGCTGATGATCCCCTCGATGTGGGTGGACCGCGCCCCCTACCACGACCGGCGCTACGACCCGGTGTGGGCCGCCGCGGCCGAGACCGGGATGCCGCTGGTGACCCACTCGGGGGCGGCCCCGCGCCACGAGTACGGCGACCACCTGGGCATCTATGTGTCCGAGGTGACCTGGTGGCCCGCCCGCCCGCTGTGGTTCCTGCTGTGGTCCGGCGTCTTCGAGCGCCACCCCGGGCTCAGGTTCGGGGTGGCGGAGTCCGGTTGCTGGTGGCTGCCCAACCTGCTGTGGTTCATGGACCGGCTCTACCTCGGCGCGCACGGCGGCAAGAAGCTCTCGCCGTTCGCCGAGCTGAAGCGCCCGCCCAGCGAGTACCTCGACCGGCAGATCTTCGTCTGCGCCACCAACACCAAGCGCCGCGAACTGGCCCAGCGCTACGAGATCGGCGTCGACAACATCCTGTGGGGCTCCGACTTCCCGCACCCGGAGGGCACCTGGCCCCGCACCCGGGAGTGGCTGCGCACCACCTTCCACGACATCCCGGTGTCGGAGACCCGGCGGATGCTCGGCCTCGCGGCGGCCGAGGTGTTCGGCTTCGACACCGCGAAGCTGGCGCCGCTCGCCCGCCGGATCGGGCCGACCCCCGCCGAACTGGGCCAGCCCGAGGACCAGTCGGCCGTCGAGGCGTCCTGGGCGCGCTCGCGCGAGGTGGGCCGCCACTGGCTGACCGAGCACGACTTCCCGGTCCTGGGGGTGGAGCGGTGAGCGGGCGCGGGACGGGGGGCGCGAACGGGCGGGGCGCGGCCGGCGCGAGCGGACCGGACGGCGGGAGCGCGGCGGCGGCCGAGCGCTACACGGTCATCTCGGCGGACTGTCACGCCGGCGCCGACCTCCTGGACTACCGGCCCTACCTGGAGTCGAAGTACCACGACGCCTTCGACGCGTGGGTGGCCACGTACGTCAACCCGTACGAGGACCTGATGGCCGACACGGCCGACCGCAACTGGAACTCGGCCCGCCGGGTGGCCGAGCTGGAGGCGGACGGCATCGTCGCCGAGGTCGTCTTCCCGAACACGATCCCGCCGTTCTTCCCGTCGGCCTCCCTCATGGCGCCCGCCCCGACGCGCGAGGAGTACGAGCGGCGCTGGGCCGGGCTGCGCGCCCACAACCGGTGGCTCGCCGACTTCTGCGCGCAGGCGCCAGGGCGCCGGGCGGGCGTGGCGCAGATCCTGCTGAACGACGTGGACGAGGCGGTGCGCGAGATCCGCCACAGCCGCGAGGCCGGCCTGACCGGCGGCGTCCTGCTGCCGGGCGCGCCGCCGGGCTCGGGGGTGCCCGAGCTGTACTCCGAGGCGTACGACCCGATCTGGGCGGTCTGCGCCGAGCTCGGCGTACCGGTCAACCACCACGGGGGGTCCGCGTCGCCGCCGCTGGGGGAGGAGCCGGCCGCGCGCGCGGTGTTCATGGTGGAGACCACCTGGTTCTCGCACCGGGCACTGTGGCACCTGATCTTCGGCGGCGCCTTCAACCGCCACCCGTCCCTCCACCTGGTGCTCACCGAGCAGGGGTCGGGCTGGATCCCCGGCGTGCTCGACATGCTGGACTACTACCACGGGCGGCTGGTGGCGGCCAGGACGAAGGCGGCCACCGCGGAGTCCAAGTTCGGCGCGGGGCTGGCCGGTTCCATGGGCAGGGGTCCGTCGCGGGTGTGGCGGGACAACTGCTTCGTCGGAGCCAGTTTCATGCGGCCGCACGAGGTGCCGCTGCGCGACCGGATCGGCCTCGACAAGATCATGTGGGGCAGCGACTACCCCCACGACGAGGGCACCACCCCCTTCTCGCGGGAGGGGCTGCGGATCGCCTACGCGGGCCTGCCGAGCGAGGAGGTCGCGGCGATGGTGGGTGGCAACGCGGCCCGCGTCTACGGATTCGACCTGCCGTTCCTGGACGCGATCGCGCGGCGCGTGGGCCCCACGGTGGCCGAGGTCGCCGAGCCCCTGAAGGAGGTCCCCGCCGGCGCGACGAGTCCCGCGTTCGCCCCGGGCGGGTCGGTGCGGGTGTGGTGAACGCGGGGTGAGACCCTGCCCCGCATGAACTCACCCGACCAGCACGACGAGGCGCACCAGGGGGCCCTCGGCTCGCGGCTCAACTGGCTGCGGGCCGCGGTCCTGGGCGCCAACGACGGCATCGTCTCCACCGCCGGACTCGTCGTCGGCGTGGCCGGTGCGACGGACGACCGCTCGGCCCTCCTGACGGCGGGCCTCGCCGGGCTGCTCGCCGGTTCGCTGTCCATGGCGGCCGGCGAGTACGTCTCGGTCTCCACCCAGCGCGACTCGGAGCGGGCCGCGCTCGCCCTGGAGCGGCGTGAGCTGAAGGAGTCGCCCGAAGCCGAACTGGCCGAACTGACCGGGCTGTTGACCGAGCGGGGCCTGAGTGAGGAGGTGGCCCGCGAGGCGGCGGTCCAGCTCACCGAGCGCGACGCGCTGCGCGCCCACGCCAGTGTCGAGCTCGGCATCGACCCCGACGACCTCACCAACCCCTGGCACGCGGCCTGGGCCAGCTTCCTCGCCTTCACCGCCGGCGCCCTGCTCCCCCTCCTCGCCATCGTGCTGCCCCCGCCCCAGGCCCGCCTGTACGTGACGGTCGGCTCGGTCCTGGCCGCCCTCACCCTCACCGGCTGGGGCAGCGCCCGCCTGGGCGCGGCCCCGCCCCGCCGCGCGATCTGGCGGAACGTGGGAGGGGGTGCGGTGGCGATGGGGGTCACGTATGGGGTGGGGGTGCTGCTGGGGGCGGCGGGGGTGTAGGACGTCCGTCCTGGTGCAGGCGGTCGGGACGGGCTCAGGCGCCCCTCTTGGCAGAAGTCACCAAAGCCTGCTGACAACCCTTCTCGCATACTTGTCGGTAACAACATCTAGCCGGGGCCGCCGCACCGCCCCTACGGTGCAGGCATGTCGCCGAACCTGCCCGATGTCGTGCTGTGGTCGATACCCGCCTTCGTGCTGCTCACCGTCGTGGAGATGGTGAGCTACCGGCTCCATCCGGACGAGGAGGCCGCGGGGTACGAGACGAAGGACGCCGCCACCAGCGTCGGCATGGGCCTGGGCAGTCTCGTCTTCGACGCGTTGTGGAAGATCCCGATCGTCGCGATCTACACCGCGGTCTACGCGCTGACCCCGCTCAGCATCCCCGTCCTGTGGTGGACGCTGCCGCTGATGCTGCTCGGGCAGGACTTCTTCTACTACTGGTCGCACCGCGGCCACCACGTGATCCGGATCCTGTGGGCCTGCCACGTGGTGCACCACTCCAGCCGCAACTTCAACCTCACCACCGCGCTGCGACAGCCCTGGACGACCTGGACCGTCTGGCCCTTCTACGTGCCGCTCATCGCGCTCGGCATGCACCCGGCCGTGCTCGCGTTCTGCTCGTCGGCCAACCTCGTCTACCAGTTCTGGGTGCACACCGAGCGGGTCGGCAAGCTGCCCCGGCCCTTCGAGTTCGTCCTCAACACGCCCTCCCACCACCGGGTCCACCACGCCTCCCAGGGCGGCTACCTGGACCGCAACTTCGGGGGCATCCTGATCATCTGGGACCGGATGTTCGGCTCCTTCACCGCCGAGACCGAGCGGCCCGTGTTCGGGCTCACCAAGAACATCTCGACCTACAACCCGCTGCGCGTCGCCACCCACGAGTACGCCGCCATCGCGCGCGACGTACGGGCCGCGAGCAGCTGGCGGGAGCGGGCCGGGCGCGTCTTCCGCGGCCCCGGCTGGCAGCCGCGGAGCGCGCCGGCCGGCGCTGCCGGGGCGGGCACGGGCTCGGGGCCCGACGCCGCCGCGCCCGTGTCCTCCGCGAGCGCCGCACCCGCCGTGCCGGAGCGCGCCGTATGACGCGACCCGGCGCGGACGCCGCCCCGCGCCGCACGGCCCCGGGCGCGCCCCCGCCCGTACGGGGCGGCGGGCCGGGGCCGCGGCACGGCGCGGCGGTCACCCCGCTGCTGCTCGCCTTCGCGTTCGCCTGCCTCGTGGACCTCGGCTCGCTCCTCGCCGGATGGCACACCGGGCACCTGGTCGCCAAGCCGCTCCTGATGCCGCTGCTCGCCGCGCACGTGTACGCGAGGGGCGGCCCCGGCCTGCTGATCGCCGCGCTGCTGTGCGGCTGGGGCGGCGACGTGTTCCTGCTCTCGGGCGCCGACCCCGCGTTCCTGCTCGGCATGGGCTGCTTCGCCGCCGGGCACGTCTGCTACCTCGTCCTGTTCGGGCGCGGCAGGACACACCCCGGGCTCGGCGCGCTCTACGCGGTCGCCCTGGTCGCCACCGTGGCGGCCCTGTGGCCCGATCTGCCCCCGGACCTGAGGATCCCGGTCGCCGGATACAGCCTGCTGCTGACCGCGACGGCCTACCGCTCCTCCCGGCTCGGCCCGCTCGTGGGCGCCGGCGGCGCGCTGTTCCTGCTCTCCGACACCCTGATCGCCACCGGCGTCGCCGACTGGCCGCAGGCGCCCCGCCCCGACTTCTGGATCATGCTGACCTACCTCGCGGCACAGCTCCTTCTGGCGCAGGCGTACCGCGAACGGCCGTCCCCCGCTCCCTGACCGCCACCAGGCCGCGCACGCGCAAAGGGGCCGCCCGGCAAGCGGACGGCCCCCTCAACTCGCGCGCTACCGAACGGCGTTGAGGGCGTCGGCGATGCCCGCCCCGTAGAAGCCGTTGTAGTGCTTGCCGCCCTTGCAGACCGCGTCGGGCGTGCCGTCACCGTCGATGTCGTACGGCGTCGTGCACGCCGTGGCGTTCGCCTGGAGGGTGAGCAGCGTCTTGATCGCCGCCGCCGAGGCGTGCGGGTGCCGCGACTTCAGCAGGGCCGCCACGCCCACCACGTGCGGCGTCGCCATGGAGGTTCCGGCCATGTACGCCCACGTGCCGCCGGGCACCGGGCCGAGGATCAGGCCGCTGGTGGCGGGGGCCTGCGGTGCCTGGTACGCGGTCGAGTCGCCGCCCGGCGCCGCGATGTCGATCACGCCGAGACCGTAGTTGGAGAACGACGACTTGAGGCCCTTGGCGCCGGTCGCCGCGACCGTCACCACGCCCGGCAGCTGGGTCGGGATGTCCAGGCACTCACGCGGGTCGATGACCCGGCTGCCCGGAGTGGTGTCGTTGGGGCTCGACGCGTCGGTGATCGAGGGCGACGTGAAGTCGTAGTTCTCGTTGCCCGCCGCGGCCACGTTGACCGTGCCCCTGGACTCGGCGTACCGGGACGCCCGGGTGATCGCCTCGACCAGCGCCTTCTGGTCGGGGTCGTTCTTGCAGTTGAAGTACCAGGGGTCGGTGTAATAGCTGTTGTTCGTCACGTCGATGTGGTGCTCGGCCGCCCACACGAAACCGCAGACCACGGCCTCGGTGTAGAAGAAACTGCCGCCCTGCGTCGACACCTTGATCGCCGCGACCTTCACGCCCGGCGCCACCCCGGTGATGCCGACGCCGTTCTTCGCGCCGGCGATCTCGCCCGCCACATGCGTACCGTGCGGCGAGCCGCCGGTGGTGAAGGGCCGCCAGGCGCCGTCGGTGGTGTCCGGCTTGCCGCTGATGCAGCTGACCGACTTGGCGCGGTCGAAGTTGGGCGCGATGTCCGGGTGGGTGTCGTCGACCCCCGTGTCGATCACGCCGACGGTCACCCGGGAGCTGCCCAGCGTCTTCTCGTGCGCCTTGTCCGCCCTGATCGCCTTCAGGTCCCACTGGAGCGGCTCCAGCGGGTCCTCGCCCGGCGCCGCCTTCACGGCCGCCGCCTTGAGGTCCTCGGCGGTCAGCCGCTTCGGCGTGCCCACGTCCGTGGTGGACTGCGCCGGCAGCGGCGCGGTCCGCGAGGCGCCGGCCGATTCGACGCCCCGCACCGTGCGGATCCGCTGCGCGAAGTCCGCGTTCGCGGAGTGCACGACGAGCACGCCTATCCGGTCGTACACCTGGAGCACCGAGCCGCCCGCCTGGGTGACCGCTCTCTTGATCCGGGCCGAATTGCCCTGCCCGGGACGGACGTTGACGATGTAACTCAGCTCGGGCCCGGTGGTGGCCGCCGCCTTCGCCGGGGCCGGCGCGGCCGGTGCGGCCGTCGCGGTGCCGGGGAGCAGCGCCAGCGCGACGGCGGTGGCCAGACCCGCCGACGCGGCTACGGCGCGGCGCGTACGGGAGATGTGCAACGTCATGGGGTCTCCATGGGGTTGGCGGAACTCTCGTTACGGAGCAGTGAAGCTATCGCCGATCATCGCGGCGCATCAACGGCTTCGGCCGAGTTCGCGTGGAAAGTCGCGCCGCCGCACCGGGAGCCGCACACGACGCGCCGGCGCCCGGGGGATGCGCCACACAGAAAAAACGGCCGGACTGAACCGAGACGGCCCGCGCCCCGTGCCGTTGTCAGGGGGACCGCATCCGACCCGGACCAAGGACCCCCATGTCCGCATTTCCCCTGCCCGCTTCACCAGCACCGCGAGGAGACTCCGTGCCCACCGACGCGCCGCCGCCCGAAGCCGGGGCGGCCCCCCGAGCCGCCCAGCCCAGTACCGAGGCATTCGTCGCGGAGCAGCAGAGCGCGGAATTCGGCGAACTCCGCCGCGCCCACCGCTCGTTCGCGTTCCCCCTGACCATCGCCTTCATCGTCTGGTACCTGCTGTACGTGCTGCTGTCCAGCTACGCGGGCGGCTTCATGGGCACCAAGGTCATCGGCAACATCAACGTGGCCTTCGTCTTCGGCCTCGCCCAGTTCCTCACCACCTTCCTCATCGCCTGGTTCTACGCACGGCACGCGGCGGCCAGGCTCGACCCCCGGGCCGAGGCCATCAGGAACCGCATGGAGGCCGACGCATGAGCCACGCCCTGATCCCGCTCGCCGCCTCCTCGACCACCGAGCACCGGCCGCTGATCATCACCCTGTTCGCGGTGTTCGTCGCCGCCACGCTCGCCATCACCGTGTGGGCCGGCCGCCAGACCAGGAACGCCTCCGACTTCTACGCCGGCGGGCGCCAGTTCACCGCCTTCCAGAACGGCCTCGCGGTCTCCGGCGACTACATGTCCGCCGCGTCCTTCCTGGGCATCGCCGGGGCCATCGCCCTGTTCGGCTACGACGGCTTCCTGTACTCCATCGGCTTCCTCGTCGCCTGGCTGGTGGCCCTGCTCCTGGTCGCCGAGCCGCTGCGCAACTCCGGCCGCTACACGATGGGCGACGTGCTGGCCTACCGGATGCGCCAGCGCCCGGTGCGCACCGCGGCCGGCGCCTCCACCATCGTCGTCTCGATCTTCTACCTGCTCGCGCAGATGGCCGGCGCCGGCGTCCTCGTCTCGCTGCTGCTCGGCATCACCACCGACGCCGGCAAGATCCTCATCGTCGCCCTCGTCGGCGTCCTGATGATCGTGTACGTCACCATCGGCGGCATGAAGGGCACCACCTGGGTGCAGATGGTCAAGGCGGTCCTGCTCATCGCGGGCGCCGTCCTCATGACCTTCCTGGTGCTGCTCAAGTTCCACTTCAACGTCTCCGACCTGCTCGGCAGCGCCGCCGAGAAGAGCGGCAAGGGCGCGGCGTTCCTGGAGCCGGGACTCAAGTACGGCGTCAGCGGCACCTCCAAGCTGGACTTCCTCTCGCTCGGCATCGCCCTGGTGCTCGGCACCGCCGGCCTGCCGCACATCCTGATCCGCTTCTACACGGTGCCCACCGCCAAGGCCGCCCGTAAGTCGGTGAACTGGGCGATCGGCATCATCGGCGCCTTCTACCTGATGACCATCGCGCTCGGCTTCGGCGCGGCGGCCCTGGTGGGCCCGGCCGCCATCAAGGCGCAGAACCCGGCCGGCAACACCGCGGCCCCGCAGCTCGCCGAGTACCTGGGCGGCGGCGTCGGCACCACCGGCGGCGCGACCCTGCTCGCGGTGATCTCCGCGGTCGCCTTCGCGACCATCCTCGCCGTCGTCGCCGGCCTCACCCTCGCCTCGTCGTCCTCGTTCGCGCACGACATCTACGCCAACGTCATCCGCAAGGGGAAGGCGACCGAGAAGGAGGAGATGCGGGCCGCCCGCTGGGCCACCGTCTTCATCGGCGCCGTCGCGATCCTGCTGGGGGCCTTCGCCCGCGACATGAACGTGGCCGGTCTGGTCGCGCTCGCCTTCGCGGTGGCCGCCTCCGCGAACCTGCCGACCATCCTCTACAGCCTGTTCTGGAAGCGCTTCACCACCCAGGGCGCCCTGTGGTCGATCTACGGCGGCCTGTTCAGCTCGGTGTTCCTCGTCCTGTTCTCACCCGTCGTCTCCGGCAACCCGAAGACCTCGATGTTCAAGGGCGTCGACTTCCACTGGTTCCCGCTGGAGAACCCGGGCCTCATCTCGATCCCGCTCGGCTTCCTGCTCGGCTGGATCGGCTCGCTGCTCTCCAAGGAGGAGCCTGACTCCGGCAAGTACGCCGAGCTGGAGGTCAAGTCCCTGACCGGCGTCGGCGCCCACTGAGCCGCCCGCCGGCCGTGCGTCCGCACGGCCCGTGGCCGAGGCCGTGTCGTAGGACCCTACGACACGGCCTCGCCGCACCTCGTGACAATCGGCCCCTCCGGTTGCCGCACGTCTCGCGTAGGCTCGGGTGCATACACATCCGGCAGCCCTCCGCACGGACCGCGGCCGAACCTCGACGGACAGGGGAGGGGGCCCACAAGTGCTCATCGACACCTACGGCCGGGTGGCCACCGACCTGCGCGTCTCGCTCACCGACCGGTGCAATCTGCGGTGCACGTACTGCATGCCCGAAGAAGGCCTGCAGTGGCTGGCCAAGCCCGATCTGCTGACCGACGACGAGATCGTCCGGCTCATCCGCATCGCCGTCACCGACCTCGGCATCACCGAGGTCCGCTTCACCGGCGGCGAGCCGCTGCTCCGTCCCGGCCTGGTCGGGATCGTCGAGCGCTGCGCCGCCCTCGAACCGCGCCCCCGGATGTCGATCACCACCAACGGCATCGGACTCAAGCGCACCGCCGCCGCCCTGAAGGCGGCCGGGCTCGACCGCGTCAACGTCTCGCTCGACACCCTGCGGCCCGAGGTGTTCAAGACACTGACCCGCCGCGACCGCCACCACGACGTCATCGAGGGCATGCGCGCCGCCCGGGACGCGGGGCTCACCCCGGTCAAGGTCAACGCCGTCCTGATGCCGGGCCTCAACGACGACGAGGCGCCCGACCTGCTGGCCTGGGCCGTCGAGCACGACTACGAGCTCCGCTTCATCGAGCAGATGCCGCTCGACGCCCAGCACGGCTGGAAGCGCGACGGCATGATCACCGCCGGTGACATCCTGGAGTCCCTGCGCACCCGCTTCACCCTCACCCCGGAGGGCGACGACGAGCGGGGCTCCGCGCCCGCCGAGCGCTGGGTGGTCGACGGCGGCCCGCACACCGTCGGCGTCATCGCCTCGGTGACCCGCCCCTTCTGCCGGGCCTGCGACCGCACCCGGCTCACCGCCGACGGCCAGGTGCGCACCTGCCTGTTCGCCCGCGAGGAGTCCGACCTGCGCGCCGCGCTGCGCTCGGACGCGGGCGACGAGGAGGTCGCCCGGCTGTGGAAGCTGGCCATGTGGGGCAAGAAGGCCGGTTCCGGTCTGGACGACCCCTCGTTCCTCCAGCCCGACCGCCCGATGTCAGCGATCGGCGGCTGACCCGGCCGACTCCCACTCGGCGAGCGTCACCACGTCCTTCAAGAAGCCGCGTACGCCCAGGAATTGGGACAGGTGCTCCCGGTGCTCCGCACAGGCGAGCCACGTCTTGCGGCGCTCGGGGGTGTGCAGCTTCGGGTTGTTCCACGCCAGCACCCACACGGCATCGGTGCGGCAGCCCTTGGCGGAACAGCAGGGGGTCTCGGCGCTCGTCTCGTCACTCACAGAGACATTGTGCGCCATCCGGCCGCCGCGCGGCCCCGGGAAAAAGGCGACGCCGAGCAGCCACGGGGGGAGCTGCCCGGCGTCGGTCCGTCGCTCCGACGGGGGATGCGGAGCGCCTACGAAGTATGTCATGGGGGACCCGGTGTGGTGCACCGGAACTTCATGATTGATCTGAGGTTTTCCTGAGCTTCGCGGACGGTGACGGATCAGCCGTGATCGCGTGAACGCCCCTGCGGGTCGCCGGCCGCGGCACCCGGGGCCGACGGCGCGGGGCCGCCCGCCGGAGCCGCCCCCAGCGCCGGCCGGACGGGCGGCGGAATGAAGGTCGACGGCAGCGAAGTGACGTTCTCCCGGCCCGCGTTGGCGATCACGACCGCCACGTACGGCAGCAGGGCGCCCAGAGCGAGCGTCACCACGGCGACGGGCCGCTCGACGTTCCACAGCACCGCCGTCAGCACCACCGAGAGGGTACGGATCGACATCGAGATCACGTAGCGGCGCTGCCGGCCGCGGACGTCCTCGTCGAGCGACCGGCGGGCCCCGGTGATCCGGAAGACCTGGCCGCTGCTCTGCTTCCGCATCACGCTCCACCACCCGAATTCCACAGCGGGCCCTCCCCGGCCCGGACTGCTCTCACCGTACGCCCGCGCCGCGCCGCGATCGAGACCGGGGCGGGTGCGAGCCGGGCGGACGGGGTGGTACCGGCCCCGTACGGGCGTATCCGACATGCGCCGTACCGAGTACGGGCTGACACTGGCGGGACCTGCTCACGTCGAGCCGTACTTAGGAGGCAGCCATGGGCTGGTTGTGGGCCATCATCGTGGGATTCGTGCTCGGTCTCATCGCCAAGGCGATCATTCCCGGCAAGCAGCACAGTCCGCTCTGGCTGACCACCATCTTCGGCATCATCGGCGGCATCGTCGGCAACTCGATCGCCCGCGCCATCGGCATCGCCGAGACCAAGGGCATCGACTGGGGCCGGCACGGCCTCCAGATCGCGGCCGCCGTCGTGATCGTCTTCCTCGGCGACATGCTCTACATGGCGGTGCGGGGCAACAAGCAGAGAGCCTGACGGCACACGAAAGGGGCGGTTCCGCGAGGGAACCGCCCCTTTCGCGTGCCCGCGCCTCAGCCGGCGACCAGCTCGACCGCCGCCAGGTTCTTCTTGCCGCGGCGCAGCACCAGCCAGCGCCCGTGCAGAAGCTCCTCGGCCGTGGCGACCGCGTCCTCGGCCGTCACCTTCACGTTGTTCACGTAGGCGCCGCCCTCCTTCACGGTGCGCCGGGCCGCCGACCTGCTGGCCACCAGACCCACCTCGGCGAACAGGTCGGTGACCGGGCCGAGCTCGGACACCTTCGCGTTCGGCAGCTCGGACAGGGCGGCGGCCAGCGTCGCCTCGTCGAGATCCGCCAGCTCGCCCTGGCCGAACAGCGCCTTGGACGCGGCGATGACGGCCGCGCACTGGTCGGCGCCGTGGACCAGGGTGGTGAGCTCCTCGGCGAGGGCCCGCTGCGCGGTGCGCGCCTGCGGACGCTCCTCGGTGAGCTTCTCGATCTCCTCCAGCTCCTCGCGGGACTTGAAGGAGAGGATGCGCAGGTACGTGGAGATGTCCCGGTCGTCCACGTTCAGCCAGAACTGGTAGAACGCGTACGGCGTGGTCATCTGCGGGTCGAGCCAGACGGCGCCGCCCTCGGTCTTGCCGAACTTGGTGCCGTCCGCCTTGACCATCAGCGGTGTCGCCAGGCAGTGCACCTGGGCGTCCGGCTCCAGGCGGTGGATCAGGTCGAGCCCGGCCGTCAGGTTGCCCCACTGGTCGCTGCCGCCCTGCTGGAGGGTGCAGCCGTAGCGCCGGTACAGCTCCAGGAAGTCCATGCCCTGGAGCAGCTGGTAGCTGAACTCCGTGTAGCTGATGCCCTGTTCGGACTCCAGGCGGCGGGCCACCGAGTCCTTGGTGAGCATCTTGTTGACCCGGAAGTGCTTGCCGATGTCGCGCAGGAACTCGATCGCGGACATGCCCGCGGTCCAGTCCAGGTTGTTGACCATCACGGCCGCGTTCTCGCCCTCGAAGGACAGGAACGGCTCGATCTGGGCGCGCAGCCGGTTCACCCAGTTCGCGACCGTCTCCGGGTCGTTCAGGGTGCGCTCGGCCGTCGGCCGCGGGTCACCGATCTGGCCGGTCGCCCCGCCCACGAGCGCCAGCGGCCGGTGCCCGGCCTGCTGGAGCCTGCGGACGGTGAGGACCTGCACCAGGTGGCCGACGTGCAGACTGGCCGCGGTCGGGTCGAAGCCGCAATAGA
The DNA here is from genome assembly GCF_043202815.1 of Streptomyces sp. NPDC048111. Lineage (NCBI taxonomy): Bacteria > Bacillati > Actinomycetota > Actinomycetes > Kitasatosporales > Streptomycetaceae > Streptomyces > Streptomyces sp. NPDC048111. Next base: position 69,548 of record NZ_JBIDBD010000025.1, read on the forward strand.
ACGTGACGGGACCGTCCGCGAGAGCCTTGCGCAGGGCGTCCTCGTCGGTGGACAGCGAGAACAGCCCGCGCCACTTCAGCTCGTCGACGATGTCCGTCACGGTGGTGGGTCTCCTCGTGGTGATGGGGGTGGAAGAGGCCAGTCTAGGGGGGTCACACGCCCCGGCTGACCGAGCTCATGTTGAAGTCGGGGATGCGCAGGGCGGGCATCGCGGTACGGGTGAAGTAGTCGTTCCACTCGCGGGGCAGCGTCCGGCCGGTGCGCCCCGCCTCGGTGGCCCGCGACAGCAGGTCCACCGGCGACTCGTTGAACCGGAAGTTGTTCACCTCGCCGACCACCTCGCCGTCCTCGACGAGGTAGACCCCGTCCCGGGTCAGTCCGGTCAGCAGCAGCGTCGCCGGGTCCACCTCGCGGATGTACCACAGGCACGTCACCAGCAGGCCCCGTCCGGTGGCGGCGACCATCTCGTCCAGGGTGTGCTCGCCGCCGCCGTCCAGGATCAGGTTGCCGGCCGAGGGCGCGAGCGGCAGGCCGGTCAGGTCGGCGCTGTGCCGGGTGGTGACCAGGTTCTCCAGGCGGCCCCCGCGGATCCAGTCGGTCGCGGTCAGCGGGAGGCCGTTGTCGAACACCGACTGGCTGTCGCCCGAGGAGTGCGCCACCAGGAACGGCGCGTATTCGAGGCCCGGCTCGTTCGGATCGCTGCGCAGGGTCAGCGGGAGCGGCGAGAGCGTCTCGCCGACGCGGGTGCCGCCGCCCTGCTTCGAGAACACCGTCCGGCCCTCCGCGGCGTCCCGGGCCGCCGCCGACCAGATCTGGTAGATCAGCAGGTCGGCCACGGCCGTCGGCGGCAGCAGCGTCTCGTACCGCCCGGCCGGCAGCTCGACGCGGCGCTCGGCCCAGCCCAGCCGGCGGGCCAGCTCCTCGTCCAGGGCGCCGGGATCGACGTCCTTGAAGTCCGCGGTCGCCCGCCCCGCCCACGCCGAACGGGTGCGGTCCGGGGACTTGGCGTTGAGCTCCAGGGTGCCGGTGGGCTGGTCGTGGCGCAGCCGCAGGCCCGTGGACGTGCCCAGATAGGTGGAGGTCAGCTCGTGGTGGGCGAACCCGTACAGCTCGCGGCCGCCCGCCCTGGCCCGGGCGAAGGCCTCGCCGAGGGCGGGCGCGAAGTCGGTGAACACCGCGGAGGTCGTTTCGGCCGGGGCGTCCGTGAAATCGGCCGACGCCGGGGCCGCGCCGACCAGCGGCCGGGCGTCCTCGGCGGGCCCGGCGGCGCGCGCGGCCGCCTCGGCGGCGCGCACCAGCGGCTCCAGGTCGTCGGCGGTCACCGCCGAACGGGACACCACGCCGGAGGCGGTGCCCTCGGATCCGTCCACCGTCGCGATCACGGTCAGGGTGCGCCCGCGTGTGACGCCGTTGGTGGTCAGCGCGTTGCCGGCCCAGCGCAGGTTCGCCGAGGAGTGCTCGTCGGCGATGACGACGCAGCCGTCGGCGGTGGACAGATCGAGGGCCCGCTCGACGATCTCGTGCGGCTTGACGGTCGTACGCGAGCTCATCGCCCGGCCTCCTGGGTGGTGTTCAGGATGTTGACGCCCCGGAACAGGGCGGAGGGGCAGCCGTGGGAGACGGCGGCGATCTGGCCCGGCTGGGCCTTGCCGCAGTTGAAGGCGCCGCCCAGGACATAGGTCTGGGGGCCGCCGACCTTCTCCATGGAGCCCCAGAAGTCGGTGGTGGTGGCCTGGTAGGCCACGTCGCGCAGCTGGCCGGCGAGCCGGCCGTTCTCGATGCGGAAGAAGCGCTGACCGGTGAACTGGAAGTTGTAGCGCTGCATGTCGATCGACCACGAGCGGTCGCCGACCACGTAGATGCCGCGCTCCACCCCGCCGATCAGGTCCTGTGTGGAGAGCCCGCCCGGGTCCGGCTGGAGCGAGACGTTCGCCATCCGCTGCACCGGGACGTGCCCGGGGGAGTCGGCGAAGGCACAGCCGTTGGAGCGGCCGAGGCCCGTCAACTTCGCGATGCGGCGGTCGAGTTGATAGCCGACGAGAGTGCCGTCGCGCACCAGGTCCCAGGACTGCGCCGCGACGCCCTCGTCGTCGTAGCCGATGGTGGCGAGCCCGTGCTCGGCGGTGCGGTCGCCGGTCACGTTCATGACCTGCGAGCCGTACGCCAGCGTGCCGAGCTGGTCGAAGGTGGCGAACGAGGTGCCCGCGTACGCCGCCTCGTAGCCGAGCGCCCGGTCCAGTTCGGTGGCGTGGCCGATCGACTCGTGGATGGTCAGCCACAGGTTGGACGGGTCCACCACCAGGTCGTAGAGCCCGCCCTCGACGCTCGGCGCCCGCATCTTCTCGGCCAGAAGCGAAGGGATCTCCTCCAGTTCCGCGTCCCAGTCCCAGCCGGTGCCGGTCAGGTACTCCCAGCCGCGTCCGGCCGGCGGCGCGATGGTGCGCATCGAGTCGAACTCGCCGGTGGTGCGGTCCACCGCGATGGCGGTGAGCTGGGGGTGCAGCCGCACCCGCTGCTGGGTGGTCACGGTGCCCGCCGTGTCCGCGTAGAACTTGTTCTCGTGCACCGTGAGCAGGGACGCGTCCACGTGCTCGACCCCGGGCGCGCCGAGCAGCCGCGCGCTCCAGTCGGCGAGCAGCGCGCTCTTGTCCTCGTCCGGCACCGAGAACGGATCGACCTCGTAGGACGAGACCCACGTCTTCTCCGAGTGCACCGGCTCGTCCGCGAGCTCGACCCTCTCGTCGGACCCGGCAGCCGCGATGACCTGCGCGGACAGTTTGGCCATGGCCACCGCGCGCGAGGCGACCTTGGCGGCCGCGTCCATCGTGAGGTCCACGCCGGAGGCGAACCCCCACGCCCCGCCGTGCACCACGCGCACCGCGTAGCCGAGGTCGGTGGTGTCGGAGGATCCGGCGGGCCGGGCGTCCCGCAGCCGCAGCGCGGCGCCGCGCACCCGCTCGAAGCGGAAGTCGGCGTGGACGGCGCCCAGCGCGCGGGCGCGCGCGAGCGCCGCGTCGGCGAGTGCCCGCAGGGGCAGCGCCGTGAAGGCTTCGTCGATGGAATGGGTCCCAGCTGGCACAGCGCTCTCCCCTGTCGTACGGACCGGTCGCCCCCGATCATGTCGCGCCGCGAGGGCCTCTGACTACGTCTTTCTGTAGGGACCCGACAGCACTCGTTCCACGCCACTGTCAGGGCTCGATTCCTCGTAAGTCGGGCGGGACCGATAGTTTGCGTGGAGTACGAATCCGCCTATCGAAAGGGTGATCCGTTGAGCCGCTCGGTTCTCGTCACCGGAGGTAACCGGGGCATCGGCCTCGCCATCGCCCGCGCTTTTGCCGACAGCGGCGACAAGGTCGCGATCACGTACCGCTCCGGAGAACCGCCGGCCGCCCTGACCGAAAGGGGCTGTCTGGCCGTCAAGTGCGACATCACCGACACCGAGCAGGTGGAGCAGGCCTACAAGGAGATCGAGGACAAGCACGGTCCCGTCGAGGTCCTGGTCGCCAACGCCGGCATCACCAGGGACCAGCTCCTGATGCGCATGACCGAGGACGACTTCACCTCCGTCCTCGACACCAACCTCACCGGCACCTTCCGGGTGGTCAAGCGCGCCAACCGCGCCATGCTGCGGGCCAAGAAGGGCCGCGTGGTGCTGATCTCCTCGGTGGTCGGACTGCTCGGGTCGGCCGGCCAGGCCAACTACGCCGCCTCCAAGGCGGGTCTCGTCGGCTTCGCCCGGTCGCTCGCCCGTGAACTCGGTTCCCGGAACATCACGTTCAATGTCGTCGCACCCGGTTTCGTCGACACCGACATGACCAAGGTGCTCACCGAGGAGCAGCGCGCGGGCATCGTGTCCCAGGTGCCGCTCGGCCGCTACGCGCAGCCCGAGGAGATCGCCGCCGCGGTGACGTTCCTCGCCTCCGACGACGCCTCGTACATCACTGGAGCCGTCATCCCGGTTGACGGCGGATTGGGCATGGGTCACTGATCACCATGAGCGGAATTCTCGAGGGCAAGCGCATCCTGATCACCGGTGTGCTGATGGAGTCCTCCATCGCCTTCCACGCCGCGAAGCTGGCGCAGGAGCAGGGGGCCGAGGTCATCCTGACCGCCTTCCCGCGTCCGACCCTGACCGAGCGCATCGCCAAGAAGCTCCCCAGGCCCGCCAAGGTCATCGAGCTCGACGTCACCAACCAGGAGCACCTGGACCGGGTCGCCGGACTGGTCAAGGACGAACTCGGCGGGCTGGACGGCATCGTCCACTCGATCGGCTTCGCCCCGCAGGACGCGCTCGGCGGCAACTTCCTCAACACGCCGTTCGAGTCGGTCGCCACCGCCATGCACGTCTCGGCGTTCTCGCTGAAGTCGCTCACCATGGCGCTGCGCGAGCTGCTCACCCCGGGCAGCGCCGTCGTCGGCCTCACCTTCGACGCGCAGTTCGCCTGGCCGCAGTACGACTGGATGGGCCCGGCCAAGGCCGCGCTCGAGGCCACCTCGCGCTACATGGCCCGGGACCTCGGCAAGGACGACATCCGCTGCAACCTGATCTCGGCGGGCCCGATCGGCTCCATGGCCGCCAAGTCCATCCCGGGCTTCTCCGAGCTCGCGGACGTGTGGAACCACCGCTCCCCGATGGAGTGGAACATGGCCGACCCCGAGCCGGCCGGCAAGGGCGTCGTCGCCCTGCTCTCGGACTGGTTCCCGAAGACCACGGGCGAGATCATCCACGTCGACGGCGGTCTGCACGCCGTGGGTGCCTGACCTTCGGCAGGACGTACGGACAGCACGAACAGCGGCCGCCCGCCGGAGCCTTCCGGTGGGCGGCCGCCGTGCGTGCGGCGCGACTTGCCCGCAGACTGATCGGGACGGACATGTCGGACGGTCGGCCGGGGAGGAGGTGGGGGCGTGCGCCTCACGCGTCCGCGGGCCCCACGGGTACGGGTCCCGCGCCCCCTGGCCCTGCTTCTCCTCGTGCTCACCGTCGCGGCCGGCCTCGGCGCCCCCTCCGTGGTGCGCGCCGCCCCCGCCCCCGACGCGCCGCCCCCGGCCGCGCGCCCCGAGCCGTTCGGCGCCGCCTGCCGCACCTACGTCCAGGGCTCGCGCGTCACCGCGTACTGCCACAACCCCTACCCGGACGCCGACCGGGTGCGGCTGCACACCGACTGCGCGATGTGGTGGGACCTGGACGCGGACGCGCTGCCGGTGGAGGTGGGGCCCGGGCAGACCGTACGGCTCACCGACCGGTGCTGGCAGGACGTGCGCACGGTGTGGGTCAGCCACCAGAAGGCGGTGTGAGCCCGCCCCCGGGCCGGGGCCCGCTCAGGCGCGGCCCTCAAGGCGCTCCGGCAGGCAGATGAAGGCGTGGGCCGCGGCCTCGGCGGCGGCGGTCTGCGCGTCGCCGGTCCTGATCGCGTCGACCATCCGGCCGTGGTCCATGTGGTGTTCGGGCGTCATGTCGAGCGCCACGTCGTCGCGCAGCCAGTCCCGCAGCAGATGGCCGAGGTCGGCGTACAGCTCGGTGAGGACGTCGTTGTGCGAGGCGGCGACCACGGCGAGGTGGAGCGTGGCGTCCGCCGAGATGAATGCCTCGCGGTCACCGGCCGCCCACGCCTCCTCGCGCCGCGCGAGCAGGACGTCCAGCTGCTTCAGCTCGCGCTCGGTACGCCGCTCGGCGGCGAGCCTGGCCGCCGAGGACTCCAGGGTGGAGCGCAGCTCGGCCACATGGCGCGGGTCCGCGGCGGCGAACCTGCGCTGCATCACCCCGGCCAGCTCGCTGGTCGCCACCACATAGGTGCCCGAGCCCTGGCGGATGTCGAGCAGGCCGTTGTGCGCGAGGGCGCGGACCGCCTCGCGCACGGTGTTGCGCGCCACCCCGAGCTGCTCGACCAGCTCGGGCTCGGTCGGGATGCGCGTGCCCACCGGCCATTCGCCCGAGGTGATCTGATTGCGCAGCTGCGCGATCACCTGATCGGCGAGGGCGGACCGCCGGGGAGTGCTCAGCGTCATGGTGCTCCAGTCCGGAAGGGGGTCGGGTGAGGGTCGGGAGGCCGCGACGGGAGGCGCCGGGCCGTGAAGAGCGTAGGCAATCGATTGGACAACCAATCATCCCATGATTCTATGATGGCACCATGCCCAACGAAGAGACCACCACACTGAGCCCCGCGCCCGCCGACACGACCGGGCCCCGACAGACCCCCGCGGCCCCAGTTGCCCCGGGCGGGGTGCCCGCGTGGACGCGCTGGCTCGTACCGCTCGCGCTGGTGCTCGCCGCCGTCAACCTGCGCCCCGCCATCACCAGCCTCGGCTCGCTGATGAAGGAGGTCACCGGCGGACTGCACATGAGCGGCGGCATCGCGGGCGTCCTCACCTCGGTGCCGGCGTTCTGCTTCGCCGTGTTCGGCATCATGGCGCCCCGCCTGGCCCGCCGCTTCGGCCCCGGCGCCGTCGTCCTCGCCGGCATGGCCGCCATCACCGCGGGCCTGCTCCTGCGCCCCTTCGCGGGCGGCACCGTCTCCTTCCTCGCGGCCAGCGCCCTCGCCCTGATGGGCATAGCCCTGAGCAACGTGCTGATGCCCGTCATCGTCAAGCGCTACTTCCCCGACCGGGTCGGCTCCATGACCGGCCTCTACTCGATGGCGCTCGCCGCGGGCACCTCGCTCGCCGCGGTCACCACCGTGCCGCTCACCGACGCGCTCGGCGGCAGCTGGCGCCAGGGCCTCGGCATCTGGGCGCTGCTCGCGGTCCTCGCCGTGGCCGTCTGGATCCCGCTGGCGCGCGACCGCTCGGGCAGCGCCCGGCCGGCCGTCGCCGCCGCCGACGAGACGGCGCCCGCCCTGCGCATCACCCGCAGCGGCACCGCCTGGGCGCTGGCCTGCTTCTTCGGACTCCAGGCCACCGGCGCGTACATCACCATGGGCTGGATGCCGACGATCTTCCGCGACGCGGGCGTCTCGGCCGGCACCGCGGGGCTGCTGCTGTCGATCACCATGGTCATGGGCGTACCGCTCGGCTTCGTGATCCCGTGGCTGGTCAACCGGCTGCGCAGCCAGGGCCCCATCGTCGTGGTGCTCGGCGCCTGCGGCCTGGCCGGGTACGCCGGTCTCTACCTCGCCCCCGCCTCCGGCGCCTGGGCCTGGGCGCTGCTGCTCGGCATCTCCAACTGCGCCTTCCCGCTGGCCCTGACGATGATCAGCAAGCGCTCCCGCACCCACGCGGGCGTGGTGCGCCTGTCGGCCTTCGCCCAGTGCGTCGGCTATCTGCTCTCCATCCCCGGCCCGCTCCTGGTCGGCGTGCTGCACGACCGCAGCGGCGGCTGGGACCTGCCCATCGCGCTGATGGCGGCCCTCATGGTGCCGCAGATCGTCGTGGGCGTCCTGGCCGGACGCGACCGCACGATCGAGGACGAGGCCGGGGCCCGGCGCTGACGGCCGGACCGGGATGCGACACTGGCCGCATGCCAGTGCTCGAACCCAACCCGCAGAACAGCCACAAGAAGCTCCTGCTCGTGCTCGGCGCGATGCTCGCCGTCACGGTCGTCGTCGCCGTCATCGCGACGCTCGCCTCGCCCTGACCGCCATGGTGGTGCTAGCCCCCCCATCCCCTAGGGGGCCAGGGTCAGGGTCGAGTGGGTGGGTCACCGGATGGGACGGGGCCCGCCGCGTCACTACGTTGTGAGGTACCGCCAAGGACGCCCGGTCCGGCGCGGAACAAGAACCCACGACGCACACGGAGGCGGTCATGCCGGCCCACACCCACCCGAGGTCCCCCCAACCGGCCGCCGGTGGCGTCGACTTCAAGCTGCCGTGGTGGGCCGTCCTGCTGCCGGCCGTCGCCTTCTTCGTGCTCCTGGCCCTCGTCATCGGCTCCGGTGACGCCCACGCCGTCTCCGGCGACGGCACCGTCTCCCACCTCGTCGAGCGCCTCCAGCAGAGCCTCTCGCGCTGACCGCGCGCGCCGCGTGCGGCCCGGCCCCCACGCCCCCGGACGAGCCCTCCAACACCCTGCGCCCGATGGCGCGATCCATGCGAAGCTGGGTCGTATGAGCGTCGACACACCGCACAGGATCGTCCTTCTGAGGCACGCGAAAGCCGACTGGCCCCAGGTGTCCGACCACGACCGGCCGCTCGCCGAACGCGGCCGGGCCGAAGCCCCCGAGGCCGGCCGCCGGCTCGCCGCATCCGGCTTCGACCTGGGCCTGGCCCTGTGCTCCAGCGCCGTACGCACCCGCGAGACCTGGAAGCTCGCCGTCCAGGAACTGCCGCACCGGCCGCGGACGGTGTACGAGGAGCGGATGTACGAGGCCTCGCTCGGCGAGCTGATCGCGCTCGTCAACGAGACGCCCGACGACGTCGCGGACCTGCTGCTCATCGGCCACAACCCCGGCATGCACGCGATGGCCGACGCGCTCGCCGGCGGCGCCGAGGGCGACGCCCTGGCGCGGATGAACCGCAGCGGCTTCCCGACCTGCGCGATCGCCGTGCTCACCTTCGACGGCCCGTGGAAGTCCGTGGAACACGGCGCCGCCACCCTCACCGACTTCTGGACCCCGCACCACTGACCGCGCCCGGCCCCTCCACGGCACACGGCGGGGCCCCGGCGCGACGAGCGCGCCGGGGCCCCGATCGCACAGGGGACGCGGATCAGTCGAGCAGGCCGTCGGCCGCCTCGACCTCCTCGCGGGTGATGCCGAGCAGATACAGGACGGTGTCGAGGAACGGCACGTTCACCGCCGTGTGCGCGGCCTCGCGCACCACCGGCTTGGCGTTGAAGGCCACCCCGAGGCCCGCCGCGTTCAGCATGTCGAGGTCGTTGGCGCCGTCGCCGATCGCCACGGTCTGCGCCAGCGGCACCCCCGCCTCCTCGGCGAACCGGCGCAGCAGCCGCGCCTTGCCGGCCCGGTCGACGATGTCCCCCGTGACCCGGCCGGTGAGCCGCCCGTCCTCGATCTCCAGGGTGTTGGCCGAGGCGAAGTCGAGCCCGAGCCGCTCCTTGAGGTCATCGGTGACCTGGGTGAACCCGCCCGATACGACGCCCACTTGATAGCCGAGCGCCTTGAGCGTACGGATGAGGGTGCGGGCCCCCGGAGTGAGCCGCACCTCGGCCCGCACCTTGTCCACCACCGAGGCGTCCAGGCCCCGCAGCAGCGCCACCCGGGCGTGCAGGGACTGCTCGAAGTCCAGCTCGCCGCGCATCGCGCGGGCCGTCACCTCGGCGACCTCGTCCTCGCAGCCGGCGTGCGCGGCGAAGAGCTCGATCACCTCGTCCTGGATCAGCGTGGAGTCCACGTCCATCACGACGAGGCGCTGGGCCCGCCGGTGCAGCCCCGCCGAGACGACGGCCACGTCCACCCCGCGCGCCTTGGCCTCGACGGCCAGGGCGGTGCGCAGCGGCGCGGTCTCGACACCGGACACCGCGAACTCCACGGCGGTCACCGGGTACTTGGCGAGCCGGAAGATACGGTCGATGTTGCCGCCGGTGCCGGCGATACGGGCCGCTATGGCCGCCGTGGCCTCGGCGGTCAGCGGGTGTCCGAGGACGGTGACGTGCGAACGGCCGCTCCCGCGCGGCCTGTTGTCACCGGTGCCCGAGATGATCTCGGCCTCCAGCCGGAGCGACTCGGCCCAGCTGTGCACGGTGGCGCGCAGCTCGCCCTGCGAGGCCACGGTGGGTTCGGTGACCAGCGCGCACAGCACGAGGCGGCCACGCGAGACGACCTGTTCGATGTCCACGACATCGACGGAGTAGGCGGCGAGGGTGTCGAAGAGCCCGGCGGTGATGCCGGGCCGGTCCTTGCCGAAGATCTTGACGAGGAGGGTCGGTACGTCAGAGCTCTGACCGGCGTCGGAGTTCTGGCCGGCGGGGGGCAGGGGCGATGGCGTCATGGTGCTCCCACCGTATCCGCCCGGCGCCGCCCCCCGGCACGCCGTCCCGCCCTGCGGACACGCCCGCGGCGCCCCCCGCCGGGTACGTCGGGCTGCTCGGCGGCGGCCCCGGGATACGGGTCGACTCGCCCCTTTTCGAGTATCTGGGCCTTTTTGAACCAACACCCCGCATTAGTGGGCAGGCGTCATGATCCATGCGTATTCGCGGGTGCTCATTACGCTCAAGGAGTGTTTGACCCCCCTCAACGGGCGGTCTCCGAGGGCCTGTTGCAGGAACGGGACCGTACTGTGCACGGACTGTGCAGCCAATTCGCCAGGCCCGGGTTTCGGATACGAGCCCGGGCCTGAAATAGTTCCCCACGATGTTCACCATCCCTAGACTCCCTGTGTCGGGAGTCACAGGCCTCCGGTGCGGAGGTCTTTTCGGGGGACGACAAGTGGGGCTGGAGTGCCGGAACTCGTACTGGAATTGAATGGCAGCACCTGGACGCTCGATCCGTCCAGGTCGTACACCCTCGGCCGGAACCCGCAGGGTGACCTGGTGGTCGACGACGCCAGAGTGTCGTGGCGGCACGCCACGATCAGCTGGAGCGGCCGCAGTTGGGTCATCGAGGACCACGGTTCGACCAACGGCACCTATGTCCAGGGCCAGCGGATCCATCAGATGGACATCGGGCCCGGCTCCGCGGTCCACCTCGGCAACGCGACCGACGGTCCGCGGCTGAATCTGTCCGGTGCCGCGGCCGCCGCCTACGCGCAGCCCGCGGCCCAGCAGGCCCAGGCCCCTGTCCACCCTCAACCGCAGCAGGCCCCGCCCCAGCAGGGCGGCTGGGCCCAGCCGCCGCAGCAGGCGCAGGTCCCGCAGCAGCAGTGGCAGCAGGCGCAGCAGCCCCAGCCGCCGCAGTTCCCGCAGCAGGGCGGTCCCGCCGGGAGCCCGCCCGCCTACGGCGACCGCAGCCCGACCACGTTCCACCAGGTCGCCCTCGGCCGCGTCATGCGCATCGGCCGTGCGCTCGAGAACGAGCTGGTCGTCTCCGACCTCCAGGTCTCGCGCCACCACGCCGAGTTCCACGCGACGCCCGACGGCCGGATGGAGATCCGCGACCTCGGCTCGCACAACGGCACCTACGTCAACGGCCAGCCGATCGCCAAGAGCGGCAGCGTCCTGCTCGGCCCGCAGGACATCGTCGGCGTCGGCCACTCGACGTTCCGCATCGTCGGCGACCGGCTCGAAGAGTTCGTCGACACCGGTGACGTCTCCTTCTCCGCCCGCCACCTCACCGTCACGGTGGACGGCGGCAAGGACATCCTGAAGGACGTCTCCTTCGGCGTCCCCGAGAAGTCCCTCATCGCGGTCATCGGCCCCTCCGGTTCCGGAAAGTCCACCCTGCTCAAGGCGCTCACCGGCTACCGGCCCGCCAACAAGGGCGACGTCCTCTACGACAACCGGAACCTGTACAAGCAGTTCGCCGAACTGCGCCAGCGCATCGGTCTGGTCCCGCAGGACGACATCCTGCACAAGGAGCTGACCGTCAAGAAGGCGCTGAAGTACGCGGCCAAGCTGCGCTTCCCCGCCGACACCACCGAGAACGAGCGCCAGCAGCGCATCGACGAGGTGCTGCGCGAGCTCAAGCTGGACATCCACAAGGAGAAGAAGGTCACCTCCCTCTCCGGTGGCCAGCGCAAGCGCGTCTCGGTGGCCCTGGAACTCCTCACCAAGCCGTCGCTGATCTTCCTCGACGAGCCCACCTCCGGTCTGGACCCGGGCATGGACCGCGACGTCATGCAGCTGCTGCGCGGCCTCGCCGACGACGGTCGCACCGTCCTGGTCGTCACCCACTCGGTGGCCGAGCTGGCCATCTGCGACAAGCTCCTCGTGATGGCGCCCGGCGGCTCGGTGGCCTACTTCGGCCCGCCCGAGGAGGCCCTGAACTTCTTCGGCTACAGCACCTGGGCCGACGTCTTCTCCGCCTTCGAGAGCTACCGCGACTACGACTGGGCGGGCCGCTGGAAGGGCTCGCAGCACTACCAGATGTACGCCGCGGACATCGACGCCGTCGCCCCGCAGTCGGTGCAGATGCCGCCCGCCCAGGCGATGAAGCCGCCGAAGCCCCAGGGCTGGGCCTCCCAGCTGTGGACGCTGATGCGCCGCTACGTCTCCGTCATCGCCTCCGACAAGGGCTTCCTCGCCCTGTCCGTGGCCCTGCCGGCCGTGATCGGCTCGGTCAGCGTGGTCATCCCGGCGAAGTTCGGACTCGGGCCGCCGACCCCGCCGTCCCGGTTCAACGGCGACGCCGGAACGATCATGTTGATCCTCGCGGTCGGCATGTGCTTCTCCGGCGCCGCCAACTCCGTACGAGAACTGATCAAGGAACGGGTCATCTACGAACGGGAACGGGCCACCGGCCTGTCCCGCTCGGCCTACCTGATGTCCAAGATCCTGGTGCTCGGCGTGATCACCGCCTTCCAGGGCGTGATCCTGTGCCTGATCGGCTTCTCGACCCGCAAGCTGCCCGCCGAGGGCCTGGTGATGCCGCCCGCGGTCGAGATGTGCCTGGTCGTGATCGCGCTCGGCTTCACCTCGATGATGTTCGGCCTGATCATCTCCTCGCTGGTGAAGACCTCCGAGAAGACCATGCCGCTCCTGGTCATGTTCGCCATCGTCCAGGTCGTCTTCACCGGCATCCTGTTCAAGGTCTACGACTCGCCCGGCCTGGAGCAGTTCGCCTGGCTGATGCCCTCGCGCTGGGCCATCGCGGGCGCCGGCACCACGCTCGACCTCTCGCACCTGATGGGGCCGATGGATCAGAGCGACCCGACCAACCTCGACCCGCTGTGGAAGCACGACGCCGCCCAGTGGTTCATCGACATCTCGGTGCTGCTGTTCATCGGTGTCGTCCTCGGCTTCTTCGTGGCACGGCTGCTGCGCCGCCACGAGCCCGAGGTCATGCGCAAGTGAGCGTCGTGCACGAGTGAGCGCCGTGCGCGGGTGACCGCGCACACGCGACGCCGAAGGGCGGCACCCCGCACGGGGTGCCGCCCTTCGGCGTCGCTTCGGTGGTACGTCCCACCCGTCAGTAGGCGCTGTTGACGTTGTCCATCGAGCCGTACTTGTCGGCCGCGTAGTTGGCGGCGGCCGTGATGTTGGCGACCGGGTCGTAGATGTTCCACGACGTGCCGGCCACGTGGTAGGCGTTGAACGTCGGCTGGATGACCTGGAGCAGACCCTTGGACGGAATGCCGTTGATGGCGTTGATGTCCCAGCCGTTGATGGCCATCGGGTTGCCGGTCGACTCGCGCATGATGTTGCGGTGCAGGCCCTCGTAGCTGCCGGGGATGCCCTTGCTCTTCATGATGTCGAGGGACTGGCGGATCCAGCCGTCGAGGTTGTTGGCGTAGACCGGCTTGCGGGCGGCGGAGCGGCTCGCGGCGGCGGCCGCGTCACGCTTCTTCGCCTCGGCCTCGGCCTTCGCCTTGGCGTCCGCGGCGGCCTTCGCCTTGGCGGCGACCTGGGCCTGCTTGTCCGCGGTCACCCGCTGCTTGGAGACGTTCTCCGAGACCGTCTTGGTGCTGGCGACGGTCGCCGAGAAGGCGGCCGGCTCGGCGGCCACGGCGTCGCCCGACGTGCCCGTGCCGGGAAGAACCGTGAGGGCGAGCGCGGCGGCGCCGAGTGCGGCGACACCGGCAATCGAGATCTTGTGCGTCTGGTTCAGACGACTGTGACCAGGGTTGCTGGACTCGGGCATGGCGGTTGGACCTCTTCCGAATGACGGGGGACGGCGCACCGAAGCGCCGCGGCGTGGAGCCGCAGCGCTGTGCGACGGGAGCCATTGTTAGCGGCCGCAAAATCTCGTGGCAAAGGTGCTACATACGAAGCCGGGTAGTGGATCAGGGATCGGCAAAGCGCGCCTCATACCCACTCCGGACCGGCTCACACCGCCTTTATTTGTCCACTAGCCGGCTTCGTAAGTGATGTGCGTCCTATGCGCGGGCTCACATCGGGCGGGTAACAGTCTCACCAAACGTTGCTGGAGCAATGCACACGGTGAGGGTTCTCCTCCGGAAGGATGAGGTGCACGTCGCCGAACTCGTGCCACAGGTAGAGCCGGCTCAGCGCCTGGTCGTAGGCGACGGCCAGCGCCGCGCGGCCCGCGATCGCCTCCAGCATCAGCAGATGGGAGGCCTCCGGCTCGTGCAGCCCGGTGAGCAGCCCGTCCACCACCCGCACCCCGCGCCGCGGCGTCACCACCAGATCCGTGAAGCCCGCAGCCGCGCGCACCACCCCGTCCGCACCCGCCGCCGACTCCAGGGCGCGCACCGCCGTCGTCCCCACCGCCACGATCCGCCCGCCCCCCGCCCGCGCCGCGTTCACCAGCCGCGCCGTCGCCCCCGCCACCTCGAACCGCTCCGGATACGGCGGCTCGTGCGCCTCCGCCGACGCCACCCCCGTATGCAGCGTCACCGGCGCGAACCCCACGCCCCGCCGCACCAGCTCCGCCACCAGGCCCGCCGTGAACGGCCGCGCCGCGCTCGGCATCTCCGCCGAGCCGAGACCGCCGGCGTCCGGCAGCGCGAACACCGTCTGGTACGCGGACAGCGGCTGGTCCCGCTCGGTGTAGGAGTACCGGATCGGCCGCCCGTACCGGCGCATCAGCTCCGGCACCGCGACCCCCTCCGTCCGCGCCCACCACAACCGGTCCGGACTCAGCGCCTCGTCGAGGACCAGCCGCCCGCCCCCGGGCAGCGCCACCACCGCCCCCGCCCGGTCCCCGCGGCGGCGCTCGGTGCTGCCCGACGCGGCAGGCGCCCGCAGCTCCCCCGCCCAGCGCCCGTCCGGACCCGGCGTCGAGAAGTGCACCACCACCGGGCGCCCCGCCACGAAGGCGTCCACCGCCGCGGCGAGCGTCGCCGAGGTGTTGACCACCAGGACGTCACCGGCGCGCAGCTGCCCGGCCAGCTCACCGAACGCGTGATGGGTCACCGCCGTCCCCCGCGACACCATCAGCCGCACATCGTCACGGCCCCGCCCGCGCACCTCCGCCGGCACCGAGGCGAACAGCTCCGGCGGCACCCGCACCACGATCGGCGCCGTCACCGCCCCGGCCTCCCCGCACCGTCCGCGGGGGCCGCCGCCGCCAGGCCGTCCGGCCCGGCCGCCCCGCCGAGACCGCCCCACACCACACCCCCGCCGGGCCCGCGCGCGAGCGAGGGGGCTTCGTAGCGCCCGCTCGCCGGCCGCTCCTCCAGGAGCCGCAGGAAGCCCGGCACCACCGACGCGGGCTCCGGCCGGTCCGCCCCGTCGTCCTGCGGCACCGCCGCCGCGTACAGATCGGTCCGCAGGTCGCCCGGATCCACCGCCCACACCCGAAGCCCCGGCTCCTCCACGGCCAGCACCGCCGCCAGCTGGTCCAGCGCCGCCTTCGAGGCCCCGTACCCGCCCCACGTCCCGTACGCCTCGACCGCGGCGTCCGACGTGACCGCCACCACCGCCCCCACGGGCGAGCCCCGCAGCAGACCCAGCGCCTCCTGCACCAGACCGAGCGCCGCCACCACATTGGTCTCCAGCGCCACCCTCAGCCCCGCGAGCCCCAGCTCCTCCAGGCGCACCAGCGGCTCGGCGCCGAGCGCGGAGGCGTTGTGCACCAGCAGATCCAGCGAACCGAGCTCCCGCGCCGCCGCCACCAGCTCCGCCCGGTGCCCCGCGTCCGTGACGTCCCCCGCCAGCGCCACGACCCGGGTCCCGTACCCGTCGAGCGAGCGCGCCGCCTCCTGAAGGACGGACGCGGTCCTGGCGTCCAGGACGAGATCCCAGCCCCGCCGCGCCAGCGCCCCGGCCAGCGCCCGGCCCAGCCCCTTCGAAGCCCCCGTGATGATCGCAACCGGCATGACGTCCAACCCCTCTGCCCACCGGGCGGCCCCGGGACCGCCCGTCGATGCGTTCACAGTGACGCCCCGCACCCGGCCCCCGCCTCGGACGCCGGACCCACTCCCGGGGCACTTCGACCTAGGCCCTGCGCCGCAGGCGATCGCCGTCCACAGGCCGAGGCCGCCCGTCACCCCCCGCCGGTACGGTGACCCCATGAGCCGACCCGCCGACCCCGCCTCCGCAGGTCAGACCCCGTCACCGAGCGCGGGCCTGGCCGCCGTGAGCACCGCCCTGCTCGCCATGAGCCGGCACCTGGAGGTCGGCGACGTCCTCAAGACGATCACCGCGTCCGCGCGCGAACTCCTCGACGCCGAATACGCGGCGCTCGGCGTCCCCGACGACCACGGCGGCTTCGCCCAGTTCGTCGTCGACGGCGTCAGCGACGAGCAGTGGCGCGCGATCGGCCCGCTGCCCCGCCAGCACGGCATCCTCGCCGCGATGCTCCACGAAGAGCGCGCCGAGCGCCTCGCCGACGTCCGCAAGGACCCCCGCTTCGAGGGCTGGCCCGCCGCCCACCCCGACATGTCCGACTTCCTCGGCATGCCGATCCGTGACGGCGACGAGACGCTCGGCGCGCTCTTCCTCGCCAACAAACGCTGCCCCAAGCCCGACGGCGGCTGCGGCTTCACCGCCCACGACGAGGAACTCCTGCGCCTGCTCGCCCAGCACGCCGCGATCGCCCTCACCAACGCCCGCCTGTACGAACGCAGCCGCGAACTGACCATCGCCGAGGAACGCTCGCGCCTGGCCCACGAGCTGCACGACGCGGTCAGCCAGAAACTCTTCTCGCTGCGCCTCACCGCCCAGGCCGCGGCCGCCCTCGTCGACCGCGACCCGGCCCGTGCCAAGGGCGAGCTCCAGCAGGTCGCCTCGCTGGCCGCCGAGGCCGCCGACGAACTGCGCGCCGCCGTCGTGGAGTTGAGGCCTGCCGCCCTGGAGGAGGACGGCCTCGTGCACACCCTGCGCACCCAGATCCAGGTCCTCGACCGGGCCCACGCGGCCCGCGTCACCTTCGACAACCAGGGCGTACGGGCCCTGCCGCCCGCCCAGGAGGAGGCCCTGCTGCGCGTCGCCCAGGAAGCCCTGCACAACGCACTGCGCCACTCCGGCGCGGCCCGGGTCGACGTCGTCCTCGAACGCACCGGCCACGGCGCGCGCCTGCGGATCAGCGACGACGGCCGCGGCTTCGAGCCGAGCCTGGTCCGCCGCGCCGGCCGCCACCTCGGCCTGGTCTCGATGCGCCACCGGGCCGGCGGCGTCGGCGGCAGGCTCACCGTGCACTCGGCACCCGGGAAGGGCGCCACGATCGAGATGGAGGTCCCCGGTGGCTGACAAGGTGATCAGGGTCCTGCTCGTGGACGACCACCAGGTGGTGCGGCGCGGGCTGCGCACGTTCCTCGAAGTACAGGACGACATAGAGGTGGTGGGGGAGGCCTCCGACGGCGCCGAAGGCGTCGCCCGCGCCCAGGAACTCGTCCCGGACGTGGTCCTCATGGACGTGAAGATGCCCGGCATGGACGGCATCGAGGCCCTGCGCAGACTCCGCGAGCTCGCCCACCCGGCGCGGGTCCTGGTCGTCACCAGCTTCACCGAGCAGCGCACCGTGGTCCCCGCGCTGCGGGCCGGCGCCGCCGGATACGTCTACAAGGACATCGACCCGGACGCGCTGGCCGGAGCCATCCGCTCGGTGCACGCCGGACACGTCCTGCTCCAGCCCGAGGTCGCGGGCGCGCTGCTCAGCCAGGACGAGGGCCACGCCGGCACCGGGCGCGGCTCCACGCTCACCGAACGGGAGAAGGAGGTCCTCGCCCTCATCGCCGACGGCCGCTCCAACCGCGAGATCGCCCGCCACCTCGTCCTGTCGGAGAAGACCGTGAAGACCCACGTGTCGAACATCCTGATGAAGCTCGACCTCGCCGACCGCACCCAGGCCGCGCTGTGGGCCGTACGGCACGGCGTGGCGGACCCGGGGTGACCGGCGAAAACGGCCCCGCGCCGGGCGGTCGCCGCCGAGCCGTCACGGCCGGTACGAGATTCATACCGTCGGGTGTATGTCACTCACATGGCGCATCCCCGCGGGCGGGCCGGCGTTCTCCATGGCATGCCGCGGCGGACGTCGCGGCGACGATCAGGAGGACGCACACCATGAAGCTCAACAAGGCCCTCACCGTGACCGTGCTCGTCGGCGGCGCCCTCGCCGCCGCGACCGGCGCCGCCTCCGCCCACGGCGGGGCCGACGCCGACGGCATCGCCCACAACTCCCCGGGCGCCGTCTCCGGCAACCTGGTACAGGTCCCGGTCCACGTCCCGGTGAACGCCACGGGCAACACGGTCAACGTGATCGGCCTCCTGAACCCCGCCTTCGCCAACACTTCCACCAACCACTGACACCCCCACCTCACCCCCCACGGCTCTAGGGGCGCGAGGAACTGCGCGAGCAACCACGCACAACGCGAGCCCGAAAGACGGTTCTAGGGGCGCGGGGAACTGCGCAACCACCCCGCCCCGGCGCAAGCCCAAAACCCCGGCCCGGGGCCACCCCGCAAGCCCCCGGGCCGGGCGCAAGGCCAACCCCCGAGCCGAGCCCACCCCGCAACCCCGCCCGGCGCGAAGCCGAGGGGCCCCGGGGCGCAGGCACCCCGGAGTCAGCCGAGCTCGCGCTGCTCCACGAACGCGTTGTACGCGGCAACCCGAGCCCGCCGCCCCACCCGCTCCACAGGCCGCAACGCCTCCCGGCGAGCCGAGATCTCCGAGGCGCTCACCGCACCCCCGTGCCCGCTCTCGTACGCCAGCGACACCAGCAGCCCCACCCGCCGGGCCAGCTCGAGGACCCGTACCGCGCGCGGCGGATACCCCGGGGCCAGCACCTCCTCGTCGGGCCCCTCGGCCCGCGCCCGGTACGCGTCGATCGCGGCCGACGCCGCCGGACCGGAGCCCGCCACGTCGAGCCGGGTCAGCGTGGCCGTCGCCTCCCGCAGCGCCTCCGCGAGTTCGCGCTCCGCCTCGCCGAGGGAGGGCACGTCCGCCGGCGGCGCCTCACGCACCGCCAGGCAGTGCCAGACCACCTCGGTGTGCACGTCCCCCGCGGGCCCGGCCTCGTACACCTCGGGGACCAGCCCGTACGGCGCCCCGAACCCGACGACGGCCTCCTCGGCCTCCAGCGCCCGCACATTGAACTCCGCCGGCCCGCTGAGCCCCAGCGGATGCCCGGCCGCCGGGAGCGCCACCCGCCAGCCGGTCACCCCGAGCGCGCGCAGCCGCCCGAGCGCCAGCGTCAGCCCCACCGGACCGGACTCGCCGGGCAGCCCCCGCACCCGGTGCACCGCATCGTCCCCGACGATGGCGAGCGCCGCGTCGTCCGGCGAGACATTTCCGGCCAACAGGGCATTTCCCCAAGCGGCCAGCCGACCTGAACGTGGTTCCGAGAACATGGCCCCAAGCCTAGAGAAACCGGACGACCGGACCTAGAGGCGGGATCGCTTCCCCGGTGGCGTAGGTTTTCCCTGGGGACCGCGCCCACCGGCGCGCGCACCCCCGCACTCGCGAACTCAAGACGATGGCATGGGGAGACAACGCGCTCATGAGCGATGTACTGGAGCTGGTGGACGTATCCGTGGTCCGCGACGGACGCGCTCTGGTGGACGACGTCTCCTGGTCGGTCAAGGAAGGTGAGCGCTGGGTCATCCTCGGCCCCAACGGCGCCGGCAAGACCACCCTCCTCAACATCGCCTCCAGCTACCTCTTCCCCAGCACCGGCACCGCCAGGATCCTCGGCGAGCAGCTCGGCCGGGTGGACGTCTTCGAGCTGCGCCCGCGCATCGGCATGGCCGGCGTCGCCATGGCCGACAAGCTCCCCAAGCGCCAGACCGTCCTGCAGACCGTGCTCACCGCCGCCTACGGCATGACCGCCACCTGGCAGGAGGAGTACGACGCCGTCGACGAGGACCGCGCCCGCGCCTTCCTCGACCGCCTCGGCATGACGGACTTCCTGGACCGCAAGTTCGGCACCCTCTCCGAGGGAGAGCGCAAGCGCACCCTCATCGCGCGCGCCATGATGACCGACCCCGAGCTCCTCCTCCTCGACGAGCCCGCCGCAGGCCTCGACCTCGGCGGCCGCGAGGACCTGGTGCGCCGCCTCGGCCGCCTGGCCCGCGACCCGTACGCCCCCTCGATGGTCATGGTCACCCACCACGTCGAGGAGATCGCCCCCGGCTTCACCCACGTCCTCATGATCCGCCAGGGCAAGGTCCTCGCCGCGGGCCCCATGGAGACCGAGCTCACCTCCCGCAACCTCTCCCTCTGCTTCGGCCTCCCGCTGCTCGTCGAGCACCGCGGCGACCGCTACACCGCGACGGGCCTCCCGCTCGGCTGACCATCGTGCGCCGCCGGGTGATCGTGCACCGTCCGGGAACCGTGCACTGTCCGGGAACCGTGCACCGCCGGGGAATCGTGCACTGTCGGTGAGGGGACACCCGGACCTACCATGACCACGTGGACATCGAGGCATGGGTCTGGTGGCTGATCGCCGCGGCGGCGCTGGGCATCCCCCTGGTGCTGACCGTCATGCCCGAATTCGGCATGATGGCCGTCGGCGCGGTCGCCGCCGCGATCGGCGCGGCCCTCGGCCTGGGCACCGTCTCCCAGGTGCTGCTCTTCGTGGCCGTGTCGGTCGCCCTCATCGCCGTCGTCCGCCCCATCGCGGCGCGCCACCGCACCCAGCGGCCCCAACTGGCCACCGGCACCGAGGCCCTGAAAGGCCGTCAGGCCCTCGTCCTCGAACGCGTCGACGCCGAGGGCGGCCGGATCAAACTGGCGGGCGAGGTCTGGTCGGCCCGCTCCCTCGCCCCCGACGGCGTCTTCGAGCCCGGCCGGCAGGTCGACGTCGTCGAGATCGACGGAGCCACTGCCATCGTCATGTGAACCATGCCAGGATCATCAAGTCCGGTAACCGCCAACGTTTCCAGGGCCATCCGAGAGCAAGAAGGGCACGGGGGTAAGCGATGCAACCGATCATCATCGTCCTGATCATTCTGGTGGTGCTGGTCTTCATCGCCCTGATCAAGACCATCCAGGTGATCCCGCAGGCCAGCGCCGCCATCGTCGAACGCTTCGGCCGCTACACGCGGACCCTGAACGCCGGCCTCAACATCGTGGTCCCGTTCATCGACTCCATCCGCAACCGCATCGACCTCCGCGAACAGGTCGTCCCCTTCCCGCCCCAGCCGGTGATCACCCAGGACAACCTGGTCGTCAACATCGACACCGTCATCTACTACCAGGTGACCGACGCCCGGGCCGCCACCTACGAAGTCGCCAGCTACATCCAGGCGATCGAGCAGCTCACCGTCACCACGCTCCGCAACATCATCGGCGGCATGGACCTGGAGCGGACCCTCACCTCACGCGAGGAGATCAACGCGGCCCTGCGCGGCGTCCTCGACGAAGCCACCGGCAAGTGGGGCATCCGCGTCAACCGCGTCGAACTCAAGGCGATCGAACCGCCCACCTCCATCCAGGACTCGATGGAGAAGCAGATGCGCGCCGACCGTGACAAGCGCGCCGCCATCCTTCAGGCCGAAGGTGTACGGCAGTCCGAGATCCTGCGCGCCGAGGGCGAGAAGCAGTCCGCGATCCTGCGCGCAGAAGGCGAGGCCAAGGCCGCCGCGCTGCGCGCCGAGGGCGAGGCCCAGGCCATCCGTACGGTCTTCGAGTCCATCCACGCCGGCGACCCCGACCAGAAGCTGCTCTCCTACCAGTACCTCCAGATGCTCCCCAAGATCGCCGAAGGCGACGCCAACAAGCTCTGGATCGTGCCCAGCGAGATCGGCGACGCCCTCAAGGGCCTCTCCGGCGCCTTCGGCAACCTCGGCGGCGGCATGCCCGGTTTCAACACCGGCAACCAGGGCAGCGGCCAAGGCAACAGCCCCGCCGAGCGCCGCGAGACCCCCTCGGTCGACTGACGACCCGACCGCGACCGGCGGCGGGCGGCCCCCAACCCCCGCCGCACCGGGGCGAGTTGACTGCCCCGTACACCCTTCATGCATGATCAGTGCGGCCCCTCGACCTCCATGGCGGGGAGGCGACTCACTGAACGTGTAAGGAGATGGCCTTGTCCATCTGGGAAGCACTCGCGGTCCTCGCCGCCGGCATCGGCGCGGGCACCATCAACACCATCGTCGGATCAGGCACGCTCCTCACCTTCCCCGTGCTCCTGGCGACCGGCCTGCCACCCATCACCGCGAACGTCTCCAACGCCCTCGGCCTGGTCCCCGGCTCCATCAGCGGAGCCATCGGCTACCGCCACGAACTGCGCGGCCAGACCCGCCGCGTGCTCCGCCTGGCCGGCGCCGCCCTCCTCGGCGGCCTCGCCGGGGCCGTGCTGCTGCTCGCCCTGCCGTCCTCGTCCTTCGACGCCATCGTGCCCGTCCTGGTCGGCATCGCCCTCGTCCTCGTCCTCCTCCAGCCGCGCCTCGCCGCCCACATCAAGCGCCGCCGCGAGGCCCGCGGCACCGAGGTCCACCCCGAGGGCGGCCCCGTCCTGCTGGCCGGACTCTTCCTGGCCAGCATGTACGGCGGATACTTCGGCGCCGCCCAGGGCGTCCTCTACCTGTCCCTGATGGGCCTGCTCCTGCACGACAGCCTCCAGCGCATCAACGCCGTCAAGAACATCCTCGGCGCCGTCGTCAACGGCATCGCCGCCGTCTTCTTCCTCTTCGTCGCCGAGTTCAACTGGACCGCCGTCCTGCTCATCGCGGTCGGCTCGACCATAGGAGGCCAGATCGGCGCCAAGGTCGGCCGCCGCCTGAAGCCCGCCGTCCTGCGCGGCGTCATCATCGCCGTCGGCGTCGTCGCGATCCTCCAACTCACCCTGAAATAACGCCCGTACGCACACGAAGAAGCCCGCCTTCACCCGAAGGCGGGCTCCGCACCTGACCGGCTCACCTGCGCCAGGACCGGCCGCACAAACCCTCAATCACCAGCCGGTACGGACCGGACCGCACGAGCCGGCACGGACCGGACCGCACGAGCCGGCACGGACCGGACCCCACGAGCCGGTACGAACCGGACCCCCACGGCAGGGACCGCACGGACACCCCACCGGCAGGGTCCGCACCGACCTCAGGCCGCCGGCACGGCCCCCGTGGCCAGCCACTCCGGCAGCTCCGAACGGTCCCCGGCCGCCATCGCGAGCAGCATCGCATCGGCCGGCGACGGCACGAACGGCTGGCGCAGCAACGGCATCCCCGCCTCCTGCGGCGTCCGGTCGGCCTTGCGGTGATTGTCCTCGGCACAGGACGCCACCGTGTTCAGCCACCCGTCCCGCCCGCCCTGCGCCCGCGGCACCACATGGTCCACCGTCGTCGCCCGCCGCCCGCAGTAGGCGCACCGGTGCTGGTCCCTGATCAGCACACCCCGTCTCGACCACGGAGCCTGTCTTCGGAACGGCACCCGTACGTAACGGCACAGCCGGATCACCCGCGGCACCGGTATGTCCACGGCCGCCGCACGCATCCGCAGATCCGGGTGCGACTGCTCCACCACCGCCTTGTCCTGGAGCACCAGCACCACGGCACGGTTGAGCGTCACCGTCGAGAGCGGCTCGAAGCTCGCGTTCAAAACCAGCGTGTCCCTCATCCTGCCCACCTCCGTAGTGCCGGCCCACCGACGCGGGCTTGGATCAACTCTGGCCGGGCTCGCCACGATGGACAACGCAATATCCGCGGCCCCCCGAGCGGTGAACCCGGACCGACAACAGAAAAATGCCCTGCCCTGATCTCTCCAAGACCAGGGCAGGGCAAACGGAAAACGAACGGTCAGCTCTCCGCGGGCGCCGTGTACTCCGCGACCAGCTGCGCACGCCCGAGCGTGTGGAAGCGCAGGTTGAACCCGACCACGGCGGGCGAGGCCTCCGCGTCAGGACCCAGCTTCTCGCTGTCCACCGCGTACACGGTGAACACATACCGATGGGTCTCCCCGGCGGGCGGAGCCGCACCCCCGAAGTCCTTCGACCCGTAGTCGTTGCGCACCTGAACCGCCCCGGCCGGAAGCCCCTCGAACTTCCCGCTGCCGGCCCCCGCCACCAGCTCCGTCACCGACGCCGGGATGTCGAACACCGACCAGTGCCAGAACCCGCTGCCCGTCGGCGCGTCCGGATCGAAGCACGTCACCGCGAAGCTCTTCGTACCGGCCGGAAACCCCTCCCACCGCAACTGCGGCGACGTGTTCCCGGCCGCGTACACCTGAGCGTCCCCGAGCACGCCACCCTGCTCGACGTCCTCGCTCACCACCGTGAACGACGGCACCTCGGGGTGGAAGTCATGGGGAAGCGGCGGCCTCTTGAGCTCGCTCACGTCGGCACCTCCTGATTCGCCTTCAACTGCTACGACGTCACCTGCCGCGACGTCACCTGCTACGACTGGTGGAACCCGAGCCTAGGCGCTCCGGCCTCAGAACCAGTTCCGCCGCCCGCCGACCTCGGCCAGCCACTGATGGAGATACGCCGCCCAGTCCGTCCCCCGGAAGTCGTGCAGACCCACCTGGAACGAGCGGTACGAATCGCTGCCCTCGCTGAACAGACCCGGCTTCTTGTCCATCTCCAGGACGACGTCCATGGCCCGGTCGTCCGCGACGAACGTCAGCTCCACCTGGGTCAGACCCCGGTACTGCGACGGCGCGTAGAACTCGATCTCCTGGTAGAACGGCAGCCGCTGCCGCGTCCCGCGGATGTGCCCCTTCTCCATGTCCGCGCTCTTGAACCGGAACCCCAGACCGATGAACGCGTCGAGGATCGCCTGCTGCGCGGGCAGCGGATGCACGTGCACCTGGTCCAGATCGCCCGAATCGAGGGCCCGGGCGATCTCCAGCTCCGTCGTCACCCCGATGTGCATGCCCCGCAGCTGCTGCCCGTCGACCGTCGTGACCGGCGTCTCCCAGGGGATCTCCAGGCCGAACGGCACCACGTGCACCGCCCCCGCCTTCACCTCGAAGGCACCGCCGAGCCGCAGCTTCGTGAACTCGATGTCCTGCTTGTGCTCGTGCTCACCGCCCTCGACCTCGACGCGGGCCTGCAACCCCACCGAAAGCCCCTCGATCTGCTGATCGACCGAGCCGCCCTGGATCCGCACCTCGCCCTGGACGACCCCGCCGGGCACCACATTGGCCTCGCTGAGCTCCGTCTCCACCGAAGCCCCGCCGGCCCCCAAACTCGCCAGCAGCCGCTTGAACCCCATGCCTGTCCTTCCCCTATGACGTGTCGACCTCGACCCCTACGAACGCGCAACGACCGCATCCGGTTCCGCTCCGGGGTCCGTTACCCTCGGACGGCATGATCGCGGCCACCGAACGTACGCCACTGCCCAGGGACTTCTACGACCGACCCGTCCTGGAAGTCGCCCCGGACCTGCTGGGCCGCACGCTCGTACGCCTCACCGACGACGGCCCCCTCGAACTGCGCCTCACCGAGGTGGAGGCCTACGACGGCCCCAACGACCCCGGCTCGCACGCCTTCCGGGGCCGCACGCCCCGGAACGAGGTGATGTTCGGGCCGCCCGGACACGCGTACGTCTACTTCACCTACGGAATGTGGCACTGCCTCAACCTCGTGTGCGGCCCCGAGGGAGAGGCGAGCGGAGTCCTGCTGCGGGCCGGGGAGATCCGGGTCGGCGCCGAGCACGCCCGCAAACGTCGACTCTCGGCCCGCCATGACCGAGAACTGGCCAAAGGCCCGGCCCGCCTGGCCACCGCGCTCGACGTGGGCCGCCCCCTGAACGGCGTCGACGTCTGCGCGGGCCTCCAGGCACCGCTCTCCGTGCTCACCGGCACCCCGGCGCCGCCCGACCAGGTACGCAGCGGACCGCGCACCGGAGTGGGCGGCGACGGTGCCCCGCACCCGTGGCGGTTCTGGATCGCGGACGATCCGACCGTGAGCCCCTACCGCGCGCACCAGCCCCGTAAACGTCGAACTTGACTCGGCTTCGAGGGACGCCTAACGTAGCCCGAGCCGCTTGAGACGGGCCCTGCTGTTCAGCAACCCCAAGAGGCCACTCACTACCTACGATCGAACCCCAGCGGGGTTGAATTTCGGCATGCCGGAATTCGAACTCGAATGACTCGATTATGAATGGCCGGGGAAACCCGCTAACGTAGTGGACACGCCGAAAGGGAAACGCGAAAGCGAAGACCTCGAAGCGAACCTCATTCCGACGGGGAATCGGACACGAAAGAGTCTGATAGAGTCGGGAACACGAAATACCGAAGGGAAGCGCCCGGAGGAAAGCCCGAGAGGGTGAGTACAAAGGAA
>NZ_JBIDBD010000026.1:0-93608 GCF_043202815.1 Streptomyces sp. NPDC048111
GCGCCGGCCAAGCAGGTGCCGCTGCCGCAGGGCTCCCAGACCCCGCTGCCCGCTCCCCCGCCCAGCCCGTCCAAGGCGCCCGAGCCGCCGCCGTCGGCGCCCGCGCCCCAGCAGCCCAAGCCCAAGCCCGAAGGCGGGTCGGGGAGTTCCGGCGGCGGGGGTGGTGGCGGTGGCGGTCCGAAGAAGCCCCAGTACGACCCGACCAAGCTGGTACGCATCCAGTCCGGGCTCGGCAAGTACCTGACCACGGCGACGGACCAGAAGCCCGAGGGGCGCTACGTCTACAGCTGGGCCGAGATCAAGGACAACCCCACGTGGGACCAGTACTGGTACGTCCGGCCGCTGCCGCGCGACGAGTTCGCGTTCACCACGTCGTCCGAGCCGTGGGCCGTCGCGGACAACACCCGCGAGGGGAACCAGGTGCAGATGTGGGGGGCCTCGGGGGGTGAGCCCAGTCTCACCAACGGGCAGATGACCAGCAACCAGAAGTGGTCGATTCAGCCGATCGAGGGGGGTGAGGGGTTTGTGAAGCTGGTCAGCAAGGACGGGGGGTGGTGTCTGTCCGACCTCTCGCCCAATGACAAGGTCATGCAGGTGGCGGAGGTGCGGCCCTGCGGGGCGCTGCCCACCGAACAGCAACGCTGGCGCATCGTCCCGTAGCCCAGGGGCTCCGCCCCTCGAACCCCGGGGGTTTGCCCACCCGCCCGCCCGTGCAGCGGGTTGTAGAGGCTGAGCTCCCGGGGCTCCGCCCCAGACCCCGAGGGGTTTGCCCACCCGCCCGCCCGTACAGGGGGTCGGATAGGCCCGGCCCCTGGGGCTGCGCCCCAGACCCCCCGAGGGGCTCCGCCCCAGACCCCGAGGGGTTTGCCCACCCGCCCGCCCGTGCAGGGGGTTGAAGGGTGCCTGGCCCTGGGGCTGCGCCCCAGACCCCCTGAGGGGCTCCGCCCCTCGAACCCCGGCGGGGGCTCCGCCCCCTGCACCCCCCCATCGCGCCTGAACGGCGCTCGTCCTCAAACGCCGGACGGGCTGAGGTGCCCGGTGCTGGCCAGAACCGTGCCGCTAAGGGGCGCGGGGAACTGCGCGAGCAGCGACCACGGCCCGCAGACGGACGGGGGGTTGAGGGGCGCGGGGAACTGCGCAGACCCCGGGCACCTCCAGCCCTGCCAGGGGCGCGGGGAACTGCGCGAGGAGCGGGCACGGTCCGCAGGCAACCGGGGGGTTGAGGGGCGCGGGGAACTGCGCAGGCCCCGGGTGCCCAGCACCGCCAGGGGCGCGGGGAACTGCGCAAACCCCGGGCGCCCAGCACCCCAAGGGGCGAGGGCCCCGGGGTCAGGGGGACCACGGGGTGCCGGGGCTGGGGACCAGGCGGCCGGATTTTATGTACTCCCGGCGGGCGCCGACCCGCGCATCCCCGGCCGAAACCCCCTCCCCCCGCCCCGCCGCCAGATACCCCGCCGTCACCGCAGCGGAGCGAATCGCCCCACCCGCCAGCTCGAACTCCTTCGCCAGCACGTCGAGTTCCGCGTCCAGACCCGGCTCCTGCGGCACCCCCGCCAGGCAGCTGCGCCACAGGACGGCGCGCAGCGACTCGTCGGGGAAGGGGAAGTCGACCACCAGGTCGAGCCGGCGGGTGAAGGCCTCGTCGATGTTGGCCCGCAGGTTCGTCGTCAGGACGGCGATCCCGTCGAACGCCTCCAGCCGCTGGAGCAAGTACGCGCTCTCCAGGTTCGCGTACCGGTCGTGCGAGCTCTTCACCTCCGACCGCTTCCCGAACACCGCGTCCGCCTCGTCGAAGAGCAGCACCGAGTCCGTACGGTCCGCCTCGACGAAGATCTTCTCCAGGTTCTTCTCGGTCTCGCCCACGTACTTGTCGACCACCGACGACAGGTCCACCACGTACAGGTCGAGGCCGAGCTCCCCCGCGACCACCTCCGCCGCGAGCGTCTTGCCGGTGCCGGAGTCGCCGGCGAACAGGGCGACCACGCCGCGCCCGCGCCCGCCGCCGGTCCGCAGCCGCCACTCCCCGAGCACCCTGTCCCGGTGCCGGGCCCGGCCCGCGAGTTCGTGCAGCATGCCGAGCGGCTCCTCGGGCAGCACCAGATCAGCGAAGCCGACGGCCGGACGCACCCGGCGGGCGTGCCGGTCGAGCAGGGGGGCCGACAGGAGCCGCGCGCTCTGCTGGACGTGTCCGAGCCCCACCGGCACCCCCTCGAACCCCGCCAGGGCGAGCGCTCCCCGCGCGGCCCGCCGCACCTGTCCGGCGCCGAGCCGGTAGGGGCCGACCGCCTCGGCCAAGTCGCCCTCGTAGTGCGGGAGTTCCTCGGTCCAGGCGGTCAGCGGGTCGGTCTCGGCCGTGGTGTCCTCCAGGGCGAGCAGCGCCGCGCCCGGGGCCCAGGTGGGGTCGTACGGCGCGGTGCCGGCGAAGACCGCGGTCACGTCCGCGGTCGCCAACTCGCGCACCAGCGCGCCCGGATCATCGCTCGGCAGCTCGACCACCACCGCCGTCCCCGCACCCCGCAGGCGCGCCTCGCGCAGCAGGGCGCGGGCGGCCGTCGCGTCGGTGCGCTCGGGGCGGTGGCGCAGTACGGTCCGGCCCGCGCCGCGCAGGGCCGCGGTCACCGCGTCCGCGCCGCTGCCGGGCCGCCGCTCGCGCAGATGGACCGCGACCGGGTCCGGGGCGTGGGCGATCCGTGCCGCGAGGCCCTCGGCGGGCGCGGCGTCCGACGGGGCGAGCAACTCGACGTGTGCGTGGCGCAGTTGGCCGTCCAGCGTGTCGTCGCCCAGGAGGTGCGCCACCACGCGCTCGGGCACCCGCAGCGCGCGGCCGGGCAGCGGACGCTCCTCGTCCTCCAGGACCACCAGGCCACCGGTGATCAGCGGCGCCGCCGCGTGCAGCCGGCCGCGCGCGACCGGGTCGTACGGGCCCGAGCCCGAGAGTTCGAGGGCCAGCGCCACCGAGGCCCTGCGCCGCCCCACGTCGTCGTTGAGGTAGCCGTACAGCGGCTCGAAGCGCCGGTCCACGTCGGGGGCCAGCGCCGCCGTCAGGAGCAGGGTGTCGATCGGGCCGAGGCCGAAGTTCTGTGCCAGCTCGGTCAGTCGGTCGCCGGGAGCGGGCGTGAACGAGGCGTCCAGCGGCGCGAGTTGAGGCGTCTCCAGCGGGCCCGGGGCCGCGGCCAGGCGGGAGGCCGTCTCCGGGGCGACGTACAGGCCGCGCAGGGGGTCCTGCGCGGTCGGATCGTCGGCGGAACGTGCCTCCACCAGGGCCGCGACCGAGGTCCGCAGATGATCGAGCCGGAGCAGCAGGGCGCGGGCGGCCTGGTTCAGATCCCCCGCGGCGGAGCCGTCGAGCACCCCGCTCATCGCGCCCCGCCGTCCTGCGCACGGCGGGCGTCCGCCGAGGTGCCCGAGGTGCCCGAGGCACCCGACGTACCCGAGGCATCCGAGGCATCCGTGGCGTCCGTGGCACCGCGCGCGCCGCCGGTCCGCGTGCTGCTGCCCTGCCCGGCCCTCCCCCCGGTGCCCGGGCCCGAGGCCCCCGGTCCGCCCTGCCGGTCCGTCCGCATGAGGCGCGGCTTCGCGTCGGCGGGTACGCCGTCCCGGCCGCGCACGGTGATCACGCCCTCGGTGACCGGCGGGGCCACCGGGTAGACCGGGGTCACCGGGAACGGCGTCGTGATCACCACGTCGAGCGACGGCTTCAGCTCGCCGCCCAGCGCCGACCAGATGTCGGCCAGGGAGCGCGACTCGGCGGGCGGCACCGCCACGGTCAGCGGTATGGACACCTGGTAGGCGTCGAGCGCCTGCGGGACGTACTCCTGCGGCAGCATCTCGTGCGGCAGCAGACACGCCAACGCGCCCGACAGCAGGCGGTGTTCGTCCTCGGGCCGGGACGTCCAGGCCGTCAGGAGGTACGAGAGGCGGTACCAGCGGGGCGGCTGCCGCCTGCGCAGCACCACGCCGTTGGCGTCGCGCTCCGCGTACGAGCCGCGCTCGCGGCGGGCCACGTCCTCGCGGATGTCGTACAGATAGGCGTTGAGGGTGGGGGTGTTGCGCCGGGCCGCCCAGTCACGGGTGGGGGCCTCGAAGACGACCTCCCCCGTTCCCTCGGGCAGCGCCCCGCCGCGCAGGATGCGCCGCAGCGCCTCGTCGATTTCGTGGATCATGGAGCCAGTTTCCCGAGTTCCCGGACACGGCCGCGCAGGCGGGCGCGGCCGTGAGTGAGCGGTGCGGGCCCGCGGCGGCGCGTACGCCCGGCCGCGGGCCGGTGCGGCTAGATGTAGCCCTCGCGCAGGGCGTAGGCCACGGCGTGCGCGCGGTTGGTGAGCTGGAGGCGGGTCATGAGGGCGTGCAGGATGTTCTTGACGGTGCGCTCCGAGTAGGCCAGCTTCTCCGAGATCTGCCGGGTGTCCAGGCCCTCGGCGACGAGCCGCAGCACGTCCACCTCGCGCGGCGCCATGCCGAACAGCGGGGCGGTGGAGGAGGAACCGGCGGACGCCGAGGTGGTCTCGGAGCGCCGCAGCCGGCCGACCTGCACGAGCAGGCGGCTGATCAGGTCCGGCGGCAGCTCGCCCTCGCCGCGCGCCGCGCTGTGCACGGCCTTCAACAGGCGCTGCTCGGTGGCCTGGTGGCGCCACAGGATGGCCCGCACCCCGTACTCGACGACGGTCAGGAGGTCGGGCTCGCGCAGTTCACGGGCTATGAGCACGACGCGCTGTTCGCCGCCGCGCACCACCCGGCGCAGCTCGGCCGACGCCGTGTCGTCGACCTGGTCGACGAGCATGACGGCGACCGTGGGGTCGGCGGGGCGGCCGTCCGTCTCACGGCCCTCCCGGGTGTCGCGCAGGACTTCGACGGTCGGCTGGTGCTGAAGATGACTGATGACTCCGGCCCGGCTCAGCGGATCGGAGGCGTGAACGGTCACCGTGACACGATTCGCGAGCAATGGCATTCCCTGTCCTTTCCTTCCCCGTGCGTACCGACCGGCACAGACTGGTCGGCCCCGATCAACAGCGAATCAACAACCGTTGAATGGGCCACGGATACGGCCAAGAACAGTCGAGGTCGGCAGGAAGGGTGGGGCGGGGTGGGGCGCGGTGGTGCGGGCCGCCCGGGGCCCCGACGCCCCGGGCCGCCCGGTACCGCGACGGCCACGGGCGGGCCCGGCTCGGTGGCGGGCTCGTCGTGGCCGTCCGGGTGCCGGGGGCGGCGCCGTGCGTTACGGGCGGTACGAGCTGAGCAGGCCGCGGTAGACCTCGGCGTCGCTCAGTTCGCGCGGTGCCGGGCCCGCGTGGAAGAACCCCACGTGGCCGTGCTCGGCCTCCGCGGCCCGTGCGAAGTCGAACGCCTTCGAGTCGTCCTCGCCGAACGCCACGAACTGCCAGTACAGCGCCTTGTCCGCGACGTCGGCGAGCGCCTGGCGGGCGGGCAGCTTGGCGTCCGGGGCGCCGTCGGTCTGGAACACCACGAGCACCGGTCCCTCGTGCCCCGCCTTCTCGGCGTGCTCGGCGACCTCCTCGACGGCCCGGTGGTAGCTGGTGCGGCCCAGGCGGCCGAGCCCGGCGTGCGTCTCGTCGACGACGCCCTCGTAGGCGTCGAGCGTCAGGTCCACCGCGCCGTCGATGTCGGTCGAGAAGAACACCGTGTGCACGGTGGCCTCCTCGTCGAGGTGTGCGGCGAGCGCGAGCACCTGCTCCGCCAGGCCCTGGGCGCTGCCGTCCTTGTAGTACGGCCGCATCGACCCGGAGCGGTCGAGCACGAGGTACACCTTGGCCCGCGCCCCGGTGAGCCCCGCCTTCTTCAGCGCGGCCCCGGCCGCCTTGTACGCCCCGGCGAGCCCGGGCGCCCGGGACTTGACCTTGGCGGCGGACAGGGCGGGCTTCCCTGCGGGCGCGGGCTGCGGGGTGGGCTCGGCTTCCGCGGGCTGCGCTGGGGGGTTTGCCTCGGTGGAGGCGGGGTCGGCCTGGGCGGTCTGCGGTTCGGCCCTGGCGGTCTGCGGTTCGGGGGTCGCCTCGGTGGCGGGGGCGTCCGTCTTCTCGGGGGCTGCCGGCTTTTCGGTCGGCTGGGGGGCTTCGGTCGGCTGCGAGTCGTGGTCGCTTGTCGCGCCGTTCCCCGCGCCCCTGGCGGGGCTGGTGTTGGTCGGTGTTGCGGTCTGCGGCTCAGCCTGTGGCTCGGGGGCTGTTGGCTTTTCGGTCGGCTGCGGACCGTGCTCGCTTGTCGCGCCGTTCCCCGCGCCCCCGGCGGTGCTGGTGTCGGTCGGTGCCGCGGTCTGCGCGCCCCCGGCGGTGCTGATGTCCCCCGGTGCCGCGGTCTTCGCGCCCCCGGCGGTGCTGGTGTCGGTCGGGGATGCGGGGGTGGCGGTGGCGGCCTCTGTGCGGGGCTGGGGCACCTCGGCCGGCGTGGGCGCGGGGGCGGGGGAGTCGTCCGGGGTCGTGGCCGGGGGGCGGGGTCCGTCGAACGCCGCGGCCACCAGCTTCTCCGCGGGGGACAGACCGCGGCGCCCCGGCGCCGGGACGGACGGCGCCGGCGCCTCGACGGCCTCGGTGGCGCGTTCCGCCTGGGGCGGTACGGATGCCGCCGTCGGCTCGGCACGCTCCGTGCGATCGCGTCCGAACACCTTGCGCAGCAAGCTCCGAATGCCCATGGGCGAGGCCTTTCGCATGAGTTGGGTGCGATGAGTACCGCACTGCACCACGGTTCCGGGAGGAGACCCCTGGCCAGCGCAGACACGTAAGGTTAGCGACCCGGCGGGCCGATTCCCGGAAAGGGGCCGGGCCGAGCCCCGGGACGGCCGCCCCGCCCACCGCCCGGCACCCCACGCCCCGGGGGCTCACCCCGTCGCCGCACCCGCGCGCCAGCGCGTGATCTGCTGTGCGGGATCGCCGGTGTACACCCAGGGCACCGTGGCGACGCGTTCGCCGAGCAGCCCGACCAGGGCCGTGCCCTCCCGGGTCAGTCCGGCACTGCAGGCCGCGTGCGCGAGGTAGT
The DNA here is from genome assembly GCF_043202815.1 of Streptomyces sp. NPDC048111. NCBI lineage: Bacteria > Bacillati > Actinomycetota > Actinomycetes > Kitasatosporales > Streptomycetaceae > Streptomyces > Streptomyces sp. NPDC048111. The sequence goes on from NZ_JBIDBD010000026.1 coordinate 6,985, forward strand.
TGAGCTCGGCCGCCTCCTCGGCCAGGACCGGTCCCGGCGCCCGGCCGCCGAGCCAGCGGTCGTAGGTGCGCAGCAGCTCGGTGACGGCGAGTTCGTGCGTCCAGTGCTGCCCGAAGCCCCGCACCGGCCGCCCCTTCGCGGCGTCGGCGACGTAGCGGTACTCCTCGACGCGGGCGATCTGCACCAGCACCGGCAGCGGCGAGCCGGCCGGGGCGGCGCCGGCCGCGTCGCGGGCGAAGTCGTACATGGTGCCGTGCGTGCCGTGCCAGCGGGCCGAGAAGTAGCGCAGCATCTGGACGTGCCCTTCGAGGTGGTACGGGTCGCGCCGCCGCAACTCGTCCCACCAGCCGCGCAGTTCGCGCCGCGGCACCCCGCCGTCGTACAGGCGCACCACCGTGAGCAGCGAGGCCCAGGGCATCGGGTCGGCGGGGCGGGCGTCGGCCGCGCCGAGGCAGGCCATCACGGCGACGTCCACGCGGTCGCGGTCGACCCCGGCGCCGCGTCCCGCCGCGATGGCGCCGTTGAAGACGCGGGTCACCTCGGTGGCGGCCCGCAGCACCGCCGCGTCCCCGCTGTCGGGCTCGGCGGCCCGCCAGGCCTCGACGAGCGAGGACCCGGCGGCGGCGCCCGCGAGCGCGCGGATGCGGTGGGTGCGCAGCGGCCAGTTGTCCCCGGTGGCGCGCAGCAGGTCGCGTACGCCCTGCCAGCGGCCGATGAGCAGGTCGTGGCGGGCCACGGTGAGTGCGCGGTCACCGAGGTCGGGGTCGAAACGAAGGGCCGTCCTGCGGTCGGGACGGCGTCGCAGTCCTGCCATCCGGGTGCCCCTCTCAGAAGTCGGTGGGGTGCCCGGCGTTGACATAACTGGGCCCGCGCGTCGCACTGTTGCTCTGCCCGGCGCCGGCCGCGAAGGAGCGGGCCGCGTCCAGGGGGGCGGGCCGGTAGTAGGCGCTGCCGCGGCGCCAGTACCAGAGCATGGGGATCACTCCGGCGAGCAGGCTGCCGATGCCGATCGCGATGGCCGCCGCGCTGAGCTGGGTCAGTGAGGCGCCGAAGACGCAGAACATGAAGACCGAGCCGAGCAGCGGCCACACCCCGCCGAGCAGGAACGAGGCGAGGGACTCGGTGAGCGTCCTGCGGTAGGCGACCACCGCGGCGAGACCGGCGAGCCCGTAGTACAGGGTGGTCTGGAGGCCGATCGCGGCGAGCGCGTCGGACATGATGTCCCGTACGGAGCCGAGCGCGTTGGAGGCGACGAACAGGAGCAGGGCCACCGCGCCCACGACGAGCACCGCGACCCACGGGGTGTTCCAGCGCCGGTGCACGGAGCCGAGGGCGCCCGGCATCGTCCGGTCGCGGCCCATCGCGAACAGGGAGCGGGTGACCTGGATGAGGGTGGTCTCCAGGGTGGCGATGGTGGAGAGGACCACGGCGAGCACCATGAGCTTCCCGCCGACGCCGGGCCAGATCCGGGCGCCGAGCAGAGCGAGCACATTGGTCTGGCCGGCCTCGATCTCACCGCTGGTGAGCAGGGCGTCGATGGCGACCGTGCAGGCGACGAAGAGGGCGAAGACGACGCCGACGCCGACCAGTGCGGACAGTCCCGCGGTGCGCCGGCCGTCGCGGGTCTCCTCGCTGAGGTTGCTGGTGACGTCCCAGCCCCAGTAGTAGAACGCGGCGATCAGGGTGCCGGCGGCGAACCCGGAGACCCCGGCGAAGTGGCCGAAGCCGAGCCATGCCCAGTCGAACGGCACGACCCCGCCACCCTCCCCGATGCGCACGAGCGCGCCGGCGCAGAACCCGCCGAGGATCGCCAACTCGACGCTCGATACGACCAGTTGGGCCCGGGCCGAGAGCCGGGCGCCGCCCAGGACCACGCCCAGCATCAGCAGGAACCAGCCCGCGCCGGTGGCGGTGGCCAGGGCCGTGTCGCGGGCCAGGGCGGGGTCGAAGAGGCCGAGGGTCATCTGCCCGGCGGGCAGCGAGCCGGCCACCATGAACAAGGTGGCGGCGACGACCAGGGCCCAGCCGCTGATGAAGCCGAGGAAGGGGTGCAGGGTGCGCCCCACCCAGGAGTAGGCGGCGCCCGCGTTCACGTCGATCCGGCCGAGCCGCCCGAAGGCGAGCACGATGCCGAGCATGGGTATCGCGCAGTACAGCAGGGCCGCGGGGCTCGCGAGGCCGACCGTTCCCACGAGGACGGAGGTGGTGGCGGCCAGGGAGTAGGCGGGGGCGCTTCCCGCCACCGCCATGACGACCGTGTCGAAGGTGGACAGGGCGTTGGGCTGGAGCCCGCGCCCTCCGGTGCTGTTGCTCATGCCCGTACATCCTTTGACGGCGCGACATATGGCGGTATGTCAGAAACCTCGGGCTTTGCGGCACCCCGACGACCCGAAGTGGACCGCATCGTAGCCGCCGCCGCTACGCCCGGCCGCCCCGCTCCCTCAGCCAGGCCCGGTAGGGGGGCGAGAGCGCGGCGGCCTCCCAGTACGCCGCCGCCAGGTCCGCGCCCACCCCGGCCAGTTCGCCGGCGTACGCGCCGCTGCGCACCGCGAGGAAGAGCCGCACCCCCAGCGGGTCGCCCCGCAGCGGGCGCACCACCATGTCGGCGCGGGGCAGCGAGGAGGGCTGGCACAGGGTGACCACCTCGCCGGTGGCGACCAGCCCCGCCGCGGTCAGGTAATCGCCGTGCAGGACACGGGGGTTGAGGCCCGCCGCGTTCAGGACCCGGCGCAGGCCCTCCCACTCGCCGTCCACGCTGGGGTCGATCATCCACTGGTCGGCGGCCAGGTCTGTCAGGTCCACGACCTGCTGGTGGGCCGCCGGGTGGTCCACCGCAAGGCAGACGAACTGAGGCTCGCGCTCGACGAGCGTACGGATGTCGAGGCCCGGCGGCACCCGCAGCGGGCAGCCCTCCACCTCGTGCACGAACGCCACGTCCAGTTCGCCGTCCGCGACCCGGCGCAGCAGCGCGCTGGCCGAAACCGCCACCTGCAGTTCGGTCTCGGTGGCCGGAAGGCGCTCCCGCAGCCGGCGCAGCCAGCCCGGGATCGCGCGGCTCGCGGTGGAGCCGATGCGCAGCCGGCCGCCCTGTGCCGCGCGGGCCGCCGCGGCCCGGGTCTCGGCGACGAGCGTGCCGAGCGAGGCGAGCAGGGGGCGGGCCCGGCCGACCACGTTCTGGCCCAGTGCCGTGGGCACGCAGCCGGTCCGCTCCCGCGAGAAGAGCCGCCCGCCCAACATGTTTTCGATGCGCCGCAGTTGGGTGGTCAGGGCCGGCTGACTGGTGCCGAGCGAGCGCGCGGCGGCGTGCAGACTGCCCGCGTCGGCGATGGCGCACAGCACCTTCAGATGTCTCACCTCCAGCTCCATGCGGCCGAGGTTAAGCCGCGGCCACTGATCGCACCAGGTGACCAAAACCACTCTGATACGCGGGAGTTATCGCAGATCGACATCATTCCCGTACGGCGCCGTGGCCTCCAGAATCACCAATCACCGGGACGAGGCCGCACGGCTTCCTCCCGTCATCAGCAGCGTGACCGATCAGTGAACACCCCCACCCGTGTGCGGCCCACCCAGCCGGGCGCGGATCCCCCCAACGATTGGTAACCCCCCATGAGACACCCCCGTACCTTCGCCGTGACCGCTGCCCTGGGCCTGGCCCTCGCCGGGTTCGGCGCGATCCCCGCCACCGCCGCCACCCCCACCGCCGCCACCTCGGCCGCGCCCACCGCGCACTACACCGCCGCGGGCAAGCACACCGCCGCCAACGACCGGGCGTTCTACGACGCCGTCATGAAGTCGGTCGCCAAGAAGCGCGCCGCGAACCCGCTGGCCGCCGCGGTGACCGTGTACTACAGCGCCTCGAACGCGCCCAGCTTCCGCTCCCAGATATCGCAGGCCGCGCAGATCTGGAACTCCTCGGTGCAGAACGTGCGGCTCGCCGAGAGCGGGTCGGGGGCGGACTTCTCGTACTACGAGGGCAACGACCCGCAGAACGGGTCGTACGCCTCGACCGACGGGCACGGCAACGGGTACATCTTCCTGGACTACGGCCAGAACCAGCAGTACTACTCGGTGCGGGTCGTGGCGCACGAGACCGGGCATGTGCTCGGGCTTCCCGACCACTACTCGGGGCCGTGCAGTGAGCTGATGTCGGGTGGCGGGCCGGGTACGTCGTGCCGCAACGCGTACCCGAACAGCACGGAGAAGTCCCGGGTGAACAGCCTGTGGCGCAACGGGCTGACCTCGGCGTTCAAGCCGGCCGCGTAGCGGTTTGCCCGGGGCCCGGGTTGTCCTCTGCCCGGCCCGGGCGGTCTTGTGTCCGGGTTCTGGGCGGCCTTGTGCCCGGGTTGTCCTTTGCCCGGCCCGGGCGGTCTTCTGCCCGGGTTCTGGGTTGTCCTTTGCCCGGGGCCCGGGCGGTTTTCTGTCCGGGTTCTGGGTGGCTCTCTGCTCAGGGCCGGGATGGTCCCTCGGTCGGCTGGGCCTCTGCCGAGGGGCTGGTCAGATCGGGGCCGGCCCTGAGCCGGGCTCTGGCAGCATGGGGGGATGTCGTCCAGCGCTTCTCCCCGTCGATCCTGTCCGTCCTGCGGTCGTGTGGTGGCCGTGGTGGCGGGCAGGATCGTGCGTCATGATCCGCCTACGCGGGTGCTGGGTGAGCTGACTCTGTGCCCGGGCTCCAAGATGCGGGCGCCCGCAGACCCGGGCCAGCGAACCCTGGCGGCCTTCGAGCTGCCCCCGACCCCGGGGCAGCTTCCGCTGTTCTGACCCTGGGGGGATTTGCCCACCCGCCCGCCCGTGCAGCGGGTTGGACCGGCTGAGCCCTGGGGCTGCGCCCCAGACCCGCTGAGGGGCTCCGCCCCTCGGACCCCGGCGGGTTTGCCCACCCGCCCGCCCGTGCAGGGGGTCGGATGGGCCCGGCCCCTGGGGCTGCGCCCCAGACCCCCTGAGGGGCTCCGCCCCTCGGACCCCGGGGGGTTTGCCCACCCACCCGCCCGTGACGGGGGTTGGAGGGTGCCTGGCCCTGGGGCTGCGCCCCAGACCCCCTGAGGGGCTCCGCCCCTCGGACCCCGGCGGGGGCTGCGCCCCCTGCACCCCTCTCGGGGGCTGCGCCCCCGGACCCCCCTTTCGCGCCTGAACGGCGCTCGTCCTCAAACGCCGGACGGGCTGAGGATGCCGGTGCGGGCCAGCACCAGCCCTGCCAGGGGCGCGGGGAACTGCGCGAGAAGCGACCACGGTCCGCACACGACCGCAGGACCAGGGGCGCGGGGAACTGCGCACACCCCGGGCCCCGGTCCCGCCAAGGGGCGCGGGGAACTGCGCGAGAAGCGACCACGGCCCGCACACGGACGCGGGACCAGGGGCGCGGGGAACTGCGCACACCCCGGGCCCCGGTCCCGCCAAGGGGCGCGGGGAACTGCGCGAGAAGCGTCCACGGTCCGCACACGGACGCGGGGTTAGGGGCGCGGGGAACTGCGCGCACCCTGGGCCCCCAGCACCCCCAGGGGCGCGGGGAACTGCGCGAGCTACCGGGCGCGGTCCGCACGCGAGCGGGAGGTTCAGGGGCGCGGGGAACTGCGCGTCGGGGCTACGTGTCGCAGGGCAGGACCGTGCGGCACAGGGCGCAGCGGACTCGTACCGCCCCCCGAACCCCCACCCGCACCCTCTGACAGCACACCGGACACGCGAAGCGGACCCGCAGCCCCTCGGGGCCGGACTCGAACGCGTAGGGGGCCCCGGGGTCCGCCCCGGTGCGGGCGGCGCCGTGCTCCTGGGCGTACCGGCGCTCCTTCGCATAGCGCCGCCGCCCCGCCCACCCCGCCCCCGCGAGCGGCGGCTGCCGGGCGTCCCGCCGCGAGCGGTCCGCCCCCGCCGCGTACGCCGGCTGCGCCTGCGGGCTGGTGAACCACGGCGAAGGGTCCTCGCCGAACAGCTCGGCCCGCTTGGCCAGGACGTACCCGAACTCCTCCGGCGTCAGATACCCCAGCTTCTGACTGGACACCGCGTCCTCGCGGAACGCGTCGAGCAGCAGCCACCCCGCGCCCAGATAGGTCGTCGCGGTGTCGGTGAGGATCTCGTTGTCGCGGGTCCCCGGAAATTCCAGGTCCAGACGGTGCAGCAGCACATGGGTGATCTCGTGCGCGAGCGCGGCCCCGATGTCGCGGCGGTGGTCGCGGAAGCGGTCGTTCAGCTCGATGAAGTACTCGGGCCCCGCGGCCAGTTCGACGTTCGCCGCGTGCCGCATCGCGCGGAACCCGATGATCATGCGGGCGTCCGGCAGCCGCAGGTGCTGCACCAGCGCGCGCGCCACCCGCTGGGCCCCCAGATGCAGGTCGTCGTGGTCGGCGAACGCCACGTCCGCGGGCAGCACGCTCGTCGCGTACGCCTGGAGCCCGTCGTAGGACAGGCGCCGGTGCAGCGCGGTGATGGCCGCGCGCACCGTGTCGAGGTGCGGATACCCGTGCACGACCGGACTCGACGTACCCACGCCGTCACCCCCGTCTCAGAGCCGCGGAGCCGGCCCCGTTGTCAGAGCCGCGGACCTGGTCCCGTTGTCAGAGCCGCGGACTCGGCCCCACCGGCAGAGTCACGGACCCGATCCCACTGTAGGGCGGTGGTACACCACCGCGGCAGGGCTTCGGTGCGGCTCCGCCTGGCCGGAAAGCGACCCTTGTGGGGGTGCCGGTCCCTCCTCATAATCCGGAGCACGGACCATGCATTGACGCGCCCATGACATTTCGTTGTCGGAACGTTCCACGCTTCGTGCACCCCGCCACTGCGCCGCGCCTCTGCATCCCGCCCCCGCACCCCGTCCCGCCCCGCGCCGCCGGCGCGTATGACAGCCAACCCCCCACGAGAGGCAGTCAGTTGAAGAGAATCATGCGAACCCTGCGCAGATGCCTGACCGTCACCGCCGTCCTCGCCGCCGCGCTCAGCCTGCCCGCCACCGACGCCCTCGCCTCCGCCGCCACTCCCGCCTCGCCGCACCCGGTGGTCGGCGGCACCCGGGCCGCGCAGGGCGAGTTCCCCTTCATGGTGCGGCTCTCCATGGGCTGCGGTGGCGCCCTGTACACGCAGCAGATCGTGCTCACCGCCGCCCACTGCGTCGACGGCAGCGGCAACAACACCTCCATCACCGCCACCGGGGGCGTCGTCGACCTGCAGAGTTCCAGCGCGATCAAGGTGAAGTCCACCAAGGTGCTCCAGGCCCCCGGCTACAACGGCCAGGGCAAGGACTGGGCGCTGATCAAACTGGCCAGGCCCATCAACCAGCCCACCCTCAAGATCGCCACCACCACCGCGTACAACAGCGGCACCTTCACCATCGCCGGCTGGGGTGCCCGCAGCGAGGGCGGCGGGCAGCAGCGCTACCTCTACAAGGCGACCGTGCCGTTCGTCTCCGACGCCCAGTGCCAGCAGGCGTACGGCGGCGAGCTGGTCCCGAGCGACGAGATCTGCGCCGGCTACCTCGACCGCGGCGGCGTCGACACCTGCCAGGGCGACTCCGGCGGCCCCATGTTCCGCAAGGACGACGCCGGGGCCTGGATCCAGGTCGGCATCGTCAGCTGGGGCAACGGCTGCGCCGAGCCCGGCTACCCCGGCGTCTACTCCGAGGTCTCGACCTTCGCCTCCGCCATAGCCCAGGCCGCCTCCACGCTGTAGCGCGACGGCGCCCCCTGCCCCCCCGCGGTCCGGCCGGACGCCCCGCGTTTGCGGGCGTCCGGCCAAACCTGCTCATATAGGTGCATGTCGATCACAGTGGTCATCGCGGACGACCAGGAAATGGTCCGGACCGGATTCCGCATGATCCTGGAGAGCAGGGCCGACATCGAGGTGCTGGCCGACGTCGTCGACGGACACGCCGCCCTCGAAGCCGTCGAACGCCTCAAGCCCGACGTCCTGCTCCTCGACATCCGCATGCCGGGCCTCGACGGCCTGGAAGTCACCCGCCGCCTGGCCGGCCGCGACCGCCCCCGCATCGTCATCTGCACCACCTTCGACCTCGACGAATACGTCCACGCCGCCCTGCACGGCGGCGCCAGCGGCTTCCTCCTGAAGGACGCGAGCCCCGAGATGCTCGTCGAGGCGGTACGCGCCGCGGCCGCCGGCGACTCCCTCGTCTCGCCCGCCATCACCGTGCGCCTCCTGAAGGAACTCGCCTCCGTCCGCCCACCTGACCCGGCCCGCACCCCCAGCGAACCCCTCACCGACCGCGAACGCGACGTCGTCCGCTGCCTGGCCCGGGGCGCCACCAACGCCGAGATCGCCGGTGAGCTGTACGTCTCCCTGTCCACCGTCAAGACCCACCTCGCCAACGTCCAGGCCAAACTCGGCGCCCGCAACCGCGTGGAGATCGCCGCCTGGGCGTGGGAGAGCGGACTCGCCACGAGCGCGGCGTGAGAGGCGTGTGCGTTGCGTCTGCCGTCATGACCCGCGGGGCGCATGTCATGCGCGCCGGGTGTGCCGTCGTCGGCCGCGGGTCCCGAGTGGTGCGTCCTGCGTGCGCCGTCGTCGGCCCCGCGCGCCGCCGGACGTGCCCGTGAGCCCCGTGCAACGCTGGCTGCGCCGGCATCCGCGTACGGCGGCTGCCGCACGGCCGCTGCTCGCCGCCGTCCTCGTCGCCCTCGTCACCTACGAAGGGGTGGCGCTCGCCCGTCAGCCCACCCGGCCGCACGCCATCGTGTGGTGCGCCGGCATCGTGGTGTGCCTCGCCGCCGTGCCCTGGGCGAGGATCCCGCTGGTCCCGCGCGCATGGGCGGCGGCCGTCGTCAGCTGGACCGCCACGGCCCTGCTCCTCACCGACCACCCCGAAGCCGTCTGGGGCATGGGCGAGGCCATCGCCCTCCTGGTGCTGCTCTCCTCGGTCCTGCTGTCCGCGCCCGCCCGCACCGCCGCCGTCCTCGGCCCGGTCCTCGCCCTCGCCTGCACGGCCGTTCCGGTACGCGACGCCACCCCCGGACCGTTCACCCTGCTGTTCACCGCGCTGGCCGTCGTGGTCGGCGCCTACTCGCTCCTGCTGCGCGCGCAGGCGACCCGGCGGATCCGCGACCTGGAGGCCGTACGCAGCGCCGAACGCATCGAACTCGCCCGCGAACTCCACGACTTGATCGCCCACCACGTGACCGGCATCGTGGTCCAGGCCCAGGCCGCCCGCTTCACCGCGCTCTCCGGCGAGCGCGCCGCCGAGACCTTCGCCCGCATCGAGGAGGCGGGCGGGGAGGCGCTGGGCGCGATGCGGCGGCTCGTGCGGGTGCTGCGCCAGGGCGACCCGGAGACCGAGCCGGTGGCCGGGCTCGCCCAGGTCCGCGAACTGGCCGCCCGCTTCTCCCGGGCCGGGCCCCCGGCCCTCCTGTACATCGAGCCGGGCCTGGAGGAGCGGCTGCCCGGCGACGCGGCGGCCCTGGCCCACCGGGTGGTGCGGGAATCCCTGACGAACGTACGCAAGCACGCGGCGGACGCGACGGCCGTACGCATCCAGATCCGCACGACGCCGGACGGTCTGGAGGTACGGGTCGCCGACGACGGGGCGAACGCGGCGGGGCTCGCGGAGGCGGCGCGGGGTGGGGGGTTCGGGTTGGCGGGGTTGGGGGAGCGGGTGCTGGCGATGGGGGGTGTGCTGGAAGCGGGGGCCGTGGGGGAGGGGGGTTGGGAGGTGCGGGTCCACCTCCCTCTGCCCACCCCCTAGCCCCGGGCGATCGGACCCCGTCGCCCGGGGCGGGGCGGGGTGGCTATTGCGGTCCCTCCAGCTCCAGTACCCACACCTCGTTGGCCCCGGGCCTCAGCACCGGTCCCGGCACGTACAGGCTCTGCTGGGGGCCGGTGTTCCAGTAGCGGCCCACGCAGAACCCGTTCACCCAGGCGAACCCCCGCCCCCAGCCCGGGAGTTGGAGCCAGGTGAAGGACGCGGGGTCCGGGGGCGTGCCCGGGGGCAGGTGCAGGCGTCCCCGGTGCAGGCCCGGTGAGCCGGGTGGGGGCGGGGCGGTGAAGGGGAGGCCCGCCACCGCGCCCGGTGCCGCGAGGGCGTCCAGGCGCAGGCCCCGGGCCCGTACCCCGTGCAGATACTGCCGCTCGTGCAGCACCCCGCCCGTGATGCCCTTAGGCTCCCCGCCGCGCGGACCGTAGTTGACCCGGCCCAGCGACTCCACCCACAGCTCGACCTCGACACCCCCCGGCACCGGCTCCGCCAGCGTCGCGTCCTCGGTGTCCAGCACCCCGGCGCGTACCCCGTCCACGTACACCGTCGCCACGTCCCGCAGGCCCAGCACCCCCAGGGGGTAGGGCCGGCGGGGGCCCGGCACCGCGACGCGGTAGCGGACCAGGCCCCGGTCCACGTCCAGCTCCTCGAACGTCGGCGGCACCGCCGCCTCCCGCTCCTCGCCCCCCAGCGCGTCCACGACGTCCGACAGGCAGACCCAGCCGTCGAACGCCAACCCCGGCGCCTCGGGCGTCAACTCCACTGGTGTGGCCGGGAGTTCGGGCAGTGGCTCCAGGGCCGGGTGAGCGGCCCCGGGGGGCCGGAGGGCCGCCTGTCCCTGGAACGCCGCCAGGACTTCCCTGAAGCGCCAGAACTTCTCCGTCGGCCTCCCCGCCTCGTCGATCGGCGCGTCGTAGTCGTACGACGTCGCCGTCGGCTCCAGCGTGCCCACGTGCAGCTCACCCGCACGGTTCGCACCCGACCAGCCCGCGAAGTTGGTGCCGCCGTGCGCCATGTACAGATTGACCGACGCCCCGCACTCCAGGATCTCGCGCAGGACCGCCGCCGCGTCCGCCGCGTCCCGCACCACATGGTCGGCGCCCCAGTGGTCGAACCAGCCGCACCAGAACTCCATGCACATCAGCGGGCCCGACGGCTGGTGGCGGCGCAGGACCTCGAAGGCCTCCCGCGCCCCGCTGCCGAAGTTCGCCGTGGCGAGGACGCCGGGCAGCGACCCGCCGGTCAGCATGTGGTCCTCGGGCCCGTCCGAGGTGAACAGCGGCACCCCGACGCCGCAGGAGCGCAGCAGCGCGGCCAGGTGCTCCAGATACCCCCGGTCGGTGCCGTAGCTGCCGTACTCGTTCTCCACCTGCACCATCAGGACCGGCCCGCCCCGGTCCGCGCCCCGCTCGGCGACCTGGGGGAGCAGCGTGCGGAACCAGCGGTCCACCTGCGCCAGGTACTCCGGGTCACCGGTACGCGCCCGGCGCCCCAGCGGGCCCGTCAGCCAGTGCGGCAGCCCGCCGTTCTCCCACTCGGCACAGATGTAGGGCCCGGGCCGCACGATCGCCCACAGCCCGGCCGCCCGCGCCGCGTCCAGGAACCGGCCGAGCGCCCCCACGTCCTCGTAACCGCCCGGACGCGGCTCGTGCAGGTTCCACGGCACATACGTCTCGACGCAGTTCAGGCCCATCGCCCGCAGCATCGCGAGCCGGTGCCCCCACTGCGCCTCGTGCACCCGGAAGTAGTGCAGCGCGCCCGACAGCAGCCGCACCGGGCGCCCGTCGAGCAGAAAGTCCTCGTCCCCCACGGTGAAGTCGCCCACCGGCCGCCCCGCCCATCTCTTCTCGGTCCCTGTGCCCGGCCACTCTCGCCCCTGGCGCACGGCGGGTCCATGGACAAAGATCGGCGCTGATTGGACGCAAGGGGGACGGCGCAGAACGGAAACCGGCATGTATCACACCTGGATGCGGTATTTCACCCCGAGCCCGGCCCACCACCGGCTCGGCCTGGTCTGCCTCGGCGTCGGACTCCAGCACGGCACCCTGCCCACCGTCGGACCCCGCACCCTCGACCACCACGTCGCCGTCGTCATCGGCGCCGGCTCCGGCTGGTTCCGCGGCGCCGACGGCCGCACGGTCCCCGTCACCGCCCCCGCCCTGCTCTGGCTCACCCCCGGCGTACCGCACCACTACGGGCCCGACCCCGCCACCGGCTGGGACGAGTCGTTCGTCGACTTCAGCGGGCCCGCCACCACCACCTACACCGAACTCGGCTACATCGAACCCGACCGGCCCGTCGTACCGCTCGGCGACACCGCCGGCGCCCGCGCCGCCGTCGGCCGCATCGCGAGGGCCGCCCGCCGCGGCAACCCTCTCCTGGAGGTCGAGACCGCCGCCGCCGTCCACGAACTCCTCGTCGCGCTGCGCCGCGCCCGCGCCGACGTCGCCCCCGACGGCGACCCCGTCCTCGACGCCCTGGCCCGCGACGCCTGCCGGCCGCTCACCGTCGCCGAACACGCCGCCCGGCACGGCATGAGCCCCGCCGAGCTGCGCACCGCCGTCCGCCGGTCCGCCGGATGCAGCCCCAAGGACTACCTCCTCGGCATCCGCCTGGGCCGCGCCAAGGAACTCCTGGCCGCCACCGACCTGCCCGTCGCCGCCGTCGCCCGCCGCGTCGGCTACGACGACCCCGCCTACTTCTCCCGCCTGTTCACCCGCCGGGTCGGCATCGCCCCCGTACGCTTCCGCGCACAGCAGAGCCGGGCCGTCCCCGGCGGCTGGAGCGACCGCATCCCGGATCCTGAGCACCCGCCGACCATCACCGGACACGGCACGTAAGCTCGATGACCATGACCACGATCGACCCCTCCGTGCAGGCCGAGCTGTCCCGGCTGCGCGACAGCATCGACAACATCGACGCCGCCGTCGTGCACATGCTGGCCGAACGCTTCAAATGCACCCAGCAGGTCGGCCACCTCAAGGCCGAACACCAGCTGCCCCCGGCCGACCCCTCGCGCGAAGCCGAGCAGATCGCCCGGCTGCGCCGCCTCGCCGAGAGCGCCAAACTCGACCCGGCCTTCGCGGAGAAACTGCTCACCTTCATCATCGCCGAGGTCATCCGCCACCACGAGACCATCGCCAAGTCGGCCTGACGCCCCGCCCGGGCGGGCCCGCCCCGCCCCGCGCGGACCGGCCGCCCGCGGGCCGGAGGCGAAGCGCGACAACCGGGTCGTGCCGCCCCGCCCCCTTCGGGCAGCATGGCCCCCATGTCCGTACTGACGCGCGACGAAGCGCAGACCCGAGCCCGACTCCTCGACGTACAGCGGTACGTCATCGACCTGGACCTCACCACCGGCGATGACACCTTCACCTCCCGCACCGTCATCCACTTCACCGCACACACCACCGGGGACACCTTCGTCGAGCTCAAGCCCGCGACGCTGCGCGCGGTCACCCTCGACGGCGCACCCCTGGACCCCGAGACCCTCACCGGCAACCGCCTCCCGCTGAGCCTCACCGAGGGCCCGCACGAACTGCGCGTCGACGCCGTCATGACGTACTCCCGCACCGGCGAGGGACTGCACCGCTTCACCGACCCCGCCGACGGCGAGACCTACGTCTACACCCAGCTGTTCATGGACGACATCCAGCGCGTCTTCGCCGCGTTCGACCAGCCCGACCTCAAGGCCGTCTTCGAGCTCACCGTCACCGCCCCCGACGGCTGGAGCGTCCTGGCCAACAGCCTCACCACCCACCTCGGCGACGGCCGCTGGACGGCCGCCACCACCCCCCTCATCTCCACCTACCTCGTGGCCGTCGCCGCCGGGCCCTGGCACTCGATCACCACCGAACACGCCGGCCTGCCCTTCGGCCTGCACTGCCGCCGCTCGCTCGCCCCCCACCTCGACGCCGACGCCGACGAACTGTTCGACGTGACGCGCCGGTGCTTCGACCGCTACCACGAGAAGTTCGACGAGCCCTACCCGTTCGACTCCTACGACCAGGCCTTCGTCCCCGAATTCAACGCCGGCGCCATGGAGAACCCCGGACTCGTCACCTTCCGCGACGAATTCGTCTACCGCTCCGCCGTCACCGACACCGAACGCCAGACCCGCGCCATGGTCATCGCCCACGAAATGGCCCACATGTGGTTCGGCGACCTCGTCACCCTCCAGTGGTGGGACGACATCTGGCTGAACGAGTCCTTCGCCGAATACATGGGCTACCAGACCCTCAACGAAGCCGCCCGCCAGACCCCCGGCACCCAGCCCCCCAGCTGGAGCACCACCGACACCTGGGTCAACTTCGGCGTCGCCCGCAAGTCCTGGGGCTACGACGCCGACCAGCGCCCCTCCACCCACCCCGTCGCACCCGCCCCCGACGCCGTCCCCGACACCGCCTCCGCGCTCCTCAACTTCGACGGCATCTCCTACGCCAAGGGCGCCTCCGCACTGCGCCAACTCGTCGCCTGGCTCGGCGAGAAGGACTTCCTCGCCGGCATCAACACCCACTTCGCCCGGCACAAGTTCGCCAACGCCACCCTCGCCGACTTCATCTCCTCCCTCGCCGACGCCACCGACCGCGACGTCCACACCTGGGCCCGGCAATGGCTCGGCACCACCGGCGTCGACACCCTCACCCCCACCGTCGAAGAGGCCGACGGCGCCTGGCACCTCACCATCGACCGGCACGGCGAACGCCCCCACCGCCTCACCGTCGGCGCCTACGACCGCGACCCCCACGACGAACGGGCCCTGGTCGCGCGCGAACACCTCGACCTCGACCTCCCCCAGGACGGCGGCGCCACCACCCGCCCCGGCCGCCGCCCCGCCCTCGTCGTCCTCAACGACCAGGACCTCACCTACGCCAAGGTCCGCCTCGACGCCGCCTCCACCGAGACCGCCCTGCGCTCCCTGTCCGGCATCCCCGACGCCCTCACCCGCTCCGTCCTGTGGAACACCCTGCGCGACCTGGTCCGCGACGGCGAACTCGAACCCGCCGCCTACCTGGAGACCGCCCGCGCCCACCTGTGCGAAGAGGGCGACCTCGCGATCGTGCAGGGCGTCCTCGCGTTCGCCGCCACCCACATCGCCGACCGCTACCTCACCGCCGAACGGCGTCCCGCCGCCCTCGCCCTGCTCACCGACCTCACCCGCGACCTCATCCGCCGCACCGAGGACGGCAGCAACCCGGGCCTGCGCCTGATCGCCGTACGCCACTTCATCGACGCCGCCGCACAGCCCGACACCCTGCGCGGCTGGCTGGAGGACGGCCACGTCCCCGGCGGACCCGAACTCGACCCCGAACTGCGCTGGCGCGTCCTGACCCGCCTCGCCGTGCTCGGCGCCACCGACGACACCGAGATCGCCGCCCACCTCGCCGCCGACCCCAGCGCCACCGGCGAGGAAGGCGCCGCCCGCTGCCGCGCCGCCCTGCCCGGCGCAGCCGCCAAGGAAGCCGCCTGGAACGCCCTGTTCCACGACGACACCCTGTCCAACTACCTCTTCACCGCCACCGCCCAGGGCTTCTGGCAGCCCGAACAGCACGACCTGCTCCAGCCCTACGTCGCCCGCTACTACGAGGACGCCGTCCCGCTCGCCGACCGCCGCGGCGCCACCATCGCCGAAGCCACCGGCCGCCACGCCTTCCCCACCCCGGTCGACCCCGAAGCACTGCGCCTCGGCGAAGCCGCCCTGACCCGCGAGGACCTGCTGCCCGCCCTGCGCCGCAAACTCACCGACCAGGTGGACGACCTGCGCCGCGCCCTGCACGTACGCGTCTGACCCACCCGCGCCACCCGCCACGCACGGGGCCGTACGCCGCCGCGCGGGCCCGCGCACGCCCGCCGCACGGCACGGCCTTCAGCGCCGCAGGGCACGGCGTTCAGCGCCGCACGGGCCCGGCCCGCCGCACCGGCCCGGACACGGCCCCGTACCACGCCGAACACCGCTCCCACCCGGGCGAGTTGGGGAGGGCACCCCCGCCATACCAGCAATCCCCCTCCCCAACTCGCCCCCACCGCAAGGCAGTACCACTTTCGGGTTGCGATCGTTGTGCACGGCGGCTCCACCGGCCCCCACGGGACCACGCTGGTGAAGTCGCTGCCCGCACACCCGAAGGAACCCCATGCACAGCCCGCCCCTCGCCGGAGGCACCGCGGGGCCCGCGGCCCTGCGCCCCCTGCTCGACGTCGTCCTCGACGCCCTCCACCAAGGGGCGAAGACCCGGAGCGGCCCCCTGCCCGCCGGCGGCCCCCACCTGGTCACCCGGCGCGTACAGGCCGCCGCCCCCACCGTGCTGCCCGACCACGGCACCGGCGCCGAAGAAGCCCTCACCACCCTGGTACGCGCCCTCGCCGAAGGCGCCGCCGACCCCGCCGAACCCCACTGCGCCGCCCACCTCCACACCCCGCCCCTCGCCCTCGCCACCGCCGCCGACCTCGCCGCGGCCGCCCTCAACCCCTCCCTCGACTCCTGGGACCAGGCCCCCGCCGCCTCCGCACTCGAACACCTCGTCACCCAGGCCCTCGCCCACCAGATCTGGCCCCACGGCGACGCCCTCATCACCACCGGCGGCACCGAGTCCAACCAGCTCGCCCTCCTCCTCGCCCGCGAGCACCACGGCCCCGTCCAGGTCGTGTGCGGCGCCCACACCCACCACTCCATCCACCGGGCCACCTGGCTCCTCGGCCTCCCCAGCCCCATCGTCGTCCCCGCCCCCACCGGCACCACCGACCTCACCGCCCTCGCCGCCACCCTCGCCGCCCCCCACCCCCACCCCCTCCTCGTCGTCGCCACCGCCGGCACCACCGACACCGGCGCCATCGACCCGCTGCCCGCCATCGCCGACCTGTGCGCCACCCACCGCGCCGAACTCCACATCGACGCCGCCTACGGCGGGCCCCTGCTGTTCAGCGACCGCCACCGCCCCCGCCTCGCCGGCCTGGAACGCGCCGACACCGTCACCCTCGACCTGCACAAACTCGGCTGGCAGCCCGTCGCCGCCGGCGTCCTCGCCGTCGCCGACCCCCAGCGCCTCACCGCGCTCGGCCACACCGCCGACTACCTCAACGCCGACGACGACACCGACGCCGGCCTGCCCGACCTCCTCGGCCGCTCCCTGCGCACCACCCGCCGCCCCGACGCCCTCAAAATCGCCGTCACCCTGCGCGCCCTCGGCCGCGACGGCCTGGCCCACCTCATCGACCGCGTCTGCGCCCACGCCGCAACCCTCGCCCAACTCATCGACCAGCACCCCCAGTTGGAGCTCTACGCACCCCCCACCATCTCCACCGTCCTCTTCCGCCCCCACGACGCCGACGACACGACCGTCGCCCACATCCGCCGCACCCTGCTCACCGACGGCACCGCCGTCCTCGGCCGCGCCCGCGCCGACGGCCGCCTCTGGCTCAAAGCCACCCTCCTCAACCCCCACCTCACCCCCCACGACCTCACCACCCTCCTCACCGCCACCCTCAGCACCACCCCCACACCCCCCTCCGCTCCCAGCACCCCCGCACGCCCCACTATCCCCAGCACCACCCCCGCACCCCCCACGGAAGGCACCCCCCGATGACCACCACCGCCCCCGAAGAACAACCCCACGACGTCGTCGGCATCGGCATCGGCCCCTTCAACCTCTCCCTGGCCGCCCTCGCCCACGGCGTACCCGGCGGACTCGACACCGCCTTCTACGAACAGCGCCCCGCCTTCCACTGGCACCCCGGGCTCCTCCTCGACGACGCCACCCTCCAAGTCCCCTTCCTCGCCGACCTCGTCACCCTCGCCGACCCCGCCAGCCCCTGGTCCTTCCTCAACCACCTCAAGCACCGCGAACGGCTCTTCCCGTTCTACTTCGCCGAGAAGTTCCACATCCAGCGCACCGAATACGACGCCTACTGCCGCTGGGTCAGCGAAAACCTCCCCGGCCTCCACTTCTCCCACCAGGTCGACGCCGTCCGCTGGAACCCCGAACGCGCCCTGTTCGAAATCGACTTCACCCAGCTCGACCTCCACGGCGAAGCCGAAGCCCTCGGCCGCTCCTACGCCCGCCACCTCGCCATCGGCGTCGGCACCCAGCCCCACATCCCCGAACCCCTGCGCCCCCTCGCCGACGCCCCCACCGTCCCCGTCCTGCACTCAGCCGACTACCTCGACCACCGTGAGCGCCTGCTCGCCGCCGGACACATCACCGTCATCGGCTCCGGCCAGTCCGGCGCCGAAGTCTTCCTCGACCTGCTGCGCCACCGCCCCGCCGGCGCCGAGAGGATCAGCTGGCTCACCCGCACCGAGGCGTTCGCGCCCATGGAGTACTCCAAACTCGGCCTCGAACACTTCACCCCCGACTACACCCGCTACTTCCACGCGCTCACCGAACCCGTACGCGACCAGCTCCTGCCCCGCCAATGGCAGCTCCACAAGGGCATCGACGCCGACACCATGGCCGCCATCCACGACGAGCTCTACCGGCGCATCCAGCACGGCGGCTGGCCCGACGTCACCATGACCCCGGGCGTCAGCGTCCGCACCGCGGGCCGCGTCGCCACCACCAAGGTCGAACTCCACCTGGAACACACCCAGCAGGGCGTACGCGACCGGCTCACCACCGACGCCGTCGTCCTCGCCACCGGCTACCGCGAACGCCCCCTCGGCCGGATGCTCGCCGGACTCGACCCGTACATGCGTTACGACAGCGCCGAACGCCCGCGCATCGACGCGGAGTTCAAACTCGTCCTCGACGCCTCCGTCACCGGCAACGTCTACGTCCAGAACGCCGAGAAGCACACCCACGGCGTCGGCGCCCCCGACCTGGGTCTCGCCGCCTGGCGCAGCGCCGCCATCCTCAACTCCCTCACCGGCAAGGAGCCCTACCCCCAGCCGGCCCGCACCGCCTTCACCACCTTCGGCCTCGACAAAAAGAACCAGGCCCGCCCGGCACGATCACCGGAGGGCCTGGTGCCACTCATCGAACAGCCATGACGCCTCGTCAAAAAGCTGTATGCGCAGTCAGGTTGGCAGAAACGAACATGCAGAGCCGGATCAGAACAGCGGCACGCCGTTCTGCGTCAGCCGCCAGTCCACCGACGCGAACTCCGCCGGATCGATCACACCCTTCGCCTTCACCCACGCGATCATCGTGTTGCGGATCTCGTCGGAGTTCGCCCACAGCTGCTTGGCGGTCGCCACCCCCGGGAAATTGCCGCCCCCGTTGGCCCGGTAGTTGTTCACCGCCAGCACGAACCGCGCCGCGTCGTCGATCGGCTTCCCGTCGAACATCACCTTCGACACCCGCGAACCGGCCGGCTTCGCGATGTCCACCTCGTACGACACACCGCTGACCACGTCGTAGTTGTAGTCCGGCGTGCTGTTCGCGTTGGTGATCTTCGCCGGGTCCACCGCACCCGTCGTCTGCACGTAGTAGTTCGCCGAGAACTCCAGGTACGCCCGCACCTGAGCACCCGTCAGAAGACGTGCCTCCAGAGTGTTCTCGTACACATACAGACCCGCCACGTCCCTGATGGTCACCTTGCCCGCCGGAATCACCGCCGAACGCGAGAAACACGCCGCCTGCGACAGCACCGGCAACGAGGCGTACTCCGACGACGCCAGCGCCGCCTTCACCGTCTCCGCCTGGATGTGATTGATCAGATCGATGATCGGCACGTCCTTGAACGGCGCCTGGTCCGAGCGCATCTCCACCGCGTTCGTCCCCACCACCTGGTTCACATACGCCACGACCTTGTCGTGCTCCGCCTTCACCAGACGCTTCACCACCGCGTCCTCGGCCACCGCGTTCGCGTTGCGCACCCCCGCCGTCACCGACGTCACGTGCCAGCGCCCCCGTGAGAACTCCAGCTCGAAGTCGAAGACACTCAGCCGCATGCCCCACATGTACGGCTCCGACAGCACCACGGACCTGCCGGTCTCCTGGTTGACCACCGTCCGCGACGCCACCTCCTTGTGCGTATGACCCACCAGGATCGCGTCGATCCCCGGCACCTGCTCCGCCACCAGCGACGAGGCGTTCTCCGGATACGGCAGCGCGTCCCCGTACGACGTCCCCCCGTCCAGACCCGAATGGTCCGTACAGATCACCACGTCACAGCCCAGCGCCCGCAGCTTCGGCACATAGATCCTCGCCTGCTCCACCAGACCCGGGAACGTCATCCGCCCCTGCACGTTCGCCTTGTCCCAGATCGCGATCCCCGGGTTGGTGAGCCCCAGGATCCCCACCTTCACGTCCGGCCCGTGCGGCACCCTCAACCGCCGCACCGCATACGGAGGAAACGCCGGCTTCAGCGTCTTCGCGTCCAGCGCGTTCGCACCGAGCAGCGGAAAGTCCAACTGCTCCTGGAACGCCCGCAGCGTCTCAATCCCGTAGTTGAACTCGTGGTTGCCCAGCGCCGCCGCGTCATACCCCATCCGGTTCATCGCCAGCGCCATCGGGTGCTTGGGCCCCCGCCTGCCACCCGACCCCGTGATCGGCTCCACCCGCGCGTAGTAGTACGACAGCTGGGTGCCCTGGATGATGTCGCCCGCGTCGATCAACAGCGTGTTGTGGCGGCCCTTCTCCTCACGGACCTGCTCCACCAACGTCGCGATCTTCGCCAGACCGACATCGTTGTGCGCCGCGTCGTCGTACTCCTTGTCCGTGAAGTAGTCCCAGTTGAAGACATGGCCGTGCAGATCCGTCGTGCCCATCACCGAGAACGCGTACCGCTTCGGCGGACGGCCGTGCCCGTGATCCCTGCCCTGGGCCGGCACCGGGCCCCGGCCCTCGGCGGCGGCGGGCGACGCCACACCCCCGGCCACGGCCACACCGGCCCCGGCGGCGGCCGTGGTGCCCAGGAACGTCCTGCGGTTCAGCGGCATGCTCTCTCCCTGAAGTCGTATGACGCGCGTAGAAGTTGAGCGGACGGCGACGCGCGTAGACCCCCGGATTCTGACCCAGGACCAGCCACCCGCAACACCCCCCGCAGGTTGCGATCTGATGACCGGACCCTGACAGAAGCAGATGCCACAGTGGACCCATGACCGACACCCAGCCCTACGGCACACCCGACCAGCCCCGCCTCGCCGTCCACGGCGAAGCCCACCTCGAAGTCGACCCCGAAATCGCCGGCCTCACCATCACCATCGCCACCCGCGGCCCCGACCGCCGCGCCACCCTCGACGACCTCACCCGCCGCAACACCCACGTCCTCGACCTCATCAAAAGCTACGGAGACACCATCGAAAAACTCGAAACCGGCGCCTTCACCCTCACCCCCGAACTCACCCGCCACGGCCGCGGCGAACGCGTCCGCACCTACCACGGCACCGTCCACATCAACGCCGAACTCACCGACTTCACCACCCTCGGCGAACTCACCACCCGCCTCGCCGACCTCGAACTCACCCGCGTCGACGGCCCCCGATGGTCCCTGCGCCACGACTCACCCGCCCACAGCGAAGTCCGCCGCCGCGCCGTACAACAAGCCGTCGTCCGCGCCCGCGAATACGCCGACGCCCTCGGCGCCACCCTCGCCGCCCTCGTCGAACTCTCCGACCCCGGCGCCGACACCCCCACCCCCGGCTACGGCCGCCCCGCCGGCGGCGGCATGGCCTTCCGCTCCATGGCCCCCGGCGCCGCCGAACCCGCCCCCGCCCTCGACCTCGAACCCCAGCGCCAATCCGTCCACGCCCGCGTCAACGCCCGCTTCATCATGACCCCGCCCCGCCTCTGACGCGCACCCCCACACCCACCCGCAGGGCGCCCCGAACCGCTCATCGGAGCGCCTCCGCGCACACTTCAATACTTGTCAACCACCTTTCACCCAAAGGTGGTTGGGCAGTAATCCCGGACCAAATCCCTACCCATCGGTAAGCCCTACGCTCGACCCATGCGCCGAGCCAAAATCGTCTGCACCCTGGGTCCAGCCACCGACACATACGACCAGATCAAAGCCCTCATCGAAGCCGGAATGGACGTAGCCCGCTTCAACCTCAGCCACGGCACCTACGCCGAACACGAAGAGCGCTACCACCACGTCCGCAAAGCCTCCGAAGAAACCGGCCACAACGTCGGCATCCTCGCCGACCTTCAAGGCCCGAAGATCCGTCTCGGCCGCTTCCGCGAAGGCCCCGTACTCCTTGAACGCGGCGACGAGTTCACCATCACCGTCGAACCCGACACCCACGGCGACCGCCACCTCTGCGGCACCACCTACACCGGCCTCGCCACCGACGTCACCACCGGCGAACGCATCCTCATCGACGACGGCAAAGTCACCCTCCAAGTCACCGGCGTCGACGGACCCCGCGTCCACACCCTCGTCACCGAAGGCGGCATGGTCTCCGACCACAAAGGCCTCAACCTCCCCGGCGTCGCCGTCTCCGTCCCCGCCCTCTCCGACAAGGACGAAGAAGACCTCCGCTGGGCCCTGCGCACCGGCGCCGACATCATCGCCCTGTCCTTCGTCCGCAACGGCCACGACATCCACGACGTCCACCGCATCATGGACGAAGAAGGCCGACGCCTCCCCGTCATCGCCAAAATCGAAAAACCCCAAGCCGTCGACACCATCGACGACATCGTCGCCGCCTTCGACGGCATCATGGTCGCCCGCGGCGACCTCGGCGTCGAAATGCCCCTCGAACAAGTCCCCATCGTGCAAAAGCGCGCCATCAAACTCGCCAAGCGCAACGCCAAACCCGTCATCGTCGCCACCCAGATGCTCGACTCGATGATCGACAACTCCCGCCCCACCAGGGCCGAAGCCAGCGACGTCGCCAACGCCATCATCGACGGCACCGACGCCGTCATGCTCTCCGGCGAAACCAGCATCGGCAAACACCCCGTCGAAACCGTCAAAACCATGGGCCGCATCGTCGAAGCCGCCGAAGAAGACGTCCTCGCCAAGGGCCTCCCGCCCCTCACCGACCGCAACAAACCCCGCACCCAAGGCGGAGCCGTCGCCCGCGCCGCCGCCGAAATGGGCGACTTCCTCGGCGCCAAACTCCTCGTCGCCTTCACCCAGTCCGGCGACACCGCCAAACGCCTCTCCCGCTACCGCTCCCCGATCCCCCTCCTCGCCTTCACCCCCGACCCCGCCACCCGCTCCCAGCTCAACCTCACCTGGGGCGTGGAAACGTTCCTGGGC
This sequence comes from Streptomyces sp. NPDC048111, assembly GCF_043202815.1. Taxonomy (NCBI): domain Bacteria; kingdom Bacillati; phylum Actinomycetota; class Actinomycetes; order Kitasatosporales; family Streptomycetaceae; genus Streptomyces; species Streptomyces sp. NPDC048111. Next base: position 29,816 of record NZ_JBIDBD010000026.1, read on the forward strand.
CCGCACGTCGAGTCCACCGACGAGATGGTGGCCCAGGTCGACGAGATGCTCCTCAAGGTCGGCCGCTGCCAGAAGGGCGACGTCGTGGTCATCACCGCCGGCTCGCCGCCCGGTGTCGCCGGCTCCACCAACCTGGTCCGCGTCCACCACATCGGCGAGGACGACAGCCCCAAGTAACCCTGGGCCACGGCCCCTTGCCCCACCCCTCGCAGGGGGCCGCCACACTGTCGGGTCAGTACTTGGGGCCGATGTGGTGGTCCATGAGGGCGACGGAGGCCTTGCGGGCGATGGATATGTTGAAGGGGTCGCTGCCACGAGCGAGGGTGCTCCACTCAACCCCGACGAGATCAAGGGCGGCGCCGCAGAGGGCACGGATGTCGTCCGACTTGTTGGCAAAGAAGTACCGCGGGTACTCGTAGCGCTTCCGCACTCCGCCGACGACCCTTTCGGTCCAGTTGGTGATGCGGCATCCGTCGGACTGGATGAGACCGCGGAGGAACATCCAGGGGTACGCCTCGACGATGTCCTGTTGCCAGGGAGCGAGGGCGATGAGACGGTCGTGCTTCTTTCCGGGGCCGTGCTGCGGGAACAGGCAGTGCAGGTGCTTCGAGTAGACCTTGATGTTGTGGCAGCCGGTCCTGCGTACTCGACAGGTCGCGTTGTCGGGAAAGACCGTCCGCATCGCATGTTCGGCTTCGGCCTGAACACCGGGCCAGGCGTCATCGAGCGTGATCATGAGGTTCGGTACCCGGTGCGCCGAGTACTGGCTGATGTGGCCGTCGCCGAGATAGAGCCCGAGCAGGTAGGCATACGCCGCGGAGTCCAGTGAACGGCCGTCGCAGCGTGGGCACTTGGGGTCGTGCGGGCCCGGACATTCACCCCGCTTGGAGCGGTCCATGTGGAGCCAGTACGAAATCGTGCCGAGCGGCACGTTCAGCTGGCGCGCCACGTCGGCGTTCCGCCCACCGTCTCGGAGCAGTGTGAGCGCCCGTTGTCGCACTTCTGTGCCGTGAAGGTTCATGTGCACACCCTGAGTCACCCGCCATCGCTCCGGGTAAAGAAAAGCGGAGGTTCACGCGCACGTGAACCTCCGCTTGCCAAAAGTGCCGGGTACGGGACTTGAACCCGTACGCTCTTTCGAGCAATCGCTTTTGAGGCGATCATGTCTGCCGATTCCATCAACCCGGCAAAGGTCGCTGGCAGGAGTGTACCCGCTCACGCGCGCTGCCAGCAGCTAGGTACCCTGCTGGGAAGCAGCACCCTGCCTTAAACAAGGAGCCTCCGTGACCGCCCCCGAGTCGCCCCAGCCCGTCGCAGACGACGACGCGTCGCACGTCCCCCCGCTGACGACCCGTGTCGTCATCGCCGAGGACGAGGCCCTCATCCGCCTCGATCTCAAAGAGATGCTCGAAGAAGAGGGCTACGCGGTCGTGGGCGAGGCCGGTGACGGGCAGAAGGCCGTCGAGCTGGCCCGTGAGCACCGCCCGGACCTGGTGATCCTGGATGTGAAGATGCCCGTCCTTGACGGGATCTCGGCGGCGGAGCTGATCGCGAAGGAGTCGATCGCGCCGGTGCTGATGCTGACCGCGTTCAGCCAGCGCGATCTGGTGGAGCGGGCGCGGGACGCCGGTGCGATGGCGTATCTCGTGAAGCCGTTCTCGAAGAGCGATGTGGTGCCGGCGATCGAGATGGCGGTGTCGCGGTTCACCGAGCTGAAGGCGCTGGAGCAGGAGGTCGCGGACCTGTCGCAGCGGCTGGAGACGCGGAAGCTGGTGGACCGGGCGAAGTCGGTGCTGCAGACGCAGTACGGGCTGTCGGAGCCGGCGGCGTTCCGGTGGATCCAGAAGACGTCGATGGACCGGCGGATGTCGATGCAGCAGGTGGCGGAGGCGGTCATCGAGGACGCCGAGGAGAAGAAGGCGGCGAAGGGGGAGTAGTCCCCGGGTCGGTACGCGAGTGGCCCGCATCCGGGGTTCCGGGTGCGGGCCACTCGCGTTTGTGTGAGGGCTCAGTCTTCGCCGAGGTAGGCCTTGCGGACGGATTCGTCGTGGAGGAGGTCCCGTCCGGTTCCGGAGAGGACGATTTTGCCGATTTCCATGACGTGGCCCTGGTCGGCGAGGGAGAGCGCGGCTTGGGCGTTCTGTTCGACGAGCAGGATGGTGGTGCCCTGGGCTTTGAGTTCGGTGATGGTGGCCATGATCTTCTGCATCATGATGGGGGAGAGGCCCATGGAGGGTTCGTCCAGCATGAGCAGTTTGGGCTGGGACATGAGGGCGCGGCCCATGGCGAGCATTTGTTGTTCGCCGCCGGAGAGGGTGCCGGCTGCTTGTTTGCGGCGTTCTCCGAGGATGGGGAAGAGGTCGTAGGCGCGCTGGATGTCTTTTTCGATGCCTGCTTTGTCGTCGCGGAGGTAGGCGCCGAGGCGGAGGTTGTCCTCGATGGTCATGCGGGGGAAGATGTGGCGGCCTTCGGGGGAGTGGGCCATTCCGAGGGCGACGATTTTGTGTGCGGGGACGTTTTTGAGGGGTTTTCCGTCGAACGTGATTTTTCCGGCGAGGGGTTCGAGGAGGCCGGAGAGGGTGCGCAGGGTGGTGGTTTTTCCGGCGCCGTTGGTGCCGATGAGGGTGACGACCTGTCCTGCGTCGACGCTGAAGGAGATGCCTTTGACGGCTTCGATCTTGCCGTAGGCGACCCGGAGGTCCTCGACTTCGAGGAGTGCGGTCACTGGGTGTCTCCCTCGGTGCTGGTGGTGCTGTGTGCCGTTTCGGCGGCTTCTACTTCGGCGAGTTCCTCGTTTCCGGGTGCGCCTTCGAAGGGGGTGCCGAGGTAGGCGGCGATGACGCGTTCGTCGGCCTGGACGACGTCGGGTGTGCCTTCGACGAGTTTTTGGCCTTGGACGAGGACGGAGACGCGGTCGCAGAGGTTCATGATGAAGCGCATGTCGTGCTCGATGACGAGGACGGCGATGCCTTGGTCGCGGATGGCGAAGATGAGTTCTTCGGCGGCGCGGGTTTCTTGGGGGTTCATGCCGGCGGTGGGCTCGTCGAGGAGGAGGAGTCCGGGTTCGCTGGCGAGTGCGCGGGCGATTTCGAGCTTTCGCTGTTCGCCGTAGGGGAGGTTGCGGGAGAGGTGGTCGGCTTTTGCGGCGAGTCCGGTGAACTCGAGGAGTTCCATGGCTCGTTCGCGGGATGCGTCTTCGGCTTTTTTGAATCCGGGCAGGCGCAGGAGTGCGGACCAGAGGCCTTCTTTGGTGCGGGTGTGGCGGCCGACGAGGACGTTTTCCAGGACGGTCATGTTGGGGAAGAGGCGGATGTTCTGGAAGGTGCGGGCGACGCCGGCCTGGGTGACGAGGTGGGGTTTGGGGGGAAGGGTGGTGCCTTTGTAGGTCACCTTTCCTTCGGTGGGGACGTACAGGCCGGTGAGGCAGTTGAAGAAGGTGGTTTTGCCGGCGCCGTTGGGGCCGATGAGGCCGATGATTTCGCCGCTGTTGACGGTGAGGTCGACGTTCTGTACGGCGGTGAGGCCGCCGAAGCGCATGGTGACGCCGCTGGCGTGGAGGACGGTGTCGGTGGTGGTCATGCTGGTCACGCCCCCGCCTTGGTGACGCCGACGGGTGTGTCGGTGAGGCTGGTGTCGGGTGTGTCGAGTTGGCCGGTCTCGTGGAATTCGAGCTTTTTCCTGCGGTCGGCGACGATGCCTTCGGGGCGCAGGCGCATGAGGACGATGAGGGCGACTCCGAAGAGGAGGAGCTGGTAGTCCTGCATGAATTGGAGTTTGGCCGGGATGAGGTAGAGCAGGGAGGCTCCGATGAGGGGTCCGCTCATGGTTCCCATGCCGCCGAGGATGACGGCGGCGAGGAGGAAGGCGGAGTTGGGGGGTACGGAGCCGGCGAATTGGTACTGCTCGGGGGTGACGGTGCTGGTGAGGTGGCCTTGTACGGTGCCGGCGAGTCCGGCGAGGGTGGCGCCGAGTGCGAAGGCGATGAGTTTGACGCGGAAGCCGTTGATGCCCATGGCGGTGGCGGCGGTTTCGTCTTCGCGGATGGCGACCCAGGCGCGGCCGATGCGGGAGTCGGCGCTGCGGCGGAAGACGGTGACGACGACGAGGGTGACGAGGAGCATCAGCAGGTAGTAGTTGCCGGGTTTGCCGAGGGTGAAGCCGGCGAGGTCGTGGCTGATGCCGAGGTCGTATCCGAAGATCGTGATGTCGGGGATGGCGGGGATGCCGCGGGAGCCGTTGGTGACGTTGGGTCCGCTGTTCCCGTTGAGGTTGTTCATGGTGATGCGGAAGATCTCACCGAAGCCGAGCGTGACGATGGCGAGGTAGTCGCCGCGCAGGCGCAGGGTGGGGGCGCCGATGAGGACGCCGAAGATCAGGGATGCGCCGGCGCCGACGAGGATGGCGGCCCAGAACGGGAAGTGGACGCCGAGGCTTGAGGTGCCGGCGCCGGAGACGAGGGCGGCGGCGTAGGCGCCGACGCCGAGGAAGGCGACGTAGCCGAGGTCGAGGAGGCCGGCGAGGCCGACGACGACGTTGAGGCCGAGGGCGACGGTGGCGAAGATGAGGATGTTGGCGCCGATGAGGGCGTATTCGTCGCTGGATTGTGTGAAGGGGAAGCAGATGGCGGCGACGAAGGCGGCGCTGAGGGTGACGGTGCGGTGTTGTGCGGTGAGTGCGGAGAGGCGGGCGATGAGGCCTGCCTGGGTGAGGGCGGCGAACGTGAACACGGCGGTGATGAGGAAGCCGATGAACAGTTCGGTGTATTCGGTGTCGATGCCGTACGCGAAGACGTAGAGGCCGATGGCGAAGGCGGCGACGATGATGAGGATGCCGGCCCAGTCGGGGATGGTTTTGGCGGTGCGGGGGCTGGGGGCGGCGAGGGTGTGGCGGACGCGCTGCCAGGGGGTGTCGCCGGTGGTGTCGTTGCCGGGGGTGTCGCCGGGGAGGGCGAAGGCGGCGATGAGGGCGATGAGGGAGCCGAGGCCGGAGACGTAGGCGCCGGGTTCGAGGTTGACGATGCCGCCGAGGTCGCTGGATATCGCGCCGAGGGTGTAGCCGGTGGTGGCGAAGGTGGCGAGGGTGAGCAGGCGCAGGGGGGCGTTGACGGCGCCGGGGGTGAGCCAGCGCAGGCCCTTGACTCCGTAGGCGGAGAGCGCGAACAGGAGGGTGAGGAGTGCGCCGGTGAGGGTGAGGAGCTGGAGGCCGCCGGGGTAGCCGGTGACGGTGAGGTCGCCGGGGAAGTCGCTGGTCCAGGTCCAGGCGAGGAAGGTGCCGATGAGGGTGATGGCGGCGCCGGCGGTGACGGTGTGCCGGGCGGCGGTGGCGGGCAGCAGGCCGATGAGCGGGGTGCCGCTGTCGCGGGTGGTGGTGTCGGTGGTCATGGTGATCACGCCCTGTCCGCGACGCGTTCGCCGAGCAGGCCCTGGGGTCGCACGAGGAGGACGACGATGAGCAGGACGAAGGCCCATACGTCCTTCCAGGCGCCGCCGCCGAAGAGTTCCATGCTGGGGATGTTGCCGATGTATCCGACGGCGAGGGCTTCGGCGAGTCCGAGGACTATGCCGCCGAGCATGGCGCCGTAGATGTTGCCGATGCCGCCGAGTACGGCGGCGGTGAAGGCCTTGAGGCCCATGATGAAGCCCATGCGGAAGCCGACTTGGCCGTTGTGGAGGCCGTAGCCGACGGCGGCGACGGCGGCGAACGCGGCACCGATGGCGAAGGCCATGACGATGATGCGGTCGGTGTTGATGCCCATGAGTTTGGCGGTGTCGGGGTCCTGGGCGGTGGCCTGCATGCCGCGGCCGGTGCGGGTCTTGGTGACGTAGAACCCGAGGGCGATCATGCAGAGGGGGGCGGCGATGAGGATGAAGAGGTCGCCGCGCTGGATGTTGGCGCCCAGGACGTGGAAGGGGGTGCCGTCGAACTGCGGGAAGGAACGGTCCTTCTTGGCGTCGGGGTACCACTTCCACACGGCCTGCTGGAGGGCGAGGGAGAGGCCGATGGCGGTGATGAGGGGGGCCAGGCGGGGGGCGCCCCGCAGGGGCCGGTAGGCGAATCGTTCCGCGGCGGTGGCGACCAGGACGGAGACGATGACGCCGCCGATGATCATCAGGGGGATGGCGGCGAGGAGCGAGAAGCCCGAGGGCAGTGCGAGGAAGACGGTGAGAGCCCCGAAGCCCCCGACCATGAATATCTCGCCGTGGGCGAAGTTGATGAGCTGGACAATGCCGTAGACCATCGTGTAGCCGATCGCGATCAGTCCGTACATCGCGCCGAGGATGAGTCCATTGGCCAGCTGTTGCGGCAGTTCGTGCACCGCGGGGCCTCCGTGAAGTGATCGGATATGGCACCGCGCGGGAGCGCTGGTGGCGCTCCCGCGCGGTCCTTTGTGTGCGTGTGGCGGGATGTCGCCGGGTTACGGCTTGTAGGCCTCGCTGAGCTCGGGCTTCCACGTGCCGTCGGTGACCTTGTAGGCGGTCATCATGGTGTTGGTGGTGTCGCCGTACTCGTCGAAGGAGACGGGGCCGGTGACTCCGTCGAACTTGACCTTGCCGACGGCGTCGAGGACCTTGGCGCGCAGGTCGCCGCTGGGGAGCTTGCCGTCGTTGGCGGCGACGACGTCCTTGACGGCCTGGATGATCGCCCAGGTGGCGTCGTAGGTGCCGCCCCCGTAGGCCTCGTAGGCGTCCTTGTAGCCGGCCGTCTTGTAGTTGGCGATGAAGCTCTTGGCGGAGTCGAGCTGTTCGACGGGCTTGCCGACGGAGGTGGCGAGGTCGCCGTTGGCCTTCTTGTTGAGCTTGATGAAGTCGCCGCTGTAGATGCCGTCGCCGCCCATGAGCGGGATGTTGGTGCCGCTGTCCTTGAGCTGCTGGCTCAGGGGGCCGGCCGCGGGGTATTCGCCGCCGTAGTAGAGGGCCTTGGCGCCGGTGGCCTTGACCTTGGCGACGATGGCGTTGAAGTCGCGGTCGTCGGGGTTGACGTGGTCGGAGCCGACGATCTTCCCGCCGAGCTTGGTGAAGGTGTCCTTGAAGGACGCGGCGAGGCCGGCGCCGTAGGTCTTCTGGTCGTCGATGAGGTAGACCGAGTCGACCTTGGCGGTGTTGAACAGGTACTTGGCGGCGAAGGCGCCCTGGACCTGGTCGGTGGTGGCGGTGCGGAAGTACGTCTTGTAGGGACGCTTCTTCGTGCCGGTCTTCCAGCCGTCGCCCTGGGTCAGCTCGGTGCCCGTGTTGGCGGGGGATATCTGGGTGAGCCCGGCGTCGTTCAGCGGCTTCTGCATGGACTGCGAGACGCTGGAGTTCAGGGGGCCGACGACGCCGACGACGCTCTTGTCGCCGATGAACTTGGTGGCGTTCTGCTGGCCGACCGAGGGCTGCGCCTGGTCGTCGAGCGGCTGGGTCTTGAACTCGACGCCGGGCACGAGGTTCTGCTTGTTCGCCGTCTGGGCGGCGAGGTCGGCGGAGTTCTTGATCCCGAGGCCGAGGGCGGACAGGTCACCCGTGAGGGGTGCGTCTACGCCGATGACGACGGTCTGCTTCTTGCCGCTGCTGTCGTCGCCGCCTTTGTCGCGCGAACCGCAGGCGGTGAGCGTGAGTGCGCCTGTGGTGAGCACTGTGGTGAGGATGAGCAAGGAACGGTGTCGCACGATGGGTCCTTTCCCTGGCGCGGCCTCCTCGTGAGTGAGGTGCCGTGTCGGTCGCCGGGCCGTACTGGGCGGTAAGGGCCGTGCAGTGGTCGCACCCGGCGGCGCGGTGACTGGCCGTGACTCTAAGCGCAGCTGAGGGGGGTGGGGAGCGGCCGGGACAGGATGTGACTTTCTTGTTATGCCAAGGCCAAACGTTGGTGGCACAGGGCGGACAATTTGTACATTCCGGTATGCCGGGATTTCTCGCATGATGAGAATCCCCAGTTCCGCTAAGGGGCTTGAGGGGATCATGCTGCTGACACGGCCCGACGGGCCCCGTTCGGGGGCGCCCGGGGGCGAGGTGCTTGCGCGTGGCGCGAAAGTGCCCTTCGCGCCTCTTAAGATCGTTACGCAGCGTTACGGCGAGCCGGAAGGGCTCGGCTGCTTCGTCTGCGCCCACGGGTCGCCCGTCGGGGGCCCGTTGCGGTAGCGCTCGGCGCAGCCCTGCTCGGCCCGCTGCCCGATGACCCGGTCGCCGGCCGCCGCGCCGTGCGCCGCGCGCTCGGCGCGGGCCGCCGCCAGCGCGGACAGGAGGATCGCGTTCTGCCCGTCGGACAGGCCTTTCTCCTGGTAGTCGAGCCCCGAGCCCTGCCCCTCGTCCAGCTCCCGCCGCGCCCAGTACGTGATCAGATGGGTGCAGAGCTCGGCGGGCGAAGTGGTGTGCGGCGAAGGCGGGTTGGGCGACGCGGAGGCCGGCGCCGGCGTGCCCCGCGCCGAGGACTCCCCGGCGTGTGAACAGCCCGCCACGGCGCCGCCCGCGGCGAGCACACCCGCCAGGGCGAGCCCCGCCCCCACCCGTGACCGCGCTCGGGTCCTCATGACACGACGTTAGAACGCGTCCCGGGACGTGGCAATGGCCGGTGAGTTCCCGCCTCACCGGCCATCGCGTCCCTCAACTGGCCCACGACTGAACGGAGTTGAACCCTCCGAACGGAGGGGATCGCTCCGGGCCGCCGGGGCCCGAATTCCCGGCTCTCAGCCCTTGACACCCTCGGCGTCCCGTAGCAGACAGGTCAGCCGAGCCGAGCAGACCCGCTTGTCCTGCTCGTCGGTGATCACGATCTCGTACGTCGCCGTCGAGCGCCCGCGGTGCACCGGCGTCGCCACCCCGGTGACCAGGCCGCTGCGCACCCCGCGGTGATGGGTGCAGTTCAGATCCACCCCCACCGCGATCTTGCCGCTACCGCCGTGCAGCATGGAGCCGACCGAGCCCAGCGTCTCGGCGAGCACCGCCGACGCCCCGCCGTGCAGCAGCCCGTACGGCTGGGTGTTGCCCTCCACAGGCATCGTGCCGACCACCTTCTCGGCGGAGGCCTCGATGATCTGCACCCCCATCCGCGTGCCCAGGTGCCCCGCGGAGAACATGGCCGGCAGATCCACCCCGAGGGCCGCGTACTCCTCGACGACTTCCTGCGGAAACTTCACGCTGCGCTGCTCGCCCATGGGCCCCGGCTCCGTTCATCTGCGTTCATCTGCGTCCACCGCGGTCGCTCCGCCGTGTCCGCACCGTCATATCAGATGCCTGAGCGAACGCTTAGGGCTCGGCCCTCATTCCCGGCGCCCCGCCGCCACGGGCTCCAGGCGCACCACCACCGACTTGCTGGCCGGGGTGTTGCTGACATCGGCCGTCGCTCCCAGCGGCACCAGGACATTGGTCTCCGGGTAGTACGCCGCGGCGCAGCCCCGCGCCGTCGGATAGTGCACGACCCGGAAACCGGGTGCCCGGCGCTCCACACCGTCCTTCCACTCACCGACCAGGTCCGTGTACGAGCCGTCGGCGAGCCCGAGACGGCGCGCGTCCTCGGGGTTGACCAGCACGACCCGGCGGCCGCCCTTGATCCCGCGGTAGCGGTCGTCCAGGCCGTAGATGGTGGTGTTGTACTGGTCGTGCGAGCGCAGCGTCTGCAACAGCAGCCGCCCCTCGGGCAGTTCGGGCGCCTCGACCGGCGCCGCCGTGAAGTTGGCCTTCCCGGTGGCCGTCGGGAAACGCCGCTCGTCACGCGGGGCGTGCGCGAGCTGGAACCCGCCGGGGCGGGCCACCTTCGCGTTGAAGTCCTCGAACCCCGGCACCACCCGCGCGATGCGGTCCCGCACGCTTGCGTAGTCGTGCTCGAACGCGGCCCAGTCGACCGACGACTTGGACCCCAGCGTGGCCAGCGCCATGCGCACCACGATGGCCGGCTCCGACAGCAGATGGGGACTGGCCGGGGTCAGATTGCCGCGCGAGGCGTGCACCATGCCCATCGAGTCCTCCACCGTCACGAACTGGCGGCCGCCCCTCTGCACGTCCTTGTCGGTACGGCCGAGCGTCGGCAGGATCAGCGCCCGCCTGCCGGTGACCGCGTGCGAGCGGTTCAGCTTGGTGGACACGTGCACCGTCAGCGACGCCCGCCGCACGGCCGCCTCCGTGACCTCCGTGTCCGGCGTCGCGGCCACGAAATTGCCGCCCATCGCGAAGAACACCTTCGCCCTGCCGTCCCGCAGCGCCTCGATGGCCCGTACGACGTCCAGGCCGTGGTGGCGCGGCGGGGCGAACCCGAACTCCTTCTCCAGGGCGTCCAGGAAGGCGGGGGCGGGCCGCTCGAAGATGCCCATCGTGCGGTCACCCTGCACATTGGAGTGCCCGCGCACCGGGCACACCCCGGCGCCGGGCCGGCCGATGTTGCCGCGCAGCAGGAGGAAGTTGACCACCTCGCGGATCGTCGGCACCGAGTGCTTGTGCTGGGTCAGGCCCATCGCCCAGCACACGATGGTGCGCCGCGAGGCGAGGACCATCGCGAGCGCCTGCTCGATCTCGGCACGGGACAGGCCTGTCGCCGCCAGCGTGGTGTCCCAGTCCGCCGCGAGGGCCGCGTCCCTGAACTCCTCGTAGCCATGGGTGTGTTCCCGCACGAACAGCTCGTCGACCGCGCCCTCGGTCTCCAGGATCAGCCGGTTCAGGAGCCGGAACAGGGCCTGGTCGCCGCCGATGCGGATCTGCAGGAACAGATCGGTCAGCGAAGCGCCCTTGATCATGCCCTGCGGCGTCTGCGGATTCTTGAACTTCTCCAGGCCCGCCTCCGGCAGCGGGTTCACCGAGATGATCTTGGCCCCGGCGGACTTCGCCTTCTCCAGGGCGGACAGCATCCGCGGATGGTTGGTGCCCGGGTTCTGGCCCGCGATCACGATCAGGTCCGCCTGGTGCAGGTCCTCGAGGGACACACTGCCCTTGCCGACGCCGATCGTCTCCGTCAGCGCCGAACCCGACGACTCGTGGCACATGTTGGAACAGTCCGGCAGATTGTTCGTGCCGAACTCGCGGGCGAACAGCTGCAACAGGAACGCCGCCTCGTTGCTGGTGCGCCCCGAGGTGTAGAAGACGGCCTCGTCGGGCGAGGACAGCGCCCCGAGCTCCTCGGCGATGATCTCGAAGGCCCGCTCCCACGTGACCGCCTCGTACCGGTCGGCCCCCTCCGGCAGATACACCGGCTGCGTGAGGCGGCCCTGCTGCCCCAGCCAGTAACCGCTGCGCTCCGCCAGATCCGCGACCGGATGCGCCGCGAAGAAGTCCGGCGTGACCCGGCGCAGCGTCGCCTCCTCGGCGACCGCCTTCGCGCCGTTCTCGCAGAACTCCGCCGTGTGCCGCTTGTCGCCCTCCGGCCAGGCGCAGCCCGGACAGTCGAACCCGTCCTTCTGGTTCACCTTCAGCAGCGTCTGCGCCGTGCGCCGCAGCCCCATCTGCTGCTGCGCCATGAGCAGCGTGTGCCCGACGGCGGGGAGCCCGGCCGCGGCGTGCTTGGGCGCCTCGACCTGCGGCGCGTCCTGGACCGGATCACCTGTGGGCGGCTTGCTGGCCATGGCGCTGCTCCCCTTCGAGCGAACACGTCGTACGGCTGTGCCGGGCGGACACCGCGGGCTGCCGCGTCGTGCGGACCTGTCGTGCGGACACCGCGCGGGGCCCGCCGGGGCGGGCGCGAGGTGCGTACACCTCCGATCCTGCCACGAGCCGCCGACACCCGCGCCGGGCCACCCCGCCCCACCGTGCACAGCCGCCCGCGGGGGCGACTGGCCAGGATTGTCAGTGGGGCGTGGCAGGATCGTGGGCATGGCTGAGACAGCATCGAAGAAGACCCCGGACCACCGACCGCGCCTGCTCCTCATGGACGGGCACTCCCTGGCGTACCGGGCGTTCTTCGCGCTGCCCGCGGAGAACTTCACGACCGCGACGGGCCAGCCCACCAACGCCGTCTACGGCTTCATGTCCATGCTGGCGAACACCCTGCGTGACGAGGCCCCCACGCACTTCGCGGTCGCCTTCGACGTGTCCCGCAAGACGTGGCGCTCCACGGAGTTCCCCGACTACAAGGCGAACCGGTCGAAGACCCCCGACGAGTTCAAGGGCCAGGTCGAGCTGATCGGCGAACTGCTCGACGCGATGCACGTCGACCGCTTCGCCACCGACGGCTTCGAGGCCGACGACATCATCGCCACCCTCGCCACCCAGGCCGAGGCCGAGGGCTACGAGGTCCTCATCGTCACCGGCGACCGCGACGCCTTCCAGCTCGTCTCCGACCACGTCACCGTGCTCTACCCCACCAAGGGCGTCTCCGAGCTCACCCGCTTCACCCCGGCGAAGGTCGAGGAGAAGTACGGCCTGACCCCGCAGCAGTACCCGGACTTCGCGGCCCTGCGCGGCGACCCGTCCGACAACCTGCCGGGCATCCCCGGCGTCGGCGAGAAGACCGCCGCGAAGTGGATCAACCAGTTCGGCTCCTTCGCCGAGCTCGTCGAGCGCGCCGACGAGGTCAAGGGCAAGGCCGGGCAGAACTTCCGCGACCACATCGAAGCGGTCAAGCTGAACCGCCGCCTCACCGAGATGGTCAAGGACGTCGAGCTGCCCAAGACCGCCGCCGAGCTCAAGCGCGCCGCCTACGACCGCGCCGCCGTCACCGGCGTCCTCGACGTCCTGGAGATCCGCAACCCCTCCCTGCGCGAACGCCTCCTGGCCGTCGACCCCGGCGCGGGCGAGGCCGAGGACACCCCCGCACCGGCCGCCGGCGTCGACGTGGACGGCGCCGTCCTCGGCGCCGGCGAACTCGCCCCCTGGCTGGCCGAGCACGGCGGCGCGCCGCTCGGCGTCGCCACCGTCGACACCTGGGCCATCGGCGTCGGCAGCGTCACCGAGATCGCCCTCGCCACCGCCCACGGCCCGGCCGCCTGGTTCGACCCCGCCCGCCTCGACGAGTCCGACGAGCGCGCCTTCGCCACCTGGATCGCGGACGCCGCCGCGCCCAAGGTCATGCACAACGCCAAGGCCGCGATGCGGGTCTTCCCCGAACACGGCTGGAGCATCGCCGGCGTCACCATGGACACCGCGCTCGCCGCCTACCTCGTCAAGCCCGGCCGCCGCTCCTTCGCCCTGGACGCCCTGTCCGTCGAATACCTCGGCCGCGAACTGGCCCCCGCCAGCGCCGCCGACGGCCAGCTCGCCTTCGGCGCCGACGACGAGGCCGAAGCCGGCGCCCTGATGACCCAGGCCCGCGCCGTCCTCGACCTCGGCACCGCCTTCACCGAACGCCTCGAGGAAGTCGGCGCCACCGGCCTCCTGCACGACGTGGAACTGCCCACCTCGCTCCTGCTGGCCCGTATGGAACGCAACGGCATCGCCGCCGACCGCTCCCACCTCGAAGCGATGGAGCAGCAGTTCGCCGGCGCCGTCCAGCAGGCCGTGAAGGAGGCCCACGCCTCGGTGGGCCACGAGTTCAACCTCGGTTCGCCCAAGCAGCTCCAGGAAGTGCTGTTCGGTGAACTGGCCCTGCCCAAGACGAAGAAGACCAAGACCGGCTACACCACCGACGCCGACGCCCTGGCCTGGCTCGCCGCGCAGACCGAGCACGAACTGCCCGTCCTGATGCTGCGCCACCGAGAACAGGCCAAGCTGCGGGTCACCGTCGAAGGCCTCATCAAGACCATCGCCACCGACGGGCGCATCCACACCACGTTCAACCAGACCGTCGCCGCCACCGGCCGCCTGTCCTCCACCGACCCCAACCTGCAGAACATCCCCGTGCGCACCGACGAAGGCCGCGCGATCCGCCGGGGCTTCGTCGTCGGCGAGGGCTACGAGTCGCTGCTCACCGCCGACTACAGCCAGATCGAACTGCGCGTCATGGCCCACCTGTCCGAGGACGCGGGCCTCATTGAGGCGTTCGCCTCCGGCGAGGACCTGCACACCACGGTCGCCTCCCAGGTCTTCGGCGTCGCCAAGACCCAGGTCGACCCGGAGATGCGCCGCAAGATCAAGGCCATGTCCTACGGCCTGGCGTACGGCCTCTCCGCCTTCGGCCTCTCGCAGCAGTTGAACATCGAGGCGGGCGAGGCCCGCGGCCTGATGGACACCTTCTTCGAGCGCTTCGGCGGGGTGCGGGACTACCTCCAGCGCGCCGTCGAGGAGGCCAGGGCGACGGGCTACACGGAGACGATGCTGGGCCGCCGCCGCTACCTGCCCGACCTCAACAGCGACAACCGCCAGCGTCGCGAGATGGCCGAGCGGATGGCGCTCAACGCCCCCATCCAGGGCACCGCGGCCGACATCGTGAAGGTCGCGATGCTGAACGTGGACCGCGCCCTGACGGACGCCGGCCTCACCTCGCGCCTGCTGCTCCAGGTCCACGACGAAATCGTCCTGGAGGTCGCGCCCGGCGAGCGCGAGCAGGTCGAGGCGCTGGTCCGCCGCGAGATGTCCGGAGCGGTCGAACTGCGCGCCCCGCTGGACGTGTCGGTGGGCGCGGGCCACGACTGGGAGTCGGCGGCGCACTGACGGCGGTGTACTGACGGCGGTGTCACTGACCGTGGTGCCGTAGGGGGGCGTTAGTCGGCCGTTAGGCGGGGGCTGTTGGGTGGGGGAGTGACGCCTGACAGCTGACGCCCGACGGCTGACGCCCGACGGCTGACGCCCGACGGCTGACGCCCGACGGCTGACGCCCGACGGCTGACGCCCGACGGCTGACGCCCGACGGCTGACAGAGATCGGATGGCCGATTTCGGCGTTCGGGCGGCGCACGGCCCTTGCCCCTCGGCGCTCGACGGGGTTCGGTATGCGGACCCGTCGTGCGCATGACGGGCCGCGCCGCACACGTGGCGAATCAGTGAAAACCGGTACTCCCGCGGTGCCATCGCGCGAGCGGGTGCCGTAGGGTCACCTGAGTCCGGCGCTGGGGAGCGCGGACAGCCGAACACGGGGAGGGACTTGACGTATGGCACCGCACATGGGCCGACGACTGCGCAAGGGAGCGGGCACCACGGCGGTGGCCGCGCTGGCGGTGGCGGCGCTGTCCGCGTCGCAGGCGCCGGGAGTCGTGCACGCGAGCAGCCCGAGCGACCAGTCGGCGTCCGATGTGACGCCCACGCCCACGCCGAGCCCGGACGCCCCGGCCTCCGGCAACTCCCCGTACTACACCGACCTTCCGCCGCTCGTGTCCCCGACACCGCCGCCGAACGCGTCGACCGGCACGCTGCCCGGTGGTGACCAGCAGGGCATACCGGCCACCGTGCTCGACGCGTACAAGAAGGCGCAGGCCACGCTCGCCACGGACCGGCCGGGCTGCCACCTCCCCTGGCAACTGCTCGGCGGCATCGGCAAGGTCGAGTCGGGCCACGCCAATGGTGGCCGGGTCGACGTCAACGGCACCACGCTCACCCCGATCCTCGGCCCGGTGCTCAACGGCGCCGGGTTCGCGAACATCACCGACACCGACGGCGGCGCCTACGACGGCGACAAGGTGCACGACCGCGCGGTCGGCCCCATGCAGTTCATCCCGTCGACCTGGGCCTCCTCGGGCCGGGACGGCAACGGCGACGGCGTCAAGGATCCCAACAACGTCTACGACGCCGCTCTGGCGGCCGGGTTCTACCTGTGCGGGAACGGCCGCGACGTCGCGGTGAAGGCCGACCTGGACAGGGCGATCCTGAGCTACAACCAGTCGCAGGAGTACCTGACCACCGTCACCACGTGGTTCGACTTCTACCGGCGCGGCACCCACGAGATCCCCGACGGAACGGGCTCGCTGCCCAGCCACCGCAGCACCCCGCCGCCCGCCGGCCCGACGTACGTCCCGCGGCCGCCGGTCACCCCGACGCCGCCGCCCAGCAAGAAGCCGCAGTCCAAGCCGACTCCGCCCGCCCCGCCGGCCAAGCCCACGGTGCCGCCCGCCAAGCCCGGCGGCGACGCGACCCCGACGCCCGTGCAGCGGCCCGCCGCGTTCGAGAACACCGGGGCCAAGGAGCTGACGGCGTTCGCGGGCGGTGCGTTCAGCGAGCAGCCGACGGCGCGCGTCAAGGACGCGTCCGGCAAGGCGATGGCGAAGGTCGCGGTGCGGTTCGAGATCGTCGGCGACACCGACACCCGCTTCGCCAAGGGCGCCACCTCGGTGACCGTGCCCACCGCGGCCGACGGCTCGGCCGTGGCCCCGGCCCTCACGGCGGGTGAGAAGACCGGCACGTTCAGCGTGCGGGCCTCCCTCGCCGGTCCGTCGCTCGCCGCCCTGGACTGGAAGGCGACCGTCGTCGCCCGGCAGGCCGACAAGCTGGTCCGCGCCGACGACAAGGCGCTGACGGCCGCGCCCAACGGCGAGTTCGCCCACCAGGTGTCCGTGAAGGCGACCTACCAGGGCGCCGTCGCCTCCGGTGTCGCCGCCACCGCCACCATGGTCGCCACCCCGGCGGCCGGCGCCGACCCGAAGGCCGCGCCCCGGACCAACGACAAGGGCCCGTACTTCAAGGACGCCAAGAACAACCCGGTCCGCGAGCTGAAGGACCTGAAGACCGACGCGAACGGCGTGCTGGTCCTGCCGAAGATGTACGCGGACGGCCAGAGCGGCACCTTCCTGATCCGTCTCACCACCGAGGGCGGCGGCACGCTCACCCTCGAACTCACGGTGGCCGCCGCCTCCTGAGGCGCCCCGGTTCCGTTCTCCTCAGCAGCCCCTTCGCCGTGCGACGGCGAAGGGGCTGTTCGACGTGTTCTCATCTCGGCCGGGCGTTGCTACGGTGCCCACTCCTGACGACCCATCAGCTTCCGGAGGCCGAGCATGCGTGCCCTGACAGCCGCCGCGATCGGTCTTGTCGCCGCCCTCGCCCTCGTCCTGACGGTCTCGGCCATCGGCGCACCCGACGGCACGACCTCGCCGAAGCCGCTGCTGACCACCGTGCCCAGTGCCCCGGGGCAGATCACCCAGACGAAGTGAGGGAGAGCAGGCCCATGCGACGCAAAGCCGGTCTCGTCCTGCTCGCCCTCGCCGTGTTCTTCGGCGCGCTGTCCCCGCTGCTGCGCTGGTACGCCTTCCCGCGCCTGGCGAAGATCCCGCCGAGCCAGTACCAGGAGGCGGTGCTCGAAGCGAAGAACGCCACCCTCATCGACTACTCCACGATGCAGTCGAAGACGGTCCCCAAGGTCACCGTCGTCCAGACGCTCAAGGGCAACGTCGAGGCCGCCAAGGAGATCGGGAAGAGCGCGGGCCGCGACGTGGTGGTGTGGGACACCCTCTCCTACATCCAGGGGCCCGACGGCAAGATGGTCTCCCAGATACCCGAGCGCTACATCTTCGACGCCCACAGCCAGGCGCCCGTGCACGCCACCGGCGAGATGGTCGACGGCGACCCCGTGCAGCGCAGGGGCATCGAGTTCAAGTGGCCCTTCCTGACCGAGAAGCGGGACTACGAGTACTTCGACTTCCAGGCCCGCACCTCGGCGCCCATCCACTACCGGGGCACCCAGCGGTTCCACGGCCTCGACGTGTACTACTTCGAGCAGACCATCCCCTGGACCAAGGTGGCGTATCCGAAGAAGATGCCGCTGCCCGGCATCGACTCCAGCACCCTGGAGAAGTCCACCGGCACCTCCCTCTGGTACACCACCACCCGCAAGTTCTGGATCGACCCGGTGACCGGCGCCCCCGTCAACGGTGAGGAGGTCAACCAGGAGGAGATGCGCGGCGGCACCCTCCTCGGCGGCCGCGACAAGGTGACCGTGTTCGCCGGCGACGTCAAGATGCGCGCCGACTACATCGAGCACACCGTCGACCTCGTCAAGAAGAACCGCGTCCTGATCCTGCTGCTCACCTCCTATCTCCCCTGGGGCTTCCTCGGCCTCGGTCTCGTCCTGCTCGCCCTCGCGCTCTGGCTGGAGGCGCGCGGCCGGCGCCCCGGCGACCCGCCGCCGGCCGTCACCGAACGGCTCGAACCCGTCGTCGCCTGAACCGCGGACCGCTCTGCTGCCGAGCGCTATCCAAGCCACCGCCGCTGCCGGCCACTGCCGCTGCCGGCCACCGCGAGCCACCGCTGCCGTCGGCCACTGCGACCGCCGGCCACCGTGACCCCCGGCCACTGCTACCGCTCGGCCCGCGCCTTGGTGAACCGCGTCGCCCGCGCCTGCGCCGGGTCCTCGGGCCAGGGGTGCTTGGGATAGCGGCCGCGCAGCTCGGCCCGCACGGACCGGTACCCCTCGCGCCAGAAGCTCGCCAGATCGGCGGTGACGGCGGCGGGCCGGCCCGCGGGGGAGAGCAGATGGACGAGCACCGGCACACCGGCCACCTCCGGTGTGCCGTCCAGGCCGAACATCTCCTGCAACTTGACGGCGAGGACCGGCTGTTCACCCCCGTACTCCACCCGTATCCGCGACCCGCTCGGCACCTCGATGCGTTCCGGCGCCAGCTCGTCGAGCCGGGCCGCCTCCCCGGTCGCCCACGGCAGCAGCCTGCGCAGCGCGGCCCCCGCCTCGATGCGGCCGAGGTCGGCCCGGCGCCGGGCCCGTGACAGTTCGGGCTCCAGCCAGGCGTCGGGCCGGGCGAGCAGCGCCGCGTCCGAGACCTCCGGCCAGGGGGGCCCGAGCACCCGGTGCAGGAAGGCGAGCCGTTCGCGCAGGTGCTGCGCGTCCCTGGTCCAGCGCAGCAGACCGAGCCCGTCCCGCGCGAGACCGTCGAGCAGGGCGTCCCGTACGAGCGCGGGGTCGGGGCTTCTGAGCGGGCGTACGGACAGCTCGACCGCGCCGAGCCTGGCGACCCGGCGGGCCACCACGTCCCCGTCCTCCCAGTGCACCTCCTCGCCCTCGGCCAGCAGATGCCCCGCCGCGGCCCGGGCGGTGTCCTCGTCGATGACCGCGGCGAGCCGGACGCGCGCGGACGCCGCCTGCACCGGCCGGTCCGCCACGGCCACCGCCAGCCAGCCGGACGTGCCGAGCCCGGAGCCCGCGGTCACCTCGGCGCCGGTGCCGGACGCCATGAGGAAGGAGCTGCCGCCGCGCGCCCGCGCCACCCGTTCGGGAAACGCCAGGGCCGCGACGAGCCCCGCGACGGCCTCGTCGGACCCGCCCCGCGCGCCACCCCCGGGCCTGCCCGCGCTCCCAGAACCGCCCCCGCCCCCGGCCCGGCCCGCAGGCCCGCTCTCCGTGCCGCCCCCGGAACCGCCCTCGTCCCCGGCCCGACCCGCGCGCCCGTCTCCCGCACCGCCCCCGGCGGAGGAGGTCAGGCGCCGGACCTCCTGGAGCCAGCGCCCCGCGTATCCGTCTCCGCCCCGGCGCGCGGCGCGCCAGGCCGCCGCGAGGTCGTCCCCGTACTCACGCGGTGGTTCCTCACTGAGCAGGGCCACCACCTCGGCGGCCCGCCGGGCCCCGACCTCGGCGGCGCCGTCGACCAGGGCCCGGGCGAGCCGGGGGTGCAGGCCGAGCCGGGCCATCCGGGCGCCCCGGACGGTGGCGCGGCCCTCCCCGTCCACCGCGCCGACCGCGGTCAGCACCGCCCGGGCCGCGGCCATCGCCCCGGCCGGCGGGGCGTCGAGCAGGGCGAGCCCCTCGGCCGTCGGGTCGCCCCAACAGGCGGCCTGCAGGGCGAAGGCGGCCAGATCGGCGACCTTGATCTCGGGCGCGGGAAAGCGCGGCAGCCGGCCGTTCTCGGCCTCGGCCCAGCACCGGTAGACCGCACCCGGAGCCTCGCGCCCGGCCCGGCCCGCGCGCTGGCGGGCCGCGGCCCGCGAGGCCCGTACCGTCGTCAGCGCGCCCAGGCCCCGGGCATGGTCGACCCGGGGTTCGCGGGCCAGCCCGCAGTCCACCACCACCCGCACGCCCGGCACCGTCAGGGACGACTCGGCGACCGAGGTGGCGAGCACCACCCGCCGTCCCTGCGACCCGGCGAGCACCGCGTCCTGCACCGCGGCCGGGGCCCGCCCGTGCACCTGGAGCACCTCGACACCGGCCGGGGCCCCCAACTGCCCTGCCACACGGGCGATTTCACCCACGCCCGGCAGGAAGCACAGCACATCGCCGTCCCGCTCGGACAGGGCACGGCGCACGGTGGCGGCCACGTGGCCCAGCAGCGCCGGATCCACCCGCATGCCGTGCGGCGGCCGGACCGGGCGGGGCGGTGGCGCCCACACCACCTCCACGGGGTGGGCGACCCCGGCCGCCTCGACGACCGGCGCGTTCCCGAGCAGCCGGGCCCAGCCCTCGGCGTCCGTCGTCGCCGAGGCGGCCACCAGGCGCAGCTCGGGCCGCAGCGCCGCCCGCACGTCGAGGAGGAAGGCCGCGACGGTGTCCGCGTCGAGATGGCGCTCGTGGCACTCGTCCAGCACCACGACGTCGACCCCGCTCAACTCCTGGTCACGCTGCAGGCGTTGGAGCAGCACACCGGTGGTGACGACCTCGACGACGGTGCCGGCGCCGACGGACCGCTCGCCGCGCACGGTGAAGCCGACCCGCTCACCGGTCCGCTCACCCAGCAGCCAGGCCATCCGGCGCGCGGCCGCCCGGGCCGCGATCCGGCGCGGCTCGGCGACTATGACCCGCCGCACCGGGCCGCCCCCGACGAGCCCCGCGAGGACGAGCGGCACGAGGGTGGTCTTGCCGGTGCCGGGCGGGGCGCACAGCACCGCGGTGCCGTGCCCGTCGAGCGCGGTGAGCAGCTCGGGCACGGCCTCGCGTACGGGGAGGGCGTCGAGTGCGGCGGTTCGGATCATGCGCTCAGTGTCGTACGTCCCGCCGCGCCGTGTGCCGCTCCGTCCACAGGCCCGGTGGGCTTGTACGACCAATGCGACCGGGCGCGGCACGATCCCGATCCCGATCCCGATCCCGATCACGGTCGCGGTCCGGGATGGCGCGGACCCGGAGCGGAACCCCGGCCCGGCCCCGCACCGGGATCAGTCCCGCACGCACACGAAGATCGCCGTGCCGGGGATCAGGTTGCCGCGCAGCGGGGACCAGCCGCCCCACTCCTGGGTGTTCCACGCCGGCCACTCGGGCTCGACCAGGTCCACGAGACGGAAGCCGCCGGCCACCACGTCCCGTACCCGGTCGCCGAGGGTGCGGTGGTGCTCCACGTAGACGGCGTCGCCGTTCTCGTCCTGCTCGACATAGGGAGTGCGGTCGAAGTAGGAGGCGGCGACGGACAGGCCCTCGGGGCCCGGCTCGTCGGGGAAGGCCCAGCGGACGGGGTGGGTGACGGAGAAGATCCAGCGGCCTCCGGGCCGCAGCACCCGGCGCACCTCGCGGAACACCTTCACCGGGTCGGCCACGAACGGGACCGCACCATAGGCCGAGCACGCCAGGTCGAAGGAGCCGTCCGCGAAGGGCAGGGCGCCGGCGTCCGCCTCGATCAGCGGAAACGTGCCGCCGTCGATGCGCAGGGCGTGCTGGAGCTGGCGGTGCGAGAGGTCGAGGGCCACCGGGCGGGCGCCCTGGGCGGCCAGCCAGCGCGAGCACTGGGCGGCGCCGGCGCCGATCTCCAGGACGTCGAGGCCGGCGAGCGACCCGGCCGGACCGAGCAGCCGCGCGTCCGCCTCGTCGAGCCCCTCGGGCCCCCAGACGAAACGGTCGTCACCGAGGAAGGTGCCGTGGTCGCTCTGGTACTCGTCGGCGTTGCGGTCCCACCAGCCGCGGCTGGCCCGGCTGCTCTCCGTGTCCCCGGCGGTACGCCGGGTCGCCTCGGGCTCCGGACCGTGGCCGTTCTCGGACTCGTACGCTTGGATCTCTTGGCTCATCGTGTCCGTCGTTGTAGTTTGCGCGGAACGCGACCTCGCGTTTCCGAGGCTTCTCGAAAGAGGTCTGCGGGGCCCATCGTGGCCTCGGGGAACCTTAGTTGTGCCGGGAATGCGGGGATCCGCCCCGGGTGTGCGCCTTCGCGCATTGACCCTGTCCGGCTGCCCCCGTATGCTACAAGTTGCGCTGCGAGCCTGCGCACCTCAGACGTAGCAGGCGCGCTTCCATCTGTTGTATGTCCCCTCGGTTGTCGAGGCGCCATCCGGACCGACCCGGATCGGCGCTTCCCAGGCTGTCCGGCTTCTGCAGAGGCGATACGGGCTCTCGGCGTGGCAGTACCTACGACTTTCTGTCCGTAACCGGAGCCCTTTCCCACATGACGAGCAGCACCGAGACCACCGCCACCACCCCGCAGGTTGCGGTCAACGACATCGGTAACGAGGAAGCCTTCCTCGCCGCGATCGACGAGACGATCAAGTACTTCAACGACGGCGACATCGTCGACGGCGTCATCGTGAAGGTCGACCGGGACGAGGTCCTGCTCGACATCGGTTACAAGACCGAAGGTGTGATCCCGAGCCGCGAGCTCTCGATCAAGCACGACGTCGACCCGAACGAGGTCGTCAAGGTCGGCGACGAGATCGAGGCCCTGGTTCTCCAGAAGGAGGACAAGGAAGGCCGCCTGATCCTCTCGAAGAAGCGCGCTCAGTACGAGCGTGCCTGGGGCACCATCGAGAAGATCAAGGAAGAGGACGGGATCGTCACCGGTACCGTCATCGAGGTCGTCAAGGGTGGTCTCATCCTCGACATCGGCCTCCGTGGCTTCCTGCCGGCCTCCCTCGTCGAGATGCGCCGCGTCCGCGACCTCCAGCCCTACGTGGGCAAGGAGCTCGAGGCGAAGATCATCGAGCTGGACAAGAACCGCAACAACGTGGTCCTGTCCCGCCGCGCCTGGCTCGAGCAGACCCAGTCCGAGGTTCGCCAGACGTTCCTCACCACCCTGCAGAAGGGTCAGGTCCGCTCCGGCGTCGTCTCCTCGATCGTCAACTTCGGTGCGTTCGTGGACCTGGGTGGCGTCGACGGTCTCGTCCACGTCTCCGAGCTGTCCTGGAAGCACATCGACCACCCCTCCGAGGTTGTCGAGGTCGGCCAGGAAGTCACCGTCGAGGTCCTCGACGTCGACATGGACCGCGAGCGTGTCTCCCTGTCGCTGAAGGCGACGCAGGAAGACCCGTGGCAGCAGTTCGCCCGTACGCACCAGATCGGGCAGGTCGTCCCCGGTAAGGTCACCAAGCTCGTTCCGTTCGGTGCGTTCGTGCGCGTCGACGAGGGCATCGAGGGCCTGGTCCACATCTCCGAGCTGGCCGAGCGCCACGTGGAGATCCCGGAGCAGGTCGTCCAGGTCAACGACGAGATCTTCGTCAAGGTCATCGACATCGACCTCGAGCGTCGCCGGATCTCGCTGTCCCTGAAGCAGGCCAACGAGTCCTTCGGTGCCGACCCGGCGTCGGTCGAGTTCGACCCGACCCTGTACGGCATGGCCGCGTCCTACGACGACCAGGGCAACTACATCTACCCCGAGGGCTTCGACCCCGAGACCAACGACTGGCTCGAGGGCTACGAGACCCAGCGCGAGGCGTGGGAGGGCCAGTACGCCGAGGCGCAGTCGCGCTTCGAGCAGCACCAGGCCCAGGTCATCAAGTCCCGCGAGGCCGACGAGGCCGCCGCTGCCGAGGGCGCTGCCGCTCCGGCCGGTGCCCCGGCGGGCGTCTCCGGCGGTTCGTACTCCTCGGAGTCGGACGACAACTCCGGCGCCCTGGCGTCGGACGAGGCGCTGGCTGCCCTGCGCGAGAAGCTGGCCGGTGGTCAGAGCTGACGCTCTGCCCCTGCTGGTAGACGGCTGAACGCAAGGCCCGCTTCCCTTCGGGGGAGCGGGCCTTGCGCCATGTGGTGCCCCAACTCGGCCCGCCGCGGCGCCGGTTCGGGGAAAGCGGCGGGCGCGGGAATGCGCCGGTCGCGGCGGTCGTTCTTCCCTATGAACACGAGGAGGAGCGGTAATCGTGCTGGATCCGCAGAGTATGTACGAATGGGAGCCGAAGGGCCTCGCCGTCGTCGACATGGCGCTCGCGCAGGAGTCGGCCGGTCTGGTCATGCTGTACCACTTCGACGGCTACATCGACGCGGGCGAAACCGGCGAGCAGATCGTCGAGAAGCTGCTCGACACGCTGCCCCACCAGGTGGTGGCCCGCTTCGACCACGACCGGCTCGTGGACTACCGTGCCCGCCGCCCGCTGCTGACGTTCCGCCGCGACCGCTGGACGGACTTCGAGGTGCCCGCCCTTGAGGTGCGCCTCGTACAGGACGCCACGGGGGCGCCCTTCCTGCTGCTGTCGGGCCCCGAGCCGGACGTGGAGTGGGAGCGCTTCGCGCTCGCCGTCCGCCAGATCGTCGAGCGCCTCGGGGTGCGCCTCTCGGTCAACTTCCACGGCATCCCCATGGGCGTGCCGCACACCCGTCCCGTCGGCATCACCCCGCACGGCAACCGTACGGACCTGATGCCGGGGCACCGTTCGCCGTTCGACGAGGCGCAGGTGCCCGGCAGTGCCGAGTCACTGATCGAGTACCGCCTGATGGAGGCCGGCCACGACGTCCTGGGCGTCGCGGCGCACGTGCCGCACTATGTGGCGCGCTCCTCCTACCCGGACGCGGCGCTGACCGCCCTGGAGGCGGTCACGGCCGCAACCGGCCTGGTGCTGCCCAGTGTTGCGCACGGCCTGCGCACTGAGGCCCAGCGCACCCAGACCGAGATCGAGCGGCAGATCGGCGAGGGCGACGAGGAACTGGTGAGCCTGGTGCAGGGTCTTGAGCACCAGTACGACGCGGTGGCCGGCGCGGAATCGCGCGGCAACCTGGTCGCCGAGCCGGCCGATCTGCCCTCCGCCGATGAGCTGGGCCGTGAATTCGAGCGCTTCCTCGCCGAGCGGGAGGGCGACGCCTAGGGCGTGCCTTTCGGATCGTGCCGGTTCGGTTCCGCCGAGCTGTCGTGCCGGCCCCCGCGCCCCAGGCAGGATCCGAAAGACACGCCCTGGGGGCGCGGCCTAAGCTTCCGCTCATGCTGAAGGTGGGCCTGACCGGCGGTATCGGCGCCGGCAAGAGCGAAGTGTCACGGCTGCTCGTCTCCTACGGAGCCGTACTGATCGACGCGGACAGGATCGCGCGGGAGGTCGTCGAGCCCGGTACGCCGGGTCTGGCGGCCGTGGTCGAGGCGTTCGGCCCGGACGTCCTGTCCGCGGACGGCACCCTGGACCGGCCGCGTCTCGGCAACATCGTCTTCTCCGACCCCGACCGGCTCGCGACCCTCAACCGGATCGTGCATCCGCTGGTGGGGGCGCGCTCCGCCGAGCTGGAGGCGGCGGCGGGAGCGGACTCCGTGGTGATCCACGACGTCCCCCTGCTGACCGAGAACGGCCTGGCGGCGCTGTACGACCTGGTGGTCGTCGTGGACGCGAGCCCGCAGACCCAGCTCGACCGCCTCGTGCGGCTGCGCGGCATGACGCCCGACGAGGCCCGCGCCCGCATGTCCGCCCAGGCCGACCGCGCCCAGCGTCTAGCCGTTGCCGACCTCGTCATCGACAACGACGGCGCCCTGGAGGCGCTGGAGCCCCAGGTGCGGAAGGTGTGGGCGCAGCTGGTGGAGCGGGCGGGGCGCTAGGCGCGGGAACGCCGCGCGGTCTCCGGCCGGCCCGACGACCGGGCGATGCGCACACCGTGATCGCCTTCGGGCGTGAACGCGCCGTCGGGGGCCGGGTGTTCGTGATGGCGAGCGAGGTGCGGGTGTTGCCGGGCCCGACCCTGGCGGCCCTCTGAACGCCGCCCGGCGCGAGCGCCGGTGTCCGTAGGCGTACGGAATACCGGAGATGGGCATGGCGTTGACATCGCGCAGCGAGGGAAAGGACAGGGACGTGGCCGAAAGCACCCCCGAGACGCACGTCATCGACTTCCGCGCGGCCGAGCACCTGCTGGCCGCACGTGACCCGCGTGGTGCCGTGAAGCTCCTCGACTCGGTCATCGCGGCCCACCCCGAGAACACCGCGGCCCGCCTGCTGCGGGCCCGCGCCTTCTTCGCCGCGGCTCAACTGCGGTCGGCCGAGCTGGAGTTCCAGCTCGTCCTGGAGCGCGAACCGGACAACGCCTTCGCGCACTTCGCCCTGGCCCGCACCTACGAACGCCAGGCCCACCCCGACCAGGCCAAGCGCCACTTCCGGCTCGCCGCGGCCCTCGACCCCAAGCCGGAGTACCTGGCGGCGGCGCGGTTCGAGGACGAGGCGGGGCAGTAGCCGGGCGGACCGGGGGAGTGGTCGGCCCTCGCCCCGTCCGGACGGCGTGGTTCCGCTGGACGGCGTTGGCTCAGGGCAGGCGCGTCCGCGGCGGCTCGTACGGAGGGATGTCGCGGCCGGGCTGGTAGTGCGGGCCCTGGTGGATATGGCGGACGATCATGACCAGGTCGACCACGATCACGGCGGACAGGGCCGCACAGGCCGCCATCCAGCCGGGCCGCCCCTCGATCGCGAAGCCGACGGTGCCGCCGAGGGCCCAGATGAGACCCCAGATGCTCAGCCAGAGCCGCATCCGCAGGGGGCTGCGGGCGGTGATCGGTTCGTTTCCGGTGCGCGGCATGGGCATGGCGATCGCCTCTGTGGCTGTTCAGAACTCCCGAGGGGGCTCTTTCGGGGCTCTACGCTTTCAGGGCTCTACGAGGGGTGTACCCGGTGAGCGGGGGCTGAAAGCGCGTCGTGGGTATCTTTGCGGGCATACCGGCGCATTTCGCCCCTGGGTGCGTGGCCGGTACCCGCGTACCTCCACAGCGCTCGGGCGCGCCCCGTACCCCGCAGCGTCGCGGACCGTGCCCGGCCCCCACCGCGTCGCGAACCGCCCCCGGGCCGAAAAATGTCGCCGCACCGCCCGCTCCGGATGGTTAGGGTGGCGCGCATGCCGCTCCTCGATGGTCTTCCCGAGACGCTGCTCGACCTCGCCGTCCCGCACGAGGACATCAACGATCTGACCTCCCTGTCCGCCCGCGTCCGCGCCGATCCCGAGCTGAGCGAGCTGCTCGAACGGTCGGCGCGGATCCTCGTCCAGGACATCGGGGCCGTGGGTCTCCACCCGGAACTGCCCGCCCCGCCCGACGGGCCCGACGCGCTGCGGCGCTGGTTCCCCGTGCTCGTGGCGGTCGCCGCGCTGCCGTCCACCCGCGCCTACCACCAGGAACGCGGCATCCCGGACGACGTCGCCCGCCGTACGCTCGCCGACCTCGGCCGGCACATCGCGCTGCACCACCGGCGGCACGGGAACGGCGGGCTGTCCGTGCCCGCATGGCTGCGGCTGCACCTGCGCGGGGAGATCTATCAGCTGGGCCGGCTCCAGTTCCAGCGCTCGCGGCTGGGCGGCCGGACGAGCCGGGAGATGCGGGCCGCGGGTCTGGACGCCGCGCAGGGAGAGCGCTGCCTCGACGTTCATGTCCCGGACTTCCAGGGCCCGTTGACGCCCGAGGCCTGTGCCGACTCCATCGACCGGGCCAGAGCGTTCTTCGCACGGCACTTCCCCGAGGAGCGCTACCGGGTCGCCGCCTGCCACTCCTGGCTGCTCGATCCGCAACTGCGCGACCATCTGCCGGCGACGTCCAACATCCTCCGCTTCCAGGATCTGTTCCGTACCGGCCGCGCCGAGGGCCGGCCCGCCGAGGACGAGCCGGCGGACAGCGAGCCCATCGGCTTCGTCTTCGGCGATCCCGAACGCGCGCCGGAGCAGCTCCCGCAGCGCACCAGCCTGGAGCGCGCCGTGGTCGGCCACCTCATGGACGGCGGCCACTGGTACGTGGGCCACGGCTGGTTCGAGCTGTAGCGGGCGGGCGGGGCGCCCCGGGAGTCGCGGCGCCTGCTCAGTGCACGAAGCTGTAGCTCCGCCAGGGCCTGGTGTTGGGCGCGATGTTGTTGGTCAGCCGGCTGCCCAGGTAGATCGAGTCCTTGCCGGTGCAGTCGGGCGTCCGGTACATGACCATGTCGACCAGGGTGTTGTTGCGGACCTCGGTCGCGCCGGACGGCGGGAGCCGGTGGCAGCCGGTCACCTTCGGGCTGGTCAGGGTGATGGCCGTCTCGGGCCCGATCGGGTACGCGATGGTGCCGACGGCCGTGCGTCCGAGCGCGGAGCAGGCCGTGGTGGCGACGATGAGCAGCGCGGCCCCGGCCGCGATCTTCGCGCGGCGGCGGCGCGACGACGTCGGGGCGGGGGACTGGGACGCGGGCACGGACATGAGCGGTCCTCGTCTGTACGGCATGACTGCGGCGGTCAGTGTCGCCAGCCTGCCCCGTGGCCGGGCTTCCGGCATCCGGTGCGCCCGCCCGATAGCCCGCCCGGGCGACCGTGCGGCCGGGCGGGACGCACCCGGGTCCCGCACCCGTGCCGACCTGCGGTGCGCGGGGTCTTTACGCCGGGCCCGGCGGTGGGGTACGAGAGATTGCGGTGCCGGGACCCGGGCAGGCGGTCCCTGTCGTACGTTCCGGGGACGCGGCGCGCGCGGCCCCGCCCACCACCCTCTCGGAAGGCCCACGAACCTGATGGAAGCCATCATCCGTACGACCCACCAGGGCGCGGTGCGCGGGCGCCTCGTCACCGACGACGTGGCCGCCTTCCTCGGCGTCCCGTACGCGGCGCCCCCCTTCGGGGAGGCACGCTTCCGCGCCCCGGGGCCGGCCGCCTCCTGGGACGGAGTGCGCGACGCCCTCTCCTACGGACCGAGCGTGCCGAGGGCGCCGTACGCGCCGCCGTTCGACGCCCTCATCCCGGACGAGGGGGCGCAGGGCGAGGACTGCCTCAACCTCAACATCTGGACGCCGCACCCGGCCCCCGGCGACGGCCTGCCGGTGATGGTGTGGATCCACGGAGGGGCCTTCGCCAATGGCTCGGGGTCGGCGTCCGCCTACGACGGCAGCACCTTCGCGCGGGACGGCGTGGTCTACGTCAGCATCAACTACCGGCTCGGCGCCGACGGTTTCCTGCGCCTGCCGGAGCGGCCCGACAACCGCGGCCTGCTCGATCAGATCGCCGCACTCGAATGGGTCCGCGACAACATCGCGGCGTTCGGTGGTGACCCCGGGCAGGTGACCGTGTTCGGCGAGTCGGCGGGTGCCATGAGCATCGGCGCCCTGCTCTCCCTGCCCCGTGCCCGCGGGCTGTTCCGGCGCGCGATCCTGCAGAGCGGCGCCGCCCACCACTTCCTGCGCCCCGCCTCGGCCGACCTGATCACCGCCAGGCTCGCCGGGAAGCTCGGCATCGGGCCGGAGGCCGAGGACTTCGCGGCCGTGCCCCTGGACGTCCTGCTGCCCGCCCAGGCCGAGCTGCGCGGCGAGCTCGGGGCCCGCCCCGATCCGGCCCTGTGGGGCGAGGCGGCGCTCAACATGATGCCGTTCGAGCCGGTCCTCGACGCGCTGCCGCTGCCCGGCCCCGAGTGCGGTGTGCAGATCCTGGCCGGCAGCAACCGCGAGGAGTACCGGCTGTTCCTGGTGCCGACCGGGCGGCTGAACGCGCTGGGCCGGGACCGGCTGCGGGCGACCGTGGCGGCGTACGGCCTGGATCCCGACAAGGCGCTGTCCGTATATGAGCGGCGCCGTCCCGGAGCGGTCGTGGGCGAACTGTTCGACGCGGTCACCACCGACTGGTTCTACCGGATCCCGGCACTGCGGCTGGCCGAGGCGGTGCCCGGCTCCTACGTGTACGAGTTCGCGCGGCGCTCCCCGGCCTGCGACGGCCTGCTCGGCGCCTGCCACGCCTCGGAACTCGGTTACGTCTTCGACCGCCTCGACGATCCGTCGTACGCCCCGATGCTCGGCGAGCGGCCACCGCAGGACCTCGCGGACGCCATGCACGGAGCGTGGGTGGCCTTCGCGAAGACGGGTGACCCGGGCTGGGCGCCGTACGACCGCGAGAGCCGCCTCACGCAGGTCTTCGACACCTCCAGCGGTGTCGCGGCCGATCCGCGCGGTGACGAACGTGCCTTGTGGGAGGGGGTGCGCTGAGGTCGTGGGGCCCATTGTCAGACCTCGCCCGTAAGGTCGTAGACCAGTCGCGGAGCACGCGATCGATGACGACCCGAGCGGATGAGGGAGGTGACCGGCGGTGACCTGGCCGACACCGATGACGTACCCCGAGCAGGGCGCGCCCGCCCCGGGCGGTCCTTCGCCGTCCGGGCCGGCCGAGCCCCGGGGCTCCGCGCAGCCGCAGTCCGCGCCCTGGCCCGCCGTGTCGTATGCCGCCGTGTTCCTGCCCGCCGGGCTGCCGCGCGAGGGCAGGGTCGCCTTCTGGGATCCGGCGCAGGGCCCCGCGCCCCAGGGGCCGCCCGGAGCCGGGGTCAGCGAGCTGACCATGGTGCGCCGGCACGGCGCGGGCGCCCGCAGCCGCAAGGTCGCGGCCCTGGTGGTGCCGGTCGCCGAGGCCCTCCCGATGCTGGTCAGGGCCCGCCGCCACCCGGCCGCCCACCCGGCGGCGGCCTGCTGGGGCGCCGCCGCGCTGCACGCCCTGAACCTCGTGGCGCGCGGGAGACTGCTGCCCGGGCTCACCCCCACCCACCACGACGCCTGGCGGGCCGGGCCGCTCGACGCCGATGACATCGCCCAGCTGCGGGCCATCGCCGCCGCCATGCCGTACGAGGCGTACGGGGTGCCCGTGCCCGGCCGCGGCGCCCTCCAACTGCCGGATCCCGAAGCCCTGGTGCGCGCCTTCCTCGACGCGGTCGCGGACACCCTGCCGCGCACCCCGGCCGCCTCCGCCGCGGCCGGGGCGCCCTTCGCCGCGGCCGGCGCCCAGCACCTGCCGTCCGCGCGGGCCTGGGCGGCGGAGGCGGCGGCGGGCATGGACGCGGGCGTCCGGGTGTCGCTGCGCCTCGACCTGTCCGGGTTCGAGCTGTTCGACACGGCGTCCGACGAGGAGGGCGAGGCGCGGCGCGCCGGCTCGGCCGTCGTCCAGGTGCACAGCCTCGCCGACCCGACCCTCGTCGTCGACGCCGCCCGCCTCTGGTCGGACGGCGCGGGCGGCGCGGAGGGTACGGGCGCGGAGGGTGAGCCGGCCGGGGGCGCGGCGAGCGCGGTCGAGGCGTTCGGGCCGCGCGCCAGGATCGACGCGCTGCTCGCCCTGCGCCGCGCCGCCCGCGTGTGGCCGCCGCTCGGCCTGCTGCTGGAACGCAGCGTCCCCGATGTCCTGCCGCTCACCGAGACCGAGCTGTACGAGCTGCTCGGCGAGGCCTCCGCGCGCCTGGCCGCGGCGGGCGTCACCGTGCACTGGCCGCGCGAGCTGGCCCGTACGCTCAGCGCCACCGCCGTCGTCCGGCCCGCCCCCGGCTCGGCCACCGACGGCACCTCCTTCTTCGACGCGGGCGAACTCCTCACCTTCGACTGGCAGTTGGCGCTCGGCGGCCAGGCGCTGACCAACGCGGAGATGGACGTACTCGCCGAGTCCCACCGCCCGATCGTGCGGCTGCGCGACCAATGGGTGGTGGCCGACCCCGAGCTCGTCCGCAAGGCGAGGAAGCGCGATCTGGGGCTGCTCGACCCGGTGGACGCGCTGTCCGTCGCGCTCACCGGCACCGCCGAGGTCGACGGCGAGACGGTGCCCGCCGTCCCGGCCGGGGCGCTCGCCGCGCTCCGCGACCGGCTCCTCGCGGGCCCCGCGGCGGCCGACCCTCCGCCGGGCCTGAACGCCACGCTGCGCGACTACCAGCTGCGCGGCCTGGCCTGGCTGGACATGATGACGTCGATGGGGCTCGGCGGCTGCCTCGCCGACGACATGGGGCTCGGCAAGACGATCACGGTGATCGCCCTGCATCTGCGCCGCGCCCGCACCGAGCCCACCCTCGTCGTCTGCCCGGCGTCCCTGCTCGGCAACTGGCAGCGCGAGATCGCCCGCTTCGCCCCCGGCGTCCCGGTGCGCCGCTTCCACGGCAGCAGCCGCACCCTGGACGGCGCCGACGGAGGCTTCGTGCTCACCACGTACGGCACCATGCGCGGCAGCGCACCCCAACTGGCCGCGCACGCCTGGAACATGGTGGTCGCCGACGAGGCGCAGCACGTCAAGAACCCGTTCTCGGCGACGGCCAGGGCGCTGCGCACGATCCCCGCCCCGGCCCGGGTCGCGCTCACCGGCACCCCGGTGGAGAACAACCTGTCCGAGCTGTGGGCGCTGCTCGACTGGACGACCCCCGGGCTGCTCGGCCCGCTCAAGGCGTTCCGGGCCCGGCACGCCCGTCTGGTGGAGAACGGCGAGGACGACGACGCGGCGGAGCGGCTGTCGCGGCTGGTGCGCCCCTTCCTGCTGCGCCGCAAGAAGTCCGACCCGGGCATCGTGCCCGAGCTGCCGCCCAAGACCGAGACCGACCATCCCGTGCCGCTCACCCGCGAACAGGCCGCGCTGTACGAGGCGGTGGTCCGCGAGGTGATGGCCGCCGTCGAGGCCGCCGAGGGCATCGCGCGCCGCGCTCAGGTCATGAAGCTGCTCACCGCCCTCAAACAGATCTGCAACCACCCCGCCCAGTACCTGAAGGAGGACGTGCCGCGCCTGGCGGGCCGCTCGGGCAAGCTGGCGCTGCTCGACGAACTGGTCGACACCATCCTCAGCGAGGACGGCTCGGTCCTCGTCTTCACGCAGTACGTCGCGATGGCGCGGCTGCTCTCGCGCCACCTCGGCGCCCGCGGTGTGCCCTCCCAACTGCTGCACGGGGGAACGCCGGTGGCCGAACGCGACCGTCTGGTCGACGCGTTCCAGAGCGGCGAGGTCCCCGTCTTCATCCTGTCCCTCAAGGCCGCGGGCACCGGCCTCAACCTCACGCGCGCCGGCCATGTCGTCCACTACGACCGCTGGTGGAACCCGGCCGTCGAGGAGCAGGCCACCGACCGCGCCTACCGCATCGGCCAGACACAGCCCGTCCAGGTCCACCGCCTGATCGCCGAGGGCACGGTCGAGGACCGGATCGCCGACATGCTGCGCCACAAACGCGCCCTCGCCGACGCCGTCCTCGGATCGGGCGAGAGCGCCCTGACCGAGCTCACCGACCGCGAACTGACCGACCTGATCTCCCTGCGGAGGACGCGGTGAACCCCCGCCCGCCCCAGCGCACCCCGCGCCACGACGACCGCCGCCGCACCTACCCCGCGCTCGGCGCCCGCTCCGAGCGGACCGGCACGTGGTGGGGCGACGCCTGGGTGGAGGCCCTGGAGGAACTCGCCCTGGATCCGGCCCGGTTGGGCCGCGGGCGTGCCTACGCCGAAGCGGGCCAGGTCGACGCCGTCACCGTCACCCCGGGCCGCATCACCGCCTATGTGCACGGCTCCCGGGCCCGCCCCTACCGTACGGAACTGCGTCTGCGCACCCTGCCCGAGCGGGCGTGGGAGGAGTTCCTCGACACCGCGGCCCGCGAGCCGGCCCACATCGCGGCCCTGCTCGACAAGGACCTGCCGCACGCCCTGGCCGACGAGGCGGCGCTGCTGCCCGCCCCGGGCGACCTGATCCCGGACTGCTCGTGCCCCGACGACGGCTTCCCCTGCAAGCACGCGGCGGCGCTCTGCTACCAGACGGCCCGTCTCCTGGACGAGGACCCGTTCGTGCTGCTCCTCATGCGGGGCAGGGGCGAGCAGGAAGTGCTCGCCGCGCTGACCCGGCGCAACGCCACCCGCATGGCCGTGGAGCGGGCCGCGCCGCCGCCCCGCCTGCCCACCGTCCCGGCCCGGTCGGCGGTCCAGCCGCGTACGCTCCCGCCGCTCCCGCCGCCGTTCCCCACGCCCGCGCGAGCGGGTCATCCGCCCGCCTTCCCCGAGGTGCACGGCGGCCCCGATCCGCTGTCCCTCGACCTCCTCGCCACCGAGGCGGCCCTGCGTGCCCACACCCTCCTGACCACCGGGCACGACCCCGTCGCACCCCTGTCCCTGTGGCAGGACGCGGTCCGGCTCGCCGCCGCGCACCCCGGCTCCGGGCTCACCTCCGCCACCCGCGCCCTCTACACCTCGCTCACCCGGGCCACCGGCCGCACCCCCACCGACCTCGCCCGCGCGGTCGCGGCATGGCGCCAGGGCGGCATCGAGGCACTCGACGTCCTCGAAACGCCCTGGGATCCGCCGGCGGGCCCCTTCGACCGCGCCCGCCCGGCGCTGACCGCGGCCGGATTCCCCGACTTCCGCCCCGGCCGCAACCGCCTGTCCACGCCTTCCGTCCAGCTCCGCTACGGCAGGGACGGCCGCTGGTACGGCTACGAGTCCGACCCGGGCCGCCAGGACTGGTGGCCGCGCGGCGCCCCCGACCCGGACCCGGTGGGCGCCCTCACCGCGCGGCTGGAGGGCTGAGGGCGCGGCCGGGCCTCTGCCGGGCCGGTCAGGCGCTCGCGTCGGCGGACTGGGCTGACTGGGCGGACTGGGCGCGCTGCGCCGGGCGGGGCCGCTCCAGACGGGTCACCACACTGGAGTGGAACAGGTCGACGGCCGCGTCCACCCCGCGGATGAACCCGGTCTCGGCGTTGCCGCGCGTACTGCCGACGCCCTTGAACAGCGAGAGCCGGAATCCGGTGATCCGCTCGGCGCCCTTGGGCAGCAGGTCGCCGGGCTCGGGGCGCAGCTTCTCCAGGGTGCCGCGCGGGCCGACCGTCTCCCCGTCGAGCAGGGTCTGCACATGGAGGTCGGCCGGCGCCTCGGCGAGCTGCCGCATCAGGCGCTTCACCCAGCTCAGCGGATAGCCCTGGGTGGGCGCCGGGATCTCCACCGAGGTCCTGAGCCGGCCCATCCGCAGATCGGCGACGACCCCGAGGATGCCGGGCGCCCCCTCGATCCGGATCTCGGCGCACAGCTGCCCGTCCACACAGAGCCGGGCCGCGAGGTCCGCCCGCCGCGACCGCGGGTCGGTGCCGCGCCGGGCCCGCTGCACGGGCACCACCTTGGTGCCCAGCTCGCCCCCGAGCCGCAGACAGACCTGCCGGATCAGGCGCTCCCAGCTCTCGACGACCTGTACGGTGCGCGGATCGCCCGGCGACAGGGTCTCCTCGTCGATGCCGTTGCGCACCGGCACCCAGGCGGGCCCCATGTTCTGGAAGCCGTGGCAGCCGGAGTTGTCGTGCTGGAGGTAGTGCAGGAGTTCCTGGAGGAGCCAGGCGTGCGCCTCGTTGCGCACGCCCTCGTGCCGGATGAGGAGCTGCGCCTGCTGGGTCACTTCGGCCCAGGACAGGTGCCACAGGGCGACCTTGTGCTTGCGCCGTCCGTCGGTCTTCACCTCGACCAGGGAACTCCCCTCCAGGGCAACGTCGTTGGAGAGGGTGATGACGGCTTCGTACCCCCGGCGCGCGGCGATGTCCATATAGGCCTGGATCCGCTCGCTCTTCAGGGCGTTGCCGTTGGTCTTGGTCTCGACGAGCGCCGTCCACAGCTTCCCTGCGCGCTCCACGCGGATGACGCCGTCCGGCCGCTTCGGGCTGTCGCCGTGCGGCAGGGTCACTTCGGTGAAGGTCTCCATCCGCCCGGCCGGCGCCCCGAAGGCGGCGGTGAGGCGGCGGCCGAACTCGGGCACCTGCGCCATGACGGCCAGCAGTACGGACGTC
Source organism: Streptomyces sp. NPDC048111 (assembly GCF_043202815.1). Taxonomy (NCBI): domain Bacteria; kingdom Bacillati; phylum Actinomycetota; class Actinomycetes; order Kitasatosporales; family Streptomycetaceae; genus Streptomyces; species Streptomyces sp. NPDC048111. The sequence continues at coordinate 65,123 of NZ_JBIDBD010000026.1, forward strand.
GCCCGCATCTCGCGCTCACGGTCGCTCTTGAGCGAGGACGCGGGGAACAGGCGGGCGCCGCGCCACGCGTCGCTCTCGGCGAGCGAGGGCTTGAGCGCCTTCGGCAGGGTGACCTTCTTCCGGGCCGTGCGCAGTCGGCGGGCCGGCGCGTCGGCGGATGCCTCGACCGGTGCCCCGATGGGTGTTCCGGTGGGAGCGTTCGCGATGTCCGGCTCGGCGGTCCGCTGCACGGGCACGTGGGCGAGAGCGGCCGCGCGCGCCAGGGCATGGGCGTCAAGTGCCTGTTCCTGGGCGGCGGTTGAGGCGCTCTCGATCCCGGTGGGGGCGGGGAAGGAGGCGGGCGGGGCGGCGTCGTCACCGGCCGCGGCACGGGCCGTCTCCACCGCACCGGCCCGTCCGGGCCCGTCCGCGGCCCCGCTCTCCGCGTGCGCCGTGTCGCCGTCCGCCTCGCCGTAAGGGGCCTCGCCGTCCTGGTCGTCGTCCTCGTCGATCTCGATGCCGTAGTCGGTGGCCAGCCCGGCGAGCCCGGAGTCGTAACCCTGGCCGATCGCCCGGAACTTCCAGGCCGCCTCGCGGCGGTAGACCTCGCCGAAGACGAAGGCGCTCTCCGTGTCGGCGTCCGCGATGGAGAAACCGAGCAACCCCTCGCCGGAGGCGTCGGTGAGGACCAGCCGCAGGTTCTCCAACTCCCCGAAGGAGGCCCGCCGATGGCGGCTGGCGGCGATGACCAGGCGGTCAACCGCAGCGGGAAGGGCCGTCAGGTCGAGCCGGATCCGGTCCTCGGTGCCGTTCTCGGTCGGCGTCGCGCCGAGGAGTTGCACACTGAAGCCGGTGCGAGGAGGTGCTGGGTCCAAGAGGGGTCACACCGTGGCCGCCCAGTGGGTCAGGCGCTGGAAATCCGTCTCGCGCAGGCCCCGTCGTGGGTGGATGCGCACCATCAGCGCGCGGTGGTCGTGGTGCTCGCGCACATAGCTTTCATCCAGATCGGTGATCATGTCGTCGACCCAGGCGAACGGCCTGCCCGCCGCCCAGCGCACCAACGGTCTGGTCTTCCAGTACAGACCGTCCGGGTCGGTGGCGAACAGCTCGGGCCACGCGATGAACGGAAGGTCAGGGGGGAGGCCGATGGCGGGGGCGATCATCTCGTTCGCCTCGTTCATCCATGTGGTGGCCCAGGCCAGTTCGTAGGGCAGCGCGCACAGCCGCGCGCCGTGGCCCGGGTGGAGACGGACGCGCAGGCCGCGCCGGTACGGGCGGGACCCCGGGGTCTGGCGGGCGAGCCAGGACGACGGGTGGAGCCGGTGGGTGCGGTAGCCGCGCAGGCGGGGCAGGCGGGCCGCGTACGGGTTGAGGGGGCCGTCCACGTCGAGGAGCAGCAGGGGGCGGTCCGGCGCAGTCGTCATGGGGGAGGGATACCCGCACGGTGACCTCAAGTGCCGTGCGGGGCGGGGGAGTTGTGGAGCGTACGCGTCCGTTCGGGTGGGGGACGTCGGGGGTGCGGTGCGGGGCGCTCGGCGGTGGGGGCGCCCGGCGCGGGTGCCCGGCTCTCCGTCGGTGCGCGGGTCAGCCGCCCGACGTCGTCACCGATTCCCGGGTCTCCGGGGCCCACGCGAGGGACACCAGCAGGCCGACCAGGAGTACGGCCGCCAGCCAGTACATGGATCCGCTCAGGCCCAGGTGCTCCAGGCTCACCGGCAGGATGAACGTGCCGACCGCCGAGGCGATGCGGCTGGTGCCGTTGAGGAAGCCGACGCCGGTGGCGCGCAGATGCGTGGGGTAGAGCTCGGCCGGATAGACCTGGGTGAGGTTGGAGGCGCCGGCCATCACGAAGGTGTAGACGAGGAACGGCACCATGAGCGCGGTGGTCGAGGCGTGTGCGAAGGCGCCCATCAGGGTCAGCGCCGCCGTCATGATGCCGAAGGTGGCGATCGTCAGCGGGCGGCGGCCGGTCTTCTGGAGGAACCAGAGGCCGATGACGCCGCCCCCGAGCAGGAACAGGTTGAGCAGCAGGTTCTGCAGGTCGGCGTCGGGCACGTGTAGCGCGGCGAGGATGGTCGGCATGAAGGTGTAGATCGCGAAGTACGGCAGCACCTGGGCGCTGTAGAAGACCGTGCCGAACCAGGTGCGCCGGGCCTGGCCGGGCGCGAAGAGCTCGCGGTAGGCGGTGGCCGTGCTCGTGCGCCGCTCCGGCGGGGCGGCCTCGGCCGGGCCGAGCTCCGCCCGCAGATACGTCCGGGCGATGGCGCGCGCCTCCTCGGTGCGGCCCTGGCTGATCAGCCAGCTCGGCGATTCCGGCGTGCCGATGCGCAGCAGCAGCACCGCGAGCGCGGGCACCGCGCCCGAGGCGAGCAGCAGATGGGCGGAGCCCTGCGTATGGCCGAGGTAGGTGCCGAGGATGCCGGCGATGACGTATCCGACGGTCCACATCACGGTCAGGGAGCCGAGGAGGACGCCCCGGAGCCTGCGGGGCGCGAACTCCGAGAGCATGGTCGGCCCCACCGCGTAGTCCGCGCCGAGCCCGAAGCCGATCAGCAGGCGCAGCGTGAAGAGCAGGGCGGGGTCCCGGGCCCAGAGCTGGAGCGCGGAGGCGAGGGTGATCAGGACGAAGTTGTAGATGTACAGCTTCTGGCGGCCGATGATGTCGCCGACCCGGCCCAGCACGATGCTGCCGAAGAAGAGGCCGATCAGGGCCGACGCGCCGAGCAGACCCTGCCAGACGCCCGAGAGGTGCTGGGCGTCGGTGAGGGTGGCGAGGACCGCGCCGATCATGCCGAGCGCGTAACCGTCGGAGAAGTTCGCCCCGAACGTCGTCGCCGTCACCCTCAGGTGGAACGGACGCAGGGGGGCCTCGTCGAGCGAGGGCGCGAGCGGCTCGGATCGGTCGGATCGCACGGCGGCCGGCTTCGGCATCGGCTGTTACCTCGCCTTGGACAGGGCCCGCCGGAGGACGGCGGGGACGGACGTCTTGGGTCGAGCGCAGTCATCCTGCCCTGCCGGCCCACCGGAAGGGAATCGTTCTATGCGAAGGAACTGTGAGTGAATGGAATTCTTACGCAAGGGGAGGCTGACGTTCCGCGACCCTGGAGGCTACCTCGCCGGGCGCCGCGGGGGACGGCTCGCCCTCCGCCCAGGCCGCCAGGATCGCGTCGATCGCCCCGGCGACCAGGGCACGCGCCCGGTTGTGCGGGACGCGCGCCATGAGCAGCGCGTCGTACTCCGTGTCCAGATGGCGCACCGACGCCCGGACGGCCGCCGTCACCGCGGCGGCGTCCAGGGCGCGGCCCGCCGCCGACCGGCCCACCCGTCCGCTGCCCCGCACCGAGGCGTGCTCGGCGATGTCGCGGGCCCGCTCGGCGGGACAGCCCGGGAACAGGCGGAGGATCTCGGCGGTCAGCGCCGCCGTGAAGCGCACGTCTTCGGCCGCCCGGCGGGCCGCGTCCCGGGCGCGCCGGCGGGCCCGGGCCTCCGCGTCCGCCAGACAGGCCGCCTCGGCCGCGGCGAGCGCGGGCTCCTCGACGAAGACGCCCTGACGCTCGTAGCGCCGCCGGCGCCGGTTGAAGCGGACGACGACGGCGGACAGCGAACCGGCCGCCCGGGCGCGGCGGGTGAGAGCGGTGTCGCCGCGCGGCAGGAACACGAGATGGCCGAGGTCGGCGCAGTCCAGACAGACCGGCGACCCCGAGACCAGGACGAGGTGGCGCAGCGGGGCGCGGTCGCACTGCGCGCACCGGTGGTGGCGCCGGGGTTGAATGACGAGCATGGGGCCGCCCTCCTCGCACGCCTGGCCGGTGAGCCCGTTCCCCCTCTGAATTCCCCGCCCCGCCACCGCCCGAACAACCGCCGGGCCCGCTGGGGCACCCACCGCACAGGATCGGGGCGTGCCACCGCGCATGCGCTCGGGCGCCCACCGCGCAGGACCGGGGCGTGCCACGGCGCATGATGGGGGCGTGCGATTCGAAGCGATCACCTGGGAACGGCTGACCGACACGCTCGCCGACCGGGTCATGGACCTGAAGGCGGCCGACGGCGGGCCGTGGCTGCGCATCGCCGTGGACGGCGCGCCTGCGGCCCGTCCTGGGGAGCTGGCGGAGCGCGTCGCCGATGCGCTCCGGCCGCGCGGGCGACCGGTGCTCACCCTGTCCACCGAAGGGTTCCTGCGGCCGGCGTCGCTGCGCTTCGAGTTCGGCCGCGAGGACCCGGAGAGCTATTTCCAGGGCTGGTTCGACACCGGAGCCCTGTGGCGGGAGGTGTTCGGGCCGCTGGAGCCCGGCGGCACCGGACGGGTGCTGCCCGACCTGTGGGACCCGGCGACCGACCGTGCGACCCGCAGCCCCTATCAACTCCTGCCGGAATCAGGGGTGTTGCTCGTGCACGGCCCGCTGCTGCTCGGGCACTGGTTCCCCTTCGACCTCGGCGTGCACCTGCGCCTCTCCCCGGCCGCCCTGCGCCGCCGCACCGAGGAGGGCGCCCGCTGGACGCTCCCCGCCTTCGAGCGGTACGAGGCGGAGGTGGGACCCGGGGAGGCGGCCGATGTGCTGGTACGGGTCGACGATCCCCGGCACCCGGCCGTGGCGGTACGCGGCGCATGACCCGCCAACTCGGGGGCGGGGCAAGCTTGTTGGTTTGGCCTGTTCCGGGCCGCCCGGCCTGGCCCGGGCCGGGGTCGTCCGGTGTGGCCCTGACCGGCGTGACGTCCCTCGGTCTGACGTGACCGGGTGGCCCGGGACCGGCACGGCGGCGGCCCGCTAACGTTCCGGTGGCCGTCCGCCCACCACCCCCACCGCGACCGCCCCCGCGCGGCACCCGGCCCGCGCGGCCTCCGCCGGGGAGGCGCCGCGCAGCCGGGCCGCGAGGAAGCCGCCGGTGAAGGCGTCGCCCGCGCCCGTGGAGTCCAGGGCCGTCACCTCGGGCGCCGCCACCCGCGCGACGACCTCCCCGCGCACCGCCACCAGCGCGCCGGACGCACCCAGGGTGACCGCGACCACCGGGTACTGACGGCTCAACTTGGCCGCCGCGTCGGCCGGTTCGGTCAGGCCGGTCAGGAGGGTCGCCTCGTCCGCGTTGGGGAGCAGTAGCTCGACGCCCTCGGTCAGCGCGAGGAAACGGTCGACGCCGAGTTCGGCCAGGAAGCCGGTCGACGCCGGGTCGACACTCACCGGAACCCCGGCCGCGCGGGCCGACTCCCGGGCGGTGAGCGCCAGTTGGCGGCTCTGTTCGGCGAACAGCAGATAGCCCGACAGATGCAGATGAGCCACTCCGTCGAGGAGGCCGGGCGACCAGTCGGCCGGGTTCATCCGGTGGACGGCGCCGCTGTCGGTCAGGAAGGTGCGCTCCGCCGTCGCCGTGTCGACCAGGGCGACGACCGTCGCGGTGGGGGCCTCGGCGTCCGGGATCAGCAGGGGGCGTACACCGGAGCGGCGCAGCCGCAGCTCGTGCCAGCCTGCCGAGTCCTGGCCCACCCGGGCGAGCAGCCGCACGTCCGCGCAGCCCGAACGGGCGGCCCAGCAGGCCGCGTTGGCGCCCGCGCCGCCCGGCACCGTACGGATGTCGGCCGCGGTGTCCGTGGCGAGGGCGAGGGGGCCGCGGTGGCGGGCGACCACGTCGGTGACCACGTCCCCCACGACGAGCAGCCCGCCACGCGGGTGCCCGTTTCCCGTGGCCCCCGGGCACCCCTGACCAGCCCCGCCCGGCCCCTCCGGACGGCTCACAGCGCCGCCGCGATGTCCGCCGCGAGCCGGACGTTGCCGTACACCGCGGCCACGTTCGCCTCCAGGGAGGCGCCGTCGGTGTGCTCGACGAGGTGGGCGAGGAGGAAGGGGGTGACCGCCTGGCCGGTGACGCCCTCGGCGCGGCACGCGGCCAGGCCCGAGGCGAGTACCTCGTCGTGCAGCCGTGGGTCCAACTGGGCGGCCTCCGCGACCGGGTTGGCCACGATCACCGCCGCGTCGAGGGCGAGCGCGCGGTGGGCGCGCAGCACGCGGGCGGCCTCCCGCGGGGTGCGTACCGTCCAGTCGACGGGCTCGCCGGAGCTGGACAGATAGAACCCGGGGAAGCGGTCCGTGCCGTAGCCGACCACCGGTACACCCAGCGTTTCCAGGCGCTGCAGCGTGGCCGGCACGTCGAGGATCGACTTCACGCCCGCGCAGACCACCGCGATCGGGGTCCTGGCCAGCAGGCGCAGATCCGCGGACTCGTCCTGCGTCTCGGTCCAGTCCCGGTGGACGCCGCCCAGACCGCCCGTCGCGAACACGCGCAGCCCCGCCCGGGCGGCCAGGAAAGCGGTGGCCGAGACGGTGGTGGCGCCGCTCGCGCCGGTCGCCAGCGCCATCGGCAGATCGCGGTGCCCGAGCTTGCGCAGGTCTTCGGTGGCCACCCGCTCCAACTGGCCCTTGTCCAGACCCACCAGGGCCCGGCCGTCGAGGACGGCGATGGTCGCGGGCACCGCGCCCCGGGCCCGTACCGCCTCCTCAAGATCGCGGGCGACCCGCAGATTGCGCGGCCGGGGAAGGCCGTGCGAGATGATCGTCGACTCCAGCGCCACGACCGGGCGACCCTCGTCGAGGGCGGTCCGCACTTCTTCCGACACCGTGGTCTCGTCAGGTACGTCGTCACAGGGCATGTCCCATCCCTGGCGCGCGCGGAACCCGGGTAAACGTTTCCCAACTCCGCGCCCGGGAGGCCGGGTTCAGCGGACGCGCCACCGCCGGTACGAGCCCGGTCCGCCCGACGTGCCGCTTCGGTACGGGCCCGGTGCACCGGACGCGCCGCTTCGGTACGAGCCCGGTCCACCCGACGCGCCACCTCCGGTACGGGCCCGGTTCACCGGACGCGCCACCTCAAGTGCCTCCGGGGCGGGCGCGCTGGACAGAGTGTCGTGCGGGGGCCCGCGGGCCTGGTCGCCCTGTCGGTCTCGGCGCCCGCCGCGCGCGGCTAGATTGGCCCGTCATGAGCACCGCCCACCACAGCCCCGCCGCACCCGCGGATCCCGCACCAGAGGATCCCGCACCCCACGACGCGGGCCCGCCCGGACCGGCCTCGTTCGCCGTGCGGGTCGGCGACGCCGACCTCGAACCCGAGCCGCTCGACCCGGAGCAGATCGTGTCCGGCAGCCCTGAGGTGACGGGCAAAGTGCTGTGGGAGTCCGCGGACGGCCGACAGATCCGCGGGATCTGGCAGATCACGCCGGGCGTGGTGACCGACACCGAGGCCGACGAACTGTTCGTGGTCGTGAGCGGGCGCGCCACGGTCGAGGTGGAGGGCGGCGACACCCTGGAGGTCGGCCCCGGCGACGCCTGCGTCCTGCGCGCCGGCGACCGGACCACCTGGACCGTGCACGAGACGCTGCGCAAGGCGTACCACATCAGCCTGTAGCGGACGGCTCCGCCCGGGGCGTCCTTCGGGAGGTGAGCAGGGCGAGACCGGCCACCGGCAGCAGCAGCGCGGCGCCCGCCGCGTTCAGCCAGCCGTAGCCCGCGCGCGCCACGACCAGGCCCGCGGTGAGGCCGCCGAGGCCCGCCGCGACGTTCATGGTCAGATCCGACAGACCCTGAACGGCGGCCCGCGCGGGGCCCGGCACCGCGTCGGTCAGCAGCGCCGAGCCGGACACGAGCCCCGCCGACCAGCCGAGGCCGAGCAGGAAGAGCCCGGCCATGGTCTGACCGCGGCTCGCGCCGGCCGTGCCGGCCAGCAGAGCGGCGCAGCACAGCAGCCCGGCGGCGAGACCGATCACCGCGAGCCGCCCGAGCCGGTCGGAGAGCCAGCCCATCAGCGGTGAGAACGCGTACATCCCCGCGATGTGGATGCTGATCACCAGACCGATCAGCTCGATGCCCGCGCCGTGATGGGTCAGGGCGACCGGCGTCATCGACATGATCGACACCATGGCGGTGTGGGACAGGGCGACGGTGACCAGCGCGAGCCGCGCCCGCGGTGAGCTTCTGACCACCGCGACGCCGGCCCGCAGCGAGCGGGCCGCCGCCGTCTGCGGGCCGCCCTCGTCCAGGGCGCGGGCGGTCAGGAGCGGGTCCGGCCTCAGCAGGACGCCGACGATGACGGCGGAGAGGAGGAACACGGCCGCTGCCCAGACGAACGGGCCGGCGGCCGTGGGTATGCCGAAGCGGGCCACGCTGTGCCCGGCGGGGGCCGCGATGTTGGGGCCGAGCACGGCGCCGATCGTCGTCGCCCACACCACCGTGGAGATGGCCCGGGCCCGCCGCTCCGGCTCCGCGAGGTCGGCGGCGGCGTACCGGGCCTGGAGGTTGCCGAGGGACCCGGCGCCGAAGACGGCCATGCCGAGCAGCAGCAGCGGGAAACTGCCGAGCACGGCGCCGGTGACCACCACCGCCGCGCCCACCACGCCGAGGAGATACGCGAGGACCAGACCGGGCCGCCGGCCGCGCCGGGTCATCAGGGCGGCCAGCGGCATCGCGAGCAGCGCGGGCCCCGCCACCATGGACGCGGAGGCGAGCCCCGACAGGGCCTGGTCCCCGCTGACCTCGGCGGCCAGCACCGCGGACAGCGCGATCCCCGTGGCGTTGGCGAGGCCGCCGAGTATCTGGCTCACCATGAGCACGGCGGTGATACGGCGCCGCAGGGCGGGCAGCGTCGCGGGGTCGGGCACGGCCCGGCCGGTGCCGGGAGCGTCGGGGAGTGTGGTCACCGGCGCAGTGTGCCAGCCGGTCCGCGGCCGGGGAACAGCCGGGCCCGGTGCCCGCCGCTCACCGCGGGAGCGCCGCGGCCGCTCAGAACAGCGGCTCGGGGAGGACCCCTTCGAGGGCGAGCAGCCGCCGCTTGGTCTCCAGACCCCCGCCGAATCCACCGAGCCCGCCGTGGCTCTCCACCACCCGGTGGCAGGGCACGACCACGGGCAGCGGGTTGGCGCCCATGGCCACGCCGACCGCCTGGGCCGCCTTCGGCTCGCCGACCCGGGAGGCCAGATCGCCGTAGCCCACCACCGACCCGTACGGGACGCCCGTCGCGAGCTCCCGCAGCACCTGGCGGTTGAAGCCGGACGCCAGCGACCAGTCGAGCGGCAGCGTGAACGCGCGCAACCTGCCCTCGAAGTACGCCCCGACCTGGCGTATGGGCTCCTCCAGGGGGCCCGGCCTGCCGGGCACGGCCGGGGCCGGCTCGGTGCCGAACCGGGTGCCGAGCGCCCGCACCGCCCGGTCGCGCACCGGCTCGTGGGCGTGGAAGACGACGTTCACCAAACCCTGGCCCGTCGCGGCCAGGAGCAGCGGACCGATGGCACTGTCGACGACAGCCCATTCGACGAACTGCGCGTTGCTGGTCATGCCGAACACCGTACGGCGGGCCACTGACATCGCCGCCCGGCCAGCGGACGCCGGTGGCCGAGGAGCGGGGCACCAAAGCGAACGGATCACCACAGATGCGAACGCCCCGAGCCCCCGGAGTCGATAAATTGCCCGAAAAATGTTTGCCTGTCGCGCAGCGAGCCCTAGTGTCGCCCCGAGTCAGGGTCGCAACAGAAGCAGGGCCTCTTCAGTCGGCACGGGGTGAAGGGCACACACGTATGCACGGGACGGTCGACGGATTCAGCTACGGCCTCGTGACGCCGGTGGCGGCGTTCATCATGGCCTGCCTCGGCGCGGCGCTCGGACTGCGCTGCACCGCCAGATCGGTGCGCACCGAGGGCTCCTTCAAGGCGGCCTGGCTGGCGCTCGGCGCCACGTCCATCGGTTCCGGCATCTGGACCATGCACTTCATCGCGATGATGGGCTTCTCGGTGCACGAGGTGCCGCTCGGCTACGACCGGGGCATCACCTTCGCCAGCCTCGCCGTCGCGATCGTGATGGTGGGCATCGGGATCTTCATCGTGGGCTATCGCGGTGCCACCCCGATGGCACTGGTCACCGGGGGCACCATCACCGGGCTCGGCGTGGCCACCATGCACTACCTGGGCATGGCCGGGATCCGGATGAACGGCGAGTTCGAGTACAACACCGTGATCGTCAGCATTTCCGTGGTGATCGCCGTGGTGGCCGCCACGGCCGCGCTGTGGGCCGCGGTGTCGGTGCACGGCTTCCTCGCCAGCCTGGGGGCCAGCCTGGTGATGGGGGTCGCGGTCAGCGGGATGCACTACACCGGAATGGCGGCGCTCAGCGTCGACCTGCACGCCGGCGCCGCCGGTGCGGCAGCGGGCGGCGAGACCCCCGCGGCCCTGCTCGCACCCCTGCTGATCGGCCCGGCCGCCTTCCTGGTCCTCGCCGGGGTCGTCGTGATGTTCGACCCGCTGGTGGTCATGGGCAGGCCGGACTGGGAGAAGCGCCCGCCCCGCGCGGTCCCCCTGCCGCGCCACCGCCCGTCCTTTCCCGAGCGCACCAGCTGGGCCCCGTCCGAGCCCCCGCGCGAGGGCTCCGCGTCACCGCACGACTGGTGAGCGGACCGGGACCCGACCGCGTTCGGATCCCGGTTGTCAGTGGCGGGTCGTACGGTGGTTGCATGCGGCCCGTTTCCAAGATCGAACGTTCGGTGGCGCCCTTCGAGGTCGTCAGTCCCTACCAGCCCAGTGGCGACCAGCCGGCGGCCATCGCCGACCTGGAGAGGCGCATCCGCGCAGGTGAGAAGGATGTCGTCCTCCTCGGCGCGACCGGCACCGGAAAGTCGGCGACGACGGCCTGGATGATCGAGAAGCTCCAGCGCCCCACGCTCGTCATGGCGCCGAACAAGACGCTGGCCGCCCAGCTGGCGAACGAGTTCCGCGAGCTGCTGCCCAACAACGCCGTCGAGTACTTCGTGTCGTACTACGACTACTACCAGCCCGAGGCGTACGTCCCGCAGTCGGACACCTACATCGAGAAGGACTCCTCGATCAACGAGGAGGTCGAGCGGCTGCGCCACTCCGCGACCAACTCGCTGCTCACCCGCCGTGACGTGGTCGTGGTCGCCTCCGTCTCCTGCATCTACGGCCTCGGCACCCCGCAGGAGTACGTCGACCGGATGGTGCCGCTCAAGGTCGGCGAGGAGATCGACCGCGACCAGCTGCTGCGCCGCTTCGTCGACATCCAGTACACCCGCAACGACATGGCGTTCGCCCGCGGCACCTTCCGGGTGCGCGGCGACACCATCGAGATCTTCCCGGTCTACGAGGAACTGGCCGTCCGCATCGAGATGTTCGGGGACGAGATCGAGGCGCTCTCCACGCTCCACCCGATCACCGGCGAGATCATCAGCGAGGACCAGTCGCTCTACGTCTTCCCGGCGAGCCACTACGTGGCGGGTCCGGAGCGCATGGAGAAGGCCGTCAACGGCATCGAGAAGGAGCTGGAGCAGCGCCTCGCGGAGCTGGAGAAGCAGGGCAAGCTCCTGGAGGCCCAGCGGCTGCGCATGCGCACCACCTACGACCTGGAGATGCTCCGCCAGATCGGCAGCTGCTCGGGCGTCGAGAACTACTCGATGCACTTCGACGGCCGCGACCCCGGCACCGCCCCCAACACCCTGATCGACTACTTCCCCGAGGACTTCCTGCTGGTCCTCGACGAGTCGCACGTCACGGTGCCGCAGATCGGCGCGATGTACGAGGGCGACGCCTCCCGCAAGCGCACCCTGGTCGACCACGGCTTCCGGCTCCCTTCAGCGCTGGACAACCGGCCGCTGAAGTGGGAAGAGTTCCTCGGCCGCATCGGGCAGACGGTCTATCTGTCGGCCACCCCCGGCAAGTACGAGCTCTCCCGCGGCGACGGCTTCGTGGAGCAGATCATCCGCCCGACCGGCCTGGTCGACCCGGAGGTCGTGGTCAAGCCCACCGAGGGCCAGATCGACGACCTGGTGCACGAGATCCGGCTGCGCACCGAGAAGGACGAGCGCGTCCTGGTCACCACCTTGACCAAGAAGATGGCCGAGGACCTGACGGACTACTTTCTCGAACTGGGCATCCAGGTGCGGTACTTGCACAGCGACGTCGACACCCTGCGCCGCATCGAGCTGCTGCGCGAACTGCGCGCCGGCGAGTACGACGTGCTGGTCGGCATCAACCTGCTGCGCGAGGGGCTCGACCTGCCGGAGGTCTCCCTGGTGTCGATCCTGGACGCCGACAAGGAGGGCTTCCTGCGCTCGGGCACCTCGCTGATCCAGACGATCGGCCGTGCCGCCCGAAACGTCTCCGGCCAGGTCCACATGTACGCCGACCGCGTCACGCCCGCGATGGAGAAGGCCATCGAGGAGACCAACCGGCGCCGCGAGAAGCAGATCGCGTACAACAAGGAGAAGGGGATCGATCCCCAGCCGCTGCGCAAGAAGATCAACGACATCGTCGCCACGATCGCGCGCGAGGAGGTCGACACCGAGCAGCTGCTCGGCACGGGCTACCGCCAGGGCAAGGAGGGCAAGGCGGCCAAGGCGCCGGTGCCCGCGCTGGGCGGCAAGGCGGCCAAGGGCGCCAAGGGTGCCAAGAAGGAGCTGACCGACCGGCCGGCGGCCGAACTGGCGGGCATCATCGAGGAGATGACCGACCGGATGCGGGCCGCCGCGGCCGACCTGCAGTTCGAGGTGGCGGCCCGGTTGCGCGACGAGGTGGGCGAGTTGAAGAAGGAGCTCCGTCAGATGAGGGAGGCCGGCCTCGCCTGACGGAGCGGGCCGGGCGCGGAAGCCGCGCGGGCGCGGTGTGTTGCAACACCGCCACAAAAGGCTCCCGCGGGAGCGCGCGGCCCGCGCGACTGCGTAGGGTCGGGCCGAGCACGAACGACAACACAGCACGTCAAGAACGACACATGGGGAGAGGGGACAGCGCGTGACGGTCAATCTGTCCAAGGGTCAGGCCATCAGCCTGGAGAAGCAGGGCGGCGGCACCCTGACCGCGGTGCGGATGGGGCTCGGCTGGCAGGCGGCACCCCGCCGTGGCCTGTTCGGCAAGCGGACGCAGGAGATCGACCTGGACGCCTCGGCGGTGCTCTTCGCCGACAAGCAGCCCATCGACGTGGTCTTCTTCCGCCACCTCGTCAGCGACGACGGCTCGGTGCGGCACACCGGCGACAACCTGGTGGGCGGCGCGGGCCAGGGCGGCGACGACGAGTCGATCCTGGTCGACCTCGCCCGTGTGCCGGTGCACATCGACCAGATCGTCTTCACGGTGAACTCCTTCACCGGCCAGACGTTCCAGGAGGTGCAGAACGCGTTCTGCCGCCTGGTCGACGAGACCAACGGCCAGGAACTGGCCCGCTACACGCTGGACGGCGGCGGTCAGTACACCGCGCAGATCATGGCCAAGGTGCACCGGGTGGGCGGCGGCTGGCAGATGACCGCCATCGGCAACCCGGCCAACGGCCGCACGTTCCAGGACCTGATGCCGGCGATCCTGCCGCACCTCTGACCGGCCGCACCGCACACCGAGCACCACCGCAGTACCGCAGCAACACCGCAGTACCGCAGCACCGAACCCGCAGCTCCCGGAGGCACGATGCCGCCGGGAGCTGCACCACGACCGCCCGCGCGGCGCCCGCACCACCATCAACTCGACGAGGGGACAGAGGCGATGACGGCCGAGCTGGTACGGGGGCAGAACCACCCCCTGCCCCGGACCCGACTGGAGATCAGGGTGTCGGCCGGCGCCCCCGTCGTGGCCGCCGCCACTCTTGGGGACGAGCAGGGCCGGGTGCACGGCGTGGAGCGCGTCGCCCACCCCGGCTCGCCCCACCTGCCCGGCATCGAGGTCTCCCGCCAGGCCGCCGCCGACCACCGCCTCGCGGTGGACCTGGAGGCGCTCGGCGATGAGGTGCACCGCGTCCATGTGCTGCTCGCGCTGCCGGCCGGGCCGCCGGGGCCCGGCCGGTTCGCCGCGGTGGCCGCGCCCTTCGTCGCCGTGACCGGCCTCGACGGCACCGCGATCGCCAGCTACACCATCACCGGGCTCGGCGCCGAGTCGGCCGTCGTGGCCCTGGAGCTCTACCGCCGCCAGGGCGCCTGGAAGATCCGCGCGGTCGGCCAGGGGTACGCGGGCGGCCTCGCCGACCTCCTCGCCGACCACGGCCTGGCCGCGGCCGCACAGCTGGCCGCCACCATCCAGGAGGCCGTCGCGCTCGGCGCCTCCCGTACGGTGGCCGCGCCCCCGCCCCGTACGAGCGACGAGGCCCGGCTGCGTACACCCGGGTCCGGTACGCCTGGATCCGATGCGTCCGGATCCGGTGCGTCCGGCGGCCCCGCCGCCCCCTCCGGTGGTGACGGGCCTGCCGCCGCCGTGCCGCAGCAGGCCGTCGGCGACGGCGGGCCCATCAACTACGCCCACCCCCGGCGCCAGACCTGCACGCCCCCGCCGCCGGCCCCGGCCGCCCCGCCCGCGGCCCCCGGCGAGCCCGCACGTCCCGTGGCCGGCGACGCGAGCGGCTGGTCCATGGACGAGCGGCTCTACAACCAGGTGTGGGGCATGTTCGAGGACCTGGCCCGCGCGGTCGCCGCCTATCGCAGCGCCGTCGACTTCGCGGACTCGCGGCTGGAGCAGGAGGTGGACCGCGCCCTGTCCGACCCGCGCGGCCGCATGGGCTCCGCCGGGGACCTCGCGCGCGAGCAGGCCCGTGCCAAGCGGGAGGAGCTCGTCGCCCGCGCCCGGGAGTCGCTGGACCGGGATCTGGCCCAGCTGACCGCCGAGTCCGATGTGGTCGAGCCCGCGCTGCCGGCCCCCTACGCCCGCTGGGACAACCCGGTGTGGCACGGCTACCGGGTGCCGATGGAGCTCCCGATGGCGCTGCGGATCGGGGATCTGCACCTGCCGGAGCAGCCGGAGCTGCGCATCCCGATGCTGGTGCGGCTGCCCCTGGAGCGCGGGCTGTGGATCGACGCCGGGCGCGGTGGCTCGGACGCCGCCGTGTTCCTGGACTCCGACCAGGTCAAGGGCCTGGCGGTGGACACGGCGGTGGCCATCGCGGCCCGGCTGCTCGCGGTCTACCCGGCCCATGAGTTCGCCGTCCACGTCATCGACCCGGCGGGCGCGGCCGCGGCCCGGCTCGCCCCGCTCGTGCGGTCCGGAGTGCTGGCCGCACCGCCCGCGGCGGGGGCCGCCGGGGTGTCCGAGGTGCTGACCCGCCTGACCGAGCGCGTGGACCTCGTGCAGATGGCGGCACGGGCCGGTGCGGGAGCCGACGCGCTGCCGCCCGGGATGGACACGGCCGAACAGCTCCTGATCGTCAATGACTTTCCGCACGGCTTCGACGACCGCGCCCTGAACCAGCTGCGCTACCTCGCCGACGAGGGCCCCTCGGTCGGCGTGCACCTGCTGATGGTCGCCGACCGCGAGGAGGCCGGCGCGTACGGGCCCCTGCTCCAGCCGCTGTGGCGCTCGCTGCTGCGGCTGACCCCGGTGCCCGACGACCACCTCGCCGACCCGTGGGTGGGGCACGCCTGGACGTACGAGCCGCCGCTCGCGCCGTCCGGCAGCCGGATCCTGGAGCAGGTGCTCGGCCAGGTCGGCGAGGCCCGCGCCGCCTGGCCGCGCTGAGGACGCGCGGGCCCCGGGCCGCCTGATCCGGATGCGCCCGGGCCCCGGCGCATCCGTTGCACCCGACCCCGGTTCATCCGTAAGGCCTCCACAAGACCGCACCCCACCTGGGGACTTGGCCTTTCTTTACCTATCTCTTTACCTTCTCTTGGTTATTCGGGTAGGCTTTCCCACAGCGGAGGGGAGTACTCCCGACTGCGGCGTTCCCGTCAATACGGACCCACGGGACGGGTCCCGGGGCGCCGGCCCGCGGTGCGAGGGAAGCGCCCCGGGTGGAAGAGACCTCCGGCAGCGACGACGCTGATCAGTAGCCGTACGACGCCGGAGGCGCAGTGGACGTTTCAATGACCCTGTGGGTACTGACCATCCTTGGTCTGTGTGCCCTGATCGCGGCCGACTTCTTCATCGGGCGTAAGCCCCATGACGTGTCGGTCAAGGAAGCCGGCGTCTGGACCGTGGTCTGGATCGTGCTGGCCGCGCTCTTCGGCCTCGGCCTGCTGCTGTTCGGCAACGCCCAGGCGTCCGGAGAGTTCTTCGCCGGCTTCATCACCGAGAAGTCGCTCTCCGTCGACAACCTCTTCGTCTTCATCCTGATCATGGCGAAGTTCTCGGTGCCCTCGCACCTCCAGCAACGGGTGCTGCTCTTCGGTGTGTTGATAGCCCTCGTGCTGCGAGCGATCTTCATCGCCGCCGGCGCCGCGGTGATCGCCAACTTCTCCTGGGTCTTCTACATCTTCGGCGCGTTCCTGATCTACACCGCCTGGAAGCTCATCCAGGAGGCGCGCTCCGGTGACGAGGAGGAGGAGTTCGAGGAGAACCGCCTCCTGAAGTCCGTCGAGAAGAAGTTCGGCGTCGCCGACCAGTACCACGGCACCAAGCTGTTCGTGGCGAGGAACGGCAAGAAGATCATGACGCCGCTCATGGTCGTCATGCTCGCCATCGGCACCACCGACGTGCTCTTCGCGATGGACTCCATCCCCGCCATCTTCGGCCTCACCCAGGACCCGTACATCGTCTTCACCGCCAACGCGTTCGCCCTCATGGGTCTGCGCCAGCTCTACTTCCTGATCGGCGGACTGCTCAAGAAGCTGGTCCACCTCAGCTACGGCCTGTCGGTGATCCTCGGCTTCATCGGCGTGAAGCTGGTCCTGCACGCCCTGCACGAGAACGGGGTGCACGTCCCCGAGATCTCCATCCCCGTCTCGCTCGGCGTGATCTGCGGTGTCCTGATCATCACCACGATCACCAGCCTCGTCGCCGCCAGGAAGCAGACGGTGGCCGAGGAGGCGCACAAGGACAGCATCGGCGCCTGACCGGCCGACGGGCGGCCCTACACCGGGGCCGCCTCCGGCTCCGCCCCGGGACCCGGCTGCGCCAGCGGCGCGGGCCGGGTCTCGGGCAGCAGCGCGAAACAGGCAAGGCTCAGCAGCCCGACCCCGGTCAGATAGGCGGCCACCCCCCAGGGCGGCGCGGCCCCGCGGGACAGCGCCGTCGCCACGATCGGGGTCAGCGCGCCGCCGAGGACCCCGCCCAGGTTGTAGCCGACCGCGGCGCCCGTGCAGCGCACCCTCGGCTCGTACAGTTCCGCCAGATACGCCGAGATCACCGCGAACATCGTGATGAACGCCAGCATCGCGCCGAGGAACCCGGCGAACATCAGCAGCGGCTGGGCGGTGGCGAGCAGCGCCACCATCGGGAACATCCACAGCACCGTCGCGGCGCAGCCCGCGAGGCACAGCGGCCGGCGTCCGTAGCGGTCGCCGAGCAGCGCCGCCGCCGGCGTCAGGGCCCCCATGATCGCGACGGCGGCCAGGACGCAGGTCAGCACGGTGGTGCGGCCGACCCCCAGCTGCTCGGTGGCGTACGCGAGCGACCAGGTGGAGACCGTGTAGAACACGGCGTACCCGACCGCGAGGGCGCCGGCCGTCAGGAGCACCAACCGCCAGTGCCCGCGCGCCACTTCGAGCAGCGGCAGCCTGGCCGGCTCGCCCATCGCACGGAACTGCGGGGTCTCGGCGAGCGAGGTGCGCAGCCACAGCCCGCCGAGGGCGAGCAGCCCCGCGCCCCAGAACGGCACGCGCCACCCCCAGGCGTGGAACCGGGCGTCGCTCATCCCCGCCGACAGGGCCAGCACCACTCCGTTGGCCAGCAGGAAACCGAGGGACGGGCCGATCTGCGGGAAGCTCGTCCACAGCCCGCGCCGGTGGGCGGGGGCGTGCTCCGCCGTGAGCAGCACGGCCCCGCCCCACTCGCCGCCGAGCCCGATCCCCTGGAGGAAGCGCAGCACCAGGAGCAGTACGGGCGCCGCGATGCCGATGGAGGCGTACGAGGGCACACAGCCGACCGCGACCGTGGCGAGCCCGGTCAGCGCGAGCGAGGCGAACAGGACGGGGCGGCGCCCGTAGCGGTCGCCGATGTGCCCGAAGACGAGGGAGCCGAGCGGGCGGGCGAGGAAGCCGGCCCCGAAGGTGCCGAAGGCGGCCAGGGTTCCGGCGAGCGCGGAGAACGTGGGGAAGAACAGCGGGCCGAGGACGAGGGCGGCCGCCGTCCCGTACACGAAGAAGTCGTAGAACTCGATGGCGGTGCCGACCAGCGAGGCCGCCGCGAGACGGACCATCGGCGGGGGAGCGGGGTGACCGGGGGGAGTGGTGGTGCGCATGTCGCGCCAACTACCCACAGTGACCGGACGTTACGGGGGCGCGCGGAGGTGCCGTGGGCGGCGGGCGGGGCGCACGGGGTCACGGCCGACGGGCGCCTGCTCGGGGTCGCGGTGGACGGGCCCGCGCACGGGGCCACGGCCGATTGTCAGTGCCGGGTGTCACGATCGGGGCATGGACATCTTCGGCGTACCGCACGGGTCGCCCCGCGCGGCGAGTGGGGCGGCGGAGCCGGTCGAGCTCGCCGCCCGGCGCGGGCTACCAGCCGCGCGCGTGCCACTCCGGCAGGTGCGGGCGCTCGTCACCCAGCGTGGTGTCGTTGCCGTGCCCGGGGTAGACCCAGGTCTCGTCCGGCAGGGCGTCGAAGAGCTTGGTCTCGACGTCGCGGATGAGGCTGGCGAAGGCCTCCGGGTCCTTCCAGGTGTTGCCCACGCCGCCGGGGAAGAGGCAGTCGCCGGTGAACACGTGGGGGTGGCCGTGCGGGTCGTCGTAGACCAGGGCGATGGAGCCCGGTGTGTGGCCCACCAGGTGGCGCGCGGTCAGCTCCACGCGGCCGACCCGGACCGTGTCGCCGTCCTCGACGAGCACATCGGTGGGGACGTCGATGCCCTCCGCGTCATGGGCGCCGGCGTAGGTGCGCGCGCCCGTCGCGGCGACGACCTCGGCGAGCGCCTGCCAGTGGTCGCCGTGGCGGTGCGTGGTGACGACGGACGCGATGCCGTCGTCACCGATCAGCGTGAGCAGCGTCGCCGCGTCGGCGGCCGCGTCGATGAGGAGCTGCTCCCCGGTGGCGCGGCAGCGCAGCAGATAGGCGTTGTTGCCCATGGCGCCGACCTCGACCTTGGAGATCATCAGGTCCGTCAACTCGTGCACATCGGCGGGACCGCCGGCCTTCACCGCTCCGCTGTACGTCATGGCCTCAGCCTAGCGCCGCGATCACAGCGGGGGCAGGGCGGGCAGCGCGCCGCCGGAGGCCTTCAGGGCGGCGCCGTCACGGCGTCCGGCGAGCCAGCCCACCAGGTCCGCGGCGGGGCCGGACACCTGGACGACGGGGCCCTGGGCGCCACCGCCGGTGGTCCAGGTGCCGCCGGCGTCGTCGCTCAGGGCGAGCGGCGGCAGGTCCTTGTGCCCGGCGAAGCGCTCGGTGAGGAAGTCGGTCTCGCGGCGCACGAACTCCGCGGGCAGGTCTTCGAGTTCGTAGCCGATGCCGAGGTCCACATGGTGCAGCTCGACCTCGACGAGCCGGCGGAAGGGCACCCGGGCCGCCGCGTCCGTCACGCCGTTGCGCAGCTCCACGGTGCGGGACCAGTCGGCGGGCCGCTCGCCCTCCGCCTGGAAGCCGGCCGCGCTGTCGCGCACGTCGGCGAGCTGGGCGTCCAGCGGGCGGGGCGCGTCGCGGTCGATGTCGGCGTCGCGCGTTTCGGCACTCGCGTACATGGGCCGCCCGGCGAGCACATTGACGAGCGCGTCCGCGTTCCGTGCGATATGGGCCAGTACGTGGCCGCGGCTCCAGCCCGGCAGCCGTGACGGCTCGGCGACGGCCGCGTTGTCCAGTGCGGCGGCTGCGGTGAGCAGTCGATCGGTGGCTTCGCGTACAGAAGCCAGGTCGCGTGCGTGATCAATCATGGCGCCGACGATAGCCCCGCCACTCGTCCGGGTGAAGGTGGCTGGACGAGTCCGTAAATCGAATGCGCGTGCTATACGCTCGGGAATGGGTTCCCGCCCAGAACCGTTGAGGAACCTGTCCGGATTCATCCAAGAATCAACGACATCGCCGTTGCGGCCCCCCTACCCTGGACGGGGGCTCCAGCAGCCCCCTCCCCCCAAGAAAGGTGCGGACCGGCGTGGCCGACCGTCTCATCGTCCGTGGCGCGCGCGAGCACAATCTCAAGAACGTCTCGCTCGACCTGCCACGCGACTCCCTCATCGTCTTCACGGGTCTTTCCGGATCGGGCAAGTCCTCGCTCGCCTTCGACACGATCTTCGCGGAGGGCCAGCGCCGCTACGTCGAGTCGCTCTCCTCGTACGCCCGCCAGTTCCTCGGCCAGATGGACAAGCCCGACGTCGACTTCATCGAGGGCCTCTCACCCGCGGTCTCGATCGACCAGAAGTCGACCTCGCGCAACCCGCGCTCGACGGTCGGCACCATCACCGAGGTCTACGACTACCTGCGCCTGCTCTTCGCGCGCATCGGCAAGCCGCACTGCCCCGAGTGCGCCCGGCCCATCTCGCGCCAGTCGCCGCAGGCCATCGTGGACAAGGTGCTCGAACTGCCCGAGGGCAGCCGCTTCCAGGTCCTGTCGCCGCTGGTCCGCGAGCGCAAGGGCGAGTTCGTCGACCTGTTCGCCGACCTCCAGACCAAGGGCTACAGCAGGGCCAGGGTCGACGGCGAGACCATCCAGCTCGCCGAGCCGCCCAAGCTCAAGAAGCAGGAGAAGCACACCATCGAGGTGGTCATCGACCGCCTCACGGTGAAGGACTCGGCCAAGCGCCGGCTCACCGACTCGGTGGAGACCGCGCTCGGCCTGTCCGGCGGCATGGTGGTGCTCGACTTCGTCGACCTCGCGGCCGACGACCCCGAGCGCGAGCGGATGTACTCGGAGCACCTCTACTGCCCCTACGACGACCTCTCCTTCGAGGAGCTGGAGCCGCGCTCCTTCTCCTTCAACTCCCCGTTCGGCGCCTGCCCCGACTGCACCGGCATCGGCACCCGCATGGAGGTCGACCCCGACCTGATCATCCCGGACGAGGACAAGTCCCTGGACGAGGGCGCGGTCTCGCCGTGGTCGCTCGGCCACACCAAGGACTACTTCGCCCGCCTGGTCGGCGCGCTCGCCGACGAGCTGGGCTTCCGCACGGACATCCCCTGGGCCGGCCTGCCCCAGCGCGCCAAGAAGGCGCTCCTGTACGGCCACAAGACCCAGATCGAGGTGCGCTACCGCAACCGGTACGGCCGAGAGCGGGCGTACACGACCTCCTTCGAGGGCGCGGTGCCCTTCGTCAAGCGGCGGCACTCCGAGGCGGAGAGCGACGGCGCCCGCGAGCGCTTCGAGGGCTACATGCGCGAGGTGCCCTGCCCCACCTGTGAGGGCACCCGCCTCAAGCCGCTGGTCCTCGCGGTCACCGTGATGGGGAAGTCCATCGCCGAGGTCTCCGCCATGTCGATCAGCGACTGCGCGGACTTCCTGGCCGAGCTGAAGCTCAACAACCGCGACAAGAAGATCGCCGAGCGGGTCCTCAAGGAGGTCAACGAGCGGCTGAAGTTCCTGGTCGACGTCGGCCTCGACTACCTCTCGCTCAACCGCGCGGCCGGCACGCTCTCCGGCGGCGAGGCCCAGCGCATCCGGCTCGCCACCCAGATCGGCTCCGGCCTGGTCGGCGTCCTGTACGTCCTGGACGAGCCGTCGATCGGTCTGCACCAGCGCGACAACCACCGCCTGATCGAGACGCTGGTCCGCCTGCGCGACATGGGCAACACGCTGATCGTCGTCGAGCACGACGAGGACACCATCAAGGTGGCCGACTGGGTCGTCGACATCGGCCCCGGCGCGGGTGAGCACGGCGGCAAGGTCGTCCACAGCGGGCCGTTGAAGCAGCTGCTCGCCAACAAGGAGTCCATGACCGGGCAGTACCTGGCGGGCAAGCGGTCCATCCCGCTGCCCGACGTGCGGCGCCCCGTGGACCCGGCGCGCAAGCTCACGGTGCACGGTGCCAAGGAGAACAACCTCCGCGACATCGACGTCTCGTTCCCGCTCGGCGTGCTGACCGCGGTCACCGGCGTCTCCGGGTCCGGCAAGTCGACACTGGTCAACGACATCCTCTACACCCACCTGGCCCGCGAGCTGAACGGGGCGCGCAGCGTGCCCGGCCGGCACACCCGGGTCGCCGGTGACGACCTCGTCGACAAGGTCGTGCACGTCGACCAGTCGCCGATCGGCCGCACCCCGCGGTCCAACCCGGCGACGTACACGGGCGTCTTCGACCACGTCCGCAGGCTGTTCGCCGAGACGATGGAGGCCAAGGTCCGCGGCTACCTGCCCGGCCGGTTCTCCTTCAACGTCAAGGGCGGCCGCTGCGAGAACTGCTCGGGCGACGGCACCATCAAGATCGAGATGAACTTCCTGCCGGACGTGTACGTGCCGTGCGAGGTCTGCCACGGGGCGCGCTACAACCGGGAGACGCTGGAGGTCCACTACAAGGGCAAGTCCATCTCCGAGGTCCTGGACATGCCGATCGAGGAGGGCCTGGAGTTCTTCGAGGCCGTGCCGACGATCGCCCGTCACCTGCGGACGCTGAACGAGGTCGGGCTCGGGTACGTACGGCTCGGGCAGTCCGCGCCCACGCTGTCCGGCGGTGAGGCCCAGCGTGTGAAGCTGGCCTCCGAGCTCCAGAAGCGGTCCACCGGGCGCACGGTGTACGTCCTGGACGAGCCCACGACCGGGCTCCACTTCGAGGACATCTCCAAGCTCATCAAGGTGCTGTCCGGGCTCGTCGACAAGGGCAACTCGGTGATCGTCATCGAGCACAACCTGGACGTCATCAAGACGGCGGACTGGGTCGTGGACATGGGGCCCGAGGGCGGCAGCGGGGGTGGCCTGGTCATCGCCGAGGGCACGCCGGAGGAGGTCGCCTCCGAGCCGGCCAGCCACACCGGGAAGTTCCTGCGGGACATCCTGGGGGCGGACCGGATCAGCGACGCGGCGTCGTCCCCGGCCCGGAAGTCGCCGAAGCGGGGGGCGCCGAGGGCGGGGTCGGCCAAGGGGGCTTCTGCGAAGGGGAGTTCTGCGAAGGCGGCTCCGGTGAAGGGGGTTGCTGCGAAGAAGGGGGTTGCTGCGAAGAAGGTGACTCGGGCTCGCAAGGGGTGAGCCGGGGCAGATCTCTGGGGGCTGTGCCCCCGGCCCCCAGGGGGTTCGCCCACCGAGCCGCACGGGGCTTCGCCCCGGGCCCCGAGGGGGTTGCCCACCCGCCCGCCCGCGACGGGGGTTGTACGGGCTGAGCCCCCGGGGCTTCGCCCCGGACCCCGAGGGGTTTGCCCACCCGCCCGCCCGTGACGGGGGTTGGATGGGCCCGGCCCCTGGGGCTGCGCCCCAGACCCGCTGAGGGGCTCCGCCCCTCGAACCCTGGCGGGGCTCCGCCCCCTGCACCCCTGCTCGGGGCTCCGCCCCGAACCCCGATCGCGCCTGAACGGCGCTCGTCCTCAAACGCCGGACGGGCTGAGGATGCCCGTGCAGGCCAGCACCGGTCCTGCCAGGGGACCACTCCACAACCCGTCCACCACCAGTGCTGCCAGGGTCGCGGGGAACCGTGCAAACCCCGGGCCCCCGGTGCTGCCAGGGGCGCGGGGAACTGCGCGAGCAAGCGGGCACGGTCCGCAGGCAACGGGGGTTCAGGGGCGCGGGCCACTCCACAACCCCTCCAGCACCAGTGCTGCCAGGGGCGCGGGGAACTGCGCGAGCAAGCGGGCACGGTCTGCAGGCGACCGGGGGCTGAGGGGCGCGGGGAACTGCGCGAGTAGCGACCGGGGTCCGCACATGACCGGGGTTCAGGGGCGCGGGGAACTGCGCGGCGCTTCCGGCAGAGCGCACCCCGGAGGCGGGAGGGGTTACGGCAGGGTCGCGGCCTCGGCCGCGCTGGGGGGCTGGGCCCCCTCTCTCGTGCACGTCAGGCCCGCCACCCTCGCCGCGTACCGCAACACCCCCGGCCAGTCCGCCGTCAGCAGGGCGGAGGCGTTCGGGATGTGGTGCAGCAGCGCCGCGTTCACCGTGTCGCCCGCGCCGATCGTGTCCACAACCCGTACCCGCTCGGCGGGAACCGTGTGCTCCTCGCCGTCGGCCGTGTACGCCGACAACCCCGCCGCCCCCCGCGTCACCACCACCGCGGCCGGCCCCGCGGCCAGCCACTCCTGCGCCGTGCCGCCGAGCCATTCCGCGTCCTCCTCCGACAGCTTCAGGAGGGACACGTACGGCAGCCAGCTCCTGAAGCGGGCGCGGTAGGCCTCGGGGTCGGGGATCAGGGCGGGGCGGATGTTCGGGTCGAGCAGGGTCAGCAGGCCCCTGGAGGACTCCCGGCGGAGCAGGGCCTCGTACGCGGTCGCCCCGGGTTCCAGGACCAGCGAGCACGTTCCCAGGGCCAACGCCGTTGCGGTGGAAGGGAGTGGGGAGGGGAGGGTGAAGAGGCGGTCCGCGGTGCCGTCGGCGTAGAAGCCGTAGCCCGCCGAGCCGTCCGCACCCAGCGCCGGCACGGCGAGCGTCGTCGGCTCGGGCCCGCGCTGCACGAGCGAGGTGTCCACCCCGGCCGCGCGAAGCCCCCCGAGGAGGGCCCCGCCGAAGCCGTCCGTGGAGATGCGGGAGCAGAACGCGACCCGCGCGCCGAGCCGGCCGAGGGCCACCGCGGTGTTGTACGGGCCGCCACCGGGCCGCGGCGCCAGCGGCCCCAGCGGATCCCCGGGGTGCTGCGGCACCAGGTCGATGAGGGCTTCTCCGGCGACGACGATCACGGCCCAGAACGTAACCCATCCCGGGCCCGTGCGGCGCGGCATCCCCGGCCAGTGCCGCGCCCGCATCCTGGATCGGTGCCGGGCCCGTACCCCGGGCCGTACCCCGGGCCGTATCCCGGGCCGTATCCCGGGCCGTATCCCGGGTCTGTGCCGCGCCCACATCCCAAGCCCGTACCGCGCCCGCATCCCGGACCCGCGCCGCGCCCGCACAGGCAGCCCGGTCGCCAGACGAGCCCCGGCGCGGGGCGGCCGATCTGCGCCGGTATCGTCGAAGACGCAACCCGGGTCGGTTGCCGCGGCCGGGTCGGCCGTGCGTACGGCCGGCCAGGACAAGACCAGTGATCAGTGGAGACAGCCCATGACCGGCCAGCCCGCCGCCCGCCGCACCGTGCTGAAAGGCGCCGCCCTCGCCGGGGCCGCCGGCGTCGGCGTAGCCGCCTGCTCCACCGACTCCAAGCTCGGCCACGCCGAGACCCCCACCCCGACCGGCCCCGAACCGCTCGGCACGCCCGACGCGGTCCCGGTCGGCGGCGCCAAGCTCTACCGCGAGCAGCGGGTCATGGTGTGCTGCCCGGCGAAGGGCGAGTACAAGGCGTTCAGCGCGCAGTGCACGCACGCCGGCTGCCTCCTGGAGAAGATCGAGGACGGGCACGCGAACTGTCCCTGCCACGGCAGCCGCTTCAACGTGATGACCGGCAAGCCCGTGCAGGGCCCGGCCACCGTGCCGCTGCCCTCCGTCCCGGTGAAGCTGAAGGACGGCCAGCTGGTGGCGGGCCCCGACGCCTGAGGGCCGGCCCGGTTCCCGACGGCCCGGCGCGGCCGCCTCACTCCCAGTCCCAGTCGATCCCCAGGATCCCCGGCCGCACCCCCTGCTCCACCAGGTGCACCGAGCGGTGCCGTCCGCTGAGGGTGAGGTCGCTGCGGCCGGAGCGGGTGGCGCCCGTGGAGGTCTGGGCGAAGCGGCGGCAGCGGGCCGGCAGGGCCTGCTCGTCGAACCGCACCTGCAGCACGTACTGCCCGCCCGCGAAGGCGAAGCCGCGGACGTACTCGCGGCTGGGTCCGCCCGTACCGTCCTCGAAGCCGTACCCGAAAAGGTACGTCTCGCCGCCGCGCAGCCGGGTGTCGAAGAGCAGCTCGGCGACCAGGACGCCGGTGGAGGCGTCCCAACGGACCCGCCCCGTACGGCAGTTCTCGCCCGCGCGGACCTCGACCCGGGACGGATCGCAGCCCGCGTCCCCGCGGTGGATGGCCAGATAGCGGTCGATGCCGTCACGGTGGGCGCGTACGACGTGCTGGGAGTCGCGGCCGAGCAGCTCGCGCCCCGCGCCGATGCGGACGCGCTCGTGGTGGCCGACCGTGTGGAGCCCGCCGTCCACCGGTGCCTCCAGGCCCGCGATGAGCTGCTCCACCACCCCCGACGCCTCGACGAGCGAACGGTAGGAGCGTCCCGCGGGGCGCTCGACGTCGGGGGCCGAGGGGCCGCCGAGCAGCCGCAGCAGGGAGTTCGCGGGCAGTCCGAGCACCTCTTCGAGGGCCCGCACCGCGCGCAGCGACTCCGGTCGCTGGGGCCTGCGGGCCCCCTGCTGCCAATAACTCAGGCTCGTCACACCGACTTTGATGCCGCGCCCGGCGAGATGGTGCTGGACGCGCTGGAGCGGCAGGCCCCGCACGGACAGGGCGGCGCGCAGCGCCAGGTGGAACGGGCCGGTGTGGAGTGCCTGTTTCAGGTCGGCCTCGGTGTGGAGCATGGGGGACTCCTCAGTGAACGTTCACGGTGGGGGGTGGGCGCGGAGCGGCGGCAGGCCGGGGAAAACCTGGTGGCGGCAGAGGAGTTGTTCACACTCCGGCCACTCCGTTCACATGCGCGTCCCACCCGCATTGAAGCGCGTTGACCTGTTCTCGACAACGTCCGATGCTCAACCACAAGCGTCCGGACGCGATCCCCCACCATCCCCGCCCCCCACCCCGCCATGGGAGGAACGCGATGCGCGACAAGAAGAGACGGCTGTCGGCCCTCACCCTCGTGGTGGCGGCCCTGTTCGCCGCCCCCACGGCAACGGCGACCGCCGCTCCGCACAGCGACCACCAGGTGCCCGCCGCAGCCGCCGCGGCGAGCGCGGCCGGTTCCAAGCGCCTCAACATCACCATGCAGTCCCAGCAGAAGGACAACTGGTGCTGGGCCGGCGCCGGCAACACCATCGCCACCTGGTTCGGCCGCTCCTACACCCAGAACCAGTTCTGCAACGCCGCCTTCGGCCGGACGCAGGGCTACGACTGCCCCAACTGGCAGGCGGACCTCGGCAACGTACAGAACGCCCTGCGCTGGGCCGGCATCAACTCCGGCTCGTACGTGACGGGTTGGCTGCGCTACTCGACCGTCCAGAGCGAGATCAACGGCAACCGCCCGATCGAGACCCGCATCCAGTGGTCGAGCGGCGGCGGTCACATGCACGTCGTGTACGGCTACGACGACGCCAGCAGCTGGGTGTACTGGGGCGACCCGTGGCCCTCCAGCACCCGCTACAACTGGGCGTCGCACGACTGGTACGTCAGCAACAACTCCTTCTCCTGGACCCACTCGCTCTACCGGATCGGGGCGTGACGACGATGAAGGCGACCCGTCTCGCACCCGCGGCCCTCGCCGCGGTGCTCCTCGGCCTCGCGGCCCCGCACGCCCACGCCGACCAGGCGCCCCTCGCGTCGGCCGAGTCCCGCGCGGCGGCCCACCGGGCCGCGACCGCCCCCGCCACCCTCGACACGCTCTCCCGTTTCTTCGCACGGGACGGCAAGGTGGCGCTCACGGCCGCCGCGCCCCGCATCCAGGGCGACGCGGTGCCCGTCTACGCCCTCTCCCCGCAGTTCGTAGCGGGGAAGGCGGGCGCGCCCGTCGCCCAGCTCGAATACCTCGCCTCCACGGCCGTTTCCGCCGACGGCCAGAAGGCTTCGCTGTGGACGGTCGAACAGGGCGCGTCCTGGAAGGTGGTCAACATAGCGACCGGCGACGACGAGTCCCGCTACACCGCGGCCGGCGCCGCGAAGCTGCCCGGCGGCACGGTGTTCCAGGAGCCGCAGATCAACGCGTGGTACGTCGAGAAGGGGGGCAGGGTGCTGCCGCTCGACGAGGACGCGGTCGGGGCGGTGGGAGCCGGGGGCACGAGCCTCGCCGCGTACCAGCGCCGCGTCTCCCGGGCGTACGGGGACAAGCTGCCCGGGTCGGCGTACGACCGCACGGGCAAGGCGGGCGGGTTTGCGGTGCCGGGCGCGCCCTCTGCCTCTGAGGCGGGCTCTGCTGGGGCCGCGCCTGCTGCCGCTGCAGTGGGCGGCTCCGGGCATGGGGGTGGCCTGGTGCCCGTGGGGGCTGGGGCGGGGGTGCTGCTGTCCCTTGCGGGGGTTGCGGTGCGGCGCCGCCGCCGGGCCCTGCGCCCCTGACCCGCCGGGCCCGGGCCGGACAGGCCCGGGCCCTTCCCAGGGCCCCCGCCCCGGCCCTGCTCCCGGACACCCCGCCGGCGCGTTCCCCGCGCCCCTGGTGCCGCGCTCCCTTGGGGGTGTGGGCTGGGGATGCGGGGCGCCGTGCTTTTGCGCAGTTCCCCGCGCCCCCAGCCCTCCGGTCGTCTGCGGACCGTGCCGGCTTGCTCGCGCAGTTCCTCGCGCCCCTATCGGTCCTGAGCGTGCCCGGGGTGCGCGCGGTTCCCCGCGCCCCTGACCCCTCGTTCGTGTGCGGACCGTGCCCGCTTCTCGCGCAGTTCCCCGCGCCCCTGGCAGGACCGGTGCCGGCCCGCATGTCGTATCCAGTCTGCCTTGCGCAGTTCCCCGCGCCCCTTAACTGCTCGGTGCTGGGCAGCACCAGGCCACCTCAGCCCGTCCGGCGATTGAGGACGAGCGCCCTTA
>NZ_JBIDBD010000027.1:0-85071 GCF_043202815.1 Streptomyces sp. NPDC048111
CAGGGGCTGCGCCCCCGAACCCCCCATCGCGCCTGAACGGCGCTCGTCCTCAAACGCCGGACGGGCTGAAATGCCCCGATGCGGGCCAGCACCGGGCAGTTGAGGGGCGCGGGGAACTGCGCGAGAAGCGACCACGACCCGCACCCGACCGCGGAGCCAAGGGGCGCGGGGAACTGCGCAAAAGGCATCCGCGGGCCGCAGCCGTATGGGCCCCCGGCGGGTTTCGGGGAGGGGCGGGGTGGGGGCTAATCCTTGGACAGGGCCAGCGATGCCCTCGCTACCGGGAGGCCGGGGAGGTGGGCCTCCAGGAGGTACGTGCCGGGCGGCACCACCCCGGCCGGCGCCGTCGCACACCCAGGCACCGACTTCGCCCGATCCCAGTCCACCGCGTGCGTGATCGAGGACCCCCCGGGCACCTGGAAGAAGAGCGCGGGGTCCCCCGAGGGACAGTCGTCCGACGACCACACGCGGTCGTTCGCGGTGGACGTCACCGTCAGCACCGCCCCCTTGGGCCCGAGATCCGCCTTGCACGCCGACGCCGCGTTGTTCTTGAGCACGATCTCGATGCGCGGCTTGTCCCCGGGCGCGTACGACGTCTTCGTGGTGCGCAGGGTCAGGGTCAGCGAGCCCGGCGCACAGGTCGGCACGGTGGAGTCGGCCGGCACCCGGCTGCCGGAACTGCCGCCGCCACCCGAACTGCCGCTCCCCGAGCCGGAGTCGGAGCCCCCCGAGCCGCCCGAACCCGTACTCCCGCCCCCGTCACCGGAGTTGGAGCCGCCCGAGCCGGCCCCGGCGCCCCCGGAACCGCCGGAGCCCCCCGTACCGCCGGACTCGTCGCGGCCGCCCGGGGCCGTGCTGATGGCGGGGCCCGAGCCCGAGGGGCCGGGGGTGATGGACTGTGTGGGGTTGGGGCCCTTCTCGCTGCCGCCGTTGTGCTTGCCCCCGCCGCCGGACGTGACGACCCATAGGACGAGGACGGCGATCAGCGCGAGCAGGGACAGCGCGACTGCCCTCCGTCGCCAGTAGATGGAGGAGGGAAGCGGCCCGACCGGATTGCGCAGAGATCCCACGCACCGAACCTTACGAGAGATCGACGCCAACTCCCGCCCCACCCGCCGCCACCGCGCGCAAGTTTTCCGGATCATCATCACGGAGCGCCCCGTTCCGTGATGCGGCCGTCACCCGGCGGCCGACTCGTGGTCACCCCCTCGCCATGATTCATACTGTCGGTCACCATGGATAGTGAGCTCTACCGCAACATCACCGACTTCGCCCACGACATGCCGTCCTGGGTGCAGAGCTTCGTCGAGGTCTGGACGGAGCTCGGCCTGCTCGTGTTCGGCGTGCTGTTCGTCTGCGCCTGGTGGCGGGCCCGGCGCCGGGACACGACGTCGTTCGCCCTCGCCCTGCTCGCGCCCGTGGCGACGGCCGTCGCGTACGTGTGCAGCGAGGTGATGAAGTCGCTGATCGACGAGGAGCGGCCCTGCCGGGCGGTGGCGGGCGCGGCGGCCTCGCTGATCGCCTGTCCCGCGCACGGCGACTGGTCGTTCCCCTCGAACCACTCCACGATCGCGGGCGCGGCGGCCGTCGCCCTCGCGCTCGCCTGGTCGCGGATCTGGCTGCTCACCGTGCCCCTGGCCCTGGCGATGGCGTTCTCGCGCGTCTTCGTCGGGGTGCACTACCCCCACGACGTGGCGGTCGGCCTGGTGCTCGGCACCGTGATCGCGCTGGTCGTGGTGAAGGCGGGCACCCGGCCGGTGCGGGCGCTCGCCGAGTCGATGCGCCACAGCGACATCGCCGCGGTCGCCTGGTTCACCGGACCCGGCGCACGTATGCACGCCAGGCAGCACGCACGCCGCTGAGGGCCACCGCGCGCCCCCCTTCGGACCCGAACATGCCAGGATCGGCCCTGCGATGAACATTCTGCCGACGATGCCCACCGTGTCCCCCGCCCCGTCCTCGTCCGCGCCCCGGGCGACCGAGCCCGCCGTACTGCACGAATCCGTCATCGGATGGTTCGGCGAACACGCCCGCGACCTGCCCTGGCGACGCCCCGAGGCGGGCGCCTGGGGCGTGATGGTCAGCGAGTTCATGCTCCAGCAGACCCCGGTCAGCCGGGTCCTGCCGGTGTACGAGCAGTGGCTCGCGCGCTGGCCGCGGCCTGCCGACCTGGCCGCGGAAGCGCCCGGCGAGGCGGTCCGCGCCTGGGGCCGCCTCGGCTACCCGCGCCGCGCGCTGCGGCTGCACGGCGCGGCGCTGGCCATAACGGAGCGGCACGGCGGTGACGTACCGGCCGACCACGCCCAGCTGCTCGCGCTGCCCGGCATCGGCGAGTACACGGCGGCCGCGGTCGCCTCGTTCGCGTACGGGCAGCGCCACGCGGTCCTCGACACCAATGTGCGCCGGGTGTTCGCCCGGGCCGTCTCCGGAGTGCAGTACCCGCCGACGGCGACCACCGCGGCCGAGCGGCGGCTGGCCCGCGCGCTGCTGCCCGAGGACGAGACGACGGCGGCCCGCTGGGCGGCGGCCTCCATGGAACTCGGCGCGCTGGTCTGCACGGCCAAGAACGAGACGTGCGCGCGCTGCCCGATCGCCGCGCAGTGCGCCTGGCGGCTGGCCGGCAAGCCCGCGCACCAGGGTCCGGCCCGGCGCGGCCAGACGTACGCGGGCACCGACCGCCAGGTGCGCGGCCGGCTGCTCGCGGTGCTCAGGGACGCGACCGGCGCGGTGCCGGCTTCCGCGCTCGACGCGGTCTGGCATGAACCGGTGCAGCGGGCCAGGGCGTTGGACGGGCTGGTGGCCGACGGTCTGGTCGAGCCGCTGGAGGGCGGCTTCTACCGGCTGCCCCAGTCCTGACGACTCCGGCCCGGACAGCTCCGGTCCCGGCAGCGCCAGTCCTGACAGCTCCGGTCCTGACGACTCCCGCCCAGGCAGCTCCAACCCCGGCGGGTCCGACCCTGGCGGTCCCGGTCCTGACGGTTCGTCAAGCCATGCCCGGCTGTGTCCGTAACGTCCGAATGAGCGGCCTTACCCCTGGAAAACGGCGGTAAACCTCGGCTGTTACACAACCGATGGCTCTCCGTGCGTCGGCCGACGGCTGCTCCGCACAGCCCCGTGACAAGTCCTCCGTAGCTTCATTCCGGTAAGCGACCAGCAGGACGAGCGGGACCAGCTCACGGGGACGACGGAGGCGGTTGGGTATGGCGCAGGGCGAGGTGCTTGAGTTCGAGGAGTACGTACGCACCCGGCAGGACGCGCTGCTGCGCAGTGCCCGGCGGCTCGTTCCGGACCCGGTGGACGCGCAGGACCTGCTGCAGACCGCGCTGGCGCGTACGTACGGACGCTGGGACGGCATCGCCGACAAGACGCTTGCCGACGCCTACCTGCGCCGCGTCATGATCAACACCCGGACCGAGTGGTGGCGGGCCCGCAAGCTCGAAGAGGTGCCGACCGAGCAGCTGCCCGACGCCCGGGTCGAGGACGGCTCCGAGCAGCGCGCCGACCGCGCCCTGCTGATGGACGTCCTGAAGGTGCTGGCCCCCAAGCAGCGCAGCGTCGTCGTGCTGCGACACTGGGAGCAGATGAGCACCGAGGAGACGGCCGCGGCCCTCGGGATGTCGGCGGGCACCGTCAAGAGCACGCTGCACCGGGCGCTGGCCCGGCTCCGCCAGGAGCTGGAGAGCCGCGAGCTGGACTTCCGTGCGCTGGAGCACGGTTACACGGGCGACGTAAAGGGGCGGGAGCGGTGCGCGGCCTGAACAGGCACGGCGGAAGAGGTGTGACGGCGGGGACCACGGCACTGGCCGGGCTCTCCGCCCTCGGGCTGTTGGTGGCCGGCTGCTCCACCGGCGGCACCGGCACCCGCGACGAGGGCGAGGCCCCGCGGTCCGACAAGGTCGCCCACGCCACGCCCACGCCGAGCGCGTCCTCGCCCGCCCCGTTCAACAAGGTCGACCCGGTGCGGCTGCTCAAGGCCGACCCGAAGGTGAGCACCCGGGTCAAGGCCCAGCTCAAGCCCTGCACCAAGAGCGAGTACCCCATCGACGTGACGTACGGGCACCTGACCGGCGCGACCGGCCAGGACGTCATCGTGAACGTCATGAACTGCTCGGACGCGGTCGGCCTCGGCGCCTACGTCTACCGCGCGTCCGGCTCCTCGTACGACAACGTCTTCACCGCCGAGGAGACGCCGGTGTACGCCGAGATCGACCGGGGCGACCTGGTGGTCACCCGGCAGATGTACGCGCCCGGCGACAAACCGTCCTTCGCGTCCAGCGAGGTCGTCACGACGTATCGCTGGTCGGGCGGCGCGAACGGCAAGTTCGCCCAGCAGGACCAGGTGGAGAACGACTACAGCAAGGCCGTCGACGGCAGCGGGACCAGCGCTCCCGCCCCCACCACTCCCTGACCCGACCCCCGGGCGGCGGTCGGCGCGGCGGCCATGCCGCAGACTGAGTACTGCGCCCGGCCGCCGCGGTACCGCGCCGGGCGCGGCAAGAGACCGCCGGAGAACTGAGAGAGCAGCGCGATGGCCGAGACCCATGTCCTGTTCGTCGAGGACGACGACGTCATCCGGGAAGCCACCCAACTCGCCCTGGAGCGGGACGGCTTCACCGTGACCGCCATGCCCGACGGGCTCTCCGGTCTGGAGGCGTTCCGCGCCGACCGGCCGGACATCGCCCTGCTGGACGTGATGCTGCCGGGCCTGGACGGCGTCAGCCTGTGCCGCCGCATCCGCGACGAGTCGACCGTGCCGGTCATCATGCTCTCCGCGCGCGCCGACTCCATCGACGTCGTCCTCGGCCTGGAGGCCGGCGCGGACGACTACGTCACCAAGCCGTTCGACGGCGCCGTCCTGGTCGCCCGGATCCGTGCGGTGCTGCGCCGGTTCGGGCACGCGGGCGGGCCCGGCGCCGCGCTGGAGACGCCCGACGAGGCGCCCGAGCGCGGGGTGCTCGCCTTCGGCGACATCGAGATCGACACGGAGGGCATGGAGGTGCGCAAGGGCGGTGACCCCGTCGGCCTGACGCCCACCGAGATGCGTCTGCTGCTCGAATTCTCCTCGGCCCCCGGCACGGTCCTGTCCCGCGACAAGCTCCTGGAGCGGGTGTGGGACTACGGCTGGGGCGGCGACACCCGGGTGGTGGACGTGCACGTACAGCGGCTGCGCACCAAGATCGGGCAGGACCGGATCGAGACCGTGCGTGGCTTCGGCTACAAGCTCAAGGCGTGAGGGCCAAGTGAGGCGTCCCGCCCTGCGTACCGGGGTCCGCTGGAAGATCAGCATCGCGATCACCGCGGTCGGTGCGCTCACCGTCATGGCGCTGAGCCTCGTCGTGCACAACGCCGCCCGCGTCTCGATGCTCGACAACGCCCGCGAAGTGCAGATGGAACGGCTCACCTTCGCGCAGAACTACTACGAGACCAGCAACAAGCGGGTCCGCTTCGGCACCAAGCTGAACGATCCCGCCCTGCCGCCCGCGCTCAAGGCCAAGGCGCTCCAGGGCCGCAAGGTCTCCTCGGTGCAGGAGCGCGGCAGCGGGCCGCCCGACATCTGGGCGGCCGTCCCGGTCGGCAACGGCGACGTCCTGTCGCTGCATTCCACGTTCACCGACCGCAGCTCCAACGTGATGGCCGACCTCGACCGCGCCCTGGTCATCGGCTCGGTCGCGGTCGTCTTCGGCGGCTGCGCGCTGGGCATCCTGATCGGCGGCCAGATCTCGCGCCGGCTGCGCAAGGCGGCGGACGCGGCGGGCAGGGTCGCCGAGGGCAACACCGATGTACGGGTACGGGACGCCATCGGCGGTGTCGTACGCGACGAGACGGACGAGCTGGCCCGCGCGGTCGACGCGCTCACGGACGCGCTGCAGGAACGCATCGAGGCGGAGCGCCGGGTCACCGCGGACATCGCGCACGAGCTGCGCACACCCGTCACCGGGCTGCTCACCGCGGCCGAGCTGCTGCCGCCGGGCCGCCCCACCGAGCTGGTGCGCAACCGGGCGCAGGCCATGCGGACGCTGGTCGAGGACGTGCTGGAGGTCGCCCGTCTGGACAGCGCGTCCGAGCGGGCGGAGCTGCAGGACATCGCGCTGGGCGAGTTCGTGAGCCGCCGGGTCGCGGCGTTCGACCCCGAGGCGAAGGTGCGGGTCGTGCACGAGTCGTGGGTCTCCACCGACCCGCGCCGCCTGGAGCGGATCCTGGGCAACCTGCTCGGCAACGCGGCCAAGCACGGCGGGGGGCCCGTGGAGGTCACCGTCGAGGGACGGGTGGTGCGGGTCCGCGACCACGGGGCCGGGTTCCCCGAGGCGCTGCTGCGCGAGGGGCCGAGCCGGTTCCGCACCGGGTCGAGCGACCGGGCCGGGAACGGGCACGGGCTGGGTCTGACGATCGCGGCGGGGCAGGCGAAGGTGCTGGGGGCCCGGCTGACGTTCCGCAATGCGGCGCCGGAAGGGGTCGGTGTGGGTGGCGCCATCGCCGTCCTCTGGCTGCCGGAGCACGCCCCCACCAACACCGGCACCTTCGCCACCCAGCCCCCGAGCACGAAGCCCCCGGGCGGCTGACCGACTCCGGGGGCCCCGGGGCGCGCGGACCCCGGACGGGCCGGCCGGGGCGTGCTGCCGCCCGGGCCGGCCCCTCATCTACACCGCGGGCTCGACCATCTGCACCTCGGCCGCGGCAGCGTCCTTGCCGGCCCCCGGGGCGGCCCCGCGCAGCGGGACCTCCTTCACGAAGAACGCCGCCACGAACATCGCCACCGCGATCACCGAGCCGACCAGGAACGTCCCGTGCGTCCCGGAGGACACCGCGTACTGGTACGCCTCACGGACCGGCTCCGGCAGCTTCAGCAGGCTCGCGTGGTCCAGCTGGGCCGAGCCGAGCTTGCCCGCGCCCGCGCCGAGGCGGTGCACCATCTCGTCGCCGACCCGGTTGGTGAAGATCGCGCCCATGATCGAGACGCCGAACGACGAGCCGAGGGTGCGGAAGAGGGTCGTGGAGGAGGAGGCCACGCCCATGTCCTTCATCTCGACGCTGTTCTGCGCGACCAGCATCGTGATCTGCATCAGGAAGCCCATGCCGGCGCCGAGCACCGCCATGTAGACGCCGGACATGAAGCGCGTCGTGGTGGTGTCCATCGTGGAGAGCAGGAACAGGCCGATCACCACGAGCGCGCCGCCCATGATCGGGAAGATCTTGTACTTGCCGCTGTTGGTGGTGACCCGGCCCGCGATCAGCGAGACGGCCATCATCGAGAGCAGCATCGGCAGGAGCAGCAGGCCGGAGTTGGTGGCGGAGGCACCCTGCACGGACTGCTGGTACAGCGGCAGGAACAGCATCGCGCCGAACATCACGAAGCCGGTGAGGAAGCCGATCCCGGACATGAGCGAGAAGTTGCGGTTGCGGAAGATGTGCAGCGGCAGGATCGGCTCGGCGGCCTTCGTCTCGACGAAGAGGAAGCCGACGATCGAGACGACGCCGAGCGCGATGAGCTCCATGATGATCGCCGAGCCCCAGGCGTACTGCGAGCCGCCCCACGTGGTGACCAGGACGATCGAGGTGATGCCCACGGTCAGCAGGATCGTGCCGAGGTAGTCGATCCGTCCGGACGCCCGCTTCTTGGGCAGGTGCAGCACCGCGGTGACCATGGCGAGCGCGACCGCGCCCAGCGGGATGTTGATGTAGAACGTCCAGCGCCAGCCGAGGTGGTCGGTGATGGCGCCGCCGACGAGCGGGCCGCCGATCATGGCGAGCGCCATGACGCCGGCCATCATGCCCTGGTACTTGCCGCGCTCGCGGGGCGGGATGAGGTCACCGATGATCGCCATGACGCCGACCATGAGGCCGCCCGCGCCGAGGCCCTGGATCGCACGGAAGCCGATGAGCTGGCTCATGTCCTGCGCCATGCCGCTGAGCGCGGAGCCGAGCAGGAAGATCGCGATGGAGGTCAGGAAGGCGCCCTTGCGCCCGTACATGTCGCCGAGCTTGCCCCAGATCGGGGTGGACGCGGCCGTGGCCAGGGTGTAGGCGGTCACCACCCAGGACAGGTGCTCGAGTCCGCCGAGCTCGCCCACGATCGTCGGCATCGCCGTGTTCACGATCATGTTGTCGAGCATGGCGAGCAGCATCGCGATCATGAGCGCGAGCAGGACGACGCGCACGCTGCGGGGCTGCGGCTCGTCCTTCACCCCCGCGCCCACTGTCTTCTCGTCCGGTATCCCCGTAGCCATCGTCCCCAACTCCCTGAAGCCTGCCGTCCACCGGGAGAGCTA
Organism: Streptomyces sp. NPDC048111; assembly: GCF_043202815.1. NCBI lineage: Bacteria > Bacillati > Actinomycetota > Actinomycetes > Kitasatosporales > Streptomycetaceae > Streptomyces > Streptomyces sp. NPDC048111. The sequence goes on from NZ_JBIDBD010000027.1 coordinate 8,268, forward strand.
CTTACTTGTCGCCCGGCTAGTTACCACTACACTGGGGAAGGTAGACCCCAACTAGCCGGGCGTCAAGTAAGTAAATGATGAACGGCGCGGACGCCGGGGGACGGCGTCCGTACGCATTCGGGAGAGCAGGCATGGCCAGAGGAAACACCCGCCAGCGGATCCAGGACGTCGCCCTGGAGCTCTTCGGCGAGCAGGGGTACGAGAAGACCTCGCTGCGCGAGATCGCCGAGCGCCTCGACGTGACGAAGGCCGCGCTCTACTACCACTTCAAAACCAAGGAAGACATCATCATCAGCCTCTTCCAGGACCTCACGAGGCCCATGGACGAGGTGATCGAGTGGGGGCGCACCCAGCCGCACACCCTCGACGTCAAACTGGAGATCCTGCGCCGCTACAGCGAGGCCCTGTTCGGGGCCGAGCCGCTGTTCCGCTTCATGCAGGAGAACCAGGCGACCATGCGCGAGCTGAGCATCGGCGAGATGTTCAAGGAGCGGATGCACGCGATGGTCGACCTGCTGAAGGATCCGGACGCCCCGATGACCGACCGGATCCGCTGCTTCACGGCGCTGTTCTCGATGCACGCCGGGATGTTCGTCCTCAAGGACATGGAGGGCGAACCCGAGGAGAAGCGCCTGAGCGTCCTGGAGGTCGCCAGTGACCTGGTGACCCAGGCCCATCACCACTCGCGCGGCCGGTAGGCCGCGCCCGGTCAGACGGTGATGCCGACCGTCCGCAGGAAGGCCACCGGATTGACGGCCGAGCCGTAGTTCGGCGTCGTGCGGATCTCGAAGTGCAGGTGCGGGCCGCTGGAGTTGCCGGTGTTGCCGGAGAGCGCGATCCGCTGACCGGTGGCCACGCTCTGGCCGATCCGTACGTTGATCTTCGACAGGTGGGCGTACTGCGAGTACGTGTTGTTGGCGTGCCGGATCACGATCGCGTTGCCGTACGCGGGGCCGTCACCGGCGCCGACCGGGCCGGCCTTGACGACGGTGCCGCCGTGCACGGCCGAGACCGGCGTGCCGCTGGGCACCGCGAAGTCCTGGCCGGAGTGCTTGTGCGACCACATCGAGCCGCCCCGGCCGAAGCTCGCGCTCAGCGTGTAGTGCGAGACCGGGTGGACCCAGGAGACGGCCTTGGCGGCGGCGGCCTTCTTGACCGCGGCGGCGGCCGTGGCCTGCGCCTTGGCCTGGGAGGCCACGGCGCTCGTGGTGGTGGCGGTGGTGGCGAGCGGCGCCGCACTCACTCCGTCGGCGACCGCGACACCGGTGCCGAGGAGCGTGGCCGCTCCCATGCCGGCGGCGACGGCGGAGACGGCCGCGGCCCGCAGGCGGAGGGCGGGGCGACGGGTGGTGGTGGACGGGGTGCGCTGGGGCATGCGAAAGCTCTTCCTTACGGCGACAGGGATCGCCACCGAGGGAGACACGGGCTCCGGGGTCCGGCGGCATGCACGGACCCGGCGCGCACAGCGGCACACCGGGTCGGCCTCACCTTGGTAACTCGAACCCCCATCTCGACTCAAAACGCCCATCTACTAACGAAAGCCGTAACGATCAGGCAGGGAATACGTCCGATACGTGGCGTATGAGTCCTAGCCCGCCTAGTAGGGGCCCCGGGGGCTGTGCGCCTTGTCACCGGGTCCCGGACCACGGCCTGTCCGATTCGGGACCAAGGTCCCGCGCCCGTCGCTAGGCTGACGTGTCGTGGATTTCGCGCAGATCGGCCTCAGGCTCGCGTCCAGCACCGTCGGCCCGCTGGTGAAGAAGCTCTTCGTGAGCGAGGGGCCGGGCGCGGGCCTGGTCGACCGCCCGGTCCGGATCTCCGGCTACGTCTCCTTCCGCGGCGAGAAACGCACCCTGTCCGAGCGGGACCTGCGCAAGCTCGCGGCGGCCCTGGTCGAGGAGGGGCTGCGCACCGGCGAGCGGGCCGTGCCCGCCGACGAGGTACCGGCCGTGGTCGACGCCCTCACCGCCACCCTGTCCGCGCTGGGCGAGCTGACCCTCGACGACGTCGAGGCGGTCGCACTCGGCCCCGGGGCACTGGCCGGCGAACTGCGCCGGGCGGGCGGGCACCCCGAGCGCCACCTCTCGGCGGACGCCGCCCACTTCTACGACCGCCTGCTGCTCGCCACCTGTCTGCACATCCTGCACTTCTTCACCCAGCGCACCACGTTCGTCCCGGCCACCCTCGTCCAGCAGACCCGCCGCCAGGCCCAACTCGGCGCCCAGATGGACGAGTTGATGACACGCACCGCGCGGGCGGACGCGCGCGACGGCGCGTTCGAGCGCCGCCACCTCGCCCAGGTCGCCCGCACCCACGGCAAGCTGACCATCTACGGCATCGACCTCACCAACTCCCCCGGCACCTGGCCGCTGGACGCCGCCTACCTGAGCCTGGAGGCGACCGCGGTCGCGCCGCGCGCCGGGCTCTCCGAGCAGCTGCGCTCCTCGGCCGTCCGCTACGAGCAGCACCCGGCCCTGCTCGCCGCCCGCATCGGCCGCTTCCCCGAGCGCACGGCCGAGCCCTCGACGCGCTGTCTGCCGATGCCCGCCGACCAGGCGCTCGCCGACCACGAGCGGGTCCTGCTGCGCGGCGAGGCGGGCTCGGGCAAGACCACCCTGGTGCAGTGGCTCGCCGTCTCGGCCGCCCGCCAGGACACCGGGGGCAACGACGGCCGGATGACGTATCTGCGCGACCGCATCCCCTTCGTGCTGCCGCTGCGCACCCTGACCCGGCACGGCGAACGGCTGCCCGCCCCCCGGCACTTCCTCACCGCGGCCGGCTCCCCGCTGGCCGGCGAGCAGCCGCCCGGCTGGGAGTCCCGGGTGCTGTCGGCGGGCCGGGCCCTGGTCCTGGTGGACGGCATCGACGAGATCCCGGACGCCGAACGGGCCCGGGCCCGCACCTGGCTCGGCGACCTCGTCGCCACCTACCCCGGCAACCGCTGGCTCGTCACCTCGCGGCCCTCGGCCGTGCGGGACGACTGGCTCGCCGACGAGGACTTCACCGAGCTCACCCTGTCCACCATGAGCCCGGCCGACGTGGCCGCGTTCATCGGCCGCTGGCACACCGCCGCCCGCTCCGGCGTCACCGCCGGCGAGGGCCGCACGGACGAGGACGCGCTGCTCACGGCCTACGAGGCCCAGCTCCTCGACTCCGTACGCACCAAGCCCGACCTCGGCCGGCTCGCGACCAATCCGCTGATGTGCGGGCTGATCTGCGCCCTGCACCGCGACCGCCGCGGCTTCCTGCCGTACGGCCGCAAGGACCTGTACGACGCGGCCCTCACCATGCTCCTGACCCGTCGCGACCGCGAGCGCAGCATGAGCGGACTGCCCGAGCTGCGCGAGGAGCCGCAGCTCCAGCTGCTCCAGCGGATCGCGTACTGGCTGATCCGCAACGGCCGGACCGAGATGGACCGTTCGCGCGCGGAGCGGATCATCGGCGATCTGCTGCCGGCGATCCCCGAGATCGCCCGTATCGGCGACGCGCCGGCCGTCTACACCCACTTCCTGCACCGCAGCGGCCTGCTGCGCGAACCGGGCCCCGAAACCGTGGAGTTCGTGCACCGCACCTTCCAGGACTTCCTGGGCGCCCGGGCCGCGGTCGAGGAGGGCGCCTGGGGCGAGCTGGTGCTGCACGCCGGGGACGACCAGTGGGAGGACGTCGTACGCATGGCGGTCGCCCACGCGCGGCCCCGTGAACGGGCCGAGCTGTTCTCGGAGTTGCTCGTCCACGGCGACCGCCACGAGTCGCCCGCGGTGCGCATGCGGGTGCACATGCTGGCCGCGACCTGCCTGGAGCACGCCCCGGAGCTCGACCCGCGGGTGCGCGCCGAGGTGGAGCGGCGCACCGTCGGGCTCATCCCTCCGCTCAGCGGCCAGGCCGCCCAGGCGCTGGCCAAGGCGGGTCCGCTGATCCTCGATCTGCTGCCCGGCCCCGACCGGCTGGCCGCGGACACCGCCGAGCACGTCGTGACGGCCGCCTCCCTCACCGGCTCCGAGCGCGCGATCCCCTTCATGGCCCGCTTCGCCGGCCATCCCGATCTGCGCGTGCGCACCCAACTCGCCTGGTCCTGGCCCCGGTTCGACACCCAGCAGTACGCGGACGAGGTGATCGCCCGGCTCGACCCGGCCGACCTGTACTTCTGCGCCGCCTCCGAGGAGCAGCTCGCCGCCCTCGGGGAGCTGGGCACCCGCCCCCTCCTTGAGGCCCGCAACGGCCTGTCCGGCCGGGCCCTGGCCGCCTATGCCGCGCGGGCCCGGCTCACCGGCCTGCGGCTGCGCAACAACACCGTCCTGCGCGACCTGGCGTTCCTCGCGGGCCAGGACGGACTGACCGAGCTGACGCTCAGCGCGTGCCCGCTCCTGACCGATCTGTCCCAGCTGGCCGGACTGCCCCTGCGCAGCCTGTCCCTGGACGCCGCGCGCGGCATCGACCCGGCGTTCCTCGCCTCCCTCGACCGGCTCGACACCCTCACGCTCTCCCTCGAAAGCAGCGGCTGGCGCTGGGAGTCGGCCGATCTCCCCGCCCGGGCCCCGCTGCGCAAGCTGAACCTGCGCGGGGCCACCCGGCCCGCGGGCGGCCTCGGCGCGCTGGCCCGCTACCCGCTGCTGAGCACCCTGCACCTGGGCGCCGCGAACAGCCCCCGCACCAAGGCCGAGTGGACCGGCATCGACCGGCTGCCCGCGCTGCGCATGCTGGCGCTCACCGGGCGCTCGGTGGCCCTGGCCCCTCCGTCGGCCCGCCTGGAGCGGCTGCGGGTCGCGCTGCTCCACGACAGCCTGCCGCCGGTCGCGCTCGCCCGGATCCCCGAGCTCTTCCCGCGGCTGCGGGTGCTGGTCGTCGCCGGTTCGGCGGAGGAGCCCGACGTCAGTCCGCTGGCCGCCCTGGAGGACCTGGGGGCGGTGCACTTCGACTCCCGCGTCCATGAGCTGCACGGGGCGGACGCCCTGGCGCCGGGCGTGCAGATCACCGTGGCCGGCCGGCCGTTCCCCGCCGGGCAGCCCGGCCCGGAATGAGCAGACCCCTGTCCCAACTGCCGTGTGCAGAGCGACACTTGGGGTGGCAGCAAGGGGGAGCCATGACCGACGACACGCACGCTTTCGACGGGATCGAACTGGCCGACGCCATCGAGTCCGTACGCGACCAGCTCACCGAGGCCGCCGCCCGGGCCACCGGGCCGCTGGTCTTCGAACTCGGCGCCATCCAGATGGAGTTCACCCTCGAACTCCGCAAGGAGGTCAAGGGCGGCGCCAAGGTGCGGGCCTGGGTCGTGGACGCGGGGGCGGACGCCGGGCGCCTCACCGGCCGCACCCACAAGGTGTCCTTCACCCTGACGCCACAGGCAGCCGCGGGCGGCGCCGCCTGGAGGGTCGGCAACGACCGGCCGGGCGGCGGCTTCGCGGCCGGGCCGCGGTGAGCACGCCGCCCACGACCGCGGACCGGGTCGTGGCCGTGCTCTCGGACGCCCGCCAGGGCAGCGGGGTCATCGTGTCCCCGTGGCTCGTGCTGACCTGTGCGCACAATCTGGCGGACACCGCACCGGTCCGTCTGGCCCATCCGTCCATCGGCGAGGTGAGCGGCCAAGTTCTGTGGCAGGACGCGGAGTTGGACGCGGCGCTCATCTACGGCGGCGAGGAGCTGCTGCCGGGGATGCTGCGGCTCGGCACCGTGGACACCGCGCAGTCACTGCCCGGCTGCGAGATCATCGGCTTCCCCGACATCCAGCGCTACGGCGCCGATCACCACCTGGACTACGACCAGTTCGTGGGCACCGTACTGCCGGTCGCGGGCAGCCTGCGCGACGACCTGGTCTGCGAGCTGCACCGGCCCCCGGCCACCGAGCGCGCCGACGGCAGCTCACCGCTCGCGGGCCTGTCGGGGGCGCCGTTGTTCGCGGCGGCCACCCTGCTCGGCCTGGTCAAGGAGATCCCGCGCGGGCGCGGCCACCGCAGGGTGGTGTGCGTACCGCTGCGGGGCATCTTCGCCTCCCCCGGCTTTCGCGCCGCCTTCGCGACCCTGGCCTCGCTGCCCACCCTGGAACTGGTCACCGGCGTGCCCCCGGAGGACCAGCGCTACGAGCAGGAGTACGCGGAGGCCATCGGCGCCTCGTACCGCAAGACGAAGATCTTCGGCCTGGACGAGCTGAACAAGCGGGACTCCGAGTGGGACCTGGACACCGCCTATCTCAGCCTGGAGGCGAGACCGAAGGCCACCGAGCCCCCGCAGGCGAACCGCCCCCTGATGGACAGCGCCCCGCAGCGCATCGACGCCCTGCTCGCCTCGCGCCCGCGCGTCCTCATCCGGGGCGAGGCCGGCGCGGGCAAGACCACGCTGGTGTGGTGGCTGGCCGCGCACGCGGCGGCCGGGCGCCTGGGCCCCGGTCTCGCCGACCTCAACGCGCTGGTCCCGTTCGTGGTGCCGCTGCGCACCCTGCGCGCCCAGGGCGCCACCTTCCCGCTGCCCGCCCAACTCCCCACCGCCGCACGCCTCGTGGTGGACGCGGCACCCGAGGGCTGGGCCGGACGCGTCCTGAAGACCGGGCAGGCGCTGCTCCTGGTGGACGGGCTCGACGAGGTGCCCCAGGAGGACCGCGAGGAGGCCCACCGCTGGCTCGCCGCGCTCCTGGACCGCTATCCGCGCACCCGCTGTGTGGTGACGGTGCGGCCGATGGCGGTCGAGCCGGACTGGCTGAAGTACGCGGGTTTCGAGGAGCTGCGGCTGCTGCCGATGAACGACGAGGACATCACCGCCTTCATCGCGGCCTGGCACCGCGCGGCCCGTCTCGACAGCGGCCCGCACGAGGACCTGGACGAGCTGGAGCGCGACCTGTCCGAGCAGTTCAAGCAGAACAGCACCCTGAGGGGACTGGCCCGCACCCCGCTGCTGTGCGCGGTCATCTGCGCCCTGCACCGGCTGCGCCAGGGCTTCTTGCCCGACACCCGCTGGAAACTGTACGAGGCGGCGCTGCGGATGCTGCTCGGCAACCGCGACCAGCAGCGCAAGGTGGAGGCGCCCGAAGGCATCGAGATCAGCGCCGAGGAGTGCACCGAGCTGCTCCAGCGGATCGCGGTGTGGCTGGTGCGCGAGGGCCAGTCGGAGTTCTCCCGCGACCAGGCGCTGCGCCAGATCAAGCGGGCCCTTTCCGGCATGGAGAACGTCCGCGTCCAGGGCGCCCCCGAGGACGTCCTGCGCCATCTGCTCAACCGCAGCGGACTGCTCCAGGAACGCGCCGACGACGTCTTCCAGTTCACCCACCGCACCTTCCAGGACTTCCTCGCCGCCAAGGAGTTCGTGGAGGACGGCCACCTCGGCGAACTGCTGCGGCACGCCTCCGAGGAGCAGCAGTGGCAGGACGTGATCCTGCTGGCCGCCGGGCACTGCGGGCGCCGCGACCGTCCCGTCCTCGTCAACGGCCTGCTGGACGCGGGCTCGCGCCGGCGCGCCCACCAGGACAAGGCCAAGATCCACGTACTGGCGGCGCGCTGCGCCCAGCACGCGGCGTACCTGGACGAGACCACCGCGCGCCGGGTCCGCGAGCACATCGCGGCGCTGCTGCCGCCCCGCGACCTGGAGACCGTGACCCTGCTCGCCCGCCTCGGCCCCTCCGTGCTGGGGCATCTGCCGGACCCCGGCTCGGCCTCGCCCGAGGCCCTCGCGCACGTCGTCGCCCTCATCAGCCGGGTCGGCAACGGGGAGGCCGTCGAGCACGCCCGGGCCTGGTCGGCGGCCCACCCGGGCGCCGTCGACCTGTTCGCCACCGAGTGGTCGCGCTACCCCGCCGAGCGCTACGCCCGCGAGGTGCTGGCCCCCCTCGACCTGCGCGAGGTGCGGCTGCACGTGGAGACCCGCTGGCAGCTCGCCCAGCTCCCGCACGTGCCCGGCGCCCGCCGGCTGTGGATCACCCTGCCGCCCGACCTCAGCACCGACGAGCTGCACACCGCGCTGCGCGGACGCGAGGTGACCGCGCTGCGTCTGAACGGCACCGAGCGCCTGGCCGACCTCGCCTTCCTGCGGGACAGCGCGGAGCGCCTCGAAGACCTGGAGGTGCTGCGCGGTTCGGCGCTGCGCGACCTCACCCAGCTCGCCCGGCTGCCCCGGCTCGGCTCGCTCGGTCTGCTCGACCTGTCGGCGCAGGAGGTCGACCTCGGCCCGCTCGGCGAGGCCCCGGCGCTCAAGACCCTGCTGTTCGGCTCCAGCACCGATCTGCACCTGGGCCAGCTCCCGGTCCTGAGGAACGTCACCACCCTGCACCTGGAGGCCGACCAGGTCGCCGGCTTCGACGCGCTGAGCCGCTGGCCCGCCCTGGACTACCTGGAACTCGCGCCCTCCTCGTCGGCGACCACCCGCCGGCTGCTGGCCTACGTACGGGGGCGGCCCGCGATCACCCGGCTCGGCGTCGCCCTGAGCTCGGTGGCCGCGCTGACCGGGGTCGCCCCGTTGCCGAGCGTGCGCCACCTCGACCTGTGGCTCGCCAACTCCGACGGCGACCTCGGCGCGGTGCTCGCCGCCTTCCCGGCCCTCACCACGGTGGACCTCGCGGTCGGCACCGTACAGGCGGGCTCCTGGAACCCGGGCGCCCTGCTGCGCCGCCCCGGCCTCACCGTCACCGTCAACGGCGGCCCGCTCGCGCCACCGGCGGCATGACGAAAGGGGCTGCCCCGGTCCGTACGTGGTGTACGGGCCGGGGCAGCCCCTTCGTGCTTCAGGCCGTGCCGGGGGCGAGACCTCCGAGGAGGACTACGCCTCCTTGCTCAGGTTCGGACCGCCGCCGGCGGCCGCGTCCTCGATCGGGGGGACGTCGGGCAGCGCCGACTTCTCCTCGCCGCGGAAGGTGAACTTCTTCTCCTCACCCTCGCCCTCGGTGCCGATGACCACGATGTGACCGGGGCGCAGCTCACCGAAGAGGATCTTCTCGGAGAGGATGTCCTCGATCTCCCGCTGGATGGTCCGGCGCAGCGGCCGGGCACCCATGATCGGGTCGTAGCCCTTCTTGGCGAGCAGCGACTTGGCCTCGGCATTGAGCTCGATGCCCATGTCGCGGTCCTTGAGGCGCTCGTCCACCTTGGCGATCATGAGGTCGACGATCTGGATGATGTCTTCCTCGGTGAGCTGGTGGAAGACCACCGTGTCGTCGACACGGTTGAGGAACTCGGGGCGGAAGTGCTGCTTCAGCTCCTCGTTGACCTTGGCCTTCATGCGCTCGTAGCCGGTCTTGACGTCACCCTGGGCGGCGAAGCCCAGGTTGAAGCCCTTGGAGATGTCCCGCGTCCCGAGGTTGGTCGTCATGATGATGACCGTGTTCTTGAAGTCCACGACCCGGCCCTGGGAGTCGGTCAGACGACCGTCTTCCAGAATCTGGAGCAGGGAATTGAAGATATCGGGGTGGGCCTTCTCGACCTCGTCGAACAGGACGACGGAGAACGGCTTGCGGCGCACCTTCTCGGTGAGCTGGCCGCCCTCTTCGTAACCCACGTAGCCGGGGGGCGAACCGAAGAGGCGGGAAACCGTGTGCTTCTCGCTGAACTCCGACATGTCGAGGGAGATCAGCGCGTCCTCGTCGCCGAAGAGGAATTCCGCCAGCGTCTTGGACAGCTCGGTCTTACCGACGCCGGACGGGCCGGCGAAGATGAACGAACCACCGGGACGCTTCGGGTCCTTCAGACCGGCACGCGTACGACGGATCGCCTGCGAGAGCGCCTTGATGGCGTCCTTCTGGCCGATGACGCGCTTGTGCAGCTCGTCCTCCATGCGGAGCAGCCGCGAGGACTCCTCCTCGGTGAGCTTGAAGACCGGGATGCCCGTGGCCGTGGCCAGCACCTCGGCGATCAGCTCGCCGTCGACCTCGGCGACGACGTCCATGTCGCCGGCCTTCCACTCCTTCTCGCGCTTGGCCTTCGCGGCGAGCAGCTGCTTCTCCTTGTCGCGGAGAGAGGCCGCCTTCTCGAAGTCCTGGGAGTCGATGGCCGACTCCTTGTCGCGGCGCACGCCCGCGATCTTCTCGTCGAACTCGCGGAGGTCCGGCGGCGCGGTCATCCGGCGGATGCGCATCCGGGAGCCGGCCTCGTCGATCAGGTCGATCGCCTTGTCCGGCAGGAAGCGGTCCGAGATGTACCGGTCGGCCAGCGTCGCGGCCTGGACGAGGGCCTCGTCCGTGATCGAGACGCGGTGGTGGGCCTCGTAGCGGTCGCGCAGACCCTTGAGGATCTCGATGGTGTGCGGCAGCGACGGCTCGGCGACCTGGATGGGCTGGAAGCGGCGCTCAAGGGCCGCGTCCTTCTCCAGGTGCTTGCGGTACTCGTCGAGCGTGGTGGCACCGATGGTCTGGAGCTCACCGCGGGCCAGCATCGGCTTCAGGATGCTCGCCGCGTCGATCGCGCCCTCGGCGGCGCCCGCACCCACCAGGGTGTGGAGCTCGTCGATGAACAGGATGATGTCGCCGCGGGTGCGGATCTCCTTGAGGACCTTCTTCAGGCGCTCCTCGAAGTCACCGCGGTAGCGGGAGCCGGCGACCAGGGCGCCGAGGTCCAGCGTGTAGAGGTGCTTGTCCTTGAGCGTCTCGGGCACCTCGCCCTTGACGATCGCCTGGGCCAGGCCCTCGACGACGGCGGTCTTGCCGACGCCGGGCTCGCCGATGAGGACCGGGTTGTTCTTGGTGCGGCGCGACAGGACCTGCATCACGCGCTCGATCTCCTTCTCGCGCCCGATGACCGGGTCGAGCTTGGATTCGCGAGCGGCCTGCGTCAGGTTGCGGCCGAACTGATCGAGCACCAGGGACGTGGAGGGCGTGCCCTCCGCAGGGCCGCCGGCGGTGGCGGCTTCCTTGCCCTGGTAGCCGGAGAGCAGCTGGATGACCTGCTGCCGCACCCGGTTGAGATCGGCGCCCAGCTTCACGAGGACCTGGGCGGCGACGCCCTCGCCCTCGCGGATCAGGCCGAGCAGGATGTGCTCGGTGCCGATGTAGTTGTGGCCGAGCTGGAGGGCCTCGCGGAGCGAAAGCTCCAGGACCTTCTTGGCGCGAGGGGTGAAGGGAATGTGCCCGGACGGGGCCTGCTGGCCCTGGCCGATGATTTCCTCCACCTGCTGGCGGACCGCCTCGAGCGAAATCCCGAGGCTCTCCAGGGCCTTAGCGGCGACACCCTCACCCTCGTGGATCAGGCCCAGGAGGATGTGCTCGGTGCCGATGTAGTTGTGGTTGAGCATCCGGGCTTCTTCCTGAGCCAGGACGACAACCCGCCGCGCGCGGTCGGTGAACCTCTCGAACATCGTTAATCGCTCCTCAGAGCGGTCGGGCAGTTAGGGGGCGGTCCCCTCCCTGTCCTTCCGCATGCTAGTCCCGCAGGGCGGGACAGCTCATTCCAACTGCCGACACCCGTTCAATGCCTCCCGGCCCGAACAGCCGACAACTGCTCCAACCCGATGGTGCGAGACGATGTTCCCGCAGGCCAGACAGATAGCCCTGTCTCCAGTACGCCGATGGCGAACGTGAGACCGCCTGACGAGCGTGTCGCCCCTCCCCACTAGGAATGTCTTACCCGCCCGGACTGACACTCCATGCCGAAGACCCCGTTTCCGTAAGCTACGGGCGAACAGCCTTGCGCCCGCCTCCACCCCTGGAGCCTCCGAAATGCACGACACAGTGCGGTCGTTCGGGAACCCAGCGTAACCCCGGGCCGTTTCTCCAGTTGCTCCGGGCATGGCCCTCACCGTCCCGCAGCCCCGCGCATCCCTGGATGGCTCCCTCGCGCAGTGGTACGAGCGCGCGCTCGGCTGGGCCGTTTCCGCGGGGCCGCCGGTCCAGCTGCTCACCGGCCTGCGCTTCGACGTGCTCGACCTGCCGGCGAGCGCGGGGCGCGCACTGCTCGAGCGGTACGAGCCGACGGGTCCCGTCGCCCTGATGGGACGCCGGATGCGGCTGCTGGTCGCGGCCGGCAGCGCCGACGAGCTGCCCGGGCTGCTCGACTGGCTGGAATGGGGCGGGGTCGCCCTCGACCTGCGGGCCATCGGCGCCGGAGGCCGCGTCACGGCCCCGGTACCGCCCGGCTGGACCGGCCCGCGGGGGGCCGCCGTGTGGCTGCGACCCCCCGAGCCCGGGTGCCGGGTCGAGGAACGGCTGCCCGCCATCACCGGATTCGCGCAGTGCGGTGGCGCCGGCGAAGAGGGGGCCTCCGGCGCCTCGCGGACCGTGCGGAGCGGTCGCGCCGCGGGCCTCAGCCTGGTGAGGCTGGTGGCCGCGGCGGCCACGGAATGCCACCGGGCCCGGCTGTTCCACGCGAAATCCCCGGACAGTACGGGGAACGCGGGAACTCAGCCGTTCTGCTTCTCGTAGGCTTCCCGGATTTCGGCCGGGACGCGTCCGCGGTCGTTCACGTTGTAACCCTGCTCCTTGGCCCACTTGCGGATCTCGGCGGTGTTCTGGTTGCCGGTGCCGAGCAGCGCGCCACGGGCCTTGCCGCGCCCGCCCGCCGCACGGCCACCGGTACGCCGGCCGCTCTTCACGTAGGGCTCGAGGAGACCCCGGAGCTTGTCCGCGTTGGCGGTGGTGAGGTCGATCTCGAAGCTCTTCCCGTCAAGAGCGAACGTCACGGTCTCGTCAGCCTCGCCACCGTCGAGGTCATCGACAAGAAGGACCTGAACCTTCTGTGCCACCGGATTTCCTTTCATCGAAAATGCAGTACGCGGAAAGGAAACCGCTTTTGCCTGGAAAACACAAACCCCCTGGAGAGGTTCAGGATCCTTGGCCCGCGGGAAACGTACGCGATTCGGACATAGGGTTCCGACAGCTTCCCGCCGGTTCCCCGATCACAGGTGCAGAAGCATCCGGGTGTTGCCCAAGGTGTTCGGCTTCACTCGTTCGAGACCGAGGAACTCCGCGACGCCCTCGTCATAGGAGCGCAGCAGCTCGCTGTAGACATCCGTGTCGACGGTATCGACCGGAGTCTCGCCGATCTCGGTGAAGCCGTGCTTCGCGAAGAAGTCGACTTCGAAGGTGAGGCAGAAAACCCGCCGCACTCCGAGCCAGCGGGCCGTACCGAGGAGCTTGCCCAGCACGAGATGTCCGATGCCGGTGCCGTGGAACTCGGGGTCGACCGCGAGAGTGCGCACTTCGGCGAGGTCTTCCCACATCACGTGCAGCGCCCCGCAGCCCACCACCCGGGCGTCCGAGTCGCGTTCCGCCACCCAGAACTCCTGGATGGACTCGTAAAGCGTGACCGTTGCTTTGTCGAGCAGGATCCCGTCCCCGACGTACGCGTCGAGAAGGCTTCGCACGGCCGGCACATCACCGGTCCTGGCCCGGCGGACGGTGACCGCATTCGCGGCGGGATAAGACATGCCTGGACGCTATCGCCCCGCCCCGCCGCCGGACGCATCGCCCTCTTCGGATCCCTGTTCGGTCGCTTCGCGGTCCCGTTCGGGTTCCGGTTCCTGCACCATGCGGACGGCGTCGCGCAGCGCTTCGCGCTCCTCGGGGGACATCATGCCGAAGAAGGCGACGAGCGCGGCGGCCCGGTTGTCGCTCTGGGACCAGGCTTCGTTCATCAGCGCCGCGGCGTAGGCGGCCCGGGTGGAGACCGCCGTATATCGATAGGCCCGCCCGTCGACTTCCCTGCGGACCCAGCCCTTCTGATGGAGATTGTCCATAACGGTCATGACCGTGGTGTACGCGATGGACCGTTCCTGCTGAAGGTCTTCGAGGACTTCCCGGACGGTCACCGGGCGGTTCCACTGCCAGACCCGGGTCATGACGGCGTCTTCCAGCTCTCCCAATTGGCGGGGCACATCTGCACCATAGTGGGAGATGTCGCGAATGGCCGGTCATTTGCAGTTAGCGCGCAGCAAAAAGGGCGCACGGAGGGAAATGCCCTCGTGCGCCCCCGCTGCGTGCGTGCCCTCGTGGCCCCGGCGTCGCGCCGGCGGTCAGGAGGAGGCGGGCTTCTGCTGGGCGGCCTCGGCGCGGGCGAGGGCGCTGTCGACGGCCGCGTCCTCCTTGCCCTTGTTGGGGCCGCCCTGGCTCTTCACGATCGTCACGACGAGCGCGATGAAGAAGACGGCCATCACCACGGGGGGCAGAAGCGCGGAAACGTAGTCCATACCGACAGGGTAGCTAGCCCGCGCGCCGTTCCTCGGGCGGGGGCACGGGACGGCGGCGTGGCGGGAAGGCCTCGGAGGGCTTCGGCACGGGCCGCTGGGGCGCGGGGTGGCCGGGTGCCGGGCGGGCCGGGGCGGCCGGCGCCGGCTCGGCGGCCCGGTCCTTCTCGCCACCCTTGCCGGCGCCGGTTCCGGCGCCCCGGTCGGCGTCCGCGCCGGCCGCGCCGCCGCCGATCAGGGTCAGCAGCCGGGTGCGCGGGCCGGGGGTGGTGGCGGCGCGGCCGGCCAGGCGGGCCCTCACCGAGCGTTCGGCGATCCGGCGGCAGCGCTCCAGGAGCGCGGCACAGACCGGGTCGGAGCGCAGCGCGCGCAGGGCGGCGAGGTCGTCGGGCCCGGGGTCGTAACCGGCCGCCAGGGCGTCCTGGAGCAGCTCGGTGTAGCCGGGCAGCGAGCCGGGGAGCGCGTCACGGTAGCGGACGAGGTCGGCGAGCAGGAAGGCGCGCAGCCGCTCCCCCTCGCGGACCGCCTCGTCCACCGAGTCGGCCAGGCGCAGACAGTCCTTGACGTCCTCGTCCTGGACGGCGCTGGGGTGGAGGGCGATGGCGAGGGCGCGTCGGAGCACACGCAGCTCGTCCGCACCGAACGCCATGCCGCCGCGGGATCCGTATGGCGTGGGCATGCGGTGACGATACGTCCTACAGGGACAAAATCCGCTTAACGGGACGATGCCGGGCGCGTTGGCGGAGCGTACGCACCCGCGCGCCCGGCCGGCCCCGGGCGGCGCGGCCCCGCGAGGACGTCCCGGGGCCGCGCCGTCTCAGGAACGCGCCACGTTGCGCTCGTACACGAGGCGCAGGCCGATCAGGGTCAGCCACGGCTCGTGCTCGTCGATCTCCTCGGCCTCGCCGAGGACGGTGGGGGCGAGGCCGCCGGTGGCGATGACCGTCACGTCGTCCGGGTCGCCGTCGGGGCCGACCAGTTCGCGCTTCATGCGGCGCACGACGCCGTCCACCTGGCCCGCGAACCCGTAGACGATGCCGGACTGCATGGCCTCGACGGTGTTCTTGCCGATCACCGAGCGCGGACGGGCCACCTCGATCTTGTGGAGCTGGGCGCCCCGCAGCCCGAGGGCGTCGACCGAGATCTCGATGCCCGGGGCGATCACGCCGCCGGTGTACTCGCCGCGCGCGGTGACCGCGTCGAACGTGGTGCCCGTACCGAAGTCGACGACGATCGCCGGGCCGCCGTACAGCTCCACGGCCGCCACCGAGTTGACGATGCGGTCGGCGCCGACCTCCTTGGGGTGGTCGGTCAGGACCGGCACGCCCGTCTTGATGCCCGGCTCCACCAGGATCGCCGGGACGTCGCCGTAGTAGCGGCGGGTCACCTCGCGCAGCTCGTGCAGGACCGAGGGGACGGTCGCGCAGATGGCGATGCCCTCGATGCCGTCGCCCAGCTCCGCGCCCAGCATGGGGTGGGTGCCCATCAGGCCGTTCAGGAGGACGGCCAGCTCGTCGGCGGTGCGGCGCGGGTCGGTGGAGACCCGCCAGTGCTCGACGACCTCGTCGCCGTCGAACAGGCCGAGGACGGTGTGGGTGTTGCCGACGTCGATGGTGAGCAGCATCAGACCCGGCCCTCTCCGGCCTCGCGCAGGTCGAGGCCGATGTCGAGGATCGGCGACGAGTGGGTGAGGGCGCCGACCGCCAGGTAGTCGACGCCGGTCGACGCGTACTCGGCCGCGTTCGCGAGGGTCAGCCGGCCGGAGGACTCCAGCATCGCGCGGCCCGCGACCAGGGCGACGGCCTCGGCGGTCTCGGCCGGGGTGAAGTTGTCCAGGAGGATCAGGTCGGCCCCGGCGTCCAGGACCTCGGTGACCTGGGCCAGGGTGTCGACCTCGACCTCGATGGCGAGGTCGGGGAAGCGGTCGCGCACGGCCTTGAACGCCTCGGCGACGCCGCCGGCCGCGACCACGTGGTTGTCCTTGACCAGCGCCGCGTCCGACAGGGACATGCGGTGGTTGACGCCCCCGCCGCAGCGCACCGCGTACTTCTCCAGGGCGCGCAGCCCCGGAGTGGTCTTGCGGGTGTCGCGGACCTTGGCCCCGGTGCCTTCCAGGGCGTCCGCCCAGGCGCGGGTGGCGGTCGCGATGCCGGACAGGCGGCACAGCAGGTTGAGCGCGCTGCGCTCGCCGGTCAGCAGGTCGCGGGTGCGGGTGGTGACGCTGAGGAGCTTCTGGCCGGCCTCGACCCGGTCGCCGTCGGCGACGTGCCGCTCGACCTCGAACTCCTCGGTGCAGACGATGGACAGGATCGCCTCGGCGATCCGCAGACCCGCGACGGTGCCGGCCTCGCGGGCCGTGAAGTCGCCGGTGGCGACGGCGTCCTGGGGGACGGTGGCGGCCGACGTCACGTCGAAACCGCCGTCCAGGTCCTCCTCGATGGCGAGGTGCGCGATGTCCTCGACCTGGACGGGGTCGAGGCCCGACTCGGCGAGCAGTGCGGCGAGCGCGGGGTCGAGCCCGCACTCGTACACCTCCTCGCCGCCGCCGCAGCCGCAGTCGTCGCCGCAGCCGCCGCCCTGGGCGGGCGCACCGATCTGGATCAGGGGGACGTCCACCGGCTGGGGACGGAGTTCCTCGGGCGTGCTCACGGTTACGGCTCCAGGGGGGTGGCTGCGACGGTCGGGGGGAAAGTGGCGCCGGCGGTGGGGCTGAGGTCCAGGGACCGCTCGGGGGTGATGCGGACGACGAGGTGCCGGCGCCAGGCCGCGTCGTCCCGTTCGGGCCGGTCCTCGCGCCAGTGGCAGCCGCGGGTCTCCTCGCGGGCGGCGGCCGCGGCGACCAGGACCCGTGCGACGAGCAGCAGGTTGGTGGTCTCCCACGCCTCGACCCCCGGCACGGCGGCCTTGCGCTCGTCCGCGCGGATCGCCTCCAGGCGCCCGGCGGCCCCGGCGAGGCTCTCGGCGGAGCGCAGCACCCCGGCGCCCTCGGTCATGACGCGCTGGATGGTGATGCGGACGGCGGGGTCGAGCAGCGGAACGGGGCCTTCCGGCGCCGGGTCGGTGGCGACGGCCGGGGCCGTTCCGGGTGCCGGGTCGGTGCCGGAGGCCGGGGCGGAGCCGGAGGCCGGGTCGGTGCCGGGTGCCGGGGCCGCCACGGTCGCCGAGCCCGCTCCAATCGCCGCCTCCCGTACGGGAGTTGAGGCTGCGGCAGCCGTGCCGGCCGCGATGTCCGCCGCGATGTTCTCGGCGAAGACCAGGCCTTCGAGGAGGGAGTTGGAGGCGAGCCGGTTGGCGCCGTGGACACCGGTGCAGGCGACCTCGCCGCACGCGTACAGGCCGGGCACGGTGGTGCGGCCGCGCAGGTCCGTGCGGATGCCGCCGGAGGCGTAGTGCGCGGCGGGGGCCACCGGGATCGGCTCCGTCACCGGGTCGATGCCGTGCGAGCGGCAGGCGGCCAGGATGGTGGGGAAGCGCTGCTCCCACATCGCGGCGCCGAAGTGCCGGGCGTCCAGGTACATGTGCGCGGCGCCCTGGGCCAGCATCTGGCGGGTGATGGCCTTGGCGACGATGTCGCGCGGGGCGAGCTCGGCCAGCTCGTGCTGTCCCAGCATGAAGCGGGTGCCGGCCGCGTCCACGAGGTGGGCGCCCTCGCCGCGCACGGCCTCGGAGACCAGCGGCTGCTGGCCCTCGGAGTCGGCGCCGAGGAAGAGCACCGTGGGGTGGAACTGGACGAATTCGAGGTCGGAGATCTCGGCGCCGGCCCGCAGCGCGAGCGCCACCCCGTCGCCGGTGGACACCGCCGGGTTGGTGGTGGCCGAGAAGACCTGGCCCATGCCCCCGGTGGCGAGCACCACGGCGGGCGCGCGCACCGCGCCGACCCCGTCGTGCTGGCCCTCGCCCATGACGTGCAGGGTGATGCCCGCGGTGCGGCCCTGCTCGTCCTTGAGGAGGTCGAGGACCAGGGCGTTCTCGATGGTGCGCACCGCGCGGGTGCGGACCGCCTCGACGAGGGCCCGGGAGATCTCGGCGCCCGTCGCGTCGCCGCCCGCGTGCGCGATGCGCCGGCGGTGGTGGCCGCCCTCGCGGGTCAGCGAGATCAGGCCGGAGGCGTCGGTGTCGAAGTGGGCGCCGGTGTCGATCAACCGCCGTACGGCGTCGGGGCCTTCGGTGACCAGGAGGCGTACCGCGTCCTCGTCGCACAGGCCCGCGCCGGCCACCAGGGTGTCGTCGAGGTGCTGCTCGGGGGTGTCGCCCTCGCCGAGGGCGGCCGCTATGCCGCCCTGCGCCCAGCGCGTGGAGCCGTCGTCCAGGCGCGCCTTGGTGACGACGACGGTGGCCAGGCCGGCCGCGGTGCAGCGCAGCGCGGCGGTCAGGCCCGCGACGCCGGAGCCGACGACCACGACGTCCGCGTCGATGGCCCAGCCGGGGGCGGGGGCGTCGAGCCGTATTCCGGTGCTGGTCATTCCGGTGCTCCGAACGTGAGCGGGATGTTGTCGATGAGGCGGGTGGTGCCGACGCGGGCGGCGACCGCGAGGATCGCCTCACCGCCGAAGCCCTCGGGTGCCGGGCGGAACGTCGCCGGATCCACCAGCGCCAAGTAGTCCAGGACGACCGGGGGTTCGGCCTTCGCCGCGTCGTCCAGCACGCCCTGGGCCACGGCCCTGATCGCGGCGGGGGACGGCGCGGCGGCGGCGACCGCGTGGGCGTCGGCGGCGGCGCGGGCCTCGCCGATCGCGGTGAGCGCGTCGGCCCGGCCGGTGACCGCGCCCGCGGCGGCGGCCCGGGCGTGCAGGGCGTGTTCGGCGGCGAGCCGGTCGCGGGCCGCGAACAGCGCGTGGGACAGGGCGCGGGCGGCGGACCGCTCGGCCGCGGAGAGGTAGCGGTTGCGGCTGGACAGGGCGAGCCCGTCCGCCTCGCGCACCGTCGGTACGCCGACGATCTCCACGGGGAAGTTGAGGTCGCGCACCATGCGCCGGATCAGCGCCAGCTGCTGGGCGTCCTTCTGGCCGTACAGGGCGACGTCGGGCGCGCTGAGGTGGAGCAGCTTGGCGACGACGGTCAGCATGCCGTCGAAGTGGCCGGGCCGCGAGGCGCCTTCGAGCAGCTCGCCCATGGGGCCCGCGGTGACGCGCACCTGGGGCTCGCCACCGGGGTAGACCTCCTCGACCGACGGCGCGAACACGGCGTCGGCGCCCTCCCGTTCGGCGATGGCGCGGTCCGCGTCCAGGGTGCGGGGGTAGCGGTCGAGGTCCTCGCCGGCGCCGAACTGCAGCGGGTTCACGAACACCGTGACCACGACCTGGCCGCCGGGCCCGGCGAGCTCGCGGGCGGTGCGGATCAAGGTGGCGTGGCCCTCGTGGAGCGCGCCCATGGTCATCACGACGGCCCGGCGCCCGGTCCGCTCCAGGGCGGCCAGCTCCGCGGCGGTGCGCACCAGGGCGGTGCGGGCGGCCGTCATCGCGCCTCCCCTTCGGAGAGCACGCCGAGCAGGTCCTGGGCCAGCTCCGGCTTGAGCAGGCCGTGGGCGAGCGCCCGGTCCGCCGTCGTGCGGGCCATCGCGAGGTAACCGGCGACGGTGCCCGGGGCGTGCTTGCGCAGCTCCGCCACATGGGCGGCCACCGTGCCGGCGTCACCGCGCGCGACCGGGCCGGTCAGCGCCGCGTCGCCGGAGCGCAGGGCGTTGTCGAGGGCCGCGCCGAGCAGCGGGCCGAGCATCCGGTCGGGGTGGGCGACACCGGCCTGGTGCAGCAGCTCCATCGACTGGGCGACCAGGGTGACCAGGTGGTTCGCGCCGAGCGCGAGGGCCGCGTGGTAGAGCGGGCGGGCCGACTCCTCGATCCACTCGGGCTCGCCGCCCATCTCGATGACCAGGGCCTCGGCGGCCAGGCGCAGCTCCTCGGGGGCGGTGACGCCGAACGAGCAGCCCGCCAGGCGCTGGACGTCCACGGCGGTGCCGGTGAACGTCATCGCCGGGTGCAGGGCGAGCGGCAGCGCGCCGGCCCGCCGCGCCGGGTCGAGCACGGCCGTGCCGTACCGCCCCGAGGTGTGCACCAGGAGCTGGCCGGGGCGGATCGCGCCGGTCTCCGCGAGGCCCTCGACCAGGCCCGGCAGGGCGTCGTCGGGCACGGTGAGCAGCACGAGCTCGGCACGTTCGAGCACCTGCGCGGGCGGGACCAGCGGCACGTCGGGCAGCAGGGCGGCGGCCCGGCGCACCGAGGCGTCGGAGACACCGGAGACCGCGACCGGGCGGTGCCCGGCCAGCTGGAGCGCCGCGGCGAGCGCGGGACCGACACGGCCCGCGCCGACGACGCCCACGGCGAGGCGGGCGGGGCGGTCCGCCGGGGAGTGTTCGAAGCGGTGCTCTGGTGGTGCGTTCACGCGGGGGCCTTCCGTTCCAGTCCGCGAGGGGTACCGGACGCCAAACCAAATTCAAACGGCCCCGTCATGCTACGCCCAGGCCCGCGATCCCCTTGGGTTGTCCACAGGGTGTGGGCGATCATCGCGCCCATGACACAGAGCGAACCGAACGTCGGGCCCGGGCCCGTCCCGGCGACCCCGGACGGCATGGCCGGGCAAACCCCGGACGGCATGGCTGGGCAAACCCCGGACGGTACGGCCGAGGAGACCCCGGACCAGGCCCACCAGCGCCGCCTGGCCGTCTTCAGGAGCGCCGGACGCACCCTGGCCGAGCAGTCCGTCGACCACACCCTCGCGGAGCGTCTGGCGGCCCTGCTCGCGGACGGCGCCGAGGTGTACGACCTGGACGAGTTCACCGACCTCTACGGCAACGGCGCGGTGGCCGAGCTGGAGCGCCGCACCGCCCAGGAGCTGGGCTTCCCCGCCGCCGCCTTCTTCCCCACCGGCACGATGGCCCAGCAGGCCGCGCTGCGGTGCTGGGCGGCGCGCACCGGCAGCCCCGTCGTCGCCCTGCACCCGCTGGCCCACCCCGAGGTGCACGAGCGCCAGGCCTTTGCCCGGCTCAGCGGCCTGCGCACGGTGCATCCGACCGACGAGCCGCGGCTGCCGAACGCCGAGGAGGTGCTCGGCTTCGAGGAGCCGTTCGGCACCCTGATGCTGGAACTCCCGCTGCGCGACGCGGGGTACGTCCTGCCCACCTGGGACGAGCTGGTCGCCGTGGTGGAGGCGGCCCGCGAGCGGGACGCGGTGGTGCACTTCGACGGCGCCCGGCTGTGGGAGACGACCGCCCACTTCGGCCGCCCCCTGCGCGAGATCGCGGGCCTCGCGGACAGCGTGTACGTGTCGTTCTACAAGACCCTGGGCGGCCTCTCCGGTGCGGTCCTGGCGGGCCCCGAGTCCCTGATCGCGGAGGCCCGCGCCTGGCGCCACCGCTACGGCGGCCAGCTCTTCCAGCAGTTCCCCGCGGCCCTCGCCGGGCTGCTCGGCCTGCGCAGGGTGCTGCCGGAACTCCCCACGTACGTGGCACACGCCGAGGTGGTGGCCCGGGCGATCGGGGAGGGGTTCGCCGCGGCGGGCGTGCCGTGGTTCCGGGTGCACCCCGAGCCGCCGCACACCCACCAGTTCCAGGTGTGGCTGCCCTACGACGCCGAGGTGCTCGGCGAGGCCTCGCTGCGGCAGGCCGAGGACGGCGTGTGCCTGTTCCGGCGCTGGTCCGCGAGCCCGTCGGGCCCGGCCGGGCTCGCCGTCACCGAGGTCACGGTGAACGCGCCCGGTCTCGCCTGGAGCGCCGACGACGTACGGGCCGCGGTGGCCGACTTCGTACGCCGCCTGCCGTAGCGGGCCGCGCGCGGGGCCGCGCCGCGACGGCGCGGCGTTTTCAAGGGCGGACCGGCGGCCGGCGGCGCGCCGTTTTCAGTGGCAGGCCGGCGGCCGGCGGCGCGGATGCGGGGCGACCAGCTGGGCCAGTGCCGTGCGCAGCCGGCCGGTGGCCGGGCGGCCGGCCAGGACCGCCTCGAAGCGGCGCTGGTCCCGCAGCGCGCGGAACGCCGCCATGTCGTGGGTGCCCGGTACGGGCGGTGCGGGCTCGCCGAGGCGGGCCGCGCGGTAGCTGTCGATCATGTGCTGCTGCATGGCGTCCATGGCTTCACCGTGCGCCCGGCCAGGGGGCCGCGTCGCGCCGATTGACGAGCCGCGTCAAATGGCGCGCGGGGGGCCGGGCCGGGGCCGCGCCGGGCGGCGGAGACCGGGCCACGGGCCGCCGATTGACCGGGACCGTCAATCGACGGGGGCCCGCCCGGCGGCGCGGTGCACCATGGGCGCATGAGCGTGACCATCGACATCACCGGCCTGCCGCCCGAGCGCATCGACTTCGCGGTCTCCCCGCTCGCGGAGCTGGGCCTGGCCCTGCACGCGCTCTCCGAGCCGGGCCACCATCCCGGCCTGCACGGCTGGGCGACCGCGACGGCGGCCGGCCTCAAGCCCGACCTCGCGGACCGGCTGCACGACGCCGAGTTCCTGTGGCGCAACACCTTCTCCGACGTGTTCATGCCGTTCGCGGGACTGCCCGGCGGGGACGGCGCGCCCGGCGCGACGCTCGCCGAGGACCTCGACCTGCTCGACCGCCTCAGCGACGAGCGGTTCACCTCCGCCGCCCTGGAGTTCACCTGCTCCAGCCAGTACGGCGTCAAGACGCCCTCCGCGCTGCACGACCAGGCGGTGCGCACCCGGGCCCTGGACCTCGCGGCGACGCGCGGACCGCGCCAAGTCGAGTTCACCCGGCGCCTGTTGGACGATCCACCGACCGTACGGGCCTGGGTGCGGCGCCTCCTGGAGGACTGCGAACAGGCCTTCTTCGCGGACACCTGGCAGCGGGTGCGGGTCCAACTCGCCGCCGACGCCCGCCACAAGGCCGAGCTGCTGCGCCGCAAGGGGCTCGGCGACGCGATCGAATCGGTGTCGTCCGCACTCGCCCTGGACCGGGACGGCACCCGCATCAGCGTCGACAAGCTGACCGAGGGCCGCACCACCGCCACCGACCCGGAGCCCGGTGCCGGGCTCACCTTCGTCCCCACCTCGTTCGGCTGGCCGCATCTGATGGTGCTGCACGCGCCGGGCTGGCGGCCGGTGATCCACTATCCGGTGCACGGTCCCGAACTGCCGTCCCCCGCCTCGGTGGAGGTCCTCAAGCTGCGGATGGAGGCGCTGGCGCACCCGATGCGGATGCGCCTGTGCCGCAACCTGGCCCGCTCCCCCTACACGACGAGCGAACTCGCCGACGCGCACGGCATCACCGCGCCGGAGGTCTCCCGCCATCTGGCCGTCCTGAAGAAGGCCGGGCTCATCACCACGCGCCGCCGCGGCCGGTACGTACAGCACCAGCTGGATCTGACGGTGGTGGCCCGGCTCGGCAGCGACTTCCTGGAGGGCGTGCTGCGCTGAGCCGGACCCCGCCGGACCGGCCCGCGGTGGCCGGCGCCGGACGCGTCAGGCGCCGCCGGCCCGCACCAGGCCCGTCTCGTACGCCAGGACCACCACCTGGACGCGGTCGCGCAGTTCGAGCTTGGTCAGGATGCGGCCCACGTGCGTCTTGACCGTGGCCTCCGACAGGACGAGGCGGGCGGCGATCTCGCCGTTCGACAGCCCCTGGGCGACCAGGAGCATGACCTCGCGCTCGCGCTCGGTCAGCCGCTCCAGCTGTTTGTGCTCGGGCTCCTTGGTGCCGGTCGGCAGCATCGGGGCGAACCGGTCGAGCAGCCGCCGGGTCGTCGAGGGCGCGACCACCGCGTCCCCGCTGTGCACCGAGCGGATCGCGGCCAGCAGTTCGGCGGGCGGCACGTCCTTCAGCATGAAGCCGCTGGCGCCCGCCTTCAGGCCGGAGAAGGCGTACTCGTCGAGGTCGAAGGTGGTCAGGATCAGCACCTTGGGCGGGTTGGGCGCGGCGCAGATCCGCCGGGTGGCCTCGACGCCGTCGAGCTTCGGCATGCGCACGTCCATCAGGACCACGTCGACGGCGGTCGCGCGCAGGTTCGCGATCGCCTCCGCGCCGTCGCCCGCCTCCGCGACGACCTCCATGTCCGGCTGGGCGGCCAGCACCATCCGGAAGCCGGTGCGCAGCAGCACCTGGTCGTCGACGAGCATCACGCGGATCGTCATCGTTCCCTCTCCATCACGCCGTACAACGGCCGAGCACATGAGCACGTACAGGAAATCAGGCGGCCCGGCGGCCGGTCAGTGGGCCGGTTTGAGGGGCAGCAGGGCGCTGATGCGGAAGCCGCCGCCCGGGCGCGGTCCCGCGTCCAGGGTGCCTCCGACCATGCCGATCCGCTCCCGCATGCCGATCAGGCCGTGGCCCTGGCCGTCCGCGCCGCCGTCCTCGTACATCTCGTGGGCGGCGCCCCGGCCGTCGTCCTCCACCAGGAGGCCGAGCCCGTCGTCGAAGTACACCAGCCGTACGCTCGCCCCCGCGTCCGGGCCGCCGTGCTTGCGGGTGTTGGTGAGGGCCTCCTGCACGATGCGGTAGGCGGTGAGCTCGACGCCGCTGGGCAGGGGGCGCGGGGTGCCCTCGATCTTGAAGTCGACCGTGAGGCCCGCCCCGCGGACCGTCTCGACCAGGTCCTCGATCTGCTGGACGTCCGGCTGCGGCACGTACTCCCCCGCCTCCTGGTGCTCGCCGGTGCGCAGCACGCCGAGCAGCCGGCGCATCTCGGCGAGCGCCTGGCGCCCGGTCGTCGAGATGGTCTCCAGGGCCGTGCGCGCCTGGTCCGGCGAGGTGTCCATCACGTACGCGGCGCCGTCGGCCTGCACGACCATCACCGACACGTTGTGCGCGACCACGTCGTGCAGCTCGCGGGCGATCCTGGCCCGCTCGGCCGCGACCGCCACCTTGGCCTGCGCCTCGCGTTCCCGCTCCAGGCGCGAGGCCCGCTCCTCCAGCTGCGCGAAGTACGCCTTGCGGGTGCGCATCGAATCGCCGAGCACCCAGGCCAGGACGAACGGGACGGTCATGATGACGACGAAGAAGACCTTCTCCTGGGGACTGCTCCCCACCCCGGACGCCATCCAGCGCAGATGGGCCAGCGGCGCCGCGAGCAGCCCGCCGACCAGCGCGACCCGCGAGGCCCAGCGCTCGCCCGCGGAGGCGACCGTGTAGACGAGGACCAGCATCGCGAAGTCCTGGATCTGCGGGTTGACGTTCAGAGCCAGCTGCGCCAGGCCCATGACGACGACGAGCAGCAGCATCCGCTCGGGCATCCGGCGGCGCAGCGCCACGGCCACGCCCATGCCGAGCGCGATCAGGACCTGGACGGCCGCCGACGCCTGCCTCGGGTCGTTCGCCCCCGCCACGATCTGCAGGCAGGAGAACCCGAACAGGATGACGGCCCAGAAGGTGTCGACCCCGGTCGGGTGTCTGCGGATGAAATCGTAGAGGCGCTGCACGTAACCCAGCGTAGGGAAGTCGGATAGGTGCAGGGGTCAACCGCCGGGGCGATCCTGCTCCCGCCGACGTACTCCGCAAGGTGGAGACTGGGGCGCGTGACGGATGAGACGTGTCAGCACGCCGGGGACGCAGAGGGTTCGGGGACGGCGGCCGAGGGGCCCGGGGCCGCGCCCCCGGGATGGCGCGCGGCCACCGAACGGGCGCTCTACGGGGAGGGCGGGTTCTATCTGCGTCCCGAGGGCCCGGCCGGGCACTTCCGCACGTCGGTGCACGCCTCGCCGCTGTTCGCGGGGGCCGTCGCCCGGCTCCTGACCGAGGTCGCGGCCGGGCTCGGGCCCGGGCCCGTCGACCTCGTGGACGTCGGCGCCGGGCGCGGCGAGCTGCTCACCGGGGTGCTGGCCGCGCTGCCCGCGGACTTCCCGGTGCGTGCGTACGCCGTCGAGCGCGCGGCCCGGCCCGACGGGCTCGACGAGCGCGTCCTCTGGCGCTCCGAGATCCCCGACCGGGTCCGCGGTCTGCTCTTCGCCAACGAATGGCTCGACAACGTGCCGGTGGAGGTCGCTGAGGTCGACCCGGACGGGGTGACGCGGCTCGTGCTCGTACGTCCTGACGGGACCGAGGTGCTGGGTGAGCCGGTGT
Source organism: Streptomyces sp. NPDC048111 (assembly GCF_043202815.1). Classification (NCBI taxonomy): domain Bacteria; kingdom Bacillati; phylum Actinomycetota; class Actinomycetes; order Kitasatosporales; family Streptomycetaceae; genus Streptomyces; species Streptomyces sp. NPDC048111. The sequence goes on from NZ_JBIDBD010000027.1 coordinate 34,351, forward strand.
CCGGGCGGGACGCGCAGTGGCTCGCCCGCTGGTGGCCGCCGGCCGGGCCGGGGTCGCGGGCGGAGATCGGGTGGCCGCGCGACGAGGCGTGGGCGGGGGCGGTGGGCCGGGTGGTGGCGGGGCTCGCGGTGGCCGTGGACTACGCCCACACCCGGGAGGCGCGGCCGCCGTTCGGGACGCTGAGCGGGTTTCGGGGCGGGCGGGAGGTGCTGCCCGTGCCGGACGGGTCCTGCGACATCACCGCGCATGTCGCGCTCGACGCGTGCGCGCTGCCCGGCGCCGAGCTGCTCTCCCAGCGGGCCGCGCTGTCCCGGCTCGGCGTCTCGGGGGCGCGGCCCCCGCTCTCCCTCGCCTCGTCCGACCCCGGGGCCTACGTACGGGCGCTGGCTTCCGCCGGCGAGGCGGCCGAACTGACCGCCCCCTCCGGCCTGGGAGCCTTCCTCTGGCTCCACCAGCCCCGCTGAGCCCGGGGGGCCGCATCCTGCGGGGGTGCCCAGGGGGGTTGGAGGGCCCGGCTCCCTGGGGGGTTTGCCCACCCGCCCGCCCGTGCAGCGGGTTGAACCGGCTGAGCCCTGGGGCTGCGCCCCAGACCCCCAGGAGGCTGCCCGCCCACCCGCCCGTGACGGGGGTTGGAGGGTGCCAGCCCCTGGGGCTGCGCCCCAGACCCGCTGAGGGGCTCCGCCCCTCGAACCCCGGCGGGCTTGCCCACCCACCCGCCCGTGCAGCGGGTTGAACTGGCTGAGCCCTGGGGCTGCGCCCCAGACCCCCTGAGGGGCTCCGCCCCTCGAACCCCGGCGGGGGCTTCGCCCCCTGCACCCCTGCTCGGGGGCTGCGCCCCCGGACCCCCCTTCGCGCCTGAACGGCGCTCGTCCTCAATCGCCGGACGGGCTGAAGATGCGCATGCTGGCCAGCACCGGTGCCGCCAAGGGGCGCGGGGAACTGCGCGAGAAGCGACCACGGTCCGCACATGACCGGGGGTTAGGGGCGCGGGGAACTGCGCGACCAGCCACGCACGGTCCGCAGATAACCGGGGGTTGAGCGGCACGGGAAACTACACAACCCCCAGCCAACCCCAGGGGCGCGAGGAACTACGCGAGGCAAGCCGAGACACACACGCGGGCCGGCACCAACCCTGCCAGGGGCACGGGGAACTGCGCACAAAGCGAGCACGGTCCGCACATGACCGGGGTCAGGAGCCCGGGGAACAGCGCAAACCCCGGGGCACCCCCGGTGCGGCCGGGCCGCAGGGGATACTGGGCCCATGACGGAGACGATGGTCGGGATCGGCGGCGGGGCAGAGAGCACCGACATGGTGCTCAACATCGGCCCCCAGCACCCCTCCACCCACGGAGTGCTACGCCTCAAGCTCGTCCTGGACGGCGAACGCATCCAGCAGGCCGAGCCGGTCATCGGCTACATGCACCGCGGCGCCGAGAAACTCTTCGAGGCCCGCGACTACCGCCAGATCGTGATGCTGGCCAACCGCCACGACTGGCTCTCCGCGTTCTCGAACGAGCTCGGCGTCGTCATGGCCGTGGAGCGGATGCTCGGCATGGAGGTGCCCGAGCGCGCCGTCTGGACCCGCACCCTGCTCGCCGAGCTGAACCGGGTGCTCAACCACCTGATGTTCCTCGGCTCCTACCCCCTCGAACTCGGCGGCATCACCCCCGTCTTCCACGCCTTCCGCGAGCGCGAGGAGCTCCAGGCCGTGATGGAGGAGGTCTCCGGCGGCCGGATGCACTACATGTTCAACCGGGTCGGAGGCCTCAAGGAGGACCTGCCGCTGGGCTGGCTCGGCCGGGTGCGGCACGCCGTCGCCTCGGTGCGTTCGCGCATGGACGTCTACGACCGGCTGGTGCTCGGCAACGAGATCTTCCGGGCCCGCACCAGGAACGTCGGCGTGCTGTCGGCCGAGGCCGTGCACGCGTACGGCGTGAGCGGGCCCATCGCGCGGGCCTCCGGCGTCGACTTCGACCTGCGCCGCGACGAGCCGTACCTCGCGTACGGGGACCTCCAGGACACCCTGAAGGTCGTCACCCGCACCGAGGGCGACTGCCTGGCCCGCTTCGAGTGCCTCCTGGAGCAGACGCACAACGCGCTCGACCTCGCCGACGCCTGCCTCGACCGGATGGACACCCTGGCCCCCGGGCCGATCAACCAGCGGCTGCCCAAGGTCCTCAAGGCCCCCGAGGGCCACACCTACGCCTGGACCGAGAACCCGCTCGGCGTCAACGGCTACTACCTGGTCAGCAAGGGCGAGAAGACGCCGTACCGGCTCAAGCTGCGCTCGGCCTCGTACAACAACATCCAGGCGCTCGCCGTACTGCTGCCGGGGACCCTGGTCGCCGACATGGTGGCGATCCTCGGCTCGCTGTTCTTCGTCGTGGGCGACATCGACAAGTGACCGACGAGTGAAGTGACCGGCACCTAGTCGGCCAGTAGCCGACAAGTGGCGCGCGCCGGGCCGCAGTTGACCGCGCCCGCCCCGCCCCGCCTCGCCCGGTCAGCCCGACCAGTGGCCGCGGGCCGCCGCCAGGACGAAACCCGGGCCGAAGGCGACGATCAGGCCCGCCGCGCCCGGCAGCGGCGGTTCGGCGCACATGCGGGCCAGCACGTCGAGGACCGCCGGGCCGCCCAGGTCGCCGTTGGCCGCCAGGCTCTCCCGGGCGTGCCGCAGGCCCCCGCCGTCCGCCCGGTCCGCGAGGCCGAGGTCCGCCGCCACGCCGTCGAGGACGTCCGGGCCGCCGGGGTGGACCACCGCGAAGTCCAGCGGGCGGCCGTCCAGCCACGTGCGCAGCGCGGGCAGCCAGTCCCCCACGCCGGCCGCCGCGGGGGCCGCCCCGGTGTGCGGCCCGGCGCCGCCGGTCCGGTCCGGGCGGGGCCCCGCGCCGTCGGGCAGCACGTACTCGAAGGTGTCCTCCACGACGAAGCCCGGCCCGTCCCAGGCCGGGCGTTCGCAGATCACCGTCGCGGCGGCGCCGTCCCCGAACAGCGCTTTGCGGACCATGGACGCGGGGCTCGTGTCCGCGTGGTCGTACGTCGTCGCCGACATGCACTCCGCGGTGATCAGCAGGACGTTGGCGCCGGGATGGGCGGCGATGTCCTGGTGGGCCCGTACGACCCCCTGGGCGCCGCCCGCGCACCCCGCCCGGCCCAGCGGATGGCGCCGCACATCGGGCCGAAGACCGAGCTCGCCGACCAGGTGGACGTCGAGGGAGGGCACCGCCCAGGACGTGGTGTGGCTGGTGACGACGGCGTCGATGTCCTCGGGACGCAGCCGCGCGACGGCCAGCGCACGGCGGCCCGCCTCGGCGGCGAGCGCCAGCGCGTCCTCGTAGGCCGCGTCGTTGCGCTCTCCGCTGCGCGCGTTTCCCGCCACGGTCGGCGCGTGCAGGGGTCGGGTGAAGTGCCGCGTCCCGACCGTCGTCGCGCGGGCCGCGCGCAGCATGGCCTCCAGACCCGGAAGGCCGGCGTGGACCCGTCGGATGTCGGCGCAGATCTCGTCGGTCGTCACCACGTTCCCCGGCAGGACGACGCAGGGAGGCGCTATGCGAACGGGCACGGACGAGCTCCCTCAACGAATCGAAAAAGGGCGTTGCGTAACGATACGTCAGGTGTCTTGAAATAATCCGCTAACTTCAAAACTTGGTCAACTAAAGCCCAAGAAAGGGTACTTGGGGCGGTGCTTCGCGAGGGGGCTCCGTCCTTGCGGCGGGCCCCTGCCACGTCAGTCGGTCCGTCGGAAGCCGAAGCGTACGACCGCGGGAGCGGCTCGGCTCGGGCGGAGACTCGGGGCAAGGGGCAAGGGGCAAGGGGCGAGGGGCGAGGGGCGAGCAAAAGCACGAGCGGCGCGGGCACGGGCGGCTTGCCGGCGGGCGGGGACACATAACGCGGCCGGGCCGGGCGCAGGACCGTACCCGCCTCGCGGCCCGTACTGCGGCCCGTCCCGTGATCCGTCCCCGCGCGCGGGGGCGGCGCTACGAGATGGCCGTCCTCAGCACCGCCACGTCCAGCTGCTCGGTCTCGTCGTGCGCGGTCAGGTCGATGACCTCGCCGACGACCTTTTCGGGGCCCTGCTGGGCCCGGTTGGCCAGGACCTCCTCGCCCACCACGTCCGCGAGGTCCTCGTCCTGGACGGCTTCGATCGCGGCGGCCGTCTTGCGGTCCACGGCCTCGGGCGCCCCCGCGCCCCCCGTACCGAAGAAGTCGAAGCTCCCCTCGGGCCGCACCGCGCGGCGCGGGGCCTCGGGAACGACGGCGGCGGCCACCGGCGCGGGGGCCGCGGGGAGTTCGGCCTGCCGGGGCCGTGCGGTCAGGGCGGCCGACGGGCGGGTGTGCTCCCCGCTGCCGAGGACCGCCGCGGGCTTCCCCTGCGGCTCCTCCGCCTCCCGGTGCCCGCCCGACCGCGACGCCTCGGCCTCGGCCCGCGCCTTGGCCTGGCGTTCGGCGCTGAGCGAGAGGGATTCGAGGGCGCGGGCCGCCGCGAGGTAGGAGGCGGGCGTCGGCGTACTGCCCGAGGGCATCAGGGCCTTGGGCCCGGCTTCGAGGGCGAGCCGGCGGCGGCCTTCGAGGGCGCTGGCCCGCTCGGTCTCGGCGTTGGCGTAGCGGCGCAGCAGGGCCGCGTGCTCACCGCGCAGCCCGGCCAGCTCCTTGCGCTTGGCGCGGAGCTTGGCGTCGAGGCGGCCCCGCAGCTCGCGCGACTCCTCCAACTCGGTCTCCAGCTCGGCGATCCGCTCCTCGGTGCGCCACTGGTCGGCGGCGCGCGAGCGCGTCAGCTCGGCGACCCGTCGACCCGCGGCCCGGTCCCAGGCGCGCATCAGCACCGAGCCGGTGACGCAGGCCGCGGCGGCGGCCGCGGCCAGCGCCCGCAGCACCGCCGGCTGATCGAAGAGCCAGGCGCCACCGGCGCAGACGACGGACACACCGGCGACGGCCGACGGCTGGAGGAGCCGGTGCAAGGGGGGCGAATGACGGTGGCGTCCACGTGGCATGGCCTGAAATTTACCGTGCGTAGACCTCACATGGACCCCCGCCCGTCAATCTGTTCCCCTGTAGTTACTCCGATCGCCCAATTCGGCTACTTCTTGATCAGTCCCTTCGACTGGAGATAGGCCTTGGCGACATCGGCCGGCTTGGCGCGCTCGGAGTCGACCTTGCGGTTGAGATCGACGAGATCGGCGGTCGTCAGGGCTTTGGTCAGCTTGCCGAGCGCGTCGGCTATCTCCTGACCGCCGGCTTCCTTCGCATTGACCACCGGCAGCACGTTGTCCGCGTTCTGGAGCTTCTTGTCGTCGTCGAGCAGGACCAGGCCGTAGCCGTCCAGGGTCGCGTCCGTCGTGGTGGTGAGCACCAGCTGGTCCACCCCGTCCTTGACGGCCTGCTTGGCCTGCGGGGTGCCGACGCCCTTGGGGTCGATGCCCGTGACGTCGATGCCGTACTTGGAGGTCAGACCGGGGCCGCAGAAGGGCCGGATCTTGCACTCGTCACCGGCGGCGATCTTCACCTTGACCTTTGAAGTGCCCAGGTCGGAAAGGGTCTTGAGGTTGTTCTTGGCGGCGAATTCCTTGGTCACCGCGAACGCGTTCTGGTCCACCGCCGCGCCCGCCGGCAGAACCTTGAGTCCGCGCGGCCCGGCGAGGGCGGTCAGTTGTGCCACGGTGGCCGTGACGTCGCTGGAGGCGAGCGGCTTGTCCTTCGCCTGGTCGCCGTTCACCTTGGCATTGAGGAATTCGGTGAGGGTGGCCGCGTATTCCGGGACGACGTCGATCTCGCCCTTCTCCAGGGCCGGTTCGTACAGTTCCCGGTTCTTGACGGTGGTGACCGAGGTCGAGTACCCGGCGTCGGACAGGACCTGCGAGTACAGCTCCGCGAGCACCGCGGACTCGGTGAAGCCGGCCGCGCCGATCACCAGCGAGCCCTTCTTGCCGCCGCCCGTACTGCTGGAGCCGCCGGAGGTGCTGGAACTGCTCTTGTCCTTGCTGCTCTCCAGGCTGTCGCCGCCGCACGCGGCGAGCGTGCCGGCCAGGGCCAGCGTGCCGAGCACCGCACCGGTCGTGCGCAGGATCTTGCTCATGAGGGTTTCACCATCCAGAAGACGTCACGGGATCACGGGTGTTGCGGAGGCTTGGGGGGCGCGGCCGTCGGCCGGTGTCACGAACGCTTGCGCAGCGGGCTGAAGAGACGGTCGACCGCCACCAGAGCGCCCTCGACCAGCAGGGCGAGCGCGGCCACGAGCATCGCGCCCGCCACCACCTGCGGGGTGTCGTAGACCGCGAACCCCTCCGTGACGATCCGGCCGAGCCCGCCGAGGCCCGCCATGGCGGCGATCGTCGCGGTGGCGATGATCTGCACCGCCGCGGAACGCAGACCGGTCATGATCAGCGGGTAGGCCAGCGGCAGTTCGACCTGGAGGAAGAGCTGGCGCCCGGACATCCCCATGCCGCGCGCCGCCTCCACCGCCGCCCGGTCCACCTCGCGCATGCCGACGTAGGCGTTGGTCAGGAGCGGCGGGACCGCGAAGAGCACCAGGGCTGTCACGGTGGGCAGATACCCCGCGTTGCGCAGCGGAGTCACCATGAACAGGGCGAGTACCGCGAACACGGGTATCGCGCGGCCCACGTTGGAGAGGTTGACGGCGAGCGCGCCGCCCCGGCCGATGTGCCCGAGCCACAGCGCGAGCGGCAGGGCGATCAGACAGGACACCACCAGCGCGAGCGCGCTGACGTACACGTGCTCGCCGAGGCGGTGCCAGGCGCCGTCCTGCCCGGACCAGTTGGCACCGGTGGCCAGCCACGTGCAGGCCTGCGCGAAGACTCCCATGCCGCTCAGACCGCCTTCGCCGTACGGATCCGCGTCCAGGGCGTGAGCAGCCGCTGGACGCCGAGGAGCAGCAGGTCGGCGGCGATTGCGAGGACCACGCACAGCACCGACGCGGTGAGGATCTGCGCCTTGAAGAAGGTGGGCAGACCCTGCTCGATCAGGTTGCCGAGCCCGCCGTGGTCGACGAGCGAGCCGATCGTGGTGAGGGCGACGGTGGCCACCGTGGCGATCCTGAGCCCGGCCATCAGCGCGGGCAGCGCCAGCGGCAGCTCGACCTCGAACAGCAGCCGTATGCGCCCGTATCCCATACCGCGGGCGGCCTCCAGGGCGTCGGGCGGCACGGATTCGAGCCCGGCCAGGATGTTGCGCACCAGGATCGTCAGCGAGTAGAGCACCAGGCCCGTGATCACCAGGCCGGCCGAGAGGCCGAACACCGGGAGCAGCAGCGCGAACATCGCGAGCGAGGGCACGGTGTAGAGGACGGTCGTGAAACCGAGGACGGTGGCCGCGACGCCCTTGCGCCCGCGCGCGAGCAGCGCGAGGGGGAAGGCGATGAGCAGGCCGACGAGCACCGACACCGCGGTGATCCAGATGTGCTCGACCGTCGCGTCGGTGAGCTCCTGGCTGCGGGAGCTGACGTAGTCCCAACAGATCCAGTCGTTGGCCGCCAGGCAGTTCTGTGCCACTCCCCCACCTCCCCCGATCGGTCCGAACGTACGTACCAGACCCTATCCCCGACCACTGACAATCGCCGTGGGCCTTTGCCGTACAGCAACATGGGCTTCACACAAGCGCGCACGCCAGCCTTCACAATGGGGAACCATGATCCGGTTCGAGCACGTCACCAAGCGGTACGCCGACGGCACCACGGCCGTGGACGACCTGTCCTTCGAGGTGGCCGAGGGTGAACTGGTCACCCTGGTCGGCCCGTCGGGGTGCGGCAAGACCACGACGATGAAGATGGTCAACCGGCTCATCGAGCCGACCGGCGGGCGGATATTCCTGGACGGCGAGGACATAGCCACCGTCGACCCGGTGCACCTGCGGCGCCGCATCGGCTACGTGATCCAACAAGTCGGGCTGTTCCCGCACAAGACGGTCCTGGAGAACACCGCGACGGTGCCGCACCTGCTCGGCGTGAAGAAGGCCGAGGCCCGCCGGCGCGCCGCCGAACTCCTCGACCTGGTCGGGCTCGACCCGGTGACGTACGGCTCGCGCTACCCCGAGCAGCTCTCCGGCGGACAGCGCCAACGGGTGGGCGTGGCACGGGCGTTGGCGGCGGACCCGCCGGTGCTCCTGATGGACGAGCCGTTCGGCGCGGTCGACCCGGTGGTGCGCGAGCGGCTCCAGAACGAGTTCCTCAGGCTCCAGTCGCAGGTGCGCAAGACGGTCCTGTTCGTCACCCACGACATCGAGGAGGCGGTCCGCCTCGGGGACCGCATCGCGGTCTACGGGCAGGGCGCCATCGAGCAGTTCGACGCCCCCGCCGCCGTGCTCGGCGCCCCCGCGACCGACTACGTGGCCGACTTCGTCGGCGCCGACCGCGGCCTCAAGCGGCTCTCCGTCACGCCCATCGAGGAGAGCGACCTGGAGCAGCCGCCCGTGGTGCACCTCGACGACGCGCTGCCCGCCGACATCGCGCGCTGGGCCGTGGTCCTGGACGGCGAGGACCATCTGCACGGCTGGATCTCGGGCGAGCAGGCCCGGCGCGGCACGGGCACCGTGCGCGAGCACGCCCGGCGCATGGAGGCCTGGCTGCCGGTGGGCGCCTCGCTCAAGCAGGCCTTCGCCACGATGCTCCAGCACGACGCGGGCTGGATCGCGGTGATCGACCGCGAGGAGCGCGGCCGCTTCCTCGGCGTCCTGACCCCGGCCCGGCTGCACGAGGCGCTGCGCCGCTCGATCGACGCCGACGCCCAGGCGGTGCCCCGTACCGAGGTGACGGTCGAGTCGGTCAGCTCGCGCTGAGCCGTCCGCTGATCCACTCGAGGGTCGGCGGGATCTCGCGGCGCCAGGTGTTGAAGTTGTGGCCGCCGCTGTCGAGCGTGATGGAGGAGACGCGGCCGGGGGCCTTCACCTTCTTGATGAAGGCCTGCGTCGGCTTGTAGTTCTCCTCGCCGGACAGCGAGCTGGTGACCAGGAAGGACGACGGCGCGGGCTTGACGTGGTCCAGGCTCCACAGCAGGTTGGCGCGGTTCTCCTCGTGCTTGTCGCCGTGGAAGAGGTCACCGGTCGTCGGGTCGTCGGCCGCCTTGTAGTACGCCGAGAGGCCGGCGCTCGCCGCGAACCGCTCGGGGTGGTGCACGCCGATCTTCAGGGCGCAGTAGCCGCCCGTCGAGTTGCCGATGAAGCCCCAGTTCCGCGCCTTGGTGCCGACCCGGTAGCTCGCCGAGATCGCGTTCGGCACGTCCTGGGCGAAGAACGTCTCGGTCTGCGGCCCGCCCGGTATGTCGACGCACTCGGTGTCGCGCTGGCCCGCGACCGTCGGGCGCATCATGATCAGGATCATCGGCTGCATCTTCTTCTGCTTGGCCTGGGCCCAGGCCGTCTTGGGGTAGCGCAGGCCCTTGAGCAGGTTCTCGGCGGTGCCCGGGTAGCCGGTCAGCACGATGGAGGCGGGGAAGGTCCTGTGCTCGTTCCCCTTCTGGAAGTACTCCGGCGGCAGATAGACGTACGCGGGGCTGGTGATCTTCGACTTCTGCCCGGCGAGGACGATCTTCTGTATCTCCCCGCCCAGCTGCGGCTTGCCCGCGCCCGGGGTGTCCGGCTTCTGTCTGCCGACGACCTGGACGTCCTTGCCGCCCGCCGAGTGGTCGACGACCTTGCCCATGTCCTGCTCCTGCCCGAACAGGTCGGCCCAGGAGCCGTAGAACAGGAACGAGTTGTTGGCGGCCAGACCGACCGAGGCGAAGATCGCCAGCTGGGTCGCGAGCAGCAGCCCGACCCGGCCCGTCACGGCCTTCCAGCTGCGACGCGCAAGGCGCGGCCACAACCAGATGGTGACCGCGAAGAGCACCACCGCCAGAAACACGGCGAGTGCCAGGACCTTGTTGCTCGTGAGACCCATGAGTCGATGAAACTTTCTGGCTGAGATTTTCCTGGGACCAAGGGAACCCGCCCCCCACAAGTCCCGTCCTAGAGGGCGCAAATTGTCCGGCTGGACGGTGCGGACCCCGTCCCCCGGCCAACTGAATCTCTCGCGGAGTCACGGGAAGCGATGTCTGTCAGGATAGATGGGGACAAAAACGGATCGGTTCCGACTCGTGTACGAAAGGTCCTCCGCGGGCCGCGCCCCGAGTCGGTTCCCAAGCTGGTCGGTACGGCCTGCACGATCGTGGGCCTCCTGGACGTCGCGGCCGGAGTCTTCGATCGCGTCCGGCACAGTCGGTTCCACACCGTCAGCGAAGTGCTGCCGGGCACCTTCGGCCCGTTCGCGGCGGCCGTCGCGCTCAGCGCCGGCATCCTGCTGCTGCTCCTCGCGCACGGCCTGAAGCGCCGCAAGCGCCGGGCCTGGCGGGCCGCCGTGGTGCTGCTGCCGATCGGGGCGGTGGCCCAGTTCTGGTACCGGCACTCCATCGTCGGTGCGCTGATCTCATTGGTACTGCTCACCCTGCTGATCCGCCACCGGAGCGAGTTCAACGCGCTGCCCGACCCGCGCAGCCGCTGGAAGGCGGTGGCGAACTTCTTCCTGATGGGAGCGGGCTCGCTCGGGCTCGGCCTGGTGATCGTGAGCGTCCACCCGCACCGCACGGTGGGCAACCCGAGCATCGTGGACCGCATCCAGCACGTGATGTTCGGCCTGTTCGGGGTGGAGGGCCCGGTCGAGTACCAGGGCAAGACCAGCTGGACGGTCGGCTACTCGCTCGGCGCGCTCGGCCTGCTCACCGCGATCACCACGATCTACCTGGCCTTCCGCCCCGAGCACCCGGCCGCCCGGCTCACCGAGGACGACGAGCACAAGCTCCGCGAGCTGCTGGCCAAGCACGGCGCCCGCGACTCGCTCGGCCACTTCGCGCTGCGCCGCGACAAGGCCGTCGTCTTCTCGCCCAGCGGCAAGGCGGCCGTCACCTACCGGGTGGTGTCCGGCGTGATGCTCGCCTCGGGCGACCCCATCGGCGACGTCGAGGCCTGGCCCGGCGCCATCGAGCGCTTCATGGACGAGGCCAAGGCGCACTCCTGGACCCCGGCGGTGGTCGGCTGCTCCGAGACCGGCGGCGAGGTCTGGACCCGTGAGACGGGGCTCGACGCGCTGGAGCTGGGTGACGAGGCGGTGGTGGACGTCGCGGATTTCTCCCTCGCCGGACGCGCCATGCGCAACGTACGCCAGATGGTCAAGCGCATCGAGCGCAATGGCTACGAAACCCGCGTACGGCGCGTCCGTGACCTCTCCGACGGAGAGCTGGAGCGCGTCCGCCGGGCCGCCGAGGACTGGCGGGGCACCGACACCGAGCGCGGCTTCTCGATGGCGCTCGGCCGCATCGGCGACCCGAACGACGGCGACTGCGTGATCGCCACGGCCCACAAGGCCGACGAGGAGGGCGAGGTCCCTGGTGCGTACGGCGACCTGAAGGCCATCCTCCACTTCGTCCCCTGGGGCAAGGACGGCATGTCCCTGGAGATGATGCGGCGCGACCGCTCGGCCGACCCCGGGATGAACGAGCTGCTGATCGTGGCCTCGCTCCAGGCCTGCGAGAAGATCGGCGTCCGCCAGGTCTCCCTGAACTTCGCCATGTTCCGCTCGGCGCTGGCGCGCGGCGAGAAGATCGGTGCGGGGCCGGTGCTGCGCCTGTGGCGCGGCCTCCTGGTCTTCCTCTCGCGCTGGTTCCAGATCGAATCCCTCTACAAGTTCAACGCGAAGTTCCAGCCGCGCTGGGAGCCGCGCTTCATGGTGTACCGGGCCCACGCCGACCTCCCCCGCATCGGCTTCGCCGTGATGCAGGCAGAGGGCTTCGTGAACCTGGGCCTCCCCGGCCCCCTGGCCCGCCTGACCCGAGCGGCCCGCCGAGACCGCACATGCGCCCACACCCGCACGCCCGATCCGGGGATTCATACGGCGTAGGGGTTGCCTTTCCGGGGGGGGTGCTGGGGGTGCCCGGGGTGTGCGCAGTTCCCCGCGCCCCTGGCAGGGCCGGTGCTGGGCAGCACGTGCACCCTGGCCTGCCTCGCGCAGTTCCCCGCGCCCCTAACTGCACTGGTGCGGGCCAGCATTGGCATCCTCAGCCCGTCCGGCGATTGAGGACGAGCGCCGTTCAGGCGCGATAGGGGGTGCAGGGGGCGGAGCCCCCGCCGGGGTCCGAGGGGCGGAGCCCCTCAAGGGGGTCTGGGGCGCAGCCCCAGGGCCCAGCCAATCCAGCCCGCTGCACGGGCGGGCGGGTGGGCAAACCCCCCGGGGTTCGAGGGGCGGAGCCCCTCAGCGGGTCTGGGGCGCAGCCCCAGGGCTCAGCCGATGCAACCCCCCGCACGGGCGGGCGGGTGGGCAGACCCCCCGGGGTCTGGGGCGGAGCCCCAGGGAGCCCGGGGCGCCCGCCCCGTGACCCTCAGGCGCGCTCCAGGGACCCCGCAGGCTCCATCGCCGAAGAGGCAACAACCCCCCGCCCCCTCCGGTCAGAGGAGAGCCCCACCAACGCCACCCCCACCACCAGCACGAACGCCACCCCCGCCAGCGCGAACGACAGCGTGAACTGGCTCTCCGCCGGCAGCGGCGGCACCCCGGCCGGCAACCCGGAGATCACCTTCGAGGCGAGCAGCGACGTGATCACCGCACTGGCGATCGCCGAACCGACCGACCGCGAGATGGAGTTGATCCCGTTCGCGATCCCCGTCTGGTGGTGCGGAACGCTCGCCACGATGAGCGCCGGCATCGCCGCGTACCCGAAGCTGATCGCGGCACCGATCAGCATCCCCGCGAGGATCACGGACGACGTCGAGTCGTGCGCCCCGGTCAGCCAGGCGAAGCCGAGCACCCCGAAGGCCGCGCCCGCCGCGAGGGTGAAGCGCGCGCCGATCCGTCCGACCAGCTGCCCGCCGAGCGGAGCCGCGATCAGCGACACCAGGGTGGTCGGCAGCAGGTACTCCACGGAGGCGCGGAGCACCGAGGCGGAGAAGCCGTACCCGGTGAGCGCGTCCGGCATCTGCACCAGGTAGGAGACGCCGATGAACTGGGAGAACATCGCGAAGCCGAGCAGCAGTCCGGCCAGGTTCGTGAACAGCACCGGCCGGTGCGCGAACATCCGCATGTCGACCATGGGCGCCGCGACCTTGCGCTCGACCAGCACCCACACCCCGGCCATCACGACGGCCGCGACGAACAGGCCGACCGTACGGACCGAGGACCAGCCCCACTCGTGGCCCTGCGAGATCGGCAGCAGGAGCAGGACGAGGAAGGCGGCGAGCGTGGCCGCGCCGAACCAGTCGGTGCGTCCGCCCGTCTTGTTGCGGGAGGCCGGTACGACGGCGATGACCGCGACCAGGGCCAGCACCGCGAGGATCACGGCGAGCCAGAACACCCGGTGGTAGTCGGGGTGCGAGCCCTGCGTGAGCAGCCCCGCACCGACGAGCGCGAGCCCGCTGCCGAACGCCAGCGTGCCGCTGACCAGCGCCATCGCGCCGTGCAGCTTCTGCGGCGCGATCTCCTCACGCAGCACCGAGAGGGCCAGCGGGAAGATCGCGGTGGCCGCGCCCTGGAGCACCCGGCCGATGATCAGCAGGGCGAGCGAGCTGGTGGTGGCGGCGAGCACGGAGCCCGCCACCATGACCACGAGCACGCCGATCAGCGTCGGCTTCTTGCCGTGCATGTCGCCGAAGCGGCCGAGCAGCGGGGTGAAGACGGCAGCCGAGAGCAGGGTCGCGGTGGTGACCCAGCTGACGCCCGAGGTGGTGGTGCCGAGATCGTTCTGGATGATCCCGAGGATCGGCACGACCAGGGTCTGCATCATCGAGACGACCATGGCCGCGAGGCCGAGGACCAGGACGAGCCCGGTACCGCCGCTGGGGCGTTGGTTAGTGGTCACTTTTTCTTCCGTACGGCAGGAGTGGCACGAGCAGGTGCGTGAGCGGATGGGGCCGGGTGGAACCAGGCCACAAGCTTGATTACCTCAAGCAACTTAATGAAGGTAAACATCGAAGGTTGAGGTAGTCAAGTTTTGCTCGAGCCACGGGTACAGTGGACGGCATGCCTGGAACCCGCCGCCCGCCCGCCGTCAGCAACGCCGCGCTCATGGACGCCATCTGGGACTCCCTGGCCGGCTTTTACGGCGACTTCACGTCGGCCGCCGCGGAGCAGGGCCTCACCTCCAGCCAGGCCAAGACCCTGACCGTGCTGCGCCGCGGCCCCGCCTCCATGCGCTCGCTCGCCACCACGCTGCACTGCGACGCCTCCAATGTGACCGGGATCATCGACCGCCTGGAGGCCCGCGCCCTGGTCCGCCGCGAGCCGAGCCCCACCGACCGGCGCGTCAAGAACGTCGTCCTGACCGACGACGGCGTGCGCACCGTGGAGACCGTCCGCACCGGCATGCTCGCCACCCACACCGCCCTGGACGCGCTGGACGCCGGTGACCGGGACGCCCTGCACGCTCTCCTCACCCGTCTGTTCACCCCCCATGAGCGTGGTCCGGGAACGCCCGGCTGACCCCTACGCTTGACGTATGAGTACGGTGAACGCACGGCCGAACGGGCGGGGGTCCGTCGCGGGCCTGCCCGCATGGGACCGCTGCGCGGTCATGGGCGTGGTCAACGTGACGCCCGACTCCTTCTCCGACGGCGGCCGCTGGTTCGACACCTCCACCGCCGTCAAGCACGGGCTCGACCTGGTCGCGGCCGGCGCCGACCTCGTGGACGTCGGCGGCGAGTCCACCCGCCCCGGGGCCTCGCGCGTGGACGAGGCCGAGGAGCTGCGCCGCGTCCTCCCCGTCGTACGGGGCCTGGCCGCCGAGGGCGTCACCGTCTCCGTCGACACCATGCGCGCCCGCGTCGCCGAACAGGCCGTCGCCGCCGGCGCGGTCCTGGTCAACGACGTCAGCGGGGGCCTCGCCGACCCCGCGATGATCCCGGCCGTCGCCGCCAGTGGCGCTCCCTTCGTCGTCATGCACTGGCGCGGCTTCAGCCAGGACATGAACAGCCGCGCCGTCTACACCGACGTGGTCGGCGAGGTCCTCGCCGAGCTCCGCATCCGCATGGAGGCCGTGATCGAGGGCGGCATCCCCGCCGAACGCCTCGTCATCGACCCCGGCCTCGGCTTCGCCAAGCAGGCCGAGCACGACCTCGCCCTGGTCGCCCACCTCGCCGAACTGCGCGCGCTGGGCCGCCCGGTCCTGGTCGCCGCCTCCCGCAAGCGTTTCCTCGGGCACGTCCTGGCCGGCCACGAAGGCGCCCCGCCACCGGCCCGCGAGCGGGACGCGGCGACCGCCGCCGTCTCCGCCCTCGCCGCGCACGAGGGCGCCTGGGCCGTCCGCGTCCACGAGGTGCGCGCCACCGCCGACGCCGTCCGGGTCGCCCGCGCCGTCGAGGGAGCCCGGTGAGCCCGCGCACCGAGAACGAGGCCGTCGAGCAGGCCAACACCGCGTTCTACGAGACCCTGGAGCGGGGCGACTTCGACGAACTGTCCGACCTCTGGCTGGACGCGACCCACGCCGGCGACACCGGCATCTCCTGCGTCCACCCCGGCTGGCCGGTGCTCTCCGGGCGCGGCGAGGTGCTCCGCTCGTACGCCCTGATCATGGCGAACACCGAGTACATCCAGTTCTTCCTGACCGATGTGAAGGTCGTCGTGCTCGGCGACACGGCCCTGGTCACCTGCACCGAGAACATCCTCAGCGGCGGCCCGGCCGAGGAGAGCGGCGAGCTGGGTCCGCTGGTCGGCCAGCTCGTGGTCGCCACCAATGTGTTCCGCCGCACATCCGAGGGCTGGCGGCTCTGGTCCCACCACGGCTCGCCGGTGCTCGCCGAATCGGGCGACGAAGAGCCGGAACAGGACTGATTCCGGGCACGATGGGGGGCTTCGGAGGGTTGAATCCGAAGCCATCGGGTAGGGGCGGCTACCAGGCCCCTCTCGATCTGTCCATAGCCCCCGTGGGCGAGCAGTGTCCGTGCCCGCGGGTAGATTCGATGGCGGGCACCGTGCCGCCCGCACGCGGCCGCATGCCCGTCTGACCAACGACAGCAGGAGTGATTCGCGTGGATCGTGTCGCGCTGCGCGGCCTCAAGGCCCGTGGGCACCATGGCGTCTTCCCCCGGGAACGCGAAGAGGGCCAGACCTTCATCGTCGACCTGGTGCTCGGCCTCGACACCCGCCCCGCGGCGGCCGAAGACGACCTGGCGAAGACCGTGCACTACGGCGTGGTGGCCGAGGAGGTCGTCGACGTCGTCCAGGGTGAGCCGGTCGACCTGATCGAGACGCTCGCCGAGCGCATCGCCCAGCAGTGCCTCAAGCACGAAGGCGTCCAGGAGGTGGAGGTGGTCGTCCACAAGCCCGACGCGCCGATCACCGTCCCGTTCGACGACGTGACCATCACCATCACCCGGAGCCGAGTATGAGCCTGTATCCGCAGGGGACCACCCAGAGCGATCCGACCGTGCAGCCGGTGCCCGCCTCCGTGGTGGAACAGGTCGACGCGGCCGACATGACGCTCTCCAACCCGCGCCGCGCGGTCATCGCCCTCGGCTCGAACCTGGGCAACCGTCTTGAGACGCTCCAGGGCGCCATCGACGCTCTGGAGGACACCCCGGGCCTGCGCGTCAAAGCCGTCTCGCCGGTCTACGAGACCGAGCCCTGGGGCGTCGACCCGGGCTCCCAGCCCTCGTACTTCAACGCGGTCGTCGTCGTGAAGACCACCCTGCCCCCCGCCTCCCTCCTGGAGCGCGGCCACGCCATCGAAGAGGCCTTCGACCGGGTCCGGGACGAGCGCTGGGGCCCGCGCACCATCGACGTCGACATCGTTGCCTACGCCGACGTCGTCTCCGACGACCCGGTCCTCACCCTCCCCCACCCGCGCGCCCACCAGCGTGCTTTCGTGCTGGCCCCGTGGCTCGACGTGGACCCCGAGGCCCAGCTGCCCGGCCACGGCCCGATCGCCGGCCTGCTGAGCGACGTCGGCCGCACGGGCGTGGTGCCCCGCGCCGATCTGGAACTCCGCCTGCCCGAGTAGTCGTTACGCTTCTGAGGTCGATCACCCGAGACGCGAAGGGCCCACTCCGTGAAGCAACTGCGCCTGCGCGTACTGGCCGGCCTTTTCATCGTCGCCGGAGTGCTCTCCTGGGCGGGCGCCCGGCTGTGGGACGCGGTCTCCACCCTGCCGAGCGTGCCGCTCGCCGCGCCCATCGTGCTCGGCGTGATCGCGGTCGTCCTGCTGGCCACCGCCCTCTCGATCCGCGCCCGGCTGCGCGCCCAGCGCGAGCGCCGGCCGGGGGCCAAGGGCGTCGAGCCCCTGATGGCCGCCCGCGCGGTCGTCTTCGGCCAGGCGAGCGCGCTCGTGGCCGCCCTGGTCTGCGGGATGTACGGCGGCACCGGGGTGTACCTGCTCGGCTATCTCGACGTGCCGGCCCGCCGCGACCAGGCGATCTACGCCGGCTTCTCGGTGGTGGCCGGCATCGCGGTGGTGGCCGCCGCCCTGTTCCTGGAGCGCATCTGCAAGCTCCCGGACGACGAGGACGACACGACCGCCCCGGTCACCTGACCCGCCCTCACCACGACGCACCACGGCCCCGGTTCCCGCTCCAGCGGGAACCGGGGCCGTCGGCTTCGGCCGTCGCGCTCGGCTCAGCGGGCCAGGATCAGGCTCATCGCCTCGCTGCGCGTGGCGGGCGCGCGCAGCTGGCCGCGCACGGCCGAGGTCGTCGTCTTCGCGCCCGGCTTGCGTATGCCGCGCACCGACATGCACATGTGCTCGGCCTCGATCACCACGATGGCGCCGCGCGCGTCGAGGATGCGCATCAGCGAGTCCGCCACCTGCGTGGTCAGCCGCTCCTGCACCTGGGGCCTGCGGGCGAACACGTCCACCAGCCGGGCCAGCTTCGACAGGCCGGTGATCTTGCCGGACTCGGCCGGGATGTAGCCGACGTGGGCCACGCCGTGGAAGGGCAGCAGGTGGTGCTCGCAGAGCGAGACGATCTCGATGTCCTTCACCAGGACCATCTCGTCGTGCCCGAGGTCGAACGTCGTCGTCAGCACCTCCTCGGGCGTCTGACGCAGACCCGCCAGGATCTCCTTGTAGGCCCGCGCCACCCGCGCCGGGGTCTCCTGGAGGCCTTCACGGTCCGGATTCTCGCCGACGGCTATGAGGAGCTCGCGCACCGCGTTCTCGGCGCGCTTCTCGTCGAACTCGCCGATCGGGGCTTCGCCGTCCAGCGTCACCGGGTCGGTCATCTGTGCCTCGTTCCTCGACTGTCATCGTGCGCGTGGCCGGAAAACACCCGCGCCCCCACAGGCTAGAACCTGGGGGGCGCGGGATGCATTCCGGGGCCGGTACGGACCCGGAGGGTGCTCAGCTCTCGGGACGGTCCTCGGGGCCGGGAATGGCCTCGGTGGGCGTCTCCAGGGTGGTGGAGCCGTTGGTGCTGGTGGTGGCGCCGTTGGTGAGCGCCAGCTCCTTGGGCGAGAGCACCGGCGGCCTCGTCGACGGCGTACGCCGCGAGGAGCCGGTCCAGGCCGGACGGGCCGGGCGCTTGACGATGCCCGAGAACACCTCGGCGATCTGCTCCTTGCCCAGCGTCTCCTTCTCCAGGAGCTGCAGGACGAGGTTGTCGAGGATGTCGCGGTTCTCGACCAGGATCTCCCAGGCCTCGTTGTGCGCCGTCTCGATGAGCTTCTTGACCTCTTCGTCGACGAGCGCCGCGACCTCTTCCGAGTAGTCGCGCTGGTGCGCCATCTCACGGCCCAGGAACGGCTCGGTGTTGTCGCCACCGAACTTGATCGCGCCGAGCCGCTCGGTCATGCCGTACTGCGTGACCATCGCGCGTGCGGTGGCCGTGGCCTTCTCGATGTCGTTGGCCGCGCCCGTCGTCGGGTCGTGGAAGACGAGCTCCTCGGCCGCACGCCCGCCCAGCATGTACGCCAGCTGGTCGAGCATCTCGTTGCGGGTCGTGGAGTACTTGTCCTCGTCCGGCAGGACCATGGTGTAGCCCAGGGCCCGGCCGCGCGACAGGATCGTGATCTTGTGGACCGGGTCCGAGTTGGGGGAAGCCGCCGCGACCAGGGCGTGACCGCCCTCGTGGTACGCGGTGATCTTCTTTTCCTTCTCGGACATGATCCGCGTCCGCTTCTGCGGACCCGCCACGACGCGGTCGATCGCCTCGTCCAGCATCGAGTTGTCGATGAGCTTCTTGTCGCTGCGCGCCGTCAGGAGCGCCGCTTCGTTCAGCACGTTCGCCAGGTCGGCGCCGGTGAAGCCCGGGGTGCGCCGCGCGACGGCCGACAGGTCGACGTCGGGGGCGACGGGCTTGCCCTTCTGGTGGACCTTGAGGATCTCCAGACGGCCCTGCATGTCCGGGCGGTCGACCGCGATCTGGCGGTCGAAACGGCCGGGGCGCAGCAGCGCCGGGTCGAGGATGTCGGGACGGTTCGTGGCGGCGATCAGGATGACGCCGCCCTTCACGTCGAAGCCGTCCATCTCGACGAGGAGCTGGTTGAGCGTCTGCTCGCGCTCGTCGTGACCGCCGCCGAGACCCGCACCGCGGTGCCGGCCCACGGCGTCGATCTCGTCGACGAAGACGATCGCCGGGGCGTTCGCCTTGGCCTGCTCGAAGAGGTCACGCACCCGGGAGGCACCGACACCGACGAACATCTCGACGAAGTCGGAACCCGAGATCGAGTAGAACGGCACGCCGGCCTCACCCGCGACGGCGCGGGCGAGCAGCGTCTTGCCCGTACCGGGCGGGCCGTACAGCAGCACACCCTTGGGGATCTTGGCGCCGACGGCCTGGAACTTCGCCGGCTCCTGGAGGAACTCCTTGATCTCGTGGAGTTCCTCGACGGCCTCGTCGGACCCCGCCACATCGGCGAAGGTCGTCTTCGGGGTGTCCTTGGTGATGAGCTTGGCCTTGGACTTCCCGAAGTTCATGACTCGGGAGCCGCCGCCCTGCATCTGGTTCATCAGGAACAGGAAGACCACGACGATGAGGACGAAGGGGAGCAGGGACAGCAGGATCCCGAGGAACGGGTTCTGCTTGTCGGGCGAGACGGTGTACCCCTTCGGGATGTCACCGCCCTTCACTCCGGTCTGCAGCTGGTTGGCCATGTCGGTCGCCTGGGCGTCACCGATGTAGTTGGCCTGGACCTTGCTGCTGCCCTTGACCTTCTGGCCGTCCTTCAGGTCGATCTTGATGACCTGACTGTCACCGGTGGTGATCTTGGCCTGTTCGACCTGCTTGTTGTTGATCGCCTGAACGACATCGGATGTGTCGACCGTCTTGTAGCCGCCCGACGAGCCGACGACCTGCATCAACACGACCACGGCGAGGACGGCCAGCACGATCCACATGACCGGCCCACGGAAGTATCGCTTCACGTCCATCCATACGGAGCGAGAACGCCCCGTCCCTCCTGCCCGTAGGTAAATGCTGCTGTGAGTATGACTAAGACTGTGTGTAAAGACTGTTCTTCGGACGGTACCCCAGCATTGTCACCCGTGGTCGCACGGTACGGCTGACAAAGGCGCCTTCCCCTGCTCCAACGGCGGGAGGAGGGCTGTGGTTCCCCGAAACGGCCGGGGTTGCGTCAGCCGCCGTAGACATGCGGCGCGAGCGTGCCGACAAAGGGGAGATTGCGGTACTTCTCGGCATAGTCGAGGCCGTACCCGACGACGAATTCATTGGGAATGTCGAAGCCGATCCACTTCACGTCGATCGCGACCTTTGCGGCATCCGGCTTACGGAGCAGCGTGCACACCTCCAGGGAGGCGGGCTCGCGCGACCCGAGGTTGGAAAGCAGCCATGACAGGGTCAGACCCGAGTCGATGATGTCCTCGACGATCAGGACGTGCTTGCCCTTGATGTCGGTGTCCAGGTCCTTGAGGATCCGCACGACGCCGGAGGACTGGGTGCCCGCACCGTACGAGGAGACGGCCATCCAGTCCATGGTGACCGGGGTGGACAGCGCGCGGGCCAGATCCGCCATGACCATGACGGCGCCCTTGAGGACACCGACGAGGAGCAGGTCCTTGCCCGCGTACTCCGCGTCGATCTTCCCGGCCAGCTCCGCCAGCTTCGCGTCGATCTCTTCCTTGGTGATGAGCACCGACTGGAGGTCGGTGCCCATGTCCTTCTCGTTCACCCGGGCCGCTTTCTTGGGGGGGTCGGTTGGTCCGTGCGGGAGCCGAGTTACGTGCGTGGGCTCAGCTCTGCCGAATGACCAGTCTGCCACCCTGCCGACGCGCGACGACGCGGCCCGGGAGATTGATGGCCCGCTGGCCGCGCCAGCTGGTGATCAGCTTGTCGACCTCCTCCACGTGGCGGGCGAAGAGCGATCCGGCGGGCGCCCCCGCCCCGATGACCTCCCGGCGCACGATGCGGCGGCGCACCGCGGGCGGCAGCGCGTAGAGCTTGGCGCACTCCAGGAGCCCGGTCTCGTCCCGTACGGTCGCCTCCGCCTGGAGGGCCCAGGCGTCCAGGGCGTCGGCGTCGTCGCGGGAGAGCTGGGCGGTGCGGGCGAGCGCCTCGACGACTCCTTTGCCGAGCGCCTTCTCCAGGGCGGGCAGCCCCTCCTGGCGCAGCCGGGAGCGGGTGTAGGCCGGGTCGGCGTTGTGCGGGTCGTCCCAGACGGGCAGCGACTGGACCATGCAGGCCTTGCGGGCGGTCTGGCGGTCGAGCTCCAGGAAGGGGCGCCGATAGCGGCCCGCCGCCCCCGAGACGGCGGCCATGCCGGACAGCGAGCGGGTGCCGGAGCCGCGGGCGAGGCCGAGGAGCACGGTCTCGGCCTGGTCGTCGCGGGTGTGGCCGAGCAGGACGGCGGCGGCGCCGTGGCGCTCGGCGGCGGCGTCGAGGGCGGCGTAGCGGGCGTCCCGGGCGGCGGCCTCGGGCCCTCCCTCGCGGCCCACGTGCACGGCGACGGACTCGACGGGGTCGAGGCCGAGGCCGGTCATCCGCGAGACGACCTCGGCGGCCCGCAGGTCGGAGCCGTACTGGAGGCCGTGGTCGACGGTGATGCCACCGGCGCGCAGCGAGAGCTTGCGGGACTCGAAGGCGAGGGCGGAGGCGAGCGCCATGGAGTCGGCGCCGCCCGAGCAGGCCACGAGCACGAGGGGCTCGGGCGCGGTGCGGGCGCCGGACGCGGAAGCGGTGGGAGCCCCCGCGGTCACACCGGCGGCGACGGCCTCGCGGTCGCGGGAACGATCGGCGCGGGAGTGGTCGTCGCGGGAGTGATCACGGGATTGTTCGTTCAGTACGTCGTGGAGTACGCGGCGAACCGCCAGGCGTATCGCTGCGACCGCAGGATGGGGACCCATGTCCGGTGCCCTTCGGTGAAGTTGGGGTGCCTCTGGCGCGGAGAGGATGCGGAGAGGGAGCGGGGGGAGATCGGAGGGAGCAGGGGAAGGCGGGGGTGAACGGAAGGCCGTTCAGTCACACAGAGTGCGTAGATGGTGACAGAACAGAGCCGTTACCCGAGCATTGCACGCCTACCCATGCCCCACGGTCCCTCGGATGGGTGATTCCCGCGTTGACACCCGCCCACCGGCGGCCGTCCTGTCAGGACTCGGCCCGGCGGTGGACCCGCGCCACCCAGTCCGCCGGCTTCGCGATCTCCGCCTTCGTCGGAAGCGTGTTCGGAGAGGTCCACACCCGGTTGAAGCCGTCCATGCCCACCTCCTCCACCACCGCGCGCACGAAGCGCTCGCCGTCGCGGTACTGACGCAGCTTCGCGTCCAGGCCGAGCAGCTTGCGCAGCGCCATGTCGAGCCGGGAGGCGCCCTTGGCCCTGCGCTCCTTGAACTTCTCGCGGATCTCCCGCACCGACGGCACGACCTGCGGCCCGACGCCGTCCATCACGTAGTCCGCGTGGCCTTCGAGGAGGGACATCACGGCGGTCAGCCGGGCCAGGATCTCGCGCTGGGCCGGCGTCTGCACCAGCTCGACCAGGGAGCGCCCGCCGTCGTCCTCCTCGCCCTCGGGGCGTCCGCCGGCCAGCGACTGGGCGGCCTCGCGCAGCCGCTCCAGAACGGTCATCGGGTCGACCTCGGTCTGGTCGAGGAACGACTGGATCTCGCCTTCGAGGTGGTCGCGCAGCCAGGGCACGGCCGTGAACTGGGTGCGGTGGGTCTCCTCGTGGAGGCACACCCAGAGCCTGAAGTCGTGCGGATCCACGCCCAGTTCGCGCTCGACGTGCACGATGTTCGGCGCCACGAGGAGCAGCCGGCCGCCGCCGCCCGGCGCCGCCGGAAGGTCGCGGGTGGCGGGCGCGAACGTCTCGTACTGCCCGAGGACCCGCGAGGACAGGAAGCTGAGCAGCATCCCCAGCTCCACACCGGTGACCTTGCCGCCGACCGCGCCCAGCACCGCGCCGCCGGGGGTGCTGCCGCGCCGCTCCTGCATCTTGTCGAGCAGCGGCCTGAGGATCTCGCGGAAGCCCGCCACGTTGGCCCGCACCCAGCCGGCCCGGTCGACGACCAGGACCGGGGTGTCCTCCGGCTCGACGCCCTCCGGGATCATCCGGGTGAACGCCCGTACGTGTTCTTCGGCGGCCTTGGCATGCCGGCGGAGCTCGGCGACGACCTCGCGTGCTTCGTCACGGCTCACGTCGGGGCCCGGCCGCACCAGTCGGGTCGCGGTCGCGACCGCGAGGTTCCAGTCGACCATCCCAGAGGTACCTGCACCGCCGATGCCAGTCATGCGTCAACCGTACGTGCTCGGCCCCGCGGGGGAACCCCGTCGGCGGCCCTCAGTGCGCGGTGAGCCGGGTGGCGAGGGCGTCCAGGGCGCGCTGGGCGGGGCCCGGGTCGGCGCCGGGCGGCCCCGCCGTCAGGAACGCGAACGCCAGCAGATGGCCCCGCGCGTCCACGACCGTACCGGCCAGGGTGTTGACCCCCGCGCCGCCCAGCGTGCCGGTCTTCGCCCGCACCAGGCCGGTCGCGGCGGACGCGGCTCCGTAGCGGGCGCTGAGGGTGCCGGTGAAGCCCGCGACGGGCAGCCCGGTCAGGATGGGGCGCAGCTCGGGGCGGGCCGGGTCGGCGGCCTTGGCGAGCAGCCGGGTGAGCAGGCCCGCGGTGACCTTGTCGGCCCGGTTCAGGCCGCTGCCGTCGGCGAACTCGCTCCCCTTCAAAGGGAGTTGGAGCTTGGCGAGCTGGGCGGGCACGGCCTCGGAGCCGCCGGCGAAGCTGCCGGGCCTGCCGGTGGCGAGCGCGGTGTGGCGGTTCAGGGCCTCGGCGATGTCGTTGTCGCTGTTGGTCAGCATCCGCTCGACGACCGCGGGCAGCGGATCGGACAGGGTGCGCGCCACCGGCTCGGCGCCCGCGGGACGGGCCCCGGGCACCGGGTCCTGAGCCTGCACCCCACGGGCCCGCAGCAGCCGGGCGAAGGTCCGCGCGGTGGCGCCCGCCGGGTCGCCGGTGCGGGTGGCGGGCCCGCTGTCGGAGTCGTCGAGGCGGCCCTCGTCCGTCATCAGGGCCACCACCGGGGCGAGGTTCTCGTTCGCGCCGATCGGATGCACCGCGGGCCCGCTGAACAGCGAGGTGTCGTACGCCAGCGGGACGGAGCCGGCCGGACGGGCGCGCAGGGCCCGGGCGGTGTCGTCGGCGAGGGCGGTCAGGCGCGCGGTGTCCAGGGTGGGGTCGCCGCCGCCGACCAGGGTGAGGGCGCTCGTACCGGGCGGGGCCACCACGGCGGTGGCGAAGCGGTGGTCGGCGGGGAGCGCGGTGAGGACCGCGGTCGCGGTGGCGATCTTGACGGTGGAGGCCGGCGTCATCGGCGCGTCCGCGCCGGAGGCGTACAGCTCCTGGCCGGTGGCGGTGTCGAGCACCGAGGCGCCCGGGTGCGGCCCCAGCGCCGGGTCGCCGAGCAGCGGGCCGAGCGCCGCGGGCAGGGCGGCCGCGACCGGCGCGCCGCCGGGGGTGCCGAGCGCGGTGAGGACGCTGGGCGCGCTCGGGGCCGGAGCCGGAGCATCCGGATCCGCGGGGGTCTGGTGATGTGCGCCACCCCCGGTCCCTCCCGGTGCGGCCCGGTGCCGCTCGGCCGTACGCTGACCTGAGTCCCACGGTCCGGCCAGGGACACGGCCCCGGCCGCAAGTGCCAGGCCCATCGCCGCCGCACCCGCTGTGAGCTGCCATGTCTTGGGTCCCGGCACCGAGGACCAGCCCCTTTCGCGATCACACACCTGCGTGAGGGACACTTAATCACCAGAACTGCGTCCTGCCGTGAACACGGCATCGGCGCAGCCCCGTCCGATGCATGTGCTGATCATGGAGGAGAGCCACCCGTGGAGTTCGACGTCACCATCGAGATCCCGAAGGGGTCGCGGAACAAGTACGAGGTCGACCACGAGACCGGCCGGATCCGCCTGGACCGTCGACTCTTCACCTCGACCAGCTACCCCGCCGACTACGGCTTCGTCGAGAACACCCTCGGCGAGGACGGCGACCCGCTGGACGCCCTGGTCCTGCTCGACGAGCCGACCTTCCCGGGCTGCGTCATCAAGTGCCGCGCCATCGGCATGTTCCGGATGACCGACGAGGCCGGCGGCGACGACAAGCTGCTGTGCGTCCCGGCGTCCGACCCCCGCGTCGAGCACCTGCGCGACATCCACCACGTCTCCGAGTTCGACCGCCTGGAGATCCAGCACTTCTTCGAGGTCTACAAGGACCTGGAGCCCGGCAAGTCCGTCGAGGGCGCCGACTGGGTCGGCCGTGTCGAGGCCGAGGCCGAGGTCGAGGCCTCCTACAAGCGCCTCGAGGCGCAGGGCGGCGCGCACTGACGCGCGGTCTTCCCCGGAACAGAACAGCGGGCGGCACACCCTCGGGGTGTGCCGCCCGCTGTCGTGTCCCGTCATGACGGACCACATACTGGGCACACGCAGCCGAGTTGCCGGAGGGAGGCAGGGGACCAGTGGTGACCGAACAGCACGACATGGTCGAGGACCGCAAGCCGCAGTCCGACGAGGCACGCAGTGCCTTCACGCCCCCGGAGGGCGTGGAACAGCCACCCGTGCCCGAGGAGGAGTCACCCACCTCCGAGTTCGCCCTTCCCGCCGGACTCGCCACCCCGGTCATCGAAGCCCCCGCCGACCAGCCGGCCTCCGCGTTCACCCCGCCGAGCTCCTACACCGCGCGCGAGCCGAACCCGATGGCCACCACCGGGTCCATGCCGCTCGTCCGGCTCTCCAAGGACGCGCCGTGGCAGGACCGGATGCGCACCATGCTGCGCATGCCCGTCGGCGACCGGCCGGTGGCCGAGCCGATCCAGAAGCACGACGACACCGGCCCCGCCGTCCCCCGCGTACTCGACCTGGTGCTCCGTATCGGCGAGCTGCTGCTGGCCGGCGGCGAGGGCGCCGAGGACGTCGAAGCCGCGATGTTCGCGATCTGCCGCAGCTACGGCCTCGACCGCTGCGAGCCGACGGTCACCTTCACCATGCTCGCGATCACCCACCAGCCGTCCCTCGTGGACGACCCGGTGACCGCGAACCGCACCGTGCGCCGCCGCGGCACCGACTACACCCGCCTCGCCGCGGTCCACCGCCTGGTCACGGACATGACCAGCGAGGACCACGAGGTCTCCCTCGAAGAGGCCTACCGGCGCCTCGCCGAGATCCGCCGCAACCGCCACCCCTACCCGGGCTGGGTCCTCACCACCGCCTGCGGGCTGCTCGCCGGAGCGGCCTCCGTGCTGCTCGGCGGCGGCATCACAGTGTTCCTGGTGGCGGCGGTCGGCGCGGTCCTCGGCGACCGGCTCGCCTGGCTGTGCGCGTCGCGCGGGCTGCCGGAGTTCTACCAGTTCGCCGTGGCCGCGATGCCGCCCGCGGCGCTGGGCGTGGCCCTCAGTCTGCTCCAGTGGGACCTCAGCGCGTCCGCCGTCATCACCGGTGGCCTGTTCGCGCTGATCCCGGGACGGGCCCTGGTGGCCGCCGTCCAGGACGGTCTGACCGGCTTCTACGTCACCGCGGCGGCCCGGCTGCTCGAAGTGGGGTACTTCTTCGTCGCGATCGTCGTCGGCGTCCTGACCGTCCTGTACGGCGGGCTCCAGATCGACGCCCAGCTCAACCCCGAGGGCATCTTCCAGCCCAAGGACCAGCCGATCGTGCAGACCCTCGCCTCGATCGTGCTCTGCCTGACCTTCGCGGTCCTGCTCCAGCAGGACCGCTCCACCGTGCTGATCGTCGCCGCGAACGGCGGGGTCGCCTGGGTGGTGTACGCCTCGATCGCGGTCACCGCCAAGGGCTCCCCGATCATGGCGACGGCCGTCGCGGCCGGCCTGGTCGGCCTGTTCGGCCAGCTGCTCTCGCGGTACTGGAACACCTCGGCGCTGCTGTACGTCACCGCGGCCATCGGCCCGCTGCTGCCCGGTAGCGCCACGTACTTCGGTGTCCTGGCGATCGCCCAGAACCACCTCAACCAGGGCGTCACCTCGCTGGCCAAGGCCGCGGCCCTGGCCCTGGCCATCGCGATCGGCGTGAACCTCGGCAACGAGATCGCCCGGCTCTTCCTGCGGGCCCCGGGCGCGGGCCGCGCCGCCGCGAAGCGCACCCGCGGCTTCTGACCGGGCCGGCCTGGGCGCCCGGCCGGGACCCGGTGCGGGTCAGCGCTTGGCGTGCCGGCCGCCGCGCTGCGGGGCCTGGCCGCCGGGGCCCTCGGACGCCGGCGGGTTCTTCTTCGCCTTGGAGCGGGCCCGCAGGAACTCGACGGCGATCGGCACGACCGAGATCAGGACGATCGCCACGAGCATCAGCTCGATGTGCTTGTGCACGAACTCCACATTGCCGAGCGCCGCGCCGAGCAGCGTGACGCCCGCGCCCCACAGGGTGCCGCCGATGACGTTGAAGGTGACGAACGAGCGGTAGTTCATGCCGCTGACGCCCGCGATGATCGGCGTGAACGTCCGCACGATCGGCACGAAGCGGGCGAGCACCAGCGACTTCGGCCCGTACTTCTCGAAGAACTCGTGGGCCTTCTCCACGTTCTCCTGCTTGAAGAGCCGGGAGTCGGGCCGGCTGAACAGGGACGGGCCCACCTTCTTGCCGAACAGATAGCCAACCTGGTCACCGAGGACCGCGGCCAGCACCACCAAGACGCACACCAGCCACAGCGGGGTGTCCAGCTTGCCCGTCGTGACGAGCAGGCCCGTGGTGAACAGCAGGGAGTCGCCCGGCAGGAAGAAGCCGATCAGCAGGCCGGACTCGGCGAACACGATGATCAGCAGACCGGCCAGACCGAAGGTGCCCAGCAGATAGTCCGGGTCCAGCCAGCTCGGTCCGAGGGCAAGGGAAGTCACGGGTACCGGGCTCCTGGGTGTGGGTGTCGGGCGGGCTGTCTGCCGTCGGCAGCCAAAGTTATCAACGTAACGCGCGAAAGCGTGGTTCCAGGGGCAGGCTGGATACGGCCGACAAGGGCTCACGAAGGGGAACCACATGGGCATCGAGGAGTACGGCGGCGGACAGCCCGCACAGGCGGACGTCCTGGTCGTGACGACCAACGACGTGCCGGGGCACACCGTGCAACAGGTCATCGGGGAGGTGTTCGGCCTCACCGTGCGCTCCCGCCACCTCGGCAGCCAGATCGGCGCCGGGCTCAAGTCGATGATCGGCGGTGAGCTCAAGGGCCTCACCAAGACCCTGGTCGAGACCCGCAACCAGGCCATGGAGCGGCTGGTGGCCCAGGCCAAGGCGCGCGGCGCCAACGCCGTCCTGATGATGCGCTTCGACGTCACGGAGGCGGCGGACGTCGGCACCGAGGTCTGCGCCTACGGCACCGCGGTCGTCCTGACCCGCAACCCCTGACCGGCCGCCCACCCCCGGCTCTCCCGACCCGAAAGGTTGTTGAACCCGCATGGCACTGCACCGCGGCGGAAGCGAGAAGGAGCACGACGAGAAGGAGCACGGGCGGCTCGCCCTCAACCCCTTCTTCGGAGAGGCCGACCCGGTCGGCTCCATGACCTCCGCACCACCGCGGCACCGGCTGCCCGACGGGCCGCTGGCCCCGGCGACCGCCTACCAGGTGGTCCACGACGAGCTGATGCTCGACGGGAACTCCCGGCTCAACCTGGCCACCTTCGTCACCACCTGGATGGAGCCCCAGGCCGGGGTCCTGATGGCGGAGTGCCGGGACAAGAACATGATCGACAAGGACGAGTACCCGCGCACCGCCGAGCTGGAGCGACGGTGCGTGGCCATGCTCGCCGACCTGTGGAACGCGCCCGACCCCAGCGCCGTCGTCGGCTGCTCGACCACCGGGTCGAGCGAGGCGTGCATGCTGGCCGGGATGGCGCTCAAGCGGCGCTGGATGAAGCGCAACGCCGACCGCTATCCCTCCCGCGAGGCCCGCCCGAACCTCGTCATGGGCGTCAACGTGCAGGTGTGCTGGGAGAAGTTCTGCACGTTCTGGGAGGTCGAGGCGCGCCAGGTGCCGATGGAGGGCGACCGCTTCCACCTCGACCCCGAGGCCGCGGCGGCGCTCTGCGACGAGAACACGATCGGCGTCGTCGGGGTGCTCGGCTCCACCTTCGACGGGTCGTACGAGCCGATCGCCGCGCTCTGCTCGACCCTCGACGATTTGCAGGAGCGTACGGGTCTGGACGTGCCCGTCCACGTCGACGGGGCGTCCGGGGCGATGGTCGCGCCCTTCCTGGACGAGGACCTGGTGTGGGACTTCCGGCTGCCCCGGGTCTCCTCCATCAACACCTCCGGGCACAAGTACGGGCTCGTCTACCCGGGCGTCGGCTGGGCCCTGTGGCGCACGGCCGACGAACTCCCCGAGGAGCTGGTCTTCCGGGTGAACTACCTCGGCGGCGACATGCCGACGTTCGCCCTCAACTTCTCGCGGCCCGGGGCACAGGTGGTGGCCCAGTACTACACGTTCCTGCGGCTCGGACGTGAGGGGTACCGGGCCGTGCAGCAGACCACGCGGGACGTCGCACGCGGGCTCGCGGAGCGCATCGAGGCGCTGGGCGAGTTCCAACTCCTCACCCGGGGCGACGAGTTGCCCGTGTTCGCCTTCACCACGGCGCCGGGGGTCGACCGGTACGACGTGTTCGACGTCTCGCGGCGCCTGCGCGAGCGGGGGTGGCTGGTGCCGGCGTACACCTTCCCGGCGAACCGGGAGGACCTGTCGGTGCTGCGGGTGGTGTGCCGCAACGGGTTCTCCTCGGATCTGGCGGGGTTGCTCATCGAGGACCTCGGGAGGTTGTTGCCGGAGTTGCGTCGGCAGGACGCTCCCCTGGGCCGCACCGAATCCGAAGCCACCGCCTTCCACCACTGAGCCCGCCGGACGCCCCGACCCCTGGGGCTCCGCCCCAGACCCCGGGGGATTTGCCCACCCACCCGCCCGTACAGGGGGTCGGACAGGCCCGGCCCCTGGGGCTGCGCCCCAGACCCCCCGAGGGGTTTGCCCACCCACCCGCCCGTGCAGCGGGTTGAACCGGCTGAGCCCTGGGGCTGCGCCCCAGACCCCCCGAGGGGCTCCGCCCCTCGAACCCCGGCGGGCTTGCCCACCCGCCCGCCCGTGCGGCCGGTTGGAGGGTGCCTGGCCCTGGGGCTGCGCCCCAGACCCCCCGAGGGGCTCCGCCCCTCGACCCCGGCGGGGGCTGCGCCCCCTGCACCCCCTATCGCGCCTGAACGGCGCTCGTCCTCAAACGCCGGACGGGCTGAGGATGCGCATGCTGGCCCGCACCGGTCCTGTCAGGGGCGCGGGGAACTGCGCGACCA
This sequence comes from Streptomyces sp. NPDC048111, assembly GCF_043202815.1. Classification (NCBI taxonomy): domain Bacteria; kingdom Bacillati; phylum Actinomycetota; class Actinomycetes; order Kitasatosporales; family Streptomycetaceae; genus Streptomyces; species Streptomyces sp. NPDC048111. The sequence continues at coordinate 65,006 of NZ_JBIDBD010000027.1, forward strand.
GCCACGCACGGTCCGCAGACGACCGGGGGTTAAGGGGCGCGGGGAACTGCGCAAGGCAGGCCAGGATGCCCGTGCTGCCCAGCACCAACCCCGCCAGGGGCGCGAGGAACTGCGCGAAAAGCGACCACGGCCCGCAGACGACCGGGGTTTTGGGGGCGCGAGGAACTGCGCGAGAAGCGAGCACGGTCCGCAGATGACCGGGGTTGAGGGGCGCGGGGAACTGCGCACGCGGGGCTGCCGGGACGGTGGCACCCGGGGGCCGGGGCCTCAGGGGCGGGGGCCGTACGGGTTCTCCGTGCCCAGGGGGAGGACACCAACAAAACCTTCCCCCTCCCCCGCAAAAACATAGGCCCCACCCTCAACCCGCCCAATCAACCCCCGAGTCCACTCCGCCTCCGCATCAGCCGAGTGCACCCACATCCCCATAATCTCCCCGATGTGCCCCAACTGCCCCGCCCCACCCTCGGGCACGTAATACTCCGTCACCGACCTCCGCCACCCGGACAGCTTCCCCAGCCGCTCCCGCAGCAGCGCTACCGCTTCCGCGCGCGGCAGGTCCACCATGAATCCGATGGCCGCCGACAGCACGTCCATCTTCTGGTCGAAGGAGGCCAGCGCCTCGCGCAGCAGGCGGAAGTACTCCGCGCCCCCCGCCTCCGTCAGCTCGTACTCCGTGCGCGGCGGCCCGCCCGCGGTGCTGGGAGCCACCTCGTGGGCCAGCAGCATCCCCTGCTTCGCCATCTGCTTGAGCGCGTGGTAGATCGACCCCGGTTTGGCGTTCGACCACTCGTGGGCGCCCCAGTACTCCAGGTCGTTGCGCACCTGGTACCCGTGCGCCCGGCCGTGCTGGCGCACCGCGCCGAGAACAAGCAGACGGATCGTTGACATGGCCGCCAGCCTATGGCCTCACCCTTCGCGAGGGCCTCCGGCCCATGGCTCACCCCTTCGCGAGGGCCACCAGCTCGAACGCCGTCCTGCCGTCCAGCGACTCGCGCACGATGTCCGCGTGCCCGGCGTGCCGGGCGATCTCCTCGACGAGGTGGATCATGAACCAGCGCATGGAGACCCGGCCCTCCTTCGGGAACCACGGGGCCTCGGGCAGCGGGAAGGTGTCGTCCAGCGAGGGCACCTGCCGGATGAACTCCTCGGTCTCCGCCGCCACTTCGTCCCAGAAGGCCAGCATCCCCGCGACCGTCTCGTCACCGACGAGCTGGAAGCTCTCGTGCCAGTTGGACTCGTCGCGCTGCTTCTCGTTGGGACGCTGCTGAGCCATCCGCAGCCAGTTGAGCTCGCACTCGGCGACGTGCTTGAGCAGCCCGGACAGGGTGAGTTCGCTGGCGCTCGGGCGGCTCGCGGCCTGTTCGTCGGTGAGACCGATGAGGGTGCGGCGCAGCCCGCCACGCTGGGCCTCGACGAAGTTGAGGAGCGCGCCGCGCTCGTCGCCGGGTGTCTCCGAGGGAACGTGCGTGACCATGATCAAACCGCCTTCGTTCGCGTTCCGGGCCCTGCCCACTGGCCGCTGACAAGGAACACGTTAGGGAGGATGTAGGTCAGATCCTGTCCTCTGTCAGCCGACGGCCGTCAGCTGACACCCCGATCGGCTCAAGCCCCCGGCACCCGGCCTCCAGCCCCCGGTGTCCAGCACCCAGCACTCAGCACCCTCCCTAGAACGGAAACGGGCTGCGCTCATGCTGCACCGAGATCCACTTCTGCGTCGTGAACGCCTCCACCGTCGAGTCCCCGTTCAACCGCCCGAGCCCCGAGTACTTCTCGCCGCCGAACGCCACCAGTGGCTCGTCCTGGATCGTCGAGTCGTTGACGTGCATCATCCCGGTCTCGATGCGCTTGGCGAAGCGCACCCCGCGCTCGACGTTCGCCGTGTGCACCGCGCCGCTGAGCCCGTACGGGCTGTCGTTCGCCATGCGCACCGCCTCCTCCTCCCCGTCGAAGGGGATGAGCAGCGCGACCGGGCCGAAGATCTCCTGGCGCAGGACGGCGGAGTCGGCGGGCAGGCCGGTGAGGACGGTGGGCTCCACCAGGTTGCCGCGCGTGCGGCCCCGCACCAGCGCCGTGGCGCCTTCGGTCAGGGCCTGCTCGACCAGCGAAGTCAGCGACTCCGCCTGGAAGTTGTTGATGACGGGGCCGATGTCGGTGGCGGGGTCGGCCGGGTCGCCCGTCCTGAGGGAGGCGACCTTGGCGAGGAACTTGCCGGTGAACTCCTCCTCCACGGACCGGTCGACCAGGATCCGGTTGGCGGCCATGCAGACCTGGCCCTGGTAGACGAAGCGGCTGAAGACCGCCGCGTCCACCGCGTAATCGAGGTCCGCGTCGTCCAGGACGACCAGGGCGCTGTTGCCGCTCAGCTCCAGGATGACGCGTTTGAAGTGGCTGCCCGCGACCGAGGCGACGTGGCGGCCGGTGCGGTCGGAACCGGCGAACGAGATCACCTTGGGCACCGGGTGCTCTATGAGCGCGTCCCCGATCTCGGCGATGTCGGTCACCAGGACGTTGAGCAGCCCGGCCGGAAGGCCCGCGTCCTTGAAGATCTTGGCGATCAGGCCGCCGCCGACGACCGGTGCGTTCTGGTTCGGCTTGATGACGACCGCGTTGCCCAACGCCAGTGCGGGAGCGACGGACTTGAGGGTGACCAGGAAGGGGAAGTTGAAGGGGCTGATCACGCCGATCACGCCGACCGGCAGGCGGTAGACCCGGTTCTCCTTGCCGTCGACCGGGGACGGCAGGATGCGGCCCTCGGGGCGCAGCGCCAGCTGGATCGCCTCGCGCAGGAACTCCTTGGCCAGGTGGACCTCGTACACCGCCTTGAGCCGGGTGCCGCCCAGCTCGCTGACGATGGCCTCGATGATCTCGGCCTCGCGCTCCTCGGTGATGCGCAGGGCGCGCTCGAAGACGAGCCTGCGGGTGTAGGGGTTGGTGGCGGCCCAGGTGCGCTGCGCGCGTTCCGCGGCGCGGTAGGCCTCGTCGACCTCTTCGACGGTGGCCACGGTGATGGCGGCGAGCTTCTCCCCGTTGTACGGATCGAAGTCGATGATGTCCCACGACCCGCTGCCGGTGCGCCACTGGCCGTCTATGAACTGGTGGGCGAGGTCGGTGAAGAAGGACATGCCATCCCCTACTGCTGTGTCCGCCGGCTCCGCGCGGTCAACCGCGTCACTGGCTTGATGTCCTGATGTGACGTCATCCTACTGATGAGTCAGCTGAGTTGGAGGAGTCCGCGCAGAAGATCGCGGCTTTCCTCCGGGCCCGGGCTGTCCTGTTGCAGGCGCGCCATCGCGCGCTCGTACTGCGCGACCTCTTCGGCCTTGTCCAAATACAGTGCCGAGGTGAGCTGTTCGAGATACACGATGTCGGACAGGTCGGACTCGGGGAACCGCAGCATGGTGAAGGCGCCGCTCTCGCCGGCGTGCCCGCCGAAGCTGAACGGCATCACCTGGAGGTTGATGTTGGGCTGCTCCGACATCTCGATCAGATGCTTCAACTGGCCGCGCATGACGTCGCGTTCACCGTAGGGGCGGCGCAGGGCGGCCTCGTCCAGTACGGCGTGGAACTGGGGCGCCCGCTCCGACACCAGCGTCTTCTGGCGCTCCAGGCGCAGCGCGACGCGTTTGTCGATCTCGGCGGCGGGGGCGCCGTGCATGCCGCGCGAGACCACCGCGTGGGCGTAGGCCTCGGTCTGCAACAGGCCGTGCACGAACTGGACTTCGTAGATGCGGATGAGAGAGGCGGCACCCTCCAGACCGATGTACGTCTGGAACCAGCCCGGCAGGACGTCGCCGAAGCTGTGCCACCAGCCCGCGATGTTGGCCTCCTTGGCGAGGCCGAGCAGGGACATGCGCTCCGACTCGTCACCGACGCCGTACAGCGTGAGCAGGTCCTCGACATCCCTGGCCTTGAAGCTCACGCGCCCCAACTCCATACGACTGATCTTGGACTCGGACGCCCGGATCGAGTAGCCGGCTGCTTCCCGCGTTATGCCGCGCGACTCGCGCAGGCGCCTCAGCTGGGAGCCCAGCAGAATCCGCCGGACCACCGAACCTCCGCCGGCCTCGACTGCGCTCGGCCGGGGGGATCCCCATGCCTCCCCTGCGGTCACTTCGCCGCCCTCCCCATCCAATGGTGCTGGGCAGTCTGCCATCAAAACGCTTCACCCCGTACCCGCGTGATTACGGAAATGGTCAAGGAGTGAAATCGGCCTGAGGAACTTCTGAGGAAGAAATGAGCAAGAAACGGCACGGGCAGGGACAGGTCGGTCGCGTGCACGTGCATCTGCCCTTGCATCGGGCCCACGCATTCGGAACCATGGTCCTCGCGCACCTGCGTGCTCAACTGCGTCTAGTCGCTTGCGTCCTGTACCGCCACGGCCGCGAACCCGGGAGTGCCTCGCATGGGGACGAATGGATCGACCATGCTGGAGCCTTACGAGCCCTTAAAGCAGGCGCTCCCCCCCTTCGACCCCTCGACCGTGGCGGGTTCGGCCTCCTGTGCGCTGCCCGCGCGCTATGAAGCCGTGGGCGGGGCACGGAAGTTCACCGGTTCCACCCTCACGCAGTGGGGCCTGGGCGAGCGCTTCGACGACGTCGCCCTGGTCGTCTCGGAACTCGTCACCAACGCGCTGCGGCACGCGCTGCCGGCCGACGTCCCGCGCGAGACCGAGGTGCCGGTGCGGCTGCATCTGATGCGCTGGACGAGCCGTCTGGTGTGCGCGGTGCGCGATCCCAGCGACGAGAGCCCGGTCGAGCGCGAGAGCGACGACTTCGGCGCGGAGTCCGGCCGCGGGCTGTTCCTGGTGGAGTCCTTCGCGGACAGCTGGGGCTGGCACCCGCTGTCGGGCGCGATCAGCGGCAAGGTCGTGTGGGCGCTGTTCCGTCTTCAGCCGGCGGACTGACCGAAAGGGGCGCGGGGGCGAGCGCGGGGCCGCGGCCGGCTATCGGTCGACTGCCAGTCAGTCTCAGTCAGTTGTCAGCTGTCAGTTGTCGGCTGTCGGCTGTCGGCTGTCGGCTGTCGGCTGTCAGTCGGCTATCAGGTGGTCGAACTCGCCGTCCTTGATCCCGAGCAGCATCGCCTCTATCTCCGCTCTGGTGTAGACGAGGGCCGGCCCGTCCGGATGGCGTGAGTTGCGTACGGCCACGCCTCCGCCCGGCAGCTTGGCGAATTCCACGCAGGATCCCTGCGAGTTGCTGTGCCTGCTCTTCTGCCACGCGGCACCCTGAAGCTCCGCTGCCGCCATGCCGTTGTACGCGTGGTGCAAGGTCGCTCCCGGGAATGTGCAGACGTGCAACTGTGAATGGTCAACTGCCCCGGATCATAGCTGTGTTCATGTGCGCCTGCATGGGAAGATGCACGTGCACGCGGGGTGCCCGGGCGGTTACGCCCGCTCCCGCTCCGGAGCGTGCGCGCGGGACTACTGGCGCGTAACCTCCGAGGCGCGGCCGAGCCCCGGGGTCCGGGCCCGGCACTGGTCCCCTCCTTCAGAGACGCAGCAAAGGGCACTCTGGTTCAGACCTGTGCGGTACGGCACGGCTGGTAGCTTGTCGCGGTCCCGGAACCGTTCACAGGGGGAAGACAGACAGTGCACAGGCACATACGTACCGCTGGACTCACCGCGGCAGGACTCGCGGCCGCCCTCGTCCTGACGGGCTGCGGCAGCGGCGGCGACGGCAAGAAGGCCGCCCCGGCCGCGTCGGACGCGGGGGCTTCCGGCGGCTCCGGCGGCTCCGGCGGCGCCACGGTGAAGACCGGGGATCTCGTCGGGTTCTGGCTCGCGGACGACGACAAGGACTTCAGCCTGCTGTTCTCCCCCCAGAAGACGGTGAACCAGGCCGGCAGCCACGACTGCGTCGGCCGGCTGGACGACACGGACGGCATGACGATGATCAGGATGAGCGAGTGCCCGAAGGGCGGCGAGGGCGAGAAGGAGCGCTGGACCGGCATGCTCAAGCTCACCAACGACACGCTCGAAGTCACGTGGAAGGGCTCCGGGAAGCAGACCTTCACCCGCGCCACGAAGGCGAAGCGGCCGAGCCACCTGCCCACCGGACATCTGCCGACGGCGGGCGTGCCGACTCCGTAGAGGGCCGCACCCTCGCCTGCCATGTCCCGGCCAACTGCCCTAAGGGCGGGGCGAGTTGTTGACGGTGAGGGCGTCGGTCAGATCGTCGAGGCAGTGCAGGACGAGCCCGGCGCCCCGGCGCACCACGCGGTCCGGCACGCCCTCGCCGTCCCAGGCGTCGAGGGCCTGCTCGACCGCGTCCCAGCGCGGCACGCGCCGCTCGCGCACCGCCTTGGCGCCCTGTTCGGTGGCCGTGCGCAGCGCCTCGGCGAGGGCGGCGGCGGCCGGCACCGGCACCGCGTCCCGCTCGGGCAGATGGGCCTCCATGAGCATGGCCGTACGGCCCAACTGGCTGAGCGCGTGGGCCGATTCCTCGGCCGCCGTGTGGGACAGGCCGCGGTGGCGTACGGGTTCGTGGGTGGCCTTGCCGAGCGCCTCCTGCCAGGCGATCCGGGCCTCCCGGGTGTCGAGCAGCGCTTGGCGGACCTCGTCGGAGCCGCGGTCGGGGTCGGCGTAGTGGGCGACGACGGCGGAGGCGTAACGGCCGTTCGCGGCAAGCCAGTCGGCGAGCCGGGTGCGCAGCCGGGGGGTCTCCCAGGCCGGGTAGACGGCGTACGAGGCCATCGCGAGGGCACCGCCGATCAGGGTGAGACCGACCCGGTCGGGCACCGTCTGGGTCCATTGGAGCCCGCCCATGCCGAGCAGGAAGACGACGTACGCGGAGACGCAGCCGCTCAGCACCGCATAGCCCGTACGCATCAGCAGGTACGCCAGGAACGCGCAGGTCACCGCGATGACGGCGGACAGGGCCGTGTCGGGGTGGGTGAGCTGGACGACGCCGGTGGCGAGGGCGACGCCGACGAGGGTGCCGCCGAAACGGGCGACGGCGCGGGCGTAGGTGAGCGTGAAGTCGGGGCGCATCACCATGACGGAGGCCATGGGGGCCCAGTAGCCGTGGCCGAACGGCAGGACGTGCCCGAGGAGATAGCCCACCGTCGCGACCGCGCAGACCCGTACGGCGTGCCGGAAGACCGGGGAGTCGCGCTTGCCGAGTTCCTCGCGCATCGCGCGCAGGGCGAGCGGGACCAGGCGGGGCAGGGTGGGGCGCAGCAGTGGTTCGGCGCCCTGGCCGGTGCCGCTGCCCCGGGCGGTGTCGACGACGTCGGCGAGCAGGGTGCTGAGCCGGGCGGCGGCCCTGCGGGCGGGTCCGGTGAGGATGGCGCCGGTGTCGGGAGTGGCGAGGGCGGCCTGGGCCGCGGGCGGGATGACGGGCGCCTCGCCGTGCCGCACGGCCCGGGCGGCGGCGTCCAGGACGGTACCGGCGGCGGCCAGCAACTCCCGTACCCGGTGGCGCTCTTCGCCTTCCGCGGGCACGCCGAGCGCGGGGTCGGCGAGGGAGGCGAGCACCGGCCGGATCCGCTCGGCGACGCCCCGGGCGCCGTGGAGTTCGGCGGGGCGGCGGCGGGCCTCGCGCGGGGTGACGGCGGCGGCCAGCCGGGCGGTCATGAGCGGCTCGGGGTCGAAGGGGGCGACCGGGTCGTGGCGCAGTCTGCGGGCGTAGTCGGCCACCGCGGCCAGGGCGTCGGCGAGCGCGTCGCGCTGCGCGCCCCAGCGGCGGATGGGGAACAGCACGACGAGGGCGGCCTGCACGACCCCGCCGAACGCGATCATCGCGGCGTGCCCGGCGGCCTCGGCGAGGGTGCTGGGCAGGGTGACGGTGACGAGCATGATCGCGACGTTGGACGAGGCGATCACCCCGACGGTCGGGCCGACCGCCCAGGCGAGCCCGGCGACGAACGTCCACAGGGCGAGCAGCAGCAGGAAGAACGGGGAGTGGGTGCCGACGAGGTAGCCGAGGAAGGTGGAGATCGCGAGGGAGAGCCCCGAGGCGAGGGCGAGCACGGGGCGCGGGCGCCAGCTGCGCTGGTACGTGGCGATGGCGCCCTGGAACGCGCCGAACGCGGAGCTGGCGGCGACGGAGGGGCCGAAGAGGGTGAGGCTGATGCCGACCACGACGGCCAGGCCGGTGGCGCCGCGGAGGGCCACGAGGGGTTCCAGGCGGCGGCGCTCCACTGTGAGGCCGGAGCGGGTGGTCTCCCTCAGTGCACGGAGCCAACTCATGATCCCGAGGCTACCGGCCCGCCCCCGGCCCCCGCGCCCCTGGCAGGACCGGCGCCGACCAGCACGTGCACCCCGGCTTGCCTCGCGCAGTTCCCCGCGCCCCTCAACCCCCCGGTCGTGTGCGGACCGTGGTCGCTCCTCGCGCAGTTCCCCGCGCCCCTAGGCGGGACCGGTGCGGGCCAGCACGTGCGTCCCCGCTTGGCTCGCGCAGTTCCCCGCGCCCCTCAACCCCCCGGTCATGTGCGGACCGTGGTCGCTTCTCGCGCAGTTCCCCGCGCCCCTAAACCGCACCGGTGCTGGCCAGCATGCGCATCCTCAGCCCGTCCGGCGTTTGAGGACGAGCGCCCTTAAGGCGCGACAGGGGGGTGCAGGGGGCGCAGCCCCCGCCGGGGTTCGAGGGGCGGAGCCCCTCAGGGGGTCTGGGGCGCAGCCCCAGGGCCCAGCCGATTCAACCCCCCGCACGGGCGGGCGGGTGGGCAAACCCCTCGGGGTCTGGGGCGGAGCCCCAGGGGGCCGGGCCTGTCCGACCCCCTGCACGGGCGGGTGGGTGGGCAAACCCCCCGGGGCCCGGGGCGCAGCCCCGGGGGGTTACGGGAGCGGGGGGTTGGTGGGGCGGTGGGCCTGGTCGGCGGCGGCGCGGCCGTCACGCCAGCCCGACTCGTCGGAAACCCCCCGCACCCGCGTGGCAACGGTCCGAGGAAACATCGCCTCGGCCCGCCCAGCCACCGCCACCCCCCGAGACGCGAGCACCGGCAGCACCTCTCCCCCGAACGACTCCTCGACCCCCCGCGCCGCCGCAGCGAGCAGATCGCCGAGCCGGGCGGCGTACGCCAGCAGGAAGGACTGGCGGAACGTCTTGGTGCGGCGCCGCCCACCCGCCCGCTGCGCCGCCTCCGCCTTGGCCATCGCGGCGGTGCCCTGCACGAGGAGCGAGGTGTAGAGCAGCTCCACCGCCTCCAGGTCGCCCTCGAACCCGACGACCGTCGAGAAGCCCAGCGCCGAGTTCCACACCGCCCGGCAGTGGTTGGCCGAGGCGACCGCGTCGAGCAGGATCGCCTTGGCCGTCTCGTAGGGCGCGTCCACCCCGATCCGGCAGGCCCCCGGCACCTCCCCGCCCGCCCCGTGCCCGGCGAGCAGCGCGTCGTCCACGCTGTGCCGCGCCATGAGTTCCTGCGCCTTGGCGGTGAGCGCCTCCGCCTCCTCGGGGTAGCCGGTCGCCTCGGCCTTCGCGAGCAGCGCCCGGATGCGGGCCAGCGTCTTGGGTTCGCCGTGCACCGGCGGCCCGAGGGGCGCGGCCCCGGGCGCGGGCCCGGCCGGTTCGATCGGGGGCAGGCCGAGCAGCACCCGGTACAGCTCCAGGACGGCCGTGGCGTACGAGAAGCGGTCGGCCCGCCAGGCCTCGTCCGGCAGGTCGTCCAGCTGGCCCTGCCAGCGCGGGGGCAGCCGCTCGTGGCGGGCCAGATCCGCGCGGACGAGCCCGGCCAGGATGCGTACGTGCGGCTCGTCCAGATCGCGCCGTACGATCCGGACGACGTCGGCGGGCTGCCACCCCCGCTCCCAGGCACGCGTGAGGAACTCCCTTCCGCGCAGGGCGAGTTCGGCATCCGCGTCCGGCGCGGCGGCGAGCAGGGAGGCGCCGGTGTCCAGCGCCGCGTCGCCCTCGATGTACAGCGCCGCCGCGAACGCGCGGTCCACCGCGCCGGGCCCGTCCGCCATGGAAGTCTCTCCTCACGCCCCGCCTGTGCCGGGGAATCGTCGTGGTACGGACCCGATCGTCCCAGCAGGCGAACGGAACCACGAAACGCCCGCCGCCCCCGGTCCCGCCGCCCGCGCCGTCCCCCACAGCCTGTGGACGACCGGACGCGGGGCCGCCGCGACGGGCGGCCCCGCCCTCAGATCCCCGCGCCCGTCAGACGGTTGGCGAAGGTGGACAGCGTGTAGGTGCCGATGCCGAGGACCACTTCGAGGGCGTTCTGCTCGGTGTATCCGTGGGACAGGAAGTCCTGGACGGTCGCGTCGTCGACCCCGCCCGCCTCCGCGAGGACGGCGAGGGTGAACCGGCGCACGGCGTCGAGCCCCGGGTCGGCGAGCGGGCGGCGCTCGTGCAGGGCGGCGACCAGTTCGTCGTCGGCGCCGAGTTCGCGCAGCCGGCCGGTGTGCATGGCCACGCAGACGTGGCAGGCGTTGCGGACGGCAACGGTCATGACCAGCACCTCGCGCGCCAGCGGCTCCAGGGTGCTCTGCTCGAAGAGCGCGTTCAGCTTGAGGAAGCCGTCCAGGAGGTGTGGGGAGCCGGCGAGGCGCGCGACGGGCGGGGTGAGCCGGCCGAGGTGGCGGATGGTCGCCTCCATCGACTTGCGGGAGGCGGGGGGTGCCGTTTCGAGGGTGTATTCGGTGAACGCGGTGGTCATCGTGCGGCCCTTCTTCCTGTGTGGCGGCCGGGGTGCGGGGCGTGGCGCCGGGGCATGACAGCGGGGCATGCCGCGCTGGGCCCGCTAGGGACCTCGGCCGTAGAATCGACAACATGGTTGACGAAAAAAAGGTAAACCAGGTTGTCGATTCGCGCAACGGGCCACCCGGCGCGGCACGCGACACCCCACCGGCCGGACCACCCGGCGCGGCACGCAAAGCCGCGCCGTCCGCATCACCCGCCGCCGAGCGCGCCACCCCGCCCACCGAGGCCCGCACGCGCGCCGAACACCCGGCGCCGGCCCCCGAGATCCCCGAGATCCCCGAGGCCCCCGGGTACGAACTGCCCCTGCTCCTCTTCGCCGGGTTCCGCTCGCTCATCGACCGCCTGCACGCCGAGCTCGCCCGCCAGGGGCACCCCGACATCCGGCCCGCGCACGGCTTCGCCCTTCAGGCGATCGGGCTGCCCGGCTCGACGGCGAGCGAGATCGGGCGGCGGCTCGGCGTCTCGAAGCAGGCGGCCGGCAAGACCGTCGACCGGCTCATCGCACTCGGCTACGCGGAACGCGCCGACGACCCCGGCGACGCCCGCCGCAAGCTCGTCCGGCTCACCCCGCACGGCCTGGACGCCCTGGCCCGCTCGGCGGCCATCTTCGAGGAGCTGCGGGCGAGTTGGAGCCGGACGCTGGGCCGCGAGCGCCTCCACGACCTGGAAGCCTCCCTGCGCACGGCCGTCCCGCCGGACGCCTTCCGCCTCGACGCCTCCAGCTGGCTGGGCAGTTGAGCCCCGAGCCGGCCCCGCCGGACGCGAAGGGGAGTCGCCCCCATGAGCCGAGGGGAAACCCCTTGCCTTGAGCGCACTCCAGCAGGCTTTGATGGGCCCATGAAGTACACACAGCTCGGACGCACCGGACTCCAGGTCAGCCGTCTCGTCCTCGGCACGATGAACTTCGGACCGCAGACCGACGAGGCCACGAGCCACGCCGTGATGGACACCGCCCTCGACGCGGGCATCAACTTCTTCGACACCGCCAACATCTACGGCGTGGAGGAGCGGAAGGGCCGCACCGAGGAGATCCTCGGCTCCTGGTTCGCGCAGGGCGGCGACCGGCGCGACAAGGTCGTCCTCGCCACCAAGATGTACGGCGACATGACGCAGGGCAAGGCCTGGAACACCCCGTCCTGGCCCAACCACAGCAAGCTGTCGGCGCTCAACATCCGCCGCGCGGTGGAGGATTCGCTCACGCGCCTGGGCACGGACCACATCGACGTCTACCAGTTCCACCACGTCGACCGGGCCACCCCCTTCGAGGAGATCTGGCAGGCCATCGACGTCCTGATCACCCAGGGCAAGATCCTGTACGCGGGAACGTCCAACTTCCCCGGCTACAAGATCGCCCAGGCCAACGAGCTGGCCGCCCGCACCGGCCGCGTCGGCCTCGTCAGCGAGCAGTGCCTCTACAACCTCGCCGAGCGCCGCGCCGAGATGGAGATCATCCCGGCCGCCCAGGAGTACGGACTCGGCGTCATCCCCTGGTCCCCGCTGCACCAGGGCCTGCTCGGCGGCGCTCTGCGCAAGGAGCGCGAGGGCACGGGTGCGCGTACCACCGGGAGCGGTCGCTCGGCCGCGGGTCTGGCCGACCCGGCGGTGCGGGCCCGCGTCCAGGCGTACGAGGACCTCCTCGCCAAGCACGACCTGGACCCGGGCGAGGTGGCTCTGGCCTGGCTGCTCACCCGCCCCGGCGTGACCGGCCCCATCGTCGGCCCCCGCACCCCCGAGCACCTCCAATCGGCCCTGCGCGCCGTGGAGTTGGAGCTGGACGCCGAGCTGCTCGGCGCGCTCGACGAGATCTTCCCCGGCCCCGGCCCGTCCCCGGAGGCCTTCGCCTGGTAGGCGCGGGGGCGGCCCCGCGCCCTCGCGCGGGCCGGTCCGGGGGTTCCGGGAACAGGGAGTCCCGGGAAGTACCGGACCGGCCCCTTGCCTTGAGCGCGCTCGAAGACGTTGGCTGGGTGCCCATGAAGTACACGCAGCTCGGACGCACGGGTCTCCAGGTGAGCAGGATCGTCCTCGGGACGATGAACTTCGGACCGCAGACCGACGAGGCCGCAAGCCACGCGATCATGGATGCCGCGCTCGGCGCCGGCATCAACTTCTTCGACACCGCCAATGTGTACGGCTGGGGCGAGAACAAGGGCCGTACCGAGGAGATCATCGGCAGCTGGTTCGCGCAGGGCGGCGACCGGCGCGACAAGACCGTCCTCGCCACCAAGCTCAACGGCAACATGGCCGCGGGCGAGCCCTGGCCCAACCACCACAAGCTGTCGGCGGTCAACATCCGCCGCTCCGTGGAGGCCTCGCTCAAGCGCCTGCGCACGGACTACATCGACGTCTACCAGTTCCACCACATCGACCGCCTGACCCCCTTCGAGGAGATCTGGCAGGCCATCGACGTCCTGATCACCCAGGGCAAGATCCTGTACGCCGGTTCGTCGAACTTCCCCGGCTACAAGATCGCCCAGGCCAACGAACTCGCCGCCCGCACCGGCCGCGTCGGCCTGGTCAGCGAACAGTGCCTCTACAACCTCGCCGAGCGCCGCGCCGAAATGGAGATCATCCCGGCCGCCCAGGAGTACGGACTCGGCGTCATCCCCTGGTCGCCCCTGCACGGTGGGATGCTCGGCGGCATCCTGCGCAAGGAGCGCGAGGGCACGGCGGGACGCTCCCAGGGCGGCCTCGCCGCAGCGGCCCTGTCGGACCCGGCGGTGCGCGGACGGGTGCAGGCGTACGAGGACCTCGTCGCCAAGCACGACCTCGACCCGGCCGAGGTGGGCCTGGCCTGGCTGCTCACCCGCCCCGGCGTGGCGGGCCCGATCGTGGGGCCGCGCACGGCGCAGCAGCTGGACTCGGCGCTGCGGGCAGTCGAACTCACGCTGCCCGACGAGTTCCTGACCGCGCTCGACGACATCTACCCCGGCCCGGGCCCCTCCCCGGAGGCCTTCGCCTGGTAGACCCCGGCGTTCACCGGCCGGGTCGTCGCACCGCGGGGGCCCGGCCGGTCAGCGGGACGGCCCGATCAGCTGGAGGTCGACGTAGCCCGAGCGGGGGTTGGCCATCGACGGGTTGCCGTCCCCTGTGTCGATGACGGTCACCTTCCAGAGGCGTCCGGAGAATTCGAGGGTGTCGCCGACGCGGGCGTCCTGGTAGGCGGCGCCGCCTCCGGCACGGCTGGTGACCGCGATGTAGGCACGGTCCGGGCCGGCCTCGACATCATGGAGAACGGCGCTGATCGCGCCGTTCTTCTCGGTGTTCGGGACGTGCCAGCGCAGACGCAGTCGCCCGTTGTTCAGGTCCGGCCACGTCGGGTCCACGGGGTTGGGTGTGGGCGACTGCGTCACGGCGGTCCCGTCCTTCGGTGTGAGTACGACCCGGTAGGTGCAGATCTGGGAGACGGTGAAGGTCGTGCCCTTGACCGTGAGGGACTGGCCCGGCCGCACCCGCCAGGACTCGGTGCCCGACTGCGCGGAGCCCGTCCCCGTACCGTTGCTGAGGGTCGCCGTCCGGTGCGTGCCGTCCGACCCGCCCTCCTTGTACAGGACCGGACCGGCCCCACCGGGCAGGGTCTCGGATCCGCCGCGCAGGACGTGCAGGCCCTTGGCGGTCGTGGTGCCCTCGCACTGGGGGCCCTTGTCGGCCGGAGGGGCGGGCGCGTGGGAGGGCGGCGGAGGCGTGTCGGAGGCGTCGGCGCCGCCGGACCCACCACCGCAGCCCGCCGCCAGCACCAGCACGCATCCCGCCAGCGCTCCGGCGCGTACGGACCGTACGAAGGCTGTCACTTGGGCACCTCCAGGGCCTGCGGATCGCTGAAGAACTGCTTGTACTGCTCCGGCGTGGCCACGATGTCCGCGTGGGGCGGGCCCCAGGGGTTGCCCAGCACGACGTTGTCGCCCTGGAAACCCTTCACGTAGTACACGTGCCGGGTCGAGAAGGTCTCGCCCCACAGGCCGTTGCCCTTCGCCTGGGCGTCGTCGCCGCTGCCGGTCTGCACAATGATGGGGTGGCCGGAGTCGAAGCTCTTGCGCAGGGCCGGCACGTCGTTGTCGATGCCGTCCGAGTCCTTGCCGGTCACGTACGGCGGGGCCTTGTCCGTGTTGTCCCACTCGGTCGCGCCGTAGTCGCCGCGCTCCGCGCGGTCGTACTTCGGATTGCCGCCCTTGCCGTCCGGTGCCCCGCCGTCGTCGCCGCCGTACACGAGGGCGAACGCCTTCTCGTAGTACGCCGGCCAGACCGAGCCGTTGGCCGTGGCACCCAGCACGTTGCCGCTCTTGTCCAGCGGCAGATCGGGCGTGACGGTCACCCACCGCTTGTTGCCGTCCTCGTCCCAGATGCGCACGTTGACCGTGCCGTTCGGGTTCTGGACGATGCCGTCCCGGATGAACTGGGGGTTCACCTGCGCGGTCGAGGTCAGGGACGCGATGTACCAGCAGTCGGCGAAGCGCCCCTGCTTGATGTCGGCGGCCGTGATCTCCTTGCCGTCGGTTCCCGGCGCGAAAAGCGGCACGCTCGGAACCCCCCAGTGCATGCCCTTGGCCTCCTCGCCGTTCTGCGCGTTCTGGCCGTCCAGGAAGGCGTCCGTGGTGTCGAAGCCCGGCTGCATCCCGGGGAACGCGGCCTGCGCCTTCGCCCAGTGCGAGGGGCCCAGCTTCGCGAGGATCGCACTGAGGTGATCGCGGCGTTCCCCTTCGGGGAGGCCGTTCTCGTCCCACCACTTCCAGCCGCTGTCGTCCGTGTCGCCGATGAGGTCGTTGTAGCGCTTGAGGTCGGCCTCGGGGACCTTGTCGAAGAAGGCGTCCAGCTCGGCGGACGTCATGCCGTCGAGCATGCTCTTGACCTTCTTCAGGTCGTCGCGGTTGCCGTTGGAGCCGAAGTCCTTCCCGTCCAGTTCGTGGATCTGCTTCAGCGCGTCGGTGACGTCCTTCTCGTTGGGGGCGTCCTCGTCGGCGAAGAGCAGGGCCGGATCGACGGCGTAGCCGTGCTCGATGAGCACCTTGACCTCGTCCAGCTGCTTGCTGCGGCGCTCCATCGAGCCCGCCATGTCGCTCAGCTCACCGCCGAGCACGCCGGGCAGGTACGTGGGGCCGCCGAAGAACGGGACCGTGAAGACCTGGCCGATCAGGGGGCTCAGCTGCGGATCGGTGGTGGCGGGCTTGACCTTCATCAGCTGCTGCGCCTCGGTGAGGAGCCAGGTCAGGTCCTTGTGGATGCCCTGCGCGTCCTCGCCCTGCTTGCGCAGGCCGGAGGCGAGGGTGCGTATCTGCTCGGTGTCGAAGCCGCGGAAGTCGGTCATCGCCCCGCTCCCGGTGCGGGGGCTGCGAACCCCTGGGTGCCGTGGTCGTTCAATGGCCTGCCCCCGCCTTCGGCTTGGCGCCCGCCGCCTTCGCCTGCTCGTCCAGGCGGTCGGCCTCGGCGTCCCAGCGGCCCGCGTCGTGGACGAGCGCCGAGGCCATCTGGGCCACGGAGTTCCTGCGGCGCACCAGCGCGTCGGTCGACCGGGTCGCGAACGGGCCGCGCCAGATCGCCGGGTCGGGCTGCGCCGCCTTCTTCGCCGAGGAGTCCAGGAGCGGGCCGAGCCGCTTGGCCAGCGCGCGGGCCCTGCGGGCGCAGTCACGCAGGTCGCCGGCGCGCTTCTTCAGCTGCTCCGGGGTCTCCCCCGGCGGATCGTCAGGTCGCCCCACGTCTTCTTACCCCCGTCGCCGGCTCGTGCGTCTACAGAACCGGCAGGCGACACTAGCACCTCCGCCACCTGGGGGTCTGCCCGCATCGGTCGAGTCCGGCCGCCCTCATCGCCGTTGCTGGGCAGGCCGGTTCGGGGTGACGCGTCGGCTCGCCGCGCAGGCCGGCCGCCGACGCCCGGGGGGCTTGGAGCTCACCAATGGGCTTGGCGGGAGGGCGGGTTCATGCCGATGGCGGGTAACTCGCTTGCGCGAGCGGGAAGTTGAGCGAGTGACTGGCGTACGGGGCGGGCTTTGGTCGGGCCGGCGGTACGTGAAGAGGCGGCCTCTCGGCGCAGGGGCCGGGCCGTGCTGCGCCGAGGTGTGCCGGGCCGGGCCGTCGCGGATGCCGGCCGACACCGGGCGGCGGCTGCCGGGGATGCCGGGCGACACCGGGCCGGGCCGGGGCGTGGCGGGTCAGCGAACGGCGGCCGCTACCGCCACCACGACAAACATCAGCACGAGCACACCGGCCATGATCCGGTTCCTGGTCTTCGGGTCCACCCCTTGAGCCTAACCGGCCGCGCCGAGCGCCCAGCGGCCGACCGGGTCGTAACGGGGCCGCTCGCCGGGGCTGCCGCCACCCGGCAGGGTGCTGCGGATCAGGGCCAACTCCGTGACCTGCCAAGGGCTCCCCTCGAACGGGCCGAGCCCGGCGACGTACGGCCGCAGGTCCACCGGGGTCCGCGAGCGGGCCAGCGTGAGGTGCGGCACATAGCGGCGGTGCTGCTCCATCGGGATGCCGGACCGGCGGGCGGCGGCGTCCGCGCGTTCGGCGAGCAGGCGCAGCTCGTCGAGGCCGCCCGCGACCGAGGCCCACAGGGCGCGCCCGTCGAACCGGCCCCCGCCGTGCAGGCGCAGGGCGAACGGGTCGGTGCGGCGGGCCGCCCGGCCGAGCCGCGCGTGCAGCTCGTCCAGGACCGACTCGTCGACCTCGCCGAGGAAGGCGAGGGTGAGGTGCCAGCTCTCCGGACCGGTCCAGCGCAGCTCGTCGGCGCCGGGCAGCGAGCCCAACTCCCGTACGGCGTGGCCGAGTTCGTTCACGGCCTGCTCGGGGGGAAGGACGGCGGCGAAGAGGCGCATGGGGACAGTCAACCAAGCCCGGCCGGCCGTGTCGCGACACGGCGGGCCGGGGCTCCGTCGCCGGGGGTCCATCCCCGGGGCGGCACCCCGGGCACCCCGGGCACCGCCGGGCACCGCCAGGCCCGCCGGGCAGCGCCGGGCACCCCGGGCTCCGTACCGTCCGGACCCCCGCACAGTCCCGTCAGGCGGCGGTCACGAGGGACGGGTTCCTCGGGACGAACGCGAGGTGGCGGTGGCCGGGGCGTACGTCGACCTTCAGGCGCAGGTTGGCCGCGCGGGCCAGCATCAGGCCCACGCCGACGGCTGCCGTGCCGCAGATCAGACCGCCGAGCGCGAGGCTGACGCGGACGCCGTAGACGTCGGTCAGCCAGCCGAAGAGCGGGCCGCCGAGCGGGGTGCCGCCGGTGAAGACCATCATGAACAGGCTCATCACCCGGCCCCGCATCTCGGGGTCGGTGGCCATCTGGACCGAGGCGTTCGCGGTCACGTTGACCGTGAGGCCGAGGATGCCGACCGGGATGAGCAGCGCCATGAACACGCCGAGGTCGGGCGACCCGGCGGCGACGAGTTCGAGCAGCGCGAAGAGTCCGGCCGCGAGGACCAGCATCCGCAGCCGGGTCGTGGCGCGGCGGGCCGCGAGCAGCGCGCCGACCAGCGAGCCGATCGCCATGAGGCTGTTGAACAGGCCGTACATGCCGGAGTCGCCGTGGAAGACGTCGGAGGCGAAGGCGCTCAGCCAGATCGGGAAGTTGAACCCGAAGGTGCCGACGAAGCCGACGAGCACGATCGGCCAGATCAGCTCGGGCCGCTCGGAGACGTACGCGAGTCCCTCCTTCAGCTGGCCCTTGCCGCGCGGGGCGAGGCGGGTCGGCTGGAGGTCCTTGGTGCGCATCAGCGACAGCATGATCAGCGGGGCGGTGAAGGACAGGCCGTTGGCGAGGAACGCCCAGCCCGGTCCGACGGCCGCCATCACGACGCCGGCGACGGCGGGGCCGACGAGCCGGGCGGACTGGAAGTTCGCCGAGTTGAGGCTGACCGCGTTGCGCACCCGGTCGGGTCCGACCATCTCGGAGACGAAGGACTGCCGGGTCGGGTTGTCGACGACGGTGACCAGGCCGGTGAAGAAGGCCGTGAGGTAGACGTGCCACACCTGGACGTGCCCGGAGAGGGTCATCACGGCGAGGAAGATGCCGCCGAGGCCCATCGCCGCCTGCGTCACGAAGAGGATGTTCCGCTTGGCGAACCGGTCGGCTATGACGCCGCCGTACAGGCCGAACAGGAGCATCGGCAGGAACTGCATGGCGGTGGTGATGCCGACCGCGACCGAGGAGCCGGTGATCGTCAGGACCAGCCAGTCCTGGGTGATCCGGGCCATCCAGGTGCCGATGTTCGACACGATGGCGCCGGAGAAGAACAGCCGGTAATTGCGTACCGCAAGCGAGGAGAACGTCCCCCCGCCACGCTTGTTGTAGGTAGGGGTAGGTGCGGGGGCGGAGTCTGCTCCGGATCCCGTACTCAAAAGGGCTCGCCTCCTAGCGATGCGCGTTTACAGATGTGCAAGCTTCTCCAGGACCGGGGCGGCCGCGCGCAGCTTCGCCCATTCGTCCTCGTCCAGGCCTTCCGCGAGGGAAGCCAGCCAGGCGTTGCGCTTGCGGCGGCTCTCTTCGAGCATCGCCTCGGCCTCCGCGGTCTGGCTGACCACCTTCTGCCGGCGGTCGTCGGGGTGCGGCTCCAGCCTGACCAGTCCCTTGGCCTCCAGCAGCGCGACGATGCGGGTCATCGACGGCGGCTGTACGTGCTCCTTGCGGGCCAGCTCACCGGGGGTGGCCGAGCCGCAACGGGCGAGGGTGCCGAGCACCGACATCTCGGTCGGGCTGAGCGATTCGTCGACGCGCTGGTGCTTGAGGCGCCGGCCCAGCCGCATGACGGCCGAGCGCAGGGAGTTCACGGCGGCGGCGTTGTCGCCAGTGCCGTGGGACAGGTCAGACATGTTCGTTAGCTTAACTCATTACTCTGGCTAAATACCACCGAAATCAGCCCGGGTGTCGAGCGCCACACGGGCGCCACGGGCGCCGGGCGCCACAGGTGACACAGGTGACACGGGCGCCATCGCGTCACACATCACCCGAACGAGTGAGTCCCGGGCGAAAAGTGGGGTGCGGAGGGCGGGCGGGCGGCGACCCTCGGTCCATGGGGACCAGCGTGCTCAGCCTGCGCATAGACGGTGAGCTGCTCGAACGGCTCAGGCGTCATGCCGCGAAACGGGGAATGAGCGTCCAGGACTATGTGGTCGGGACGCTTGTGCGGGATGACTTTGATGAGCGGTTTCAGGCGGCGGTGGCCGAAACCAAAAAGTTCTACGGTGCGGCGTAGGTTCCGCAGTGCGGAGTTCCCCGCGCCCTTGGGGGTGCTGGGGGCGCCCGGGGTTTGCGCCGTTCCCCGCGCCCCTAACCCCTCGGTCGGGTGCGGGCCGTGCCCGCTTGCTCGCGCAGTTCCCCGCGCCCCTTGGCGGCGCTGGGGTTGCCCGGGGTTTGCGCCGTTCCCCGCGCCCCTAACCCCTCGGTCGGGTGCGGGCCGTGCCCGCTTGCTCGCGCAGTTCCCCGCGCCCCTTGGCGGC
>NZ_JBIDBD010000027.1:85170-90590 GCF_043202815.1 Streptomyces sp. NPDC048111
CGTTGGGTTGCCCGGGGTTTGCGCCGTTCCCCGCGCCCCTCAACCCCCGGCCGTCTGCGGGCCGTGGTCGCTTCTCGCGCAGTTCCCCGCGCCCCTAACAGGACCGGTGCGGGCCAGCATGCGCATCCTCAGCCCGTCCGGCGTTTGAGGACGAGCGCCGTTCAGGCGCGAAAGCGGGGGTGCAGGGGGCGCAGCCCCCGCCGGGGTCCGAGGGGCGGAGCCCCTCAGGGGGTCTGGGGCGCAGCCCCAGGGGCCGGGCCTATCCAACCCGCTGCACGGGCGGGCGGGTGGGCAAGCGTCCTCGGGGTCTGGGGCGGAGCCCCAGGGAGCCGGGCCATCCAACCCCCTGCACGGGCGGGTGGGTGGGGCAGCCCGTTGGGGGTCTGGGGCGCAGCCCCAGAGGCCGGGCCCATCCGACCCCCTGCACGGGCGGGTGGGTGGGCAAACCCCTCGGGGTCCGGGGCACAGCCCCAGGCCCAGGCACCCCCCAACCCCCCGCGCCAGCGGGCAACCCCGGGGAGCGCCCCCCTCAGGTCAGATCGAGCGCCGGCATCAGGTAGTAGAAGGCGAACACCGCCGAGACGACGTACATCGCCACAGGCACCTCCCGCCCCCTCCCCCCCACAACCCGCAGCACCGTAAAGCTGATGAACCCCATCCCGATCCCGTTCGTGATGGAGTACGTGAACGGCATCATCAGCATCGTCAGGAACGCCGGGATGGCGATCGTCCAGTCCGCCCAGTCGATCTCGCGGATCGACCCGGACAGGATCAGGAAGCCGACCGCGAGCAGCGCGGGCGTGGCCGCCTGGGAGGGCACCATCGTGGCGAGCGGGGTCAGGAAGAGGCCCACGGCGAACAGCCCGCCCGTGACCACGTTCGCGAACCCGGTGCGCGCCCCCTCACCGACCCCCGCCGTGGACTCCACGAAGCAGGTCGTCGCGGACGAGGACGACGCGCCGCCCGCCGCGACGGCGATGCCGTCCACGAACAGGACCTTGTTCATGCCGGGCATGTAGCCCTTGGCGTCGGTGAGCCCCGCCTCGTCGCTGATGCCCATGATCGTGCCCATCGCATCGAAGAAGCACGACAGCAGCACGGTGAAGACGAACAGGATGCCGGTCAGGACGCCGACCTTGGAGAAGCCGCCGAACAGGCTGACCTGGCCGACCAGACCGAAGTCCGGGGTGTCGACGGGGTTGCCCGGCCACTTCGGAGTGGTCAGGCCCCAGGACGGCACGGTCGCCACCGCGTTGATGATCATCGCGACGACGGTCATGGCGACGATGGAGATGAGGATGGCGCCCGGCACCTTGCGGACCATCAGCGCCAGCGTGAGCAGTACGCCGAGGACGAAGACCAGGACCGGCCAGCCGAGCAGGTGCCCGTTGCCGCCGAGCTGGAGCGGCACCGTGGTGTGGGCGGCGTCCGGCATGCGCGAGACGAAGCCCGAGTCCACCAGGCCGATCAGCATGATGAACAGGCCGATGCCGATCGCGATGCCCTTGCGCAGACCGAGCGGCACCGCGTTCATGACGCGCTCGCGCAGTCCGGTGGCGACCAGCAGCATCACCACGAACCCGGCGAGGACGACCATGCCCATGGCGTCGGGCCAGCTCATCCGGGGCGCCAGCTGCAGGGCGACCACGGTGTTCACCCCGAGCCCGGCGGCCAGGGCGATCGGCACATTGCCGATGACGCCCATGAGAAGCGTGGTGAAGGCGGCCGTGAGCACGGTGGCCGTGACCAGCTGGCCGCTGTCGAGCTGGTGCCCGTACATGTCCTTGGCGCTGCCGAGGATGATCGGGTTCAGGACGATGATGTACGCCATCGCGAAGAAGGTCGCGAATCCGCCGCGGACCTCACGGGCAAGGGTGGAACCCCGCTCGGAGATCTTGAAGTAGCGGTCGAGGCCGTTGGTCGGCCTGGCGGGTGCGGGCGGCTGAGCTGCGGCGTCGACCGTGTCGCGGGCCGAGGGGGACATGCGGAACCTCAGTCGTGAAGGGATGGGAAAACGGCACGTACCCGAACTACTTTGGACGTTTTAACGAACAGAATGAGTCAGCCGTAAGCAGTTTCAGTATGAATACATAACTCGAAGATCACCATCTCCGCGCGTAGACCCCCGTCGTTCCTGGCCGCACCGCCACCGGGACCTGGCCAAAAGGGCGCGCCCTACACTGAGCGCATGGCGAAGTGGACACCCCAGCACGAGGCGCCGGAGCCCCTTGAGGGCCCCGTGGTCGCCACCATCACCGGCGGCACCATCCTCTGGTTCGTCCTCTTCCTCGTGCAGCTCCCCTTCTACGGCTGGTTCGACGACCACGGCCACCTGTGGTGGGTGTGGACGTGCCTGGCCGGCGCCGGACTCGGCCTCATCGGCATCTGGTACGTCCGGGGGCGCGACGCCGCCCTCAAGCGGCACGCCGCCCAGCAGACCGCCGGCACCACGGGCGCCGACACCACGGACAGCAGCACCACGGACAGCGGCACCACGGGCACCAAGGGCAGCGGCACCACGGGCGGCGCAAGGGCCTAAAGGCACCAGTCGGCGGGACCCGCCTACCGCCACAGGACCATCCCCCTCCTCCCCGGGTCGGATGTTCGGCCGTCCCAGCAGGTGAAGCGCCCCGTCCGGCCGTACCGTCGACAGCATGACGCAGCGCGCCAAGATCGACGCCGGGGCGGAACTCGACCCCGTCCACCCCGTGAAGCCGCCCGCTCCGGCCGCGCACGCAGGCGGTCTGAGTACGGACGAGGTCGCCGAGCGGGTGGCGCGCGGCGAGGTCAACGACGTACCCCTGCGCAGCAGCCGGTCCACCACCGAGATCGTCCGGGGCAACGTCTTCACCCGGTTCAACGCGATCATCGGTGTGCTCTGGGCGGTCATGCTGGTCGTGGCGCCGATCCAGGACAGCCTCTTCGGCTTCGTGATCATCGCCAACACCGGCATCGGCATCATCCAGGAGATGCGGGCCAAGAAGACCCTGGACAGCCTCGCGGTCATCGGCGAGGCCAGGCCGACGGTGCGGCGCGACGGGCGGGCCGTGGAGATCTCCACCTCCGAGATCGTGCTCGGCGACGTCATCGAGCTCGGGCCCGGCGACAAGATCGTGGTGGACGGCGAGGCCGTCGAGGCGGACGGCCTGGAGGTCGACGAGTCGCTCCTGACCGGCGAGGCCGACCCGGTCCTCAAGAAGCCAGGCGACACCATGATGTCCGGCGCCTTCGTGGTCGCGGGCGGGGGCGCGTTCCGCGCCACCAAGGTCGGGCGCGAGGCGTACGCGGCTCAACTGGCCGAGGAGGCCAGCCGGTTCACCCTCGTCCACTCCGAACTGCGCACCGGCATCTCCACCATCCTCAAGTACGTCACGTGGATGATGGTCCCCACCGCGCTCGGCCTGGTGATCAGCCAGCTCGTGGTCAAGGACAACAACTTCAAGGACGCCGTCGCCCGCACCGTGGGCGGCATCGTCCCGATGATCCCCGAGGGACTCGTGCTGCTGACCTCGGTGGCCTTCGCGATCGGCGTCATCCGGCTGGGCCGCAAGCAGTGCCTCGTGCAGGAACTCCCGGCGATCGAGGGCCTGGCCCGGGTGGACGTGGTGTGCCTCGACAAGACGGGCACGCTCACCGAGGGCGGCATGGACGTCACGGAGCTGCGCCCGCTCGGCGGCTCCGACGAGACGTACGTACGCAAGGTGCTCGGCGCGCTCGGCGAGTCCGACCCGCGGCCCAACGCCTCGCTCCAGGCCATCATCGACAGCTACCCGGACAGCGAGGCGTGGCGCTGCACCGAGTCGCTGCCTTTTTCCTCGGCGCGCAAGTACAGCGGCGCCGCGTTCAGCGAGGGGGACGGCGAGAACAGCACCTGGCTGCTCGGCGCGCCCGACGTGTTGCTGAAGTCCGGCGACCCCGCGCTCGCCGAGATCGACGCGCTCAACGAGCAGGGCCTGCGCGTCCTGCTGCTCGCCCGCGCCTCGCGCGAGCTGGACGATCCGGCCGTCGCCTCCGACGCCAAGCCCACCGCCCTGGTCGTCCTCGAACAGCGGCTGCGGCCCGACGCCTCCGACACCCTGCGCTACTTCGAGGAGCAGAACGTCAAGGCCAAGGTCATCTCCGGCGACAACGCGGTGTCGGTCGGCGCGGTGGCCGGGAAGCTCGGCCTGCCCGGCGCGGCCGACACGGTCGACGCACGCCAACTGCCTGCCGAGCAGGACGAGATGGCGGACGTCCTGGACGCCAACTCGGTCTTCGGACGCGTCACCCCGCAGCAGAAGCGCGACATGGTGGCGGCGCTCCAGTCGCGCGGGCACACGGTGGCGATGACCGGCGACGGCGTCAACGACGTCCTCGCCCTCAAGGACGCCGACATCGGCGTGAGCATGGGCTCCGGCTCCGAAGCGACCCGGGCCGTCGCCCAGATCGTGCTGCTCAACAACAGCTTCGCCACGCTGCCGTCGGTGGTGGCGGAGGGGCGGCGGGTGATCGGCAACATCACGCGGGTCGCCACGCTGTTCCTGACGAAGACGGTGTACTCGGTGCTGCTGGCCGTCCTGGTGGTGTGCTTCCAGGTCGAATACCCCTTCCTGCCACGGCATTTGACGCTGCTGTCCACCTTCACCATCGGCATCCCGGCGTTCTTCCTCGCCCTCGCGCCCAACAAGGAACGCGCCAAACCGCACTTCGTACGGCGGGTGATGCGGTACGCGATTCCCTCCGGGGTCATCGCGGGGGTGGCCACGTTCGTGACGTACATGATCGCGCGGGGCTACTACACGGGGTCGGGCGAGCTGGACGCGGAGACCAGCGTCACGACGCTGACGCTCTTCCTGGTCTCGATGTGGGTGCTGGCGATCATCGCCCGCCCCTACACGTGGTGGCGGATCGCGCTCGTCGCCGCCATGGGTGTGGCGTTCCTGCTGGTGCTCGCGGTGCCGTGGTTGCAGCACTTCTTCGCGCTGAAGCTGGTGGGGGTGGTGATGCCGTGGGTGGGTGTGGGGGTTGCTGTGCTGGCGTCCTTGGTGCTGGAGTTGACCTGGCGCTGGGTCACGCGCCGCTGGCCGGACTAGGTTGGCCCGGGGCTGCGCCCCGGGCCCCGAGGGCGTTTGCCCACCCACCCGCCCGTGCAGCGGGTCGGATAGGCCCGGCCCCTGGGGCTGCGCCCCAGACCCCGAGGGGCTCGCCCACCCACCCGCCCGTGACGGGCACCGAAAGGTCGAGCCCTGGGGCTGCGCCCCAGACCCCCCTTGAGGGGCTCCGCCCCTCGAACCCCGGCGGGTTTGCCCACCCACCCGCCCGTGACGGGGGTCGGATAGGCCCGGCCCCCTGGGGCTGCGCCCCAGACCCCCTGAGGGGCTCCGCCCCTCGAACCCCGGCGGGGGCTGCGCCCCCTGCACCCCCCATCGCGCCTGAACGGC
>NZ_JBIDBD010000028.1:0-78333 GCF_043202815.1 Streptomyces sp. NPDC048111
GCTCCGCCCCCTGCACCCCTGCTCGGGGCTCCGCCCCGAACCCCGATCGCGCCTGAACGGCGCTCGTCCTCAATCGCCGGACGGGCTGAGGATGCACGTGTTGCCCCGCACCGATGCCGCGAAGGGGCGCGGGGAACTACGCGGGCCCTGGGCACCCCGGTCCTGCCAGGGGCGCGGGGAACTGCGCGAGAAGCGACCACGACTGGCAGATGACCGAGGGGTCGAGGGCCGGGCACCCTTGCAACCCGCCCAGCACCAGTCCTGCCAGGGGCGCGGGGAACTGCGCGAGAAGCGACCACGACCCGCAGCCACCCGAGGGGTGGGGGACCGGGCACCCTTGCAACCCGCCCAGCACCAGTCCTGCCAGGGGCGCGAGGAACTGCGCGAGAAGCGACCACGGTCCGCACATGACCGGGGGCCAGGGGCGCAGGGCACCCACGCAACCCGCCCAGCACCAACCCAGCTGGGGGCGCGGGGAACTGCGCGAGAAGCGACCACGACCCGCAGCCCCGATGGGTTGGGGACCGGGCACCCTTGCAACCCGCCCAGCACCGTTCCTGCCAGGGGCGCGAGGAACTGCGCGACAAGCGACCACGGTCCGCACATGAGCGGGGGCCAGGGACGCAGGGCACCCACGCAACCCGCCCAGCACCAACCCACCCAGGGGCGCGGGGAACTGCGCGACAAGCCACGCACGGCCCGCACATGACCGGGGGGTTAGGGGCGCGGGGAACTGCGCAACAAGCGACCACGGCCCGCACATGGCCGAAGGCCGGGGCCGGGGGGGGCGGGGGCCGGGGGCTCAGGCCCCCGAGAAGGCAAGGTCAGTCTTCGTTGCGTTCGCGGCGCCGAAGCTCCTCCTCCCGCCGCCGCAAATCCGCCTCCCAGTCCCGAAGCCCAGCCGCATCATCCCGGCGCCCAGCCGCATCATCGCGAAGCCGAGCCGCATCGTCCCGAGGCCCACCCTCATCACCCCGGCGCCCAACCGCATCGTCCCGAGGCCGATCCTCATCATCCCGAGGCCCAGCCTCATCACCCGAACCCACACCCGCACCAGCACCAGCACCAGCACCAGCACCAGCACCAGCGCCAGCACCCGCACCAGCCCCCCCACTCCGCTCCCCCAGCGAAGCCAAAAACTCCGGATTGTCGTCCGGCGCCGTCCAACCCCCGCCCCGACGCGGGCCCCGCGGCCCCTGGCGGACCTTCCCCGCCAGCAACCAGGCCACCGGCCCGACCAGCACCTCGCCGAAGAGCAGCACCACGAGGACCCACACCACCTTGGGGAGGCCCTTGACGTCCTCCTCGGGGGTGTTGAGGCAGTCGATGAACGCGTAGATCCACAGCGCCAGGACCAGCAGGAACGGCAGATACCTGAGCATGGTTGGACGGTCCCCCCGGGAACGGTTGCGGGCCGTGCCTCGGCCCCGGTGACCGGCCCAGGGTATCGGGTGCCCGATACTGGACCCCATGGCTTACGACGATCTCCGATCCCTGCTCAGGGCGCTGGAGCGCGAGGGCGACCTCAAGCGCATCAAGGCCGAGGTCGACCCGTACCTGGAAGTCGGCGAGATCGTCGACCGGGTCAACAAGGCCGGCGGCCCCGCCCTCCTCTTCGAGAACGTCAAGGGCGCTTCCATGCCCCTGGCCATGAACGTGTACGGCACCGACCGCCGCCTGCTCAAGGCGCTCGGGCTGAAGTCGTACGACGAGATCAGCGAGAAGATCGGCGGGCTGCTCAAGCCGGAGCTGCCGCAGGGCTTCGTCGGCATCCGCGAGGCCTTCGGCAAGCTCGGTTCGATGGTGCACGTGCCGCCGAAGAAGGTGAAGCAGGAGGCGGCCCCGGTCCAGGAGGTCGTCCTGACCGGCGACGACGTGGACCTCGACCAGCTGCCCGCGCTGTTCACCTGGCCCGAGGACGGCGGCTCGTTCTTCAACCTCGGCCTCACCCACACCAAGCACCCCGAGACGGGCGTCCGCAACCTCGGCCTCTACCGCCTCCAGCGGCACGACAAGCGCACCATCGGGATGCACTGGCAGATCCACAAGGACAGCCGCAACCACTACGCGGTCGCCGCCAAGCGCGGCGAGCGGCTTCCGGTCGCCATCGCCTTCGGGTGCCCCCCGGCCGTCACGTACGCCTCGACCGCGCCACTGCCCGGCGACATCGACGAGTACCTCTTCGCCGGGTTCGTCCAGGGCAGGCGGATCGAGATGGTCGACTGCAAGACCGTGCCGCTCCAGGTGCCGGCCAACGCCGAGGTCGTCATCGAGGGCTGGCTTGAGCCGGGCGAGATGCTGCCCGAGGGCCCGTTCGGCGACCACACCGGGTTCTACACGCCGCAGGAGCCGTTCCCCGCGCTCACGATCGACTGCGTGACGATGCGCAGGCGCCCCCTGCTCCAGTCCATCGTGGTCGGCCGGCCGCCGACCGAGGACGGGCCGCTGGGCCGCGCCACCGAGCGGTTCTTCCTGCCGCTGCTCAAGATCATCGTGCCGGACATCGTGGACTACCACCTGCCGGAGTCGGGCGGCTTCCACAACTGCGCGATCGTCTCGATCGACAAGAAGTACCCCAAGCACGCGCAGAAGGTGATGCACGCCATCTGGGGCGCGCACATGATGTCGCTCACCAAGCTGATCGTGATCGTCGACGCCGACTGCGACGTCCACAACCTGCACGAAGTGTCCTGGCGGGCCTTCGGCAACACCGACTACGCCCGTGACCTGACCGTCGTCGAAGGCCCGGTCGACCATCTCGACCACGCCTCCTACCAGCAGTTCTGGGGCGGCAAGGCGGGTATCGACGCGACCGCGAAGTGGCCCGAGGAGGGCTACACGCGCGACGGCGGCTGGCCGGCCATGGTCGAGTCGGACCGCGACACGGCGGCGAAGGTCGACCGCCGCTGGAAGGAGTACGGACTCTCGTGAGCGCCTCCGCCGCAGCGGTCCCCCAGCCGGGCCGCACCAAAGCGTTCCTGCGCCTGGTCATGATCGAGCACTCGGTCTTCGCGCTGCCCTTCGCCTACACCGCCGCGCTGACCGCGATGTTCCAGTTCGACGGGAACATCCACTGGGGGCGCCTGCTCCTGGTCACCGTCGCCATGGTGGGCCTGCGCACCTTCGCGATGGCCTGCAACCGGATCATCGACCGCGAGATCGACGCCCGCAACCCGCGCACCGCGGGCCGCGAACTGGTCACCGGCGCGGTGTCGGTGCGCTCCGCGTGGACGGGGGCGCTCATCGCGCTCGTGGTCTTCCTCGGCGCCGCCGCCGCGCTCAACCCGCTGTGCCTGGCGCTGGCGCCGGTCGCGGTGGTCCCGATGGTGGTCTATCCGTACGGGAAGCGCTTCACCAACTTCCCGCAGGCCATCCTCGGGCTCGCGCAGGCGATGGGCCCGATCGGGGCCTGGATCGCGATCACCGGCTCCTGGTCGTGGGACGCGGTGATCCTCGGCCTCGCCATCGGCATCTGGATCGGCGGCTTCGACCTGATCTACGCCTGTCAGGACGTGGAGGCCGACCGCGGCCACGGCGTGAAGTCGGTGCCGGCCCGCTTCGGCATCCCGGCCGCGATCTACGGGGCGCGCGGCTGTCACGCCCTCACGATGGCGCTGCTGGTCTGGTACGCGCTCGCCACCGGCGCCGGCCTGTTCTTCTGGCTGGGCCTGGTGATCGTGCTCGGGGCCTTCCTCTACGAGCACACCCTGGTCAAGCCGCATGACCTGTCCAAGCTCGACCGGGCGTTCTTCCAGGTCAACGGCTTCATCGGGATCGCTCTGTTCGTCTGCGCGCTGCTCGACCTGCTGGTGCGCGGCCTGACGGTGTAGTACCTGGCCCGGCCGCGGACGAGGGGCGCCGGATAGGCTCGGACACGTGGAGCACGTGAACGTACACAGTCAGCAGCGCACGCCGTGGATCGTGGGCGTGTCGGGTGCGTCGGGGACGCCGTACGCGGCGGCGGTGCTGCGCGCACTGCTCGCCGCGGGGCAGAGCGTCGACCTGGTGGTGTCGCGGGCCTCGCGCCTGACGTTGCTCGACGAGACGGGCATCGCGTTCCGCGACGCGCACTGGCGCGAGGACCTGCGGGCGTGGCTGGCGCGGGGCGCGGACGGCAAGCCGGAGGCGTTCGGCGCGGTCGACGTCTCGGACGTACGGCACTGGGCGGCGGGGGATCTCGCGGCCGGGCCGTCGTCGGGCTCGTATCCGGTGCGGGGGATGCTGATCGTGCCGGCGTCGACGGCCTGTGTGGCCGGGGTCGCGCTCGGATTGTCGAAGGACCTGTTGCAGCGGGCCGCGAGCGTGACGCTCAAGGAGCGGCGGAAGCTGGTCGTGGCGGTGCGCGAGACGCCGTTGAACGGCCAGACCCTCAAGCACCTGGTGGCGCTGGACGAGGCGGGCGCCGTGGTGCTGCCCGCCTCTCCGGCGTTCTACGCGGGGGCGACGCACATCCAGGATCTGGTGGACTTCGTCGCCGGGCGGGTACTGGACGCGGCCGGTGTGCCGCACGGCCTGTACCGCCGTTGGGAGGGAGAGCTCGGGTCGGGGTCCGCCCCGGTCGAGCGGGGCCGGGACCTCGGGGGAGGCTCTCGCGAGAGTTAGCGCTTCTTGGCGGCGCGCTTGGGGGCGCGGGCCTTCGTCGCGGACGGCTGGTGGGCACGGGACCGGTTGGCCAGGTCCTGAAGCTCGCGCATCCGGGCGTAGGCCATCTCGATCGTGTACACGGTGACAACTCCTGAAAGATCGTCTTTGATCTGCTGGAAATTTATACATCCAGCTGAATGATTCGCAGGGTGTCGTCCCTGCATGCCTTAGATTCTACACGTAAACTCGCGGTATCGCTGAACAATGGAAGGCTTCAGGCATATGGACGCCGTCGATAGGCAGCTCATCCAGGCACTGCGCGAGAACGGCAGGGCCTCGTACGCGGAACTGGGCCGGCTCGTCGGGCTCTCCGGCCCGAGCGTCACCGACCGCATCAACCGTCTGGAGGCGGCCGGTGTCATCACCGGATACCGCGCCACCGTGGACTCGGCCTCGCTCGGCCTCGGCGTCACGGCGCTGATCGGCATCTCGCTCTCCGACGCCGCCGACCACGAGGACGTGGCCCGCCGCCTGCGCGACCTCGCGGAGATCGAGGACTGCTGGTTCATCGCCGGCGACGACTCGTACATGCTCAAGATCCGCGCCGGTGACGTGGACGGCCTGGAGAAGACGATCCGCCGGCTCGGCTCGACCAAGGGCGTCTCGCGCACCCGTACCACGATCGTGCTCTCCACCAAGTGGGAGAACCGGGTCGGGGAACTTCCCGAGTAGGGCGGGGCGTACCTTTGGTGGAGCCTGAAAGACACACGTATGGGAGGCGGCCTTGATGGACGCGGGACTCAAGCGCGAGCTGGAGCAGAAGGTCCGGGCCGGTGAGCGGCTCAGCCGCGAGGACGGCGTCGCGCTCTACGCGTCGGACGATCTGGCCTGGCTCGGCGGGCTCGCCCACGAGGTGCGCACGCGCAAGAACGGCGACGTCGTCCACTTCAACGTGAACCGTCACCTCAACATGACCAACGTGTGCACGGCGTCGTGCGCGTACTGCTCGTTCCAGCGCAAGCCGGGCGAGAAGGACGCGTACACGATGCGCATCGAGGAGGCCGTCCGCCTGGCCAAGGCCATGGAGAACGACAACCTCACCGAGCTGCACATCGTCAACGGGCTGCACCCGACGCTGCCCTGGCGCTACTACCCGCGCTCGCTCAAGGCCCTCAAGGAGGCGCTGCCGAACGTCGGGCTCAAGGCGTTCACGGCGACCGAGATCCACCACTTCGAGACGATCTCCGGGCTCAGCGCGAGCGAGATCCTGGACGAGCTCATCGAGGCCGGCCTCGAATCGCTGACCGGCGGCGGCGCCGAGATCTTCGACTGGGAGGTCCGCCAGCACATCGTGGACCACCGCACCCACTGGGAAGACTGGTCGCGCATCCACCGCCTGGCGCACGAGAAGGGGCTCAAGACCCCGGCCACCATGCTGTACGGGCACATCGAGGAGCCGCGCCACCGCGTCGACCACGTACTGCGCCTGCGCGAACTCCAGGACGAGACCGGCGGCTTCCAGGTCTTCATCCCGCTGCGCTACCAGCACGACTTCGTGGACATGCAGGACGGCAAGGTCCGCAACAAGCTCCAGGCGCGCACCACGATGGCGACCGGCGCCGAGTCCCTGAAGACGTTCGCGGTCTCGCGCCTGCTCTTCGACAACGTGCCGCACGTGAAGTGCTTCTGGGTCATGCACGGGCTCCAGACCACCCAGCTCGCGCTCCAGCACGGCGCGGACGACATGGACGGCTCGGTCGTCGAGTACAAGATCACGCACGACGCCGACAACTACGGCACGCCGAACAAGCTCACCCGGGACGACCTGCTCGACCTCATCCGCGAGGCCGGCTTCCGCCCGGTGGAGCGCAACACGCGCTACGAGATCATCCGCGAGTACCCCGGCCCGGACGCCTCGCTGCGCGAAGCGCCCCAGCCGATGCGCTTCTGAACGTCCCATGGCACTGAGTCCCACGGCACTGACGTTCCGCCTCGACCCGCCCGTCACGCCCGCCCTGCGCGACGGACTCCTCGCCCTGTGGGTGGAGGTGTCCCACGCGGGCGGGGCCGTCGGCTTCGTGCCGCCGGTCTCCGTCGAGGACGTACGCCCCGAGCTGGTCAAGCACTTCGCGGCGATGGCCGAGGGGCGGATGCGGCTGCTCGTCGGGTTCGACGGGCAGGGGCGGGTCGCGGCCTCGGCGTTCATCGCGTACAACACCCATCGCCTGATGACCCATTGGGTGTGGCTGTACACGGTCATGGTGCGCCCGGCCCACCAGGGCAAGGGATACGGCCGCGACCTGATGGCGGCGGTGGCGGACGCGGTACGGGGTCTGGACGGGCCCGGCGGCTCCGGGCGCATCGAGGCGATCCGGCTCACCTGCCGGGGCGGCACCGGCGTCGACCGCTTCTACGCCTCGTGCGGCTATAAGGAGGTCGGGCGGGTGCCCGGCGCGATCCGGGTCGCCGAGGGGGACGACCGCGACGACGTCATCATGCTGCTGCCCCTGGACTGATCCTCCCCCTGAACTGATCCAATTGGGGGCGTGCTTCACTAGTC
This sequence comes from Streptomyces sp. NPDC048111, assembly GCF_043202815.1. Taxonomy (NCBI): domain Bacteria; kingdom Bacillati; phylum Actinomycetota; class Actinomycetes; order Kitasatosporales; family Streptomycetaceae; genus Streptomyces; species Streptomyces sp. NPDC048111. Next base: position 7,145 of record NZ_JBIDBD010000028.1, read on the forward strand.
GGGCAGGGATTGCCATAGAGAGAAGGTCAGTCGTGAACGCCGCCAAGCCGAGCGCCACCATCTGGTACACCATGCTGCGCGTGGGGATCTTCATCGGCAGCCTGGTCTTCGTCGGCCTGCTGGTCCAGTTCGGCATCGTGCCCAAGGGCACCGGCAGCTCGAACCTGATCTGGATCGTCCTGCTCGCACTCGTCATCTCCGCGCCGCTGAGCTTCGTGCTCCTGCGCAAGCAGCGGGACGCGATGTCCGCCCAGATCGTCACCAAGGTGGCGAGCGCCAAGGCGAAGCTGGAGGCGAACCGCACGCAGGAGGACGGCGTCGCCTGACGCGCCGCGCCGCCGCGAGGAGTCCTTCGACGAAGCGCGCCGCCGCGAGGCGGATCTCACACCCCGTACGGCCCGGGTCCGGAGCACACAGCTCCGGGCCCGGGCCGTCGCCGTTCCCGCGTCCGGAAGCGGGGGCCCGGCCATCGCGGGGTAAAAGAACAGCTTTGAGATCCTCAAAGTTCAAGTGTTAACGTGTTCGACGTGACGACAGCAGCAGTGCACCAGCACCCCACCGGCGGATCCGTTCCGCTCGTGGCGCGTCTGCATGTCGACCTCTGCCGCTGCATGTCCGCGGTCTGTTGCCGCGACGTCTGACCCCGGCACCATGCGGCGGTGTCCCCAGCGTTACGTGACCGGTCCACGCCGACCGGTCCCCTGTGAACGGGCGCCGCGCTCATCCGTCCGACCGCCCGGCCGACTGCGTCCAACCGCAGGTCGCCACGGCTGATCGTCCTCGTCCTCGCTCACCCGGGAGTGTTTCCGTGTCCTCCGCGCCCTCCGCGCCTGCCGCGCCTGCCGCGTCCTCCGACGACGCACAGGAGAAGCGGCCCAAGTCCGGCTTCTCCATATCCTCGAAGTTCCCGTTCTGGGCCCAGATCATCGCGGGCCTGGTCCTCGGCGGCCTGCTCGGCTGGCTCGCCCGCAGCCAGGACATCAGCTGGCTGAAGGACACCCTGGAGCAGATCGGCGACACCTTCGTCCAGCTCCTGAAGCTGGCCGTGGCCCCGCTCGTGTTCTTCGCGATCCTGGTGTCGATCACCAACCTGCGCAAGGTCAACAACGCCGCCCGGCTCGCCTCGCGCACCCTGCTCTGGTTCATGATCACGTCGCTGATCGCGGTGGCCATCGGCCTCGCCATCGGCCTGCTCACCAACCCGGGTTCGGGCACCGGCCTCACCCCGAAGGACGGCAAGCTCCCCAAGCACACGGGCAGTTGGCTCGACTTCCTGACCGGCATCATCCCGACGGACGTGGTGACGCCGTTCACCGAACTGAACGTCCTGCAGATCGTGTTCATGGCCGCCGTCGCCGGCATCGCGCTGCTCCAGCTCGGCGAGAAGGCGAAGCCGATCCTGACGCTCAGCGAGGCCGTCCTCGAACTGCTCCAGAAGGCCCTGTGGTGGGTCATCCGCCTCGCCCCGCTCGGCACGCTCGGCCTCATCGGCTTCGCCATCGCCGACTACGGCTGGGACCTCATCGGCAAGTACGCCACCTTCACCGCCGACGTCTACATCGGCTGCGCGCTGGTGATGTTCGGGGTGTACCCGGTGCTGCTGGCCACGGTGGCCAAGGTCAACCCGCTGCAGTTCTTCAAGGGCGCCTGGCCCGCGATCCAGCTGGCCTTCGTCTCGCGTTCCTCGGTGGGCACGATGCCGCTGACCCAGAAGGTCACCGAGCGCCTCGGCGTCCCGAAGGAGTACGCGTCCTTCGCGGTGCCCTTCGGCTCCACCACCAAGATGGACGGCTGCGCCGCGATCTACCCGGCGCTGGCGGCGATCTTCATCGCCCAGATCTTCGACGTGCACCTCGGGGTGGGCGACTACGTCCTGATCGCCTTCGTGTCGGTCATCGGCTCCGCCGCGACGGCGGGCCTGACGGGCGCCACGGTCATGCTGACCCTGACCCTCTCCACCCTGGGCCTGCCCCTGGAGGGCGTCGGCCTCCTGATGGCCATCGACCCGGTCCTGGACATGATGCGCACGGCCACCAACGTGGCGGGCCAGGCCCTGGTGCCGGTCATCGTCTCGGCCCGCGAAAAGATCCTGGACCTGGACGCGTTCAACCGGGCTTCGGGGTCGCCGGAGCCGGAGCCGGAGCCGGAGCCGGCGCCGGCCGAGCGGGAGCGGGTGGCTGCGGCGGCGTAACGCGCGCGACGCGGACGAACCGAGGGGTGGGGGGGGGGGGGGGGGGGGGGGGGGGGGGGGGGGGGGGCCGGCCGCGGCGGCCGCCGGCGGGGGGGGGGGGGGGGCGCGCGGGGCGGGGGGGGGGGGGCCCGCCCCCGCGCCCCCCCCCCCCGCGCGCGGGGGCGCGCCCCCCCCCCCCCCCCCCCCCCCCCCCCCCCCCACCCCTCATGCGTAGCCGGAAACGCGGGGCAGTGGGACTGACTGCGCGGCCGACCTCGGTACGGTCGGCAGAATACCCAGCCTCGTGGGCCGCGCCCCGGCCCTTGGTGAACCTCCTTCGAGGGCCCGACCGGCGGGGCTGCGGGTGCCTGCCTTGAGGGGCCTGCTTTAAGGCCCTGCGATCTGGGGTGGTCGATTCGGAGGCCCGGCCCGAAGACCGGAGGGGGCCGGGCGCGCCCGTTTCGGGCCGAATCCAAGGGCGGGCTCTCGCCAAGTCGCCTGGCATACGGCGGCGTTGATGGGCCCGGCCGTCCTGCATCTCCGCTCCAGGCCCCGAGGGGATCGCCCGTCGGCACGCCCGCGTTGAGGGGTTGGATGGGCTGAGCCCCTGTCGGCTGCGCCAGCACCCGAGAGTTTTGTCCACCCGTAGCTCGTGTCGGGAGTTGTTCGAGTTGAGCCCTGGGGCTCTCCCGGCTCCTGAGGGGCGGCCGCTCGAACCTCGGCTGGGCGCTCCGCCCCCTGCACCCTTGTTCGGGGTCCGTCTCAGGGCTGCGAAGAACCCCGGCAGGGAACTTTGCGCCACAGTCACAGGCGCCTGCACCACTCGCCCCGGAGGGTGCCGGGGAGGGGGCGGGATGGAAGAACCCCTTCAGCGCGAGCCCCGGCACCGCGCACGAGTTGTTTGCACCATCCGCCCCCGCACACTGCCCCCGGTCGGCGTACCCGCCCCCTCTCATACCGCCGTAGCGGCCGAGTTCGGCTGCCTTAAGCGAAAGCGCCTTGTCGCCGCCTTGCGGGGCTCGCCGTTGCCTCCGCCTGAGCTGCCGGAAAGCCGAGCGCGTTGGCGCCGTGTTCGATGGCAAGAAGACGGGCATCGCGCGCCCTTTCGTGTTTTGGGTCACCTCTAGAAAACGGCAGCGCCGGTCGCGACGTGCAGTCAGTTTCGCGCCAACGCGATGCATCCCGTGGGTTGAGCAAGGTGCCAGGCGACACGGGCACCCTTCCCTTTACGCTCCCTCTACAATGTCGGAATGGGTTGGCTCGCCGCCAATCGCTTTGCTGGGGTTCGTCGTTGCCGAAGGAACCACTGAGACTCGCCGCGCTTATGTGGTGTACGTCACATGGTGATTGTCGGTTGACAGTAAACGGGCCGCAGAGGGTATTTTCTCCAGGGTATTTACGTCTTCATTACATGCGCCGGGGGGTCGCGAGGCTGGCTCACCCCTGCCCGAAAGGACATGGGTGGACCACTTTCAGCTGCCTCCGCCGCAGGGTGAAGTCCTCCGCCGGGCAACGTTCATGGCTCCTCCCTCGGCTGCCTCTTCCGCAATCGGTCAGTCTGCAAGCGGAGTTGGCTCACTTCAGTCGACCATGGACGTCTTCGTCCATCTTCATCGGCGAAGTCGCGGTCCGTCCCTTGTGGCGCACGTTGATTTCCCAGCCCGCGGTCGCTGCTGGCGGACCAACCTTCAGCAGGGCGGGGGCCTCTGTGTGCGGCGGGCAATCTGCCAGCGACGAATCTGCCGTTGGCGGCCGACGCACCGTGGCGGTCGATGTGGCCGAGATCGGCTGTTAGCCACTGCGTGAAGGCGCCACCCTTCCGGATCCAATCGTTCTGTCCGGTGGGGGCAAAATCACGGGCCGCCTTACGAAGTCATGCGGGCGGCCCTCCAACACCAGGCTTCAGCTTCGTTCTCGTATGGGGACGACGACGTCGCCTGACTCTGAGATTTGTAAGGACTCACATGTCTGCAAAGAGCGCACGCGCCGCGTGGCTCACCGGCCTGTTCGCTGTCACGACAGCGGCCGGCCTGCTCTCCGCCGCTCCTGCCGGAGCCGTCGTGGGGAGCGACGTCCAAGACGGGGACTACGGCTACACCGTAAAGCTCAACATCGGTGACAAGCAGGCCTGTTCCGGCGCTCTGGTGGGTGCTGAATGGGTGGTCACCGCTACGAGCTGTCTCGCCGACGGAGGCCAGCCGGTCAAGACCGGCGCGCCCACAGTGAGGACGACGGTCACGGTCGGGCGTAACGACCTGAGCCAGTCTGCGGGCAGCATTGTTGACGTGGTCGATATTCGCCCGCGCGACGACCGCGATCTGTCATTGGTTCGGCTGGCCTGGCCTGTGGTCAACGTTCCTGCCATCAGCGTGGCCGCCACGGCGCCTGCCGCCGCCGAGCAATTGACCATGTCGGGCTTCGGGCGGACGAAGACGGAATGGGTGCCGAACAAGATGCACTCCGCCGCGTTCACCGTCACCGGCGTCGACGGGACGTCGGTGAACCTCAATGGTTCCGCGGACGCAGTCATGTGCCAAGGTGACGCCGGTGCCCCTGCCGTCCGGAACAACAACGGCAAGTTCGAACTCGTGGCCATCAACAGCCGGTCCTGGCAAGGGGGCTGCCTGGGCACCGATGTGTCCGAGGTGCGCACGGGGGCCGTCGACACGCGTGTCGACGATCTGAATAGCTGGATCCGTACGTTCGTGTCGGCGACCGTCAATGGGCGGTCCGTCGACACCTACATGCTGCCCAAGACCGCCACGACGGTCATGACGGCCGGTGACTTCAACCGTGACGGCCGCACCGACATCGCCGTGGTTTCGAACAGCGGCACCCTCAGCGCCTACGCCGGCCGCCCCGACGGCACCTTCGAGTCCAGCCACTCGCTCTGGACCGACGCCTCGTGGAAGGAAGCCAAGAAGATCATCGCCGGTGACTTCAACGGCGACGGGCTCACCGACATCGCCTCCGTCTGGAGTGACGGGCGCCTGCGCCTGTACGCCGGGAAGACGGACGGCAAGCTCGCGCCCGGCACGCTGATGTGGCCGGAGGGCACCGACTGGAACGGCATGCTCCAGCTTGCCCGGTTCAAGTCGGACAACTCCGGGCGCGATGGTCTGATCGCGGTGTGGGGCGCGGGTCCCGCCGGCGCCCTCTACGCCTACCCCACCAACAGCGCGGGTGCGCTCGACGGCTCCAAGAAGAGCATGTGGGCGGCCGACGGCAGTTGGAAGTACGCCTCGAAGTTCACCACGGGCGACTTCAACGGGGACGGCCGGGACGACGTCGTCATCACCGACAGCGGCAACCTGATCCGGTACAACGGCAACGCCCAGGGTGGCCTGGACGCCCGTGTCTCCATGTGGCGCGACAACAGCTGGGGAGCCGCTCAGCTGCTGATGGCCGGTGACTTCAACGGCGACGGCAAGACCGACATCGGTTCCCTGTGGGGGAACCAGCAGCACTTCAACCTCTACCGGGGCAATGGCGCCGGAGCCCTCGCCGAGGGCACGGAGGCCTGGCCGCACTCCTGATGCGGTGAAGCGAAGGGGGGTGCCGCGCTGCGGTGTCCCCCTTCGGCATAGGTGCACCCCTGCCGCAAGGGGGCGGGTGTGGGGGCCGTGTAAAGGAAAAGTCAAGGCAGTCGTAGTATGCGGGTGACCAGTTCTGAGTTTTTTGTACAACCGGGGTAATCAGTTGAAGTTCTCGCGTGTGTCCGCCCTCGTAGCGTCCGCTGCCATCGCGCCGGCCGTGCTGCTCTCCTCTCCGGCCTTCGCCGCCGATGCGAAGACGCCGGCCGTCTCGGCGCCCGACGCGGGTACGGAGCTGACCGAGAAGCAGATCGTCGAGGACCGGATGGAGCTCCTCCGCCTGATGGGGGCGAAGGGTGCGGGGCCGATCTTCAAGGGGGCCGGCACCAAGGCGCTCGACCAGGGCCCCGCCGCCGTGCGGAAGTTCCTGGAGTCGGGTCAGTTCACCGCTCGCGACGACGACAACCGCCTGGCCATCACCCGGATCATCAGCGTGGGCGGTCGGGGCGTGCGGGAGGCCGGCACCAAGGCGCTCAACGGCACCCCCGAGGACCGCGTGCGGTTCCTGGAGAAGGGCCAGTTCGAGGCCCGCATCGTCGACAACCGCGTGCTCGTCTCCCAGATCATCAACAAGGGTGGTCCGGGTGTGCGGGAGGCCGGGATCAAGGCGCTGCAAGGTACGCCCGAGGACGTGCAGGCCTTCATCGACAAGGGGCAGTACGAGGCCCGCATCGTCGACAACCGCGTGCTCGTCTCCCAGATCATCAACAAGGGTGGTCCGGGTGTGCGGGAGGCCGGGAAGAAGGCGCTGCTGGGCACGCCCGAGGACGTTCAGGCGTTCCTCGACAAGGGGCAGTACGAGGTCCGCATCGTCGACAACCGGGTGCTCGCCACGGCGATCTACGCCAAGGGCGGCCCCGCGGTGAAGGCCGCCGCGCTCAAGGCGCTCAAGGGGACGCCCGAGGATGTCCAGGCCTTCCTGGACAAGGGGCAGTACGAGGCCCGCAAGAAGGACGAGGCCGACGCCGACGCGGCGAAGGACTCCGGTGCGGGGACGGGCTCCGGCTCCGGTTCCGCTTCCGGCGGGACCACGGCCGGCTCGGCCAAGACGGGGGCCGGCTCGGCCAAGGGCGGCGAGACCGTGACGTCGGTCGCCCACAACAACCCCGCTCCCGCCTCGGCCGGTTCGTCCCTCGCGGCGACCGGTGCGGGATCGGAACTGCCGTGGGCCGCGGCCGGTACGGCCGCGGCTCTCGCCGGTGGGGCGGGGCTGCTGGTGGCGGCTCGGCGTCGTCGGGCCTAGGTCCGACCCGGGGCAGCGGCTGTGGCCGCGGGGCGGCTGCGCCTGACCGCGCAGTTCCCCGCGCCCCCGCCCCCGGCCCCGGCCCGGGCCCGAGGCCGTGGGCGCTGAGCGCTGGGCGCCCCAGGTTCCCGCGTTCCTGTAGGGCACCCCTGCGGCGGCTCCGGCTCGCGCGGGCGCTCGGCCCGGCGCTACGGGGCGTAGGCGCCGGGCGGCTCAACAGGCTTACGGGGTTCAGCAGTTGGGGTGGAACGGGCGGTTCGCGAAGCGGTCTGCCAGCCAGTTCGCGGCCGGGACGCCGCCCGCCGTCACCCCGCCGATGTGGCCGAGCAGCGGGAGCGCGTGCCACTCCACGTTCGTCCCCCGGGCGCACCAGTCGGCGCGGAGCTGACGGCCGACCGCGTACGGGATCAGCTCGTCGATCGTGCCGTGGTAGAGGTACACGGGCGCGTCGGGGCGGTGCGTGCCGAGTTTCGACTCCGCCAACCTCGCCTGCCAGTCCGGCTGTTGGAGCGGATTCTGCACCGTCACGTCCGTGATGTGCTTGAACGAGCCCACCGTCGTGTCGACCGCCACGCAGTTGGTCCTGAAGTAGTCGACCAGTGCCTTGCCCGCCGGGTTGAGGTAGGTGTCCAGTTTCAGCTCGGGGAAGGCCGCGTTCTGGCCGGCTGCCGCCATCAGGACGAGGCCGGACCCGAGCCCCCCGTCGTTCGAGGCCGCGACCTTCATCAGGTCCGCCGGCACGCCGCCGGTCGCGGTGCCCTTCACCTTCAGGTCCGGCGCGTAGGAGTCGTGCAGCTCGGCCGCCCAGCTGCTCGCCTGGCCGCCCTGCGAGTACCCCATGATGCCCACCGGTGAGTCGGCGTCGACACCGGGGATGCCGAGGCGCTCGGCGGCGCGCGCCGCGTCCAGGACGGCGGTGCCCTCGGCCCGGCCGACCGTGTAGGTGTGGTCGCCGGGGGTGCCGAGGCCCTCGTAGTCGGTGACCGCGACGGCCCAGCCCTTCTGCACCACCTGGTTGATCAGGGTGGCCTCGACGGCCGTCCCGCGGGGGAAGTTGGCGCTGGGTGCGCACGAGTCGCCGAGCCCCACCGTGCCGACGGCGTACGTGACGACCGGGCGCGGGCCCGTACGCCCGTCGTTGGGGACGATGACCGTGCCGGAGACGGTGTTCGGTCCGCCCTTGGCGTTGGTCGAGCGGTAAGTGATGCGCCAGGCGCGGGTGTTGGTCCACTGGCCGGGGAGGGGGTGGAACTCGGTGGGGGACTGGGTGACGACGTCGCCCGGCGCGGCGGGCTCCGGCTCGTCGGCGAAGGCGGTGGGGGTGGCTGCCGACAGGAGGAGTGCGGCGGTGAGGGCACCGACGACTCGGGTACGGGTGTGCGCGACGTGCATGCGGCTCTCCCAACGGTCCATGGGGGATGGGCAGTTGGGGAGACCGTAGTGACTGACCGGTAGGTACGGGGCTGACCGTACCGCTCACCTTCACTGACCCGGGCGGGCGCCCGCGACCGTCCCCGGCCCGCCTCCGGCCCGCCGACCGCCGCCGGCCGGGCGTCCCGCCGGCCTGCGGTCAGTGGTCCAGCCGGTACGCCCCCGGGGTCGTGCCCGTCCAGCGGCGGAACGCGCGGTGGAAGCTGGTGTCCTCCGAGAAGCCGAGGCGGGCGGCGATGTCCGCGATCGGCTCGCGGCCCTCGGCCAGGCCGGCGATCGCGGCATCGCGCCGTACCGCGTCCTTGAGCTGCTGGAACGAGGTGCCCTCGCGGGCCAGACGACGGCGCAGGGTCGCCGGGGACATGGCGAGCCGGGCGGCCGTCTCCTCCAGGCTCGGCAACCGGGGCGAGGCGCGCAGGGCCGTCGAGAGCGTGCGGCCCACCTGCTCGCCGACCGTCGTGCCGTAGGTGTGCCGGCTGAGCAGTTCGACGGGGGAGCGGCGCAGCATCCGGCCGAGGGCGGCCTCGTCGCGTACGAGCGGCGCGGTCAGCCAGCGCGCGTCGAACACCGCCTCCGTGCGGGCGTCCCCGAACCGCACCGGGCAGCCGAACAGCGACTCGTACTCCTCCTTGTGCGGAGGCGGCGGGTAGCCGAAGGCGGCGCGGGTCAGCGGGATGCGGCGGCCCACGAGCCAGCTGCACAGGCGGTGCCAGATGATGACCAGGCACTCGGTCAGGAACCGGTCCTCGTCGTGGTCCGCGAGGTCGTTGCGCACCGCGAACACCGCTTCGGCGCCGGTCACTTCGAGGGTCAGGTCGGGGCCGTGCGGGAACAGGCCGTAGAAGGCGGTGCCGCGCCGCACCGCGCCGCCGAGGTCGGGGCAGCCGAGCACGGCGTGGCACATCATCGCGAAGGTGCCCGGGCGGCTCGGGGCGCCACCGAGCCCGAGGAACTCGTCGCCCGTCGTCCGGTACAGGGCGCGGAACAGCTGGGCGAACTGGGCCGGGGTGACCCGCGCACGGTCGTCGCCGAGCAACAGTGGTGGGATGCCGGCGGCCTGGAGCAGCGGCACGGTGTCGGTGCCGTGCCGCTCGGCGCCGCGCAGTACGGCCCGCACGTGGTGCACGGTGATCGTCGGCTTCGCCATGGTCAACGACGGTAGCCCGGTTGAGCGTTGGGGTCAGCCGAGTTGAGCTTCGGGGTCAGCTCGGGGGGTGCGGTTTGCGTCAGCGGGTCGGCGCGCCCCGGGCTGCCATGCGGACCGCCCCGCCCAGAGGGCCACCCCGCCCGGGCTGCCATGCGGGCCACCCCGCCCCGTGGGCCACCCCGCATCCCCGCCCCCGCGCGAAACCCACCACCCCCACCCCCGCACCCCTGAGCGCTGAAGTCAGCCGGCCTGACGCTTCCCGCCATCCCGCCCGGGCGCGCCCGTCCCTACCGTCGGGGCATGACGCCCCAGAGCCCGTCTCCGAGCCCGTCGCAGAACCCTCCTCCGGGCCTGTCGCAGAACCCTCCCCCGAGCCGGCCGCAGGACCGCCCCCCGAACCTCCCGCACCACAGCACACCCCCGCGCCCCCCGACGCTCGCCGTGTTCAGTGAGTGGGCGGCCGACCGCCACCAGGACCGGCCCGCCCTGCGGTTCCGGGGCGTGGGCGGCGAGGGCTGGGACTCGGTCGGTTACGCCGAGCTGCGCGACACCGTGCGCCGCATCGGACGCGGTCTGCTCGCGCTCGGCATCGAGGCCGGGGACCGGGTGGCGGTCCTCGCCGAGACGCGCCCCGAGTGGACGTACACGCACCTCGCCTGTCTGGCGGTGGGCGCCGTGGTGGTGCCGGTCTATCCGACGGCCGGCGACGAGGAGGCGACCTGGGTGCTCGCCGACTCCGCCGCGAAGGCCGTCATCTGCGAGGGCCCGGACGAGGCGGCACGCGTCGAGGGCCTGCGCGCGAAGCTCCCCGCGCTCGCCCACGTCCTGGTCATGGCGGGGCCGGACGGTGACGGATTCCCGGACGGATCCGGCGTTCCCCTCGACACGCTCCTCGCCCGGGCCGCGGCCGTGCGGCCCGAGGACGACGCCGAGCTCGTCTACACCTCGGGCACCACCGGGATGCCCAAGGGCTGCCGGCTCACGCACGGCAACATGGGCGCGGTCCAGGACGCCACCCTGCACCTCATCGAGGGCGGCCCCGGCGACCGCACGTACCTCTACCTCCCCCTCGCCCACCTGCTGGCCCAGCTGATCCAGTTCTCGACGCTCCTGTACGGCGGCGAGCTCTGCTACTTCGGCGGGCGCATCGAGGACGTCGTGGGCGAGCTGGCCGAGGCGCAGCCCACGCATCTGCCGTCCGTACCGAGGCTGTTCGAGAAGGTCTACTCCGTGGTGCGCTCGCTCGCGGAGGCCTCCGACGGCGGCGGCGAACGGTTCGACGCGGCGGTGGCCCTCGGCGTACTCGCGGCGGACGGGCAGCTCCCGCCCGAGCGGCGGGAGGAGTACGAGGCCGCCGACGCCTCGCTGTTCGCTCTGGTGCGCTCGGCCTTCGGCGGGCGCCTGCGCTGGGCGCTCACCGGGGGCGCCCCGATCGACCCGGCGGTCCTGGACTTCCTGCGCGCGTGCGGGATCCAGGTCTTCGAGGGGTACGGGATGACCGAGTCCGCGGGGGTGATCTCGCTCAACCATCCGGGGGCCGTGCGGTACGGGACGGTCGGGCGGCCGGTCGCGGGCTGCGAGGTGCGGATCGCGGACGACGAGGAGGTCCTGGCCCGCGGCCCGATGGTCTTCCCCGGCTACCACGCCAACGAGCGGGGCACCGCCGAGACCCTGGACGCGGACGGCTGGCTGCACACGGGGGACCTGGGCGCGCTCGACGCGGACGGCTACCTCACGATCACCGGGCGCAAGAAGGACCTGATCATCACGTCCGCGGGCAAGAACCTCACGCCCTCGCACGTGGAGCAGGCCATCGAGCGGTCCCGCTTCGTGTCGCACGCGGTGATGGTGGGCGACCGGCGCCCGTACCCGGTGGCACTCATCACGGTGGACGCGGACGAGACGGCGGGGCGGGCCCCCGAGGACGTGCGCGAGCTGGTGCGGGGCGCGGTGGAGGCGGCCAACGCGCAGGTGTCACGGCCGGCCCGGGTCCGCGGTTTCGCAGTGCTGCCGAGGGACTTCTCCGTGGAGGGCGGGGAGCTGACGCCGACGCTCAAGGTGCGGCGCCGGGTCGTTCTCGAGCGGTACGCGGCCGAGATCGAGGAGCTGTACGGCTGAGCCGGAGCCGGTCACGAGGCGGCCGGTCACAAGGCAGGAGCCCCGGTCCGACGGACCGGGGCTCCTTGGGTACTGCTAAGTCAGCGATCGCCAACCCGGGCAGGTTAGGCCGGGGTGACGTTCTCCGCCTGCGGGCCCTTCGGGCCCTGGGTGACGTCGAAGTTCACGACCTGGTTCTCCTCCAGGGAGCGGAAACCAGACGCGTTGATCGCGGAGTAGTGGACGAAGACATCCGGGCCGCCGCCGTCCTGGGCGATGAAGCCGAAGCCCTTTTCAGCGTTGAACCACTTAACGGTTCCGGTAGCCATAAGCCCTCCTTGGGCCAAAGGGTTGCCCTGCTCCAGAACCTGCAAACAAGTCTGAAAACTACAAAAGCCTGCGGGTTACATGCTCCGCAGGCTCTGTACTGCAAGGGAAACCAAACTGCAACTTGCGCTGAGCGTAGCACGCAGCTCAGGTGCCGCGGTAGAGGGAAAGATCACTTGGTCCGGACGTTTGACCGGGGGCTGAGCAGGTGATCAGAGGCCCCCGCGGACGCCCGATCAGAGGTCCCCGCGGACGCCGCGCGCCGGCCCTCCCGGGGCACCCCGCGCGGTCCGCGAAGGGGCACGGGTCTAGCCTCGGCATGTGGACAATTCAACCAGCCCCCAGCACCAAGGCGGCCGGCCGCGCGTCGGTCACATCCAGTTCCTCAACTGTCTGCCCCTGTACTGGGGGCTGGCGCGGACCGGGACGCTGCTCGATCTGGAGCTGACCAAGGACAGTCCGGAAAAGCTCAGCGAGCAGCTGGTGAACGGCGACCTGGACATCGCCCCGATCACCCTCGTGGAGTTCCTGCGCAACGCGGACGACCTGGTCGCCTTCCCGGACATCGCGGTGGGCTGCGACGGGCCCGTCATGTCCTGCGTGATCGTCTCGCAGCGTCCGCTCGAAGACCTGGACGGGGCGCGGGTGGCGCTCGGCTCCACCTCGCGGACGTCCGTACGCCTGGCGCAGCTCCTGCTGGCCGAGCGCTACCAGGTCGCCCCCGACTACTACACCTGCCCGCCCGACCTCGGCCTGATGATGCGCGAGGCGGACGCCGCCGTGCTCATCGGCGACGCCGCGCTGCGGGCCTCGCTGCACGACGCCCCGCGGCTCGGGCTCCAGGTCCACGACCTGGGCGCCATGTGGAAGGAGTTCACGGGCCTGCCGTTCGTCTTCGCGGTGTGGGCGGCCCGCAAGGACTACCTGGCCCGCGAGCCCGGACTCGTCCAGCAGGTGCACGAGGCGTTCCTCGCCTCGCGCGACCTGTCCCTGGAGGAGGTCACCAAGGTGGCCGAGCAGGCGGCCCGCTGGGAGGTCTTCGACGCCGAGCTCCTGGAGCGCTACTTCACCACGCTCGACTTCCGCTTCGGGCCCCAACAGCTCGAAGGCGTAAGGGAGTTCGCCCGCAGGACCGGTCCGACGACCGGGTTCGCCGCGGATGTGAACGTGGAGCTGCTCACCCGGTAGCCGGCTCCCGCCCCCGCGGGCGGTGTGCACACCGCTCCGGAGGAACCCGGGGGAGTCCGGGGACGCTCAGGAGGAGGGGACCGGGGCGAGCATCTGCTTGCTGATCCACTCCATGGTGCCCTCGCCCATGCCCTTCACGTAGGTGTGGGCGTTGTGGGTGCCGCCGGGGATCAGCTGGAGGCGCGTCTTCACCGGGCCCTTGCCGTACGTGTCGATGAACTTCCGCACCTTCGGCACCACGGTGCCCTCCTTGGTGCCCACCTGGAAGGCGAGGGCGACCTCGGGGCCCTTGCCGTCGATGAGTTCCTGGGCGAGCTTCTCGGGGTTGTTCGCCTGCTGCTCGGCCTCGTGGCCGGCCCACAGCGGGGAGTCCGGCACGATGTCCGGGCCCGAGGCGATGACCGCCTTGAACAGGTCGGGCCGCTTGAGCACCGACTTCAGCCCGACGAAGCCGCCCGACGAGGACCCCATGAACGCCCAGCCGTCGCGGGAGGCGAAGGTGCGGAAGTTGGCCCGCACCAGATCGGGCACGTCCTCCGTCATCCAGGTGCCCATCTTCGGTTGCCCCGGGATGTCGCTGCCGTCGTAGTAGTGCTTGGCGTCCGGGTTGAGGACCGGCATCACGACGATGAACGGCAGGCTCTTGCCCGTCTTCGACCACTCGGCGATGCTGCTCTGGAGCTTGAGGTCGGTGCCCATCCAGTAGTTCTTGGGATAACCGTTTCCGCCCGGCAGCGCGATGAGCACCGGGAAGCCGCTGTTCTGGTACTTCTCCTCGAAGTACTGCGCCGGCGCCCACACCCACACCTTGCCGGTGAAGCCGGACTTCGGTCCCTTGAGCGTGGTCACGCCGATCTTGGTGCCGTCGCCGATGCTGCTCTGCGTGGTGAACTCGGCCTTCGGACCGGTGGGCAGCATGGTCCGGGGGGCCGCGCCGTTCTTCGCGGCGGCGCCGTCGTCCTTCGGCGGCGTACCGCCGGTGCCGTTGTGGGGCGGGGCGGCGGAGGACGGGCCGCTCGGCCCCGAGTCGAAGCTGACCGGCGCGCCCTCCTCGGAGCAGCCGGTGACCAGCACGACCGCGCCGATGACGGCGGCAGCTATCAGAGCGGCGGGGCGGCGACGGTTCATTCGGGGGACTCCGTGCGATCGGGGCGGCGGGGGTGGGGATCGGGCTCGCGCCTCGGCCCGGCCCCGGTCGGGCTTGCGGGTGATCGCGCGGGAACCACGTCATCGAAGAGGGCGGAACGCCTCCCAAGGTTCGCTCATCCGGGCATCGGATACGTCCCGGTCGGGGGTGATCCCGGGTACATCCGGCTCTACTCTGCTGAAGGACCGGCTTGACCTGGGTGGGCGTTGGGGGAGCACCGCGATGCAGTCGTTGCAGCCGTTGGAAGCGGGCGAACCACGGTCGATCGGCGCCTACCGGCTGCTCGGCCGCCTCGGTGCGGGCGGCATGGGCCGGGTGTACCTGGGGCGCAGCGCGGGTGGCCGCACCGTCGCGGTGAAGGTGGTGCACCCGCACTTCGCCCTGGACGAGCAGTTCCGGGCGCGCTTTCGGCACGAGGTCGAGGCGGCCCGGCGGGTGGGCGGCAAGTGGACCGCGCCGGTCCTGGACGCGGACCCGCAGGCGCCGGTGCCGTGGGTGGCCACCGGCTATGTGGCGGGCCCCTCGCTGACCCAGGCCGTCGTGGACCGGGGTCCGCTGCCGGCGGCTTCGGTGCACGTCCTCGGCGCGGGCCTCGCGGAGGCGCTGGCCGCGGTGCACGCGCTCGGCCTGGTGCACCGGGACGTGAAACCGTCCAACGTGCTGCTCACGCTCGACGGGCCGCGCCTGATCGACTTCGGCATCGCCCGCGCCACCGACGGCACCGCCTCCCTCACCGCGTCCGGCGTCTCCATCGGCTCGCCCGGCTACATGTCGCCCGAGCAGATCCTGGGCCGCCCGGTGACCGGCGCCGCGGACGTCTTCTCGCTGGGCGCGGTCCTGGCGTACGCGGTGACCGGCGAGCCGCCCTTCCCTGGTGACTCATCGGCGGCCCTCCTCTACAAGGTGGTGCACGAGCCGCCCGAGCTGGGCGCGGCCCTCACCGGTGTGCTGCGCGAGACGGTCGCGGCCTGCCTCGTGAAGGACCCGGCCGACCGCCCGACCCCCTCCGCCCTGGCCGCCCGGCTCGCCCCGGAGGGAGCCGCGGCCCTGGTACGGAACGGCTGGCTGCCGGCCGCGCTGGTGGAGGAGGTGAGCCGGTCCGCGGTCCGCCTCCTCGACCTGGAGCCGGAGGACCCGGCGGCCCCGGCGGGCGACTCGGGCCCGATCCCGTTCAGCAGACCGGCGGTCGGGGGGAGCGGGGGCGCCGCGCGCGATGCGGCCGGGGGGTTCGGCGCCGGCCCCGCGCCCCAGTCGGCCGGGGTGTTCGGCCCGCCGGACGATTCGTACGGGCAGGGGAGCGGGGCGTACCGGCACCAGGCCGGGGCGGCCGTGGCCCCCGGCCCGCGAACGCCCCCGCCGCCCACCGACCCGCCGCGCGGGGCCGAGTGGCCCGGGGGCGGGGCTGGTGCCGCTGCCGCTGCCGCTGCCGCTGCCGGTGCCGGGGGCCGGGGGTCCCGGGTCGCCCTGTCCGTGGCGACCACCGCCGAACCGGGTGAACGCGGCAGGGGCCGCAGGGTGAGCTGCACGGTGGCGCTGGCGGTCGCGGGCGCGCTGGCGGGCGTGACGTTCGGCGCGGCGTTCCTCTTCGACCTGCTGCCGGGCAAGGGCGACGGGGCGACCGGCGCGGCCGAGCCGCCCGCGTCGAGCGCGGCGTCGACCCCCTCCGGCACGCCGAGCACGGGCCGGCCCACCGCAGACCCTCAACTCCCGTCCGTACCGGCCGAGTTGACCGGCACTTGGAAAGGGGTCCTGACCCAGGACAACGGCACCAGCGGGTACGCGTACACCGCGGTGATCACGAAGGGCGCGAAGGGTACGGACGTGGTGCGCACCACGACCACCCTCGGCCCGCTCGCCTGCCACGGCATCGGCACGCTGGACTCGGCGACTGCCCGCGTCCTGCACATCACCGAACGCACCGACCCCGCGAACCCCGGCACGATCGGCTGCACGGCCGGCACGGCGACGATGACGTACACCCTCCAGCCGGACGGCACCCTCCGCTTCGAGTCCCAGGAGGCTGCGGCGGGGCGGCCCACGGGGGTGCTGGGGAAGCAGGGTGGCTGATGACAGGCTGGTGTCCCGCGGGGCGGGATCGGGTGCTTTCCCGATCGGTTCGCCAAGTTTCGGCGCCCCGCACCGCGGCCGTTCATCGTAGGGCGTCGTCGAGTGCCCCTGAGGGAACGACTGCGATACGCGGAACGCTGTCCAGCCCGGGACGGATCTTGTGAAGTACCCGGAATTCGCCGTGCGGAGCGCTTGGACGAGCCTCAACGAGGCTTGTTGGCAGTCGAGTTGGCGAGGGGTGTTCCGGTAGATCTACGGTGGCCACTCGACGTCGAGATCCCGCCTGGCGAAACGGTACGCATCCCGGTTAACGTCAATACCCTTGGCTGCGCCACTGCCTTGGTGGAGGTGCACGAGTGCCTCTTCGGGGTGTGGAGTTTGCTGTCGCGCCTGCGGAACCGCGATTCCGGGGGGCGGGCGGCAGGATCAGGTCGCGTCAAGACCGGTCGACGCGCTTCGGGGGCACGCCGACAGCGGGGCGGCGACGCGGCTCCGCGCAGAGGGACCGCAGACACCGTCAACGGGGGTTCACATGACGTTCAGAGGCATGACCACGGAGAAGGCGCGTCGGCTGGCCGCCGCGCTGGATGTGGCGGACGGTGCACTCTCCATTCAAGGGCCACTGGTTTCCGGGATCCTCGCCAAGTGGGAAGGCGACCAGGGAAACCTGAAGCGCGTTACCCAGGATGCCTCGTGGTCCCGGGATCAGGCCAAGGACGTACGCAACCGGCTCGGCATCCTCGAGGCGGATCCGGCCGTCGAGCTGATGTTCATGGGCATGACCGGCGTGTTGCAGACCTGGCAGGAGTTTCAGGAGCACAAGGGCGAAGTCGGTGAATATGTTGATGAGTTCAAGGAAATAAAGAGGAACGTTACGACCCCGTTGCGGCTTACGAAGATAGCCTCCGGCATAGAGGCATCTCTCCAGCTCTACCAACGATGGTCGCAGGGGCAGAATGTGGCCGGCGCCAAAGCCGTCCTCGAATTGAACAAATACTTCGGCATCACGGGTGACCGGCTGAAGCTGAAGAATATCGACTACATGCGGGAGCTCCTGAAGCTCCAGAAGATCGAGGGGCTCTACCAGGAACCCTGGAAGTGGCAGCAGGGGCTGCGAGCCTTCCTGACTACGAAGCTGAAGATCCCCCTTCCGCCCACGCTCCTGGCCCAGGCGCCCGGCCTCAGCCTCCTCGACCGAGTCGGTCTGCCCTTCGCCATCCTGCACGGCGTCAAGGAGATGGTCATTCCCGACCACAAGGGCGTCCTGGGTGGATTCGACCGTGGGATGGGCGTCGTGGAAGCGGGAGGAGCGGCGGCCGTGCTGGGCGGCAGTGCGGCGGCCGGAGCCCTCGGTGCGAGTGCCGCGGTGGCGGCCGCGGTGCCCGTGGTCGGCTGGGCGGCGCTCGGCGTGGCGGGCGCCTACTTCATCGGGACCTGGGCGTGGGACAACCGTGAGTCGATCAAGAACGGAGCCAAGAAGGCCTGGAACGCCACCTCCAAGTGGGCCGGCAGCGTGGCGGACAAGGGGAGAGAGATCGCAGACGGCGCCAAGAGCGCGGTCACGAACCTGGTGCCCAACGCCGTCAAGAAGTTCAAATTCTGGTAGGCGTGCCCCGAACGCGGCAAGCCCCCTTCACACCGACCGAACAACTCTAGGAATCGGCATGCCAACTCCTGAACTCGACATCGAGCTGGATAAATTTCGCGAGCTCGTCGGTGCTGCTCTCGCAGAGGGCGGCACCCAGTCACTCATTAAATTGACCGACGAAGAACTTGCCGTCCTCGACCCGGACGCGCTCGAAGACGTCGTCGTACCGGCACCCCATCTGGCGACTCTTTCGGACGAGCAGCGCCAGTGGGTCCTGGGGACAGCGTTGCGCTCCCTCGTCTCGCGAGGGGCGGTGGAGGTGACGAACATCGCCGAGCTCGACGCCGTCCTGAAGTCCGAGGGCACCGACTCGGGACTCACCGCGGACGTGGACATGAAGGTCACCCCCGAGGTCAGCATGGCCCTGACCCTGCGACGAACGGCTTCCCGCGCCTTGGCGGTGGAACAGCAGACCTCCAACGGCACTGTGACGGCCTTCGTCTTCGTGCACTCGCCGGAACTTCTGCTGATCGAGCAGGTCACCGGAGGTGGCATGCACATCTTCACCCTGGCAAGCAAGGCACAGGACGCCGCGAAGATGGTCCAGGCGCTGGTCGATCCATTCGGCGTGGCCGACCGGGACGGCAAGACGATCCGGCTGGACGCCTCGGCGCTCACGACGGGCGCTGTGGACAAGTCGCTCGCGCGCGTAATCGACAACGCCCTGGTGGTCAGTCAGTTGATGGTGCTCGACGCCCGGCCCGGTCCGCTCCTCACGACCTACGCCAGCGACCGCGAGGTCTGGGCCGTGCACGTCGAGTCTCCGCAGGACCCTACGGGCATAACCGCGCAGGAGGTCAGCGAGCGGACCCTTGAGGAGCGGATCGTCAAACTCATCAAGCAACCGGCCGCCTGACACAGCACTCACGGGGAGGAAACCCATGACTGACCGCGTCGAAGAATGCAGGAAAGACCTCAACAACCTGAAGCGGTTCGCGGACGAGATCGACAAAACGCTGGACGCGGTTGACGCGACGTCGGGAACGGATGCCTGGCAGGGGCCGGCGGGCGACCGGTTCCGCAAGGAGTGGAATGGCCGGCGCAAGGCCATTCACGACGCCTTGGACGCGGCCAGGGGCCAGTACAACAAAATACTTCAGCGCGTGCAGGATGAGGAGAGCAAGAAGAAGTCCGGTGCCGCGAAGTAGGTGCGTCGCCCGAGCCGTCCCGCCACCCGTGCTGCCCGCGAGGATCTGATGACCGATGTGAACCCGCTCGTGTACGAAGCCCATTTCCGGCGTACGCCCTTCCAACTGCTCGGCGGCATGAAGTGGGAGAAACTGGTCGCCTTCCGGGTCGACGACACAGGCGTCCTGTTGGGGGGAGCACCTGCGCGGTACAGAAGTCAGCTCGCCTTCGTACCGTGGAAGGACATCACCGCCGTGGTGGTGTGGTCCCAGATCACCGCTGCCAACCCGATCCAGTACGTCGGGTTGCAGCGCAGGCCGGGGGCGCCGCGCTTGCCTGGGATGAACGCAGACCTCAGTCGCGCGAAGACCTCGAAACTGGCGCCCCACGTGGATCACGAACTGTTCCTGGCCAGCCGCCCCATCAACTTCTGGCGGCTCGATCCCGAACGTCTCCAGGCCGCGGTCGACGCATTCGCACCGCACGTTCCCGTCCTCGTGTATTCCCAGCCCCACCTCTCGTAGGGGGCGGGAACGGTGTTGCCGAACCCGTGAGCGGGAGGCCGACGCCGGTCACCGCATACCCTCGGTCCTGCCGCGACGGCGGTAGCCATTAGCCTCGGGTGGGCCGAAGCAGGACGAGGGGCCGGGCGGGCCGGCGGGGGAGGAAGATGACCATGCGAGTCCTGGTGACCGTCGTGCAGCAGGGGGCACCCCCGTACGACGTCATGGTCAACGCCGATGACGACGCGACCGCGCGCGATGTCGCGCATGCTCTGGCTGCCGCCGAGGGGGCCGGGCCGGGACGGCCGTCGCCGGTGGTCGTGGCGCTTCCGGGCACCGTTCTCGCCCCGAGCTACGGTGACCGCGGTGCCGAGCCCGCTCTGTGGGCGGATGGTCGCCTGTGCGATCCCGCTACTCCCGTGGGCCAGATCCTTCGGGACGGCATGCGCATATCCATCGACAACTCCCTGGGTCCGCTGCTGCGCAAGGGCGAGCCCATGGGGCGCTACGAGCTGCGGGTCGCCGGAGGGCCCGGTGCGGGGCGGGTCGTTCGACTCGCTGTCGGCACCGCAACCCTCGGAGCGGCCGCGACCTGTACCCTCGCGGCGCCCGACCCGCTGCTGGCACCGGTCGCCGCCCAGATCACCGTCGACATGCGAGGCCGGGCCACTCTCACCACCCAGCCCGGCTCCAAGGTGCTGCTCGACGACGATGAAATAACGGACGCACAGGACTGGCCGCTCGGCGGCGTCGTCAGGGCGGGGGACTCGCTGTTCGTCCTGGAGGAGGCCAGCGAACCCGACGCCCACCTTGCCGCGACCGGAGAGGGCGGGCTCGCCTACAACCGGCCGCCCCGCCTCTCGCCGGTCCGGCCCCGCCCTCGGCTTTCCGTGCCCGTTCTGCCGTCCAAGTCCGAGCGCGCCCGCTTCCACATGATCGCCGCGATCACGCCGATGGTCTTCGGCCTGGCCATGTACTTCATGACCAAACAGGTCTACATGCTCCTGTTCTGCGCGATGACCCCCGTGATGATGCTGGGCCAGTGGTTCAGCGACAACCGTGACGGCAAGCAGCGGCACAAGAAGTCCCTCAAGCAGTACAAGCTGGAACTCGCCGAGTACGAGGCCGAGTTGGTGCGGCTCGGCAAAGAGGATCAGCGAAACCGCCGGGTCGACAATCCCGACCCGGCGGAGGTGCTGCTCTTCGCCACCGGCCCCCGGCGCCGGCTGTGGGAGCGTCGTCGCACCGACGTCGACGTGATGCGGATCCGGGTCGGCGTCGGCAGTTTGCCCGCCGACATCGCTCTCGTCCACGGTCAGGGCGCGGGCTACGGTGAGGAGCCGCCCGCCCCACCGCTCCTGTCCCACCTGCCCGTGACCTTGTCCTTCCCCGAGCTGGGCGTCGTCGGTGTCTCCGGCGACCGGCCGCGAGCACTCGCCACCGCGCACTGGCTCGCGGTCCAGGCCGCCGTGCTGCACAGCCCCCGCGAACTCTCGATCGTCTTTCTGGCGGCCTCGTCCCAGGCGGGGGCGGACTGGCACTGGGCACACTGGCTCCCGCACACCGCCCCGCAGCAGGGCCAGGACTGTGTCGCCCTGGTCGGTTCCGACAGCGAGACGATCGCCCGACGCGTGAACGAGCTCGTCAATGAACTGGCCCGGCGCAAGGCCGTCCGGGAGAGCTCGACCATGATGAGTGGCGCCCCGGGGGACGAGCCGCACGTCCTGCTCGTCCTCGACGGCGCGCGACTGCTGCGTCGTATGCCCGGCGTGCCCCAACTTCTCCAGGAAGGGCCCCAGTACGGCCTTTTCGCGCTCTGCCTCGATGAGGACGACCGGCTCCTCCCCGAGGAGTGCAAAGCCGTGGTGAGTTGGACTCCGCAGTCGCCGACTCATGTACTCCTGCGCGGTTCGGGCCTGGAATCGGTCGGCGAGGTGCTCGCCGATCAGGTCGGCCCCGACTGGTGCGATCTCATCGCCCGCTCCCTCGCCGCGGTCCGTGACGTCAGTCGGGACGACGCGGGCGGCGCGCTGCCCACCGCGGCCCGGTTGCTCAGCCTGCTCGGCCTGCCCGACCCGACCGGCGCCGACATCGAGCGGATCTGGCGAGCCGGCGGTTCGACCACCGCCGCCCCGATCGGCATCGCGGCCGACGGCACCTTCACCCTGGACATCCGCCGGGACGGCCCGCACGCGCTGGTCGCCGGCACCACCGGCGCCGGTAAGTCAGAACTGCTCCAGACGATCATCGCCTCGCTGGCCATAGCCAACCGGCCGGACGCCCTCAACTACGTCCTCATCGACTACAAGGGCGGCAGCGCCTTCATGGACTGCGCCCGCCTGCCGCACACCGTCGGCATGGTCAGCGACCTCGACGCCCACCTCACCGAACGCGCCCTCGCCTCGCTCGCGGCCGAACTGCACCGTCGCGAGACGATCCTCTTCGACACCGGCACCAAGGACATCGAGGACTACAACGACACCCGCAAGCTGCGGCCCGAGCTGGAGCCGATGCCGCGGCTCGTCCTGGTCATCGACGAATTCGCCTCGCTCGTCGCGGAGTTGCCCGACTTCATCGCGGGCCTCGTCGACATCGCCCGTCGTGGCCGCTCCCTCGGCGTCCACCTGGTGCTCGCGACCCAGCGCCCGGCCGGTGTGGTCAGCGCCGACATCCGGGCCAACACCAACCTGCGGATCGCCCTGCGGGTGACGGACGGCAGCGAGTCCATGGACGTCATCGACGCCGCGGACGCCGGGGCCATCGCCAAGTCCACCCCCGGCCGCGCCTATGTGCGCTCCGGGGCGCAGTCCCTGGTCGGCGTCCAGTCCGCGCGCATCGGTGGCCGCAGGCCCGCCACCGGCAAGAGCGGCCCCAAGGCGGTGCTGGCCCCGCTGCCCTGGACCTCGTTCAGCCGTCCGCTGCCCAGGCCCGCGGAGTCGGACGACGACGGCACGATGGTGACCGACCTCGCCGTGCTCGTCGACGCGATCCGTGACGGCGCCGACAAGATGGGCTTCCCGCCGCCCCGCAGTCCCTGGCTGCCCCCGCTGCCCGAGCACGTCACGCTCGATTCGCTGACCGCCCTGGCGGGCCCCGCGCCCGAGCACGGTGACGTCCCGCCCATCGGTTACGCCCTCACCGACCTGCCCGCCCAGCAGGCCCGCAAGCCCTTCGCTCTCGACCTCGTCGACGGCGAACACACGATGCTGGCCGGCGGCGCCCGCTCGGGCCGGTCGACGGCGTTGCGCACCCTGGCCGGCTCGCTCGCCAGGACCGCCTCACCGCGTGATGTTCACGTCTACGCGATCGACTGCGGCTCCAACGCACTGCTGCCCCTGGTACGCCTTCCGCATGTCGGCGCGGTGGTCAACCGCGACGAACCCGACCGTGTTCGCCGACTGCTCGACCGGCTGCTCGCCGAGATCAGCCGGCGCCAGCAACTGCTCGCCATGGAAGGTGCGTCCAGCGCCGCCGAGCAGCGCGCCTCGGCCGCGCCCGAGGATCGGCTGCCCTGGATGGTCCTGCTCCTCGACAACTGGGAGGGTTACTTCTCCACGTTCGAGAATTACAACTACGGCCAGCTCATCGAGCAGGCCCAGCGGATCTTCCGGGAGGGTTCGGCGGTCGGCCTGAAGGTCGTCATGACGGCCGACCGCAGCGGTCTGAGCGGCATGGTGGCATCCGCGTTCCAAGACCGCCTGATCCTGCGGTTCGCCGACCCCAACGACTACTCCATGGCGGGGTTGCAACCGCGCGAGGTGCCCAAGAACATGCCCCCCGGGCGCGCCCTGCGGATCACCGACACCGGTACGGAAGAGACGCAGATCGCCCTCCTCGACGAGGACCCGAACGGCCAGGCGCAGGTGCGGATGCTCCGTGAGATCGCCGAACAGGCGCGCGCGACGCACGGCCGTACACCGGCACGCCTGCGCCCCATGCGTGTGGACGCGCTTCCGGCGCACATCACCGCCGGCGAGGCGATGGCACTGGATCCCGACTTCGTGGTGCCGTCCAAGTTGTGGGCCCTTTTGGCCGTCGGCGGCGACGAACTGGCCCCCGTGGGAATCGACTTGGAGGAGTCCGGGCCCGGCTTCGTCATCGGCGGCCCGCCCAAGTCCGGGCGCTCCACGGCCCTGATGTGCGCGGCGGATTCCCTGCTGGCCCAGGGCACACCGTTGGTCCTGGTCACTCCCCGGCGGTCACCCCTGCGCGATCTGGAAGGGCGCGAAGGCGTCCTGGGCGTGCTCGACGGTGAGGCCAGGGAGGACGACCTGGAGGAGTTGGTGGAGAAGGCGGAGGGCCGCCCCTACGTGATCCTTGCGGACGACGCCGAGCTGCTCTACGACACCCGGCTCGACGAGGCGTTGGAAGCCGTCCTGCGCAAGGGGGTCGACGGGGGGCTCGGCCTGATCGCGGCCGGCACGACGGACAGTCTGGCCTCCCAGTACCGGGGCTTCGTCACGGCTGCCCGCAAGTCCCGCAACGGCCTGCTCCTCAACCCCCAGAACTCCCAGGAGGGCGAGCTGTTCAGCATCCGCCTGCCGTCCAACACCGGCGGCGGACGGCCGGGCGGCGGACTGCTGGTTTCGGGCGGTGCGTTCCGTCCGGTCCAGGGAGTGATGAGGGGGTAAGGACCTCGCGGTCCTCACGCCCCGCCGGGTAAGCCGCTGGGGCGCCCACCCGTGGTGGACGCCCCAGCGATGTTGCTCGATCCGACTGTATCGGTGCGGATCAGGTGGCGCGCTCGATGTTGTCGGCGTTGGTGGACGCGGACTTCTGAGCGTCGTGCAGGGTGTCGACCCACTTGGAGAAGGTCCCGCGGGCGTCCTCCCAGTCCTTGCGGAACTGGTCGGCCTTGGGGCCCTTCCAGTAGCCGGTGCTGCCGGACGTCGCCGAGTTCAGGTTGGTGATGAGCGTCTGTAGGTCGCCCGCGCTGCGACCGAACAGCTTCGCCAGGTCCCTGAGTTCCTTGAGACTTGCACCGCGTTCCATCGGGTTCCTCCCCGTGATTTGTTACTGGGTAATCAGTAAATCTATCTGGTACCACTCGACGCTATCGCACCTCCCGACCCCCCTGTACAGGCCGGGTAGGAGTGTTCACAAGACCCGTCGCCCGAGAGCTCGTTGCGGTCTCAGCGGTTGACCGCCTGGATCTCCTGCACGGTCACCTGCTGGTCATGGCCGAAGGTGCCGTCCGGCAGATCACCGCCGGGCGTGCCGGTCCCGACCCAGTGGATCTTCCAGGTGACGGTGGCCTTCAGGTTGTAGGGGGCACCGCTGGTAGCTCGGCGGTATGTCACGCCGCAGGGCGGGGCCTTGTCGGCGCTGCCCGCCTCGTACGGCGTGCCGATGGAGCCGTCCGCGTTGATGGGGCACTCGCCGGAAGCGGGGTAGAGGGTGGCGTCGGCGGTACCGGGCTCCAGTTTGAGGGAGACCGGGGAGGCGGTCGTGGTCGCCGAGATGCCGAGCGCGGGGACAGACGCGGTGACCGAGACGGGGTGGAAGTCGGTCTTGTCCAGCCACGCCCAGGTCGGCAGGTTCACCTTGCTGGTGCCGTCGGGCTTCAGCGTCACTTGGGTAGCCGGTACGCGAATCTCCGCGTACGCCAGCTTGGCGAGGATCTCGGGAGTGATGGCTTCGGGCACGTCGGCCGGTGGGGGTGCGCCCTTGTCGACCCAGAAGTAGGGCTTGTTGCAGGCGTCCCAGCCCGGTGGATAGCTCGTGTCGACGTACGAGTCCCACCAGTAGCCCTTGCCCGCCTTGTCCAGGTTGAAGTTGGTGTAGGGCTTTCCATTGACGTAGCGATCGCGCTGCGAGGCGTCCCAGGCGGCGCCGGTGGAGTCGACGCTCCAGATCGGCTCGACGTACGCCTTGAACTCCGCAGGGCTGTACTTGGGGGCGTACCAACAGGGTGGAGGCGTCCAGTTGCCGACGGGGGCGAGTGGGCCCACGGCGCTGCCGGAGCCGTTCCTCGACCGGTCGTAGACCACGCCGCCGGCCGTGGCGCTGAGGGTGCCGTCCGGCTTCGCGTCGCCCTTGGGCGTATCGGTCTCCCGGGTGCCGTCCCCGGGGGTGACCCCGGCCCACGCGGTGGGCGCACCCGCGACGGCGAGGAGCGCGGCAGTCGCCATGGTCGCGCCCAGTCGTCCCCTGCTTATTTCACGCATTTCTCAGCCCCCGCGGTCGAAACGATTCGAGTGGTCTGCCACACCCCGGCGGAGTTCTTTTCGAGCCTGGTGCTGTAGAGGATGAAGTCGTTCTTCGATGGGGTGGTGACCTTGGCCTTGCCGGTCTTGATGTCCTTGCTGTAGCCCTTGCTCTCGTCGGCACAGAAGTTCAGCGAAGCCGACTTGTCCTGGTTCAGGGTGACTTGGCGGTCGTAGTAGCGCAGCGACCCGGTCATCGACAGGCCGGCCTTCTTGAACTTCTCCACCCAGGCCGAGGCGGCTTCCAGCGCCTTGCCGGAGTTGTAGTAGTTCAGTGCGGCGTACTTCGGGTCCCCGCCGGTGATGGCTACGTTCACCGCACGCATGCGCTCCGCGCCGTCCGAGAGGACCGCTTCCTTCACCGGGTCGCCGGTGTTCGCGGGCTCGAACGTCATCGTGAGGTCGGCGGGCAGCTCGATCTTCGGGCGCTCGGCTCCCGCAGGGGCCGACGCGCTCGGTGAAGCCGACGCCGAGGGCTTGGCACTCTGGTCGACCCCGGCGATCTTGTCCGAGTCCTTGGGCTTGTCGTTGCTGCCGCAGGCAGTCAGCAGCAGAGCAACCGTTGCGGTGAGTGCGGCGACGGCCGGCAGGGCGCGACGGTTCACTGGAGCTCCCGATGAGGCTGGTGTGGTTGAGAGACCGACGCTAACGAGACGGCGCCCGCTTCGCCAGAGCGAACTCGGGTGTGAAGCAGGGCATTTGGGATGCGTCGGTATGGAATTGTGAGGTGATCCATCCCTCGGGACGCCGATCCGGCCGGTTGATCGCCCGGCCGGTGCCACCGGGACTCAGCCTCCGCCGTGCATCTTCTGGTTCATCTTCGACTGGTCCTGGCGCGCCTTCTCCACCAGCCGGTTCTCCTCGGCCGGGAACGAGTCGAACAGGGTCTTCAGCCGCTTCATGCGCCCGTCATGATCGGTGCGCCAGTTGTCGGCCTTCTTCCCGATCCAGGTCTTCGGCATCATGGACTCGACATTCCTGATGGCCGTGCGGATCTCGTTCGCGGCGGACTCGATCGCGTTCATGTCCTGGCGGCACGCGTAATCCAGACGGTCTTCCTGGGGTATGCCCATCGTCATCTCCTTTGCTGGGTGTCGGCATGGTGGGGGAGGGCTGTAACGGGAGCGCGCTTCGGCTCTGATCTTCCGGTGCCGGGCAGTTGTTTCCTCACCCGCGGGGAGCGTGGATCGCGAGGGCAGGTGACGGCTTGCGCTCCGGGTCATAGATGTCGCCCAGGGCGAGTACCTGGTCGCCGCTCCGTGCGAGGAACCACGGCATGACACAGGGATTGTTCAGCGCGGCGTACTGCTCTCCGGCCGCGCACGACTTTCCTTGTTCGGACGCCCTCGCCATGGCGGTGAGGGTGCCCGAGGGAGCGATGTGCACGATGTAGACGAAGCCACCGCCGCCCTTCTGGGGATCTGACTGCACCTTCGCGTACACACCCCCGTCGGCGGCCGGAGTCATCTGCATGATCGCCATCTCGGAGAGCGGTTTGCCGGCTCCTGGCAGGTCGCCCTGGATCGTCAGGGTCCTGGGTGGGCTGCCGGGAGCCAGCACGCGGAGATTGTCGAGGCGGCTGTTGGAGAGGTAGGTGGTTCCGTCCGGTGCGACGGCTCCGCGTACCCGGCCCTGGTTCGCCGGGAACGTCAGGAGCTCGGCCGCCCGGCCGTCCTTCAGGGACCACACGCTCTCGCCGTCGATGACGACGACCGTGCCGTCCGGCCGGATGCCGATCGGGTTCGGGAGCTTGAATCGGCGCTGTGACTCCAGAGAAGTGACGGCGCCCTTCGAGCTCACCCGCCACAGACCGTCTCCTCCGCCGGTCACCAAAGAACCGTCCGGAGCGGCGGTGAATCCGGAGTCGGAGTGGCTCTCCTTGATTTTCGTGAACTGGCTGACCTTGCCCTCAGGAGTCATGCGCAGGATGGGCATGAGAGGGCTGTTGGAATCGCTGGCCAGATAAATGTTCCCGGCCTTGTCCGAGGCGATGTGGCCACTCTCGTTCACAGCGGTGTGGTCGAGATCGTATGTCGTGCTCAACTCGCCCAGCGTGAAGGCGGCTACCTTTCCCGGCTTCGCTACGGGAATCCGCGCGCTGTCTTCGTTCTGGTCATCAGAACATGCCCCGAGAGACAGTACGAGTACAGCGGCGGTCGCGGCCAGGACGGTGCTTCGGGCCCGGTTCCTATTTACCATCGGGCGACACCTCTGCATTGTCGAAGCCGTCCTTGAAGGCCTTCTGATAGTTGTCGCCGTGAGCCATGTTCCACCAGCTCTGGAACGTGGGGTCGTGGCTGGCGTCGGAGGAGATGGTTCCCGTCTGGGGGTCGTACCAGGAGCTGCCCGTAGGCGGCGGGACTGCACCCGATCTGACCATCCCCTGTGCTATCGACGGGATGAAGGACCTGTACTGCTCTTTCGCCGCGGTCACGCTCAGAGCCTCCTGCTTCGAGGCGTTGTCCGTGGAGAAGGGGTCCGTTTGGGGAGCGACGATCGTCCGGCCGATGACCGCGAGGTTCTGGGGATATTTGAGGCTCTTCTCGGCAATCTTCTCGGCGAGTTTCGATGCGCCTTCGCCCAATTTGGGAGCGGGTATGAAACCGAACAGGGTACCGGCGCTGTCGAGAATGATCTTGTTGGTCTTGTGCTCCTCGTCGATCTGCTGTGCCGCGCTGTAATTTTCCGCAACTTTGGCCTTCGTAAGCATTCCCGCCGTATTGCCCATGTCAGTCAGGCTCTTCGTCGGATCCTTGCTCCCCGCTGCCGTCGAGACCTTCTCGTGCAGTACGACGTCGAACATCGCCGTAGCGCCTGGATTGTCCTTGGCGAACAGCCGCATGACCTTGACCGTGTCCGCATTGTTGCCGACCAGGACGTGGTTCGAGGGGTCGTAGCCAGCCACTCCGTCAGGCGCTGACATCCCGGTACCACCCAGGTCATCGGCCCAGGTTGCCGTGATGCCGGCCAGCGCGACCGCGGTGCCGTTGGGGAACGTCGGGTACTCGTCCTTCTCGTGGCCGTTGCGCCCGTCGAAGTGGTCCTTCTCCTTAACCGCGGCGGCAAGGATGTTGGCGGCGGCCGTGCCGGACTCGTCGATATGAGCCGGGGTACGGTCGGTGGCCGCCAGGGTGAGCACCTGGCGCGGCCCGTCCGAATCATCAACCGCTATCGCCCCGGGCGTCTGCCAGTGGAAGTCGACCAGATCCGTGGCGAAGCGCTTGCCGGAGTCGTTGTTCCCCAGCAGATGTCGCGATGCGTCAGCGTTCTCGCCCAGACGGTTGATCACGGCCAGCGACGGATCGTTGGCATCGATGGCCATCGCCCGCTTCTGGGCGTCGTCGATGCCCTCGTGGTTATAGCTGTGCGTGAGTCCGAGCGACGCGTACCAAGCGTTGTCGGGATCCACGTACGCGGGTGCCGTGTAGGCCATGCCCACGACCCCACCCTTGGTGTACGAGGGCCGCATCTGCTGGTTCCTGCGCCAGTCCAGCATCGCGCCGCTGACCTGGGTCAGGGCCTGCGTGTCCCACTCGTTGCCCTTCGGCCCGTACTTGAACAACATGCCGACGGACCACATGTCACCGCCCGGCGGGTTGGTGAGGGCCTTCACGTACTCCGGGTTCGGTGGGATCTTGCCCGCCGACTGGAGCGTGAAGACGCGGTTGATACCCGTGGCGTACTGGGCGACCACGTTCTGCGAGTCCTTGCTCAGCACCTCGGCGCCGTGGGTCCCGTCCTCCACGTGCAGGGCGCGGCTCACGCGGGCCGCGTCGACAACGCCGCCCGCGGCGGCGAAGGCGGCCAGGTAGGTGGGGTCGTCCTGGTGGTCGGCGAGGGATCGGCCGATGGCCTCGATGTCCGCACGGGAACTCGCGCCCTTGGGGTCGTCGAGTGCCTTCTTGAGCCTGGCCGCCTCCTGGGTGGCCTCCTTGGCACTCTGTGCGTTGACGTCCGCCATGTCCCAGGGGATGTTGACGATGTCCCCGTCCGGGGTGCACATGCCGGACGTGTCGCCTTCCAGCAGGAGGTTGCGGGCCAGATCGGCGCGCTTCGACATGCTGCGGGCGTCGTCGCCCACCGCCTGCGTCTGCTGTCCCAGCAAGGACAGATCGAGGCCGCTTTCCCAAGACGTGAAATTCTTACGGATCAGAGCCCCGTGTTTGGCCAGGGCGCCCTCCAAGTCCTGGAGACGGTCCGCGAGTTTGCGCACCCGTATCGGGTCGACGCCGACGTAATCCCCCATGGACGCAATGCCTTTCACTTCGCTGTTGTGCACGTCGGCACCATGTTCCGGAGAACGACCTCTGAACGAGTCCAGCGGTTTCGGTCCCCCGGAAGGTCCGTACGCGATCCGCTGTTGCCTCTCGGGCCTCCGACCTGCATCACACCATGCGCTGTGACCCGGCGTCCGGGCCGGACGGGCAACAGCGTGCCATCGTACGGTGTGAGTGGAATTGCTCCGCTTCCTTGGGGAAACACGGGCTCATCCTTGACCGTGCTCCGTCGGGCATGCCCGTGAAATCCATACATTCACTGCCGCGACTGGTTCACGACTCCTGTACCCCTTTGCCCAAAGACGGGTCTCACGTATGGCGGCGCAAGAGGAGGCAATCCCAGGGTGGCCCCTTACATGGCGCTCTGGTCGGCGCCGGCGCTAGGGCAAAGACCCCTCGTTCCTCTGTGGCGTCCCGGCCTCGCTGGTGGTCTGCGTGCCCGCAGAGTCAGTGTCCTGTGCGGCGGTGCGTACCGAATGAGTACGGGTACTCACGACGCGCCCCTGGACGCTGGTAAGGATGGAGACGTTCGATTGGGCCGTGGCGGAGGGGAGTTGCCCGATGAGTCGGATGCATCAGGGGAGTCCGGGGTCGGCGGCCATGTCCCAAGGGCCGTACCCCACACAGGGACCGGCTGCCCAGGGACCGCTTGCCCAGGGACCGCCTCCCGGCTCCCTGCCCACGTGGGTCCCGCCCCGCCCCTCTCCTCGGCTCCGGCCGCATGGAGCCTGGTACGTGCTGCCGGCCATGCTGCTTGTCGGGGCGGCGGTCGTGTCGGGGTGCGGTGTCGCCGCCGGGCTCCTGCGTAAAGGCGGGAAGCACGTCGTCTGCGACGTGACCACCACCTGTGCCAAGACGCCTTACCAGGACGGTTACCACAGCCCCGACTGGCCGTGGGGATTCTTCGTTGCCGGCGGTGTGCTCGCGGGCCTCGCAGTGATCGGGTTCGTCCTGTTGCCCGTGTTGCGCGGGCGCAGCCGAAGCCGGTTCGCACGGGTTGCACAGTGGTAACGAGCGCGCGCGGCGACAAGGAGAAACGAGCCATTTCGGAGCATCTGTGGGGCTGCGCTGGGATGGATAACGTTCGCGATCTTTAACGCGCCTTGAGGGTGCTGAGGGGCGGCTGCTACGGTGCGATCACATGATCTGACAGCGTGCTGGTGGCCTCGCGGAGGTCTTCGGCGGGCCCGAAGTGACCGGTCGAGTCCCAGTTCTCGCGGCGTGAGATGGCTTGATTCAGGTCCAGGCATGCGTCTTGGTGCGTCCTGGTTCGCCCGCGACGCCGCCGCAAAAGAATTACCACGGGGAGAAGCGACGTGAAGGTCCAGGAGCGCGGCGGGGCTGGGACCCACCGGGGCTCGGTGCCCGGGCAGCCGGGCGGTGAGCGGCTGCCGGCGCCGCCTCGGGAGCGCAAGCCCGCCCTCGCCGCCCTCGCCGTCCTGCTCATCCTCATCGGCGCCCTCGGGGCGACCGTTCTGGTGCTGCGGGCCGGCGACCGGGTCGAGGTCTACAAGCTGAGCAAGGACGTGCCGGCCGGGCACGCCGTGTCCAAGGACGCCCTCACCACCGTGATGGTGGCGTCCGGCAACGGCGTCCACTACATCACCCCGGACCAGTACGACGCGCTGACCAAGCTGCGGGCCAAGTCCAACCTCTACGCGGGGTCCGTCCTGGTCGGCGAGATGCTGGCGCCGGACGGCGGGGTTCAGGCCGGCAAGGCCGCCGTCGGTGTCTCCCTCAAGGAAGGGCAGTACCCGACCAACCTCAAGGACGGCGAGACGGTCGCCGTCTACCGCGTCGGCGCCAACACCGGCTCGGGCGGCAACGGCAAGGGGAGCGGCTCCTCCGGCGCCAACTCCGGCTCCGCGAGCGGTGGTCCGGTGCTCGTGCAGCGTGCCGTCGTGAGCGACACCGGCACCCAGGACAAGTCCTTCGGCAGCGGCAACCTCGCCGTCACCCTCACGGTCAACACCTCCGAGGCCGCCGCCCTCGCCCAGGCCGCGTCCGCCGGCGAAGTCGCCGTGGTGCGGGTCGCTCCGGACAACGGCTGAGTCGCGCGGCGACGCGGCGATCCGGCACCGACAGAAGACGCGGAAGACATGGCGCTCATCGCACTCGCATCCGACAAGGGCTCTCCCGGTGTCACCACCGCGGCCCTCGCCCTGGCCGCCGTCTGGCCCCGGCGCGTGCTGCTGGCCGAGACGGACCCGGCCGGCGGCGACCTGGTGTACCGCTGCACGGCCACCCACGGCGGCCCCCTCAACCCCAATACCGGTCTGCTCTCGCTGGCCGCGGCCGCTCGGCGCGGGATAGCCGCCGACCAGCTGTGGGACCACGCGCAGCCGATGGCCGGCGGGCTCGAACTGCTCGTCGGGCTCGGCGCCGCCGAACAGGCCGCGGGCCTCGCCGGCAGCTGGCCCACTCTCGGCCGCGCCTTCGCCTCGCTCGGTGAGTCCCCGCACGCCGCGGCTGACGTCATCGCCGACATCGGCCGGATCAGCGGCGGTTCACCCGCCCTCGACCTGCTGCCGCACGCGGCCCTCGCCCTGCTGATCTCGCGCACCGAACCCGAGCACCTGGCCCGCGTGCGCGACCGGGCCGCGACGCTCTCCGCGCAGCTGCACGGCGGACCGCGCGGCAACGCGCTGGCCACCCCGTTCATCGGTGTGGTCCTGGTCTCCGAGGCCGGGGCGTCCGTCAAGCTCTCCCACCAGGTCAACGACATGCTGGTGGCCGGCCAGACCGGCGCCCGCGTCGTCGGCACCCTCGCCCACGACCCCTCGGGCGCGGCCCTGCTCTCCGGGCGCGGCCGTGGCCGCCTCGACAAGTCGCTGCTCATCCGCAGTGCCCGCAAGGTCGCGGCCGACCTCTACCAGCAGTTCGGCGCGGCCTGGGCCGGAGCCGGGGTCGGCCGATGAGCGCGGTGGACCACGCCCTGGTCAAACGCTTCCGCCAGGAGGCCGGCGACCGGATCGCCGAACAGCGACGGCTCGACCAGGTCCGCGGGGTCGCGGCCATGTCGGGCGAGGACGAGCGCCAGTACGCGCGGGCCGTCATCGCCCAGATACTGGAGGAGTACGCCCGTACGGAGATCAACTCCGGGCGTACTCCCCTCGACGCGGAGACCGAGGAGCAGTACGCGGCCGCCGTGCACGCGGCGCTCTTCGGCGTCGGGCGGCTCCAGCCGCTGCTCGACGACCCCGAGGTCGAGAACATCGACATCAACGGGTGCGACCAGGTCTTCGTCGGCTATGCCGACGGCCGCGAGGTACGGGCCGACCCGGTCGCCGAGACCGACGACGAGCTCATCGAGCTCATCCAGGTGCTCGGCGCCTACTCCGGCCTCTCCTCGCGCCCCTTCGACTCGGCCAACCCCCAGCTCGACCTGCGCCTGCCGGACGGCTCGCGTCTGTCGGCCGTGATGGAGGTGGCCCGCCGGCCCGCGCTGTCCATCCGCCGGGCCCGCATGGGCAAGGTCTTCATGGCCGACCTGGTCGGGAACGGCACGCTGACACCGGAGTTGGCGCACTTCCTGGCCTGCGCGGTACGGGCCCGCAAGAACATCATGATCGCGGGCGCGACCAACGCCGGAAAGACGACGCTGCTGCGGGCGCTCGCCAACGAGATCCCGCAGCAGGAACGCCTGATCACGGTCGAGCGGGCCCTGGAGCTCGGCCTCGACCAGTTCCCCGAACTCCACCCCAACGTCGTGGCGTTCGAGGAGCGACTGCCCAACTCCGAGGGCCTCGGCATGATCCCGATGGCGGACCTGGTGCGGCGCTCGCTGCGTATGAACCCCTCGCGGGTCATCGTCGGCGAGGTCCTGGGCGACGAGATCGTCACCATGCTCAACGCGATGTCGCAGGGCAACGACGGCTCACTCTCCACGATCCACGCCAACAGCTCCGCCGAGGTCTTCAACCGCATCTCGACGTACGCCCTCCAGGCCACCGAGCGGCTGCCCATCGAGGCCAGCCAGATGCTGATCGCGGGCGCCGTCAACTTCGTCGTCTTCGTGGAGCGGCGCAACAACTACGAGAGCGGCGGCCGGCTGCAGCGCGTGGTCACCTCGGTCCGCGAGGTGAACGGCTGCGACGGTCGCGTTCTGTCCAGCGAGGTCTTCGCCGAGACGCCGGACGGGCGGATCGTCCCGCACGCCCCCGTCAGCTGCATCGAGGAACTCGCCGTGCACGGCTACCGGCCCTCCGGGGCCTGGGGGTGAGTGGAGCCGTATGAACAGCATTCCCTCCATGGGAGGCCTCTTCGAGGCCCAGACCCTGTACGCGCTGGCGGCCGGCCTCGCGGTCGGCGGCGGGCTCGCCCTGCTGATCGTGGCGGTCCGCGGCTTCGAGGTGAAGCCGGGCGGCCGGACCACCCGGGCCCAACGGACCGGGGAACTCCTGCAGTTCGTCGGCAAGCGCGGCTCGATCGCGGTCGGTGTGGGCCTGCTGGTCCTGCTGCTGACGCGCTGGACCGTGGCGGGCGTGGCCACCGGCCTCCTCGTCTTCTTCTGGGACAAGCTCTTCGGCGGCGCGGCCCAGGAGAAGGTCGCGATGAAGCGGGTCGAGGCGCTGGCCGCCTGGACCGAGTCGCTGCGCGACACGATCGCCGGCGCGGTCGGCCTCGAACAGGCCATCCCCGCATCGGCGCGCGCCGCGGCTCCGGCCCTGCGGCCCCATCTCGACGCCCTGGTCGACCGGTTGCGGGCCCGTACCCCGCTGCCGGACGCGCTCCAACTGCTCGCGGACGAGATCGACGACGCGTCCGCGGACATCATCGTGGCGGCCCTCATCCTCAACGCCCGGCTGCGCGGCCCGGGTCTGCGCCAGGTGCTCGGCGCGCTCGCCAAGTCGGCCCGCGAGGAGATCGACATGCGCCACCGGGTGATGGCCCAGCGCTCCTCGACCCGGCGCAGCGTGCAGATCGTGGTGGCCGTCTCCATCGCGTTCGTCCTCGGCCTCGCCGTCTTCAACCGCGACTTCGTGCAGCCCTACAACTCGACCGTCGGTCAGCTCGTACTCGCCGGTGTGTGCGGCCTGTTCGCGCTCGGCTTCTGGTGGCTGCGCAAGCTGTCCGTGATCGAGACGCCGGACCGCTTCCTGGTCCGGGCCGAGCCCGACACCCGCTTCGTACGACCGGACGCCGCCGGCGCCGCGGCCGGGAACCGGGACGCGGGCGGCCGGCGTCCTGTTACCGCTGAGGAGGGAGTGCGGTGACCGACACCATTACGGGACCGGTGCTGATCGGCGCCGTCCTCGGCCTCGGCGTCTACGTCCTGATCAGGGCGCTGACCCGGACGAAGCGTTCGGCGGTCTCGCAGGTCGCGCGGATCGACGCGATGCGCCAGGCCGGCAGCGTCTACACCCCGCGGCCCGACGCTCAGGACTCGGGCCGGCTCGCGGGCGTGCGGTCCGGGGTAGGCGCGCGGGTCGCCGAGCTGTATCTGCGCCAGGGCTGGGAGCAGCGCTCGGTCCGGGCCGACCTCGCCGTGCTCGACCGGTCCTGGGAGCGGTTCCTGGCGACCAAGGTGCTGCTCGGCGTCGCGGGTCTGGTCTTCGGCCCGCTGATGTTCGTGGTCGTCGCGACACTGGGCTTCACCGACAGTCCGATCGTGCCCGTCTGGCTGGCGCTGCTGTGCGGGGCGGTCTTCTTCTTCCTGCCGGACCTGGAGGTCCGCCGGGACGCCGCGGACAAGCGGCGCGATCTGCGCCGGGTCATCGGCGCGTACCTCGACCTGGTGGCCATGAACCTGGCCGGCGGGCGCGGTCTGCCCGAGGCGCTGATGGCGGCGGCCGAGGTCAGCGACGGCTGGGCGCTGCGCAGACTGCGCAACACGCTCGCGGACGCCCGGATCACCGGCACCAGCCAGTGGCTCGCGCTCGGCCGGCTCGGCGAGGAACTCGGCGTCGAGGAGCTGAAGGACCTGTCCTCGTCGCTCGCCCTGGTGGCGGACGACGGCGCGAAGGTGCGGGAGTCCCTCGCCTCCCGCGCCGAAACGATGCGGCACCGCGAGATGGCCGAGATCGAGGGAGCGGCGGGTGAGAAGTCCCAATCGATGCTCGTCGCCCAGCTGCTGCTCTGCGCGGGGTTCCTGGTCTTCCTGATCTACCCCGCCGCCATGCGCGTCTTCCAGGTCTGAGCGCGCACTCCCCCCACTTCCGTCGAGAGGAAACGAACCATCATGAACCGCCCGCAGTTCCCGAGGATCAGCCACCCGGCCGTCGACTTCCTGGTCACCTTCCTGAAGGGCCGCGTCCAGCGCGCCCGCTCCGGCGAGCTCGACCGGGGCGCGTCCGCGGTGGAGTGGGTCATCATCTCGGCGGTCGTGGTGGCGATCGTCGGCGTGGTGGCCGCGGTGATCAACCAGGCCCTCAAGGGCGGCGCCGAGAAGGTCGGCAAGTGCATCGAGGGCGCGAGCGCCGACAAGACCTGCTGAGCGCCGTCACCTTGCGCGACAGACTCCGGGCCTTCGTACGCCGCCGGGTGGAGGCAGCCTCCGCCCGCGGCGACTCCGGCATGACCGCGATCGAGTTCGTGCTGCTGACCCCGGTGCTGTTCTTCATGATCTTCGCGACCGTGCAGTTCGGCCTGTACTTCTTCGCCGACCACGTGGCGCAGGCCGCGGCCCAGGCGGGTGCCCGCAAGGCGCGGGCCATGGCCGACGAGCAGCCCGGTGCCTGGCGGGGGGAGGCCCGCGACCAGGCGTCCAGCTACATCGCCCAGCTGGGCCCCAAGCTCGTCCTCGCTCCCGACGTCCAGGCGATCGAGCCGAAGGCGAACACGGTGGGCGTGGAGATCAAGGCCAAGGTGCCGACGGTGTTCCCGGGGCTGCACCTGACGGTGCACGCGCGCTCGCAGGGGCCGGTGGAACGATTCGTACGCGAGGGGGGGAACTGATGGGGGCGCAGGCGGTACGCGCCGGGGGCCGGGCGGGCGTCCGGCCGGCCGGGCGGTGCGCCGGGGTGCTGCACGCCCGGGCAGGCGTCCTGCGGGCCGTCAGCTGCGCCGAGGTGCTGCGGCGGCGGGTCGCCGGGGCGCGCTCGGACCGCGGGCTCTCCACCATCGAGGTGGTCATCCTCGCCCCCGTGATGATCCTGTTCATCCTGGTCCTGGTGGCGTTCGGTCAACTCGTGGACGGGCGGGGCGCGTTGGACGGCGCCGCGCGGGACGCGGCACGGGCGGGCTCCATCCAGAAGGACCTCGGCACCGCGCTGAGCGAGGCGAGGGCGGCGGCCGAGGCGGACCTCGCGGACGTCTGCTCGGGGCCGGTGACGGTGCGCCAGACCAGTGCGGGGTGGACCGACGCGGAGTTCTTCACGGTGGAGGTCAGCTGCCGCATCCGGGGCCTGGCGATGCTGGGCCTGGACGTCCCGACGACCCTGACCGGGACGTCGACCTCGCCGCTCGACCCGTTCAAGAGGAAGACGGCATGAGCGCGCCCAGCACCACCCCCAACCACCCGCGCCATCCCGGCGCCCGGGGTGTCCAGACTGCCGGGTTCGGAGCTTGGGGCGCCCGGTGCCGCCCGGCGGGGACCCGGCTCGGTGCCCCGGCTGCCCGGTGCCGCCCGGCGGGGGCCCGACGGGGTGCCTCGCCCGCCCGGTTCCGCCCCGCGTTCGCCGTCGCCCGTCCCTGGGCGGCGACCCGGCGCGAGCGGCTCGACGACCGGGGCTCCGGTGCGGCCGCGGTGATCGTCTTCGCCCTCCTCTTCCTCGGCCTCGCGGCGTTCGTCATCGACGGCGGCCTGTCCATCTCCAAGCGGGAGCGCGCCGCGGACATCGCCGAACAGGCGGCGCGCTACGCGGCGCAGGACATCGACAAGGAAGCCCTGTACGACGGCTCCGGCGCGGGCGCGCCGATCCGCTACGAGAACTGCGGCGCCCGCGTCAAGGCCTTCGCCCAAGCGTCGGGCCTCTCGGGCGCGGACATCGCGGCGTCCCACTGCGTGGGGGGCAGCGCCCAACAGGTCGAGGTGGAGATCCAGTTGACGTACAAGCCCGTGTTCACCGGGTTCTTCTACGGCGGCGAGGTCGTGGTGCACGGCCGGTCCGTGGCGAAGAACGAGGTGGGCTGAGGTGCATCCCCTTTTCCCCACGGAGGTAGGACCCCGCATGCGTAACCACAAGGCCACGACGGCCGCGGCTGCTCTGGCGGCCGCGGGCGCGCTTCTGCTCACCGGGTGCGGGGGGTCGAAGGGGGGCGCCAAGGAGATCGCGGGCGCGGACTCGACGTCCTCGGCCTCCGCGACGCCGTCGGCTTCGGCGTCCGCCGCTGCTGATGCGGGGAATCGGCCGAAGGTCGTCATGCCTCCCGATGTGAAGCACGTGTACGAGGGAGACAAAACCGGCGACCCGGCCAAGGATGCGGTCCTGGCGGACAACGCGCAGAACCTCGAAGCCATCGACATGGCGATCACCGGGGACCAGGCCGCTTCCGAGGCGGCCCTGAAGTTCTACAACAAGGACAAGGAGCTGCTCGCCGTGGCCGACTACATCAAGTCCTACTCCGCGGACAACCGCAGCTTCGCGGGGACCACGCGTTACTACCAGCGGCAGGTGACGGTCAACGGTGCCAAGGCGTCGCTGAGTTACTGCGCCGATGCGACCCAGACCTTTCCGAAGGACCGCAAGACCGGCAAGGTGGACCGGTCCGTGGCCGGATCGGCCTCCGACTACACCTTCTTCACCGAGCAACTGCAGAAGAACGACAAGGGTGTCTGGCAGTCCGTCAGCATCACCTCGGGACCTGGAGCGAAGAAGTGCATGTGACGAGGCGGACCAAGGCACGCAGGGTGGCCGTAGCCGCGCTGTCCCTTACGGTCGTCGCCATCCCGTCGACGGCGTACGCGGGTGGCGGCAAGAACGGCAGCGGCAACCAGGTGGGGAACGTCAACGCCGGATCGGGCAACGGAAAGATCTCCGTCGAGACCAAGGTCGTCCCCAAGCCCACGGGCAAGAGGAGCGGTGGCGGCGAAGGCGACGACGGCACGCTGACCTCGTCCGACAGCAGCTGGACGCCGCCTGCCTGCTGGTACGAGCCCGCCTTTTCGCCGAAGGAGCTCGAAGCCACGGTCAAGGGCCTGCGCACACCTTCGGGGATACCTCTGTTCGGGGGGTTGATCGACGGAGTCAGGGG
Source organism: Streptomyces sp. NPDC048111 (assembly GCF_043202815.1). Taxonomy (NCBI): domain Bacteria; kingdom Bacillati; phylum Actinomycetota; class Actinomycetes; order Kitasatosporales; family Streptomycetaceae; genus Streptomyces; species Streptomyces sp. NPDC048111. The sequence continues at coordinate 46,452 of NZ_JBIDBD010000028.1, forward strand.
CTTCGTCGCCGATGCCTACGACGCTCGTTACAAGGACGGGAAGTACAAGGACTACAACCTTGACCAAGAGGGCAAGGGGATGTTCTGGGCGGCGGTCGTGAACCCGAACCGCAAGGACGATCCTGCGGCCAACTCGTGCGACGAGCCTCCGTTCTGGGTGCCGAGCGGCACGACTCCCTCGGACCCGAAGGCACTGAACCCGAGGCTGCTGGCCGAGTACGCCTACGACGAGCTCGAACTGCCCTCCTCGAACGTCACGTTGGCGCCTGCGGGAACCTCTACGGTGAACCTTCCGACCTGGGTCTGGTCCACCAACGCGAGCTTCACCCAGAAGTCGGTGACAGCGAGCCTGCCCGGCTCGGGCCTCTCGGCCACCACCACCGCCGAGCCCGTCTCGGTGCACATCGACCCCGGCACGACGGATGCCCAACTCTTCCCGGCCTCGGGCAACTGCACGATCGACCAGGGGCGAGTGGGAGAGCCGTTCGCGGCCGGCAAGGCCAATCAGGACCCCCCGTGCGGGGTGAAGTACCTGCGCCCGGGTTCGTACACCCTCAAGGCCACGGTCACGTGGAGGGTCACCTGGAAGAGCACCGACGGCCAGGGCGACAAGCTGCCCGACGGCATCTATACGGGTAAGCCCCAGAACGTAACCGTCCAAGAGATCCAGTCCGTCAACCGCTAGCCGCACCAAGGGGGGTTGGGGGCCAAGCAGGCCCCCGACCCCCGGTCAGCCCGCCCCCCGGCCCGGCCCGCAGGGCCCAACCGAAGCTCAGGAACCCACCCCATGGCACGCACCCCCTCCCGCGCGACGGGTCCGGCGAATCGGACGCCGCAGCCGTTGCCGCGCCGCCGTACGCCGGGCGACTTCGCCAAGGCGTTCCTCGCGTTGCTCGCGCTGCTCGGGCTCGTGGTGGGGGTGCCCGCCGCCCTCGCGTCGTTCGCCGACTGGCCGCTGCCGCACCGGATGCCGTCGCTCGACATGGTGCAGCAGCAGATCTCCGCGAACGTGTTCGTGCGGATCCTCACCCTGGTCGTGTGGCTGGCGTGGGCGCAGTTCACCGCGTGCGTGCTGGTGGAGGTCAAGGCCGCCGTGTCGGGCGTGGGGCTGCCCTCGCGGGTGCCCGGCGCCGGGCCGAGCCAGTTGCTCGCGCGTCAGCTCATCGCGGCGGTGCTGCTCATCACGGCCACCGCGGCGAGCTTCGCCCCGGGGCTCGGCCAGCAGGGGCAGCACATCGAGAACACCAGCAGGCCGACGGTCGCCGCGGCCCAGCAACTGCCCGGGCAGCAGCAGGCCGCCACCGTCGCCGAGGCGATGCAGAAGCAGGCGGCGGCGCAGGCGCACCACGCCGCCGAGGCGCAGGGCGGGGCGGTGGCCGAGGGGGCCACGAAGTTCTACCGGATCCAGCCGCCCGAGGGCCGCCACCACGACTCGCTGTGGGAGGTCGCCGAGCGCCACCTCGGGGACGGGCGGCGCTACCACGAGATCTACCAGCTCAACAAGGACCGGGTGCAGCCGGACGGTTCGAAGCTGTCCGAGGCGAGCCTCATCCGCCCGGGCTGGATCATGGAGATGCCGGCCGACGCCCACGGCGGCGACCTGGTCGAGATGGCCCAGCAGGCGCCCGAGGTCTCGCCGAAGCTCCAGCAGCAGATCGCCGAGTACGCCCAGTCCGGCGACCACGCCGGGCCCGCCCAGCAGGGCGCCGGCGCGCGGCCGGGGGCGGACTCCGCCACCGGCGCCGGAGCGCAGCAGCAGGGCCCGTCCGCACAACAGCCCGCACAGCGGCCGGCGCAGCCGCAGGCTCCGCAGGCCGCCGCGCCCGAGGCCACGGCGTCCTCGTCCCACAGCGGGTTCGGGCTGTCCGAGGCGCTCATCGGGGCGCCGCTGCTCGCCGCCGGTGTGCTCGGCGCGCTCGGCCGGCGCCGCCGGATGGCGCTGTGGCAGTCCGCGATGACGGCCGTCGCCGGGCGCCGCGGCATGGAGCCGCCGGTGCCCACCGGCACCGACGCCGACGTCCACGACGCCCTGTTGATCGGCGCCGACCCGCAGGCCGTGCGCTTCCTCGACCAGGCACTGCGCGGCCTGTCCGCCGCGCTCGACGCCGCGAACCGGCCGCTGCCCGTCGTGTACGCGGCCTGGTTCACCACCACCGACCTGCACCTCCAGCTGGCCCAGCCCTCCGGCGAGCCGCCCGCCCCCTGGCAGCGGGGTTCGGACCCGGCGCTGTGGCGCCTGGAGCGCGCCGCCGTCCCCGAGGACGCGCGCGGCGCCCTCGCCGACGTGGCCGCGCCCTACCCCGGTCTGGTGAGCCTCGGCACCCTGGACGGCGCCCGGCTGCTGCTCAACCTGGAAGCCGCCCCCGGCCTGGTGTCGCTCAGCGGTCCCGGTGGGGCGCGGGCGGCCGTGCTGTCCTCGGTCGCCGCCGAACTCGCGACCAACGGCTGGTCGGACCGGATGACCGTCACCGTCGTGGGCTTCGGCAAGGAGCTGGGCGCGCTCGCCCCGACCCGGCTGCGCCACCTCGACTCCGTCGCCGACCTCCTGGACGACCTCGGCGCCGAGATCGACCGGCGGCGCTCCGCCCTGGGCGCGGCCGGCCACGACTCGGTGCTCACCGGCCGCACCGGCCCCGCCCAGCACACCCGCTGGGCCCCGCACCTGGTGATGATCGCCGAGACGCCCGACCAGGCCGAGGCCGCCGCCCTGGTCGAACTGACCGCAGGAGCGGGCAAGTTGGGCATCGGCTGCCTGGTGGGATTCGAGGGGAGTACCCAGCACCTGGGCGCCGCCTGGGACTTGGAGATCAGCGAGGAGGGCCGTCTGACCGCCCCGCTGCTCGGCCTCGAACTCACCGCCCAGCTGCTGCCCGCCCAGGTGCACGACGCGGTGGTACGCCTCTTCGCCTCGGCCGACACCATGACCGGCCCCGACGGCGACGACCCGACCCCCGCCCCGCACGCGTTCCTGGTGGACATCACCGAACAGGGCCGCCCCGCGGTCTACGCCCGCCTGGTCGGCACGTACGAGATCATCGGCCTCGAAGCGCCGGACGGCGAGCGCAGCGCCCTGCTCCACGAGGCGCTCGCCCTGCTGCTCCTGCACCGCGAGGGCGTCCACCCGCTGGTCCTCGCGTCCGCGATGTGGCCGCGCGGGGTGACCGACGAGGTGCGCGACGCGCTGCTCGGCCGGCTCCGGGACTGGCTCGGCAGCGACGAGGACGGTTCGCCCCGGCTGCGTACGGACGCCGGCGGACGGCTCACCCTGGCCCGCTCCGTCGTCTCCGACCTCGACGTGCTGCGTTCGCTGCACTACGAGGCGACCGAGGGCAGCGGCGCCCGCCGCGCCTCGGTGCGCGAGCGACTGCTCACCGACGCCCTCGGCCTGGTGCGCGGCCCGCTGCTCGCCGACCGGCCCGAGGGCCGCTACGGCTGGCTCGGCCACGAGATCATCGACACCCAACTCCCGCTCCTGGTCGCGGACGTGGCCCTCGCGCTCTGCGCCCACCACCGCGAACGCGAGCACCCGCAGAAGGCCATCGCGACGCTGCGCACCGCGCTGGCGAGCTCTCCCGCGGACGAGCGGCTGTGGAACGAACTGCTGCGGGCCACCCACGACACCGGTGACCGCGACGCGCTGCTCGCGCTCGTCTCCGAGCTCGCCGCCCTGAGCGGACCGCGCGGCCTGCCGCCGCGCACCGTCGCCCTCCTCGACGAACTGCTGCCGTCGTGGCGCGGTGACGGGGGCCCCGCGGCGGCGTCGGCGGGCTGACGGGCACCCTGGTCCGGTGAACGCAACGCTGACAGCCGCCGCGGCGGCCTGGGGCGCGGGCGCGGGTCTCCTGCTGCCGCGCCCCCGCTACCGGCTCTCCGTCGAACCCGGGCAGCCCCGGCGCACCACCTGCCCGGCCGGGCACCCGCTCGCCCCCGGGCCGGGTCCCGCCCGGTGCCGGGACTGCGGGCCGGGGACGCGCTACGACCGGACGCTGCCGACCGTCCTGGTCACCGCGCTCGGCTGCGCGGCGCTGGCCGCCACGACCGGGCCCCGCCCGGAACTCGCGGCCTGGCTGCTGCTCGCGCCGTTCGCGGTGCTGCTCGCCCAGATCGACCTCGCCGTCCGCAGACTGCCCGACCTGCTCACCCTGCCGCTGGCCGGCGCGGCCGCACTGCTGCTCGGGCTCGCGGCCCTGCTCCCCGGCCACGCCGGGTCCTGGCCGACCGCGCTGCTCGGCGCCCTGGTGCTCGGCGCCGGGTACTTCGTGCTCTTCCTCGTCAACCCGGCGGGCATGGGCTTCGGCGACGTGAAGCTCGCGCTGGGGCTCGGCCTGGTGCTCGGCTGGTACGGCTGGGCGGTCCTGATGGCAGGGACGCTGCTCGGCCTCGTGCTCGGCGCGCTGTACGGGATGGGGCTCGTGGTCTTCCGGCGGGCGAGCCGCAAGACCGCCTTCCCGCTCGGCCCGTTCCTGATCGCGGGCGCCTTCGGGGGGCTGCTGCTCGGCGGGCTCGCCGGGTAGCTCTCCGCCGGCCCCGGCGGCCCCCGATCAGCGCGGCAGGGCTGCTGGCGTACGCTGGATCGGTCCGCCCGCACCCCCTAGAAAGGGACACCTCCGGTGACTGAGAAGGCCGATCTTCAGTCCGTTCTCGACCGTGCCGCCGAGGGTGGGCGGATCACCCCCGAGGAGGCGCTCGACCTGTACCGCTCGGCGCCGCTGCACGCGCTGGGCGCCGCCGCCGACGCGGCGCGCCGCCGCCGCTACGCCGGTACCGAGCACATCGCGACGTACATCATCGAGCGGAACATCAACTACACGAACGTCTGCGTGACGGCGTGCAAGTTCTGCGCGTTCTACGCCGCCCCCAAGGACACCGCCAAGGGCTGGACCCGCGACCTCGACGACATCCTGCGCCGCTGCGCGGAGACGATCGAGCTCGGCGGCACCCAGATCATGTTCCAGGGCGGCCACCACCCGGACTTCGGCGTCGAGTACTACGAGGAACACTTCTCGGCGATCAAGAAGGCCTACCCGCAGCTGGTCATCCACTCCCTCGGCGCCTCCGAGGTCGAGCACATGGCCCGCATCTCCAAGGTGAGCGTCGAAGAGGCCGTGTCGCGCATCCACGCGGCCGGGCTCGACTCGTTCGCCGGGGCCGGCGCCGAGCTGCTGCCCGAGCGCCCGCGCAAGGCGATCGCGCCGCTCAAGGAGTCCGGCGAGCGCTGGCTGGAGATCATGGAGACCGCGCACGGCCTGGGCGTCGAGTCGACGTCCACCATGCTCATGGGTACCGGCGAGACCAACGCCGAGCGCATCGAGCACCTGCGCATGATCCGCGACGTGCAGGACCGCACGGGTGGCTTCCGCGCCTTCATCCCGTACACCTACCAGCCCGAGAACAACCACCTCAAGGGCCGCACCCAGGCGACGCTCTTCGAGTACCTGCGCATGATCGCCATCGCGCGCCTCTTCTTCGACAACGTCGCCCACATCCAGGGTTCCTGGCTCACCACCGGCAAGGAGGTCGGCCAGCTGTCCCTGCACTACGGGGCCGACGACCTCGGCTCGGTGATGCTGGAGGAGAACGTCGTCTCGTCGGCCGGTGCCAAGCACCGCTCCAACCTCATCGAGATGATCGACATGATCCGCAAGGCGGACCGGGTGCCCGCCCAGCGCGCCACCACCTACGAGCACCTCGTGGTGCACGAGGACCCGGCGAACGACCCGGTCGACACGCGCGTCCAGTCGCACATCTCCTCCACCGCGATCGAGGGCGGCACCGCCCACCCGGAGCTCAAGCTCCTCGCCTCCAACTGAGGCTGTGTTCCTGAGGTGTTGACGATCCACGCCGCCGAGCTGCTGCTGCCCGGGGACCGCGCGCCGGTTCCGGGCGGTGCGGTGCTGGTCCACGGTGACCGGATCGCGGCGATCGGGCCGTACGAGGAGGTGGCGGCGGCCCACCCGGCCGCCCGGGTGCGGCGCTGGGGCGGGACGCTGACGCCGGGGCTGGTCAACCGGCACGGTACGGCCCTCCTGGAGCACACCTACTTTCCCGACGACCCCTTCGAGCTCGACGCGCTCGGGGCCGAGCCACTGACCGGCCCGGCGCTCGCGGGCCTCGCGCCGAACGAGGCCCGGCGCGGCAACAGTGCGCGCCGCTGCACCCAGAAGCTGCTCGCCCGCGGGGTGGTCGCGGTGGGCGCCCGTCTCACCACCCCCTCGGTGCGGACCGCCGTGCGGCGGGCGGGACTTGAGGTGCTGCCCGACGCGGCCCCGGTGGCCCTCGACTCCTTCGACCCGGCCCTGCTCGACCCGCTGGCGGGGGTCGCACTCGCCGATGCCTTCCGGGCGCCGCTGGTGGTGGGTGGGGGTGCGCGGTTCGCGGTTTTCGGGGTGGGGGATGAAGAGGGGCTGCTTGTGCGGGGGGCTGAGGTCTGTGTGGCCACCGTCATCGGGGGCCGCCTGGTCCACCGACGCCGCTGAGCCCCCGGTCTAAGCCCCCTTGCTTGCGCAGTTCCCCGCGCCCCTAGGTCCCTGTTCGCCTGCGGACCGTGCCCGCTTGCTCGCGCAGTTCCTCGCGCCCCTGACCCCCTGTTCGCCTGCGGACCGTGCCCGCTTGCTCGCGCAGTTCCCCGCGCCCCTAGGGGGTTGTGCTTCGGGTGGGTTGGGTGGTTGGGCCGCGCCTGGCTTCCCTCGTTTGTCTGCGGACCGTGCTCGCTTGCTCGCGTAGTTCCTCGCGCCCCTAACGGGACCGGTGCTGGGCCGCATGCGCATCCTCAGCCTGTCCGGCGATTGAGGACGAGCGCCGTTCAGGCGCGTTCGGGGTCTGGGGCGGAGCCCCAGGATCCTGAACCTCAGCCCCCCAACCCCCAGGCTCACCCCCGCGACAGCGCCTCCCCGAAGGCACCCGCGCCCTGGCGCACCCCGCTGCAACCGGCCTGAGCCACGGCCGAGTTGACGCCCGATGCGCACTGCTGGTCGCGATACGTCACCCACATCGACAGGCGCCCCACCCCCTTGGCCCCCACGAACCCCCGCACCTTCGACGCGTCGTCGAGCGTGAACGTCTCGCCCTTGACGTCGTTGACGCCGATCATCACCGTGACGCCGAGCCCCTGCCACGCCGCCCGGTCCGAGAGGCCGAGGACGCGCTGGATCTGACCGTGTGCCGCGGTCGCGGCGCGCAGCGCGTAGTCGCCCATGTTCCCGCCGAACGACGTGCCGTAGTTCATCGCCATGACGTTGACGGCCGACACCGTCACCCCGTGCTCCTTGGCGGACTTGAGCAGCGCGACCCCGTCCGGCGTGAGCCCCGTCGGCATCGCCGCGAGGGTGAACGTCACCTTCAGCGGGCGCTGCTTCTGGAGCAGGGCCACCGCCTCGGCGCGCCGGGTCAGGGCCGCGGGGTCGGTGAGCGCGGCGCCCTCGATGTCGAAGTCCGCCTCGGCGGAGCCCACCGCGTCGAGCGCGGAGCCGTAGGCGGCGGCCAGCTGGGCCGGGGTGCGGCAGGTGAGCGCGAGTTCCTTGCCGGCCTGCCCGCCGAAGGAGACCCGCACCGAGGCGCCCCCCTTCTTGAGCGCGGCCACCCGGTCCTTGACGTCCGCGTCCACGATGGCGGTGTCGTCGTCCCACACCGCGCGGCAGGTGGAGCCGTGGGCGACGGCGAAGGCCAGGTTGTAGAAGGCCGGGGAGCCCACGGCGTCGGTCGGCGCGGCCGTGGTGGCGCTGACGTAGGGGGAGTACGTCGTCGACAGCGGGCCCGGGGCGGCCGGCGGTGCGGACGCCGAGGGAGCCTTCGGCGCCGCCGGCGCGGAGCATCCCGCGCAGACCAGCGCGGCCAGGACGCCGGCCCCGGCGACCGGCACCCTCAGGAAACGCAGCATGTCGTGTGCACCCGCTCTCGTGTTCCGGGCCCCCGTGGCACGGAAAGGCGAATGTACGCGGCCCGCCCGGGGAGGTGCGGGCCGGGCGCCCGGCCCCGGTCCGCCTCCTGCTTGAATGGGCGGCGTGACCCGCGCATCCCTGGACAAGCAGCCGCACGAAGTCGCCTCGATGTTCGACGACGTCGCGGCCCACTACGACCTCACCAACGACGTGCTCTCCCTCGGCCAGACCCGGCTGTGGCGCAAGGAGGTCGCGAAGGCGGTCGACGCGCGGCCCGCGCAGAAGGTGCTGGACCTGGCGGCCGGCACCGCCACCTCCTCGCAGCCCTTCGCCGCGGCCGGTGCGTACACGGTGCCCTGCGACTTCTCGCTCGGCATGCTCAAGGTGGGCAAGGAGCGCCAGCCGCACCTGCCGTTCACCGCGGGCGACGCGACGAAGCTGCCGTTCCGCGACGACACCTTCGACGCGGTGACCATCTCCTTCGGGCTGCGCAACGTCCAGGACACGGACGCCGCGCTGCGCGAGATGCACCGGGTGACCAAGCCGGGCGGCCGGGTCGTGATCTGCGAGTTCTCGCAGCCGACGTGGAAGCCGTTCCGGACGGTCTACACCGAGTACCTGATGCGCGCCCTGCCGCCCGTCGCGACGGCCGTGTCCTCCAACCCGGACGCGTACGTCTACCTCGCCGAGTCCATCCGGGCCTGGCCCGCCCAGGACGCGCTCGCCGCCCGGCTCCAGGGGGCGGGCTGGTCCAAGGTCGCCTGGCGCAACCTCACCGGCGGGATCGTCGCGCTGCACCGCGGCTTCAAGGCGTAGCGCACCCGGCGACCGGACCCCCGGCCCCCCGGCGGGGTCAACTCCCCAGTTCGAGGCCGAAGCACAGCGCGTCCACGCCCAGCCTCTTCGACGGGTAGGTGGCGACCCGCGTCATCCCGAGGCGCTCGGCCACCGCCACCGAACGGATGTTGCGGGGATGGACCATCGCCACCACCCGCGGCACCCCGGCGGCCCGCGCCCGCGCCACGGTCGCCCGGGCCGCCGCGGTCGCGAAGCCGCGGCCCCAGTGGGCGCGGCCCAGGCGCCAGCCGATCTCGATCTCGCCGACCGGGCCCCAGTCGTCCAGCGGCCAGGGCTGGGCGCCGGTGAAGCCGATGACCTCGTCGTCCTCGTCCAGCATCGTCCAGAGGCAGAAGCCCTGTTCGGCGTCGTGCTTGCGCTGGCGGGCGGTCAGCTCCTCGTAGACGGACACCTCGGCGGCCCTGCCCCCGTGGAACTCCATCACCTCCGGGTCGTCGAACACCCGGTGCCAGGCATAGGCGTCCTCCTCGGTGGGCACGCGCAGCCGTACAACGGGCAGGGACTTCTCCGGTACCGAGGACCCGGCGGACACAGAGCTCATGGCGTGGGCAACCCTTCGCGACGACGATCAACAGCCACCCATAGACTGCACATGTCCTGTGCTTCTCGGCACGCAAATTCGAGTCTTCGGGAGATCCCGCTGTGACCGAGCCGCTCTCCGAACACACCGCGGACGTGATCGTCGTCGGAGCCGGGCCCGCCGGTTCGACGACCGCGTACTACCTGGCCAAGGCCGGACTCGACGTGCTGCTCCTGGAGAAGACCGCCTTCCCGCGCGAGAAGGTGTGCGGCGACGGTCTGACCCCGCGCGCCACCAAGCAGCTCGTCTCGATGGGGATCGACATCTCCGAGGAGGCGGGCTGGCTGCGCAACAAGGGCCTGCGGATCATCGGCGGCGGTGTCCGCCTCCAGCTGGACTGGCCCGACCTCGCCTCGTACCCGGACTACGGACTGGTGCGCAAGCGCGACGACTTCGACGAGCAGCTCGCCCGGCAGGCCCAGAAGGCCGGGGCCCGCCTGTACGAGCGCTGCAACGTGGGCGCCCCGATCGTGGACGAGCGCACCGGACGCATCACCGGCGTCACCGCCAAGCTCGGCGAGGAGAAGACCCCGGTCACCTTCCACGCCCCGCTCGTGGTGGCCGCCGACGGCAACTCCACGCGCCTGTCCCTCGCGATGGGCCTGCACCGGCGCGAGGACCGCCCGATGGGCGTGGCCGTGCGGACGTACTTCACCTCGCCGCGGCACGACGACGACTACCTGGAGTCCTGGCTCGAACTCTGGGACCGGCGCGGCCCGCAGGAGCGGCTGCTGCCCGGCTACGGCTGGATCTTCGGGATGGGCGACGGCACGTCCAACGTCGGCCTCGGCATCCTCAACTCGTCGTCCGCCTTCAAGGAGCTCGACTGGCGCGAGATCCTCAAGGCGTGGTGCGCCTCCATGCCCGAGGACTGGGGCTACACCCCCGAGAACATGACCGGCCCGATCCGCGGCGCGGCCCTGCCGATGGCCTTCAACCGCCAGCCGCACTACACCAAGGGCCTGCTGCTCGTCGGTGACGCGGGCGGCCTGGTCAACCCGTTCAACGGCGAAGGCATCGCGTACGCCATGGAATCGGGGCAGATCGCCGCGGACGTCATCGTCCAGGCGCACGCCCGCGCGACCCCCGCCCAGCGCGAACTGGCCCTGCACGCCTATCCGAAGATCCTCAAGGAGACCTACGGCGGCTACTACACGCTGGGCCGCGCCTTCGTGAAGCTCATCGGCAACCCGAAGGTCATGAAGATCGCCACCCAGCGCGGTCTGACGCACCCGCTCCTGATGAAGTTCACCCTGAAGATGCTGGCCAACCTGACCGACCCGACGGGCGGCGACGCGATGGACCGCATCATCAACGGCCTCTCGAAGGTGGCCCCCAAGGCCTGACCCGGCCGCGCCGTCAGCAGCGGCGCTCCACCTCCTCCGTCCAGCGGACGGGGACCTCTCCGGCGAAGCGGGACAGACCGGTGCGCAACTCGTCCGCGGAGAGGCCCCCGTTCTGCCGGCGGGCTATGTATTCGTGGCGCCTGCCGCTGTGCAGCGTCACCCACACCGCGCGGTGGTGCTCGTAGCCGCCCGCGGTGCGCTCGTCCCCGATCTCCCAGATCGCCACCGTGCCGACCTCGATCTCGCGCACCTGCGACCAGGGCGCGTCGAAGCGGGTGGCCAGATGCACCCCGGCCGCGTCCGCGCGGATGACCGGGCGCAGGCTCCCGTACACGCAGGCGAGGACCAGGAACGCGCCGGCCGCGACGACGAACAGCGCGAAGCCCCAGCCGAAGGCGAGCTTGGCCCAGTCGACCGGGCCGTGCCAGGGACGGATCCCGGTGAGCATCCACAGGCCGAGCGCCAGGAACACGATCCCGATGGCGGCGAACATGCCGAGCCCGTCGGCGTAGACCTCGTACGGCTCCGGTTCCGCGTCACGCGCCGGCTCGCCCATGCGCCCACCCCCTGATAGGTGAACTCTGCCCCGGAGCGGGCAGAGTTCAACACATTCCGGGCATGCCGAAGGGCCGTTCCTCCCGAGCGGGGGAGGAACGGCCCTTGCAGGCGGTGCGGGAGCGGCTCAGAAGGCCGCTGTACGCCTCAGAGGATGCGGACGGCGCCGCTCGGCTGGTCCCAGTCCATGCTGCGCTCGACAACGCCCGTGGAGGAGTTCTGCGCGCCGACGAACTTGCCGCCGCCCACGTAGATCGCCACGTGGTACGCGGAGCCCTTGCCGCCCCAGTAAAGGACGTCGCCCGGCTGGAGGTTGGAGAGCGACACGTCCGTGCCGGTGGCCGACTGGTCCTGGGAGACGCGCGGCAGGTCGATGCCGACCTGGCGGTAGGCGGCCTGCACCAGACCGGAGCAGTCGTACGCGCTGGAGCCCGTGGCACCCGAGACGTACGCCTTGCCGACCTGGGCCAGCGCGAAGTTCACGATGGCGGCGGCGGAGCCCGTGGCGTTGGACGCCTTGAACGTGGAGGTGCCGGCGGACGTGGCCGGGGCTGACTTGAGCGAGGTGCGCTCGGCGGAGCGCGAGGCGCGCTCCGCGGCGTCGGCCTTCGCCTTGGCCTCCGCGTCGGCCTTCGCCTTGGCTTCGGCGGCCTTCTGCTCGGCGTCGTCCTTGGCCTTCTTGGCGTCCTTGGCGGCGTTGGACGCGGCGGCGTCCTGGGCGGCCTGGAGCTGGAGGTCGGCGGCAACGGCCTTGGTGGCCTGCGCCGTGGCGGCCGCGGTGGTCGCGAGGTCGCCCGTCAGCGTGGGCATCTCGATGGTCTCGTTGACCGGCTGGGCGGCGATGGCCGGGGCGGCCGCACCCGCCAGCGCGATGGTGCTGAGTACGCCACCGGCAACTCCGGCCCGGAGCGAGACCTTCGAGGCGCTGCGGCGGGGCTTCCGGTGGCTGGGTATGTGAGCGGTGTGGGACATGGGACAACCGCTATCAGGGGTTCGGGGTTCCCTTCAAGAAACGTGTGCTGCGCCACAGTTGATGCCGGAAGGGCCGAATCCGCTTCTTGACGCCACTTATTGACGCCGTAACGGACAAAGCGACTCCGTGCGATCAGGGCCGTGATCATGTGTTTTCCATGAAACGCCCGAATTGCCCGGCGCTTACCATCCCCTCACGTCGATGGCCAAGCCCCGTTCATTCTCCGCCTGTTGGTGTGTGACGCAGGTCACAGTGTGAAGAGATCCAGTCGCTCGTGGGGGCGGGGCGGCTCTCGTGAACGGGTGCACGCGTCCACTTCCGGCGCCCGCCCTCCCTCCCGCGAGTGAGGGCGGGAGGGAAAGCGGGCCGCTTATCACTGGATGCGCCCGCAAGGCCAATTTGCCTGTAGCGCACATGTCTTGATAACGCCAGACGGTCGCCGACCAGCGGTAACACTGCCGGATGTCACGTCTCGTGATCACTCGGGCGCTTCACGTATGAAGATCACCGCTCATCCGGCTTCATGATCCTTCGTCAGGTGGTGGAGATCACAAAGGCGTTGTCGTACCCCGTGTCGCAGATCACAGACCGCCGGGCATAGGATGCGGGGCAGTCGGGCTTGTGAACTGCCTCACATGGACGCGATCTTCGCGGAAGCGGGAGGCGGTGAGGTGTTCGCGAGACCCGTGTGCGGTCCAACGGTCAAGGACGACTGGAAGGAGCGAGGAGCGTGAATGCCTACGCGCCCATCCTCGTGCTCGGCGCCCTCGGGGCAGGGTTTGCGATCTTTTCCGTGGTCATGGCCACGCTAATCGGCCCAAAAAGGTACAACCGGGCGAAACTTGAGGCGTACGAGTGCGGCATCGAACCCACTCCGACGCCGGCCGGAGGCGGCCGCTTTCCCATCAAGTACTACCTGACGGCGATGCTCTTCATCGTCTTCGACATCGAGATCGTCTTCCTCTATCCCTGGGCGGTCACCTTCGACGCCCTGGGGATTTTCGGGCTCGTGGAGATGCTGCTCTTCGTGCTCACCGTCTTCGTCGCCTACGCCTACGTGTGGCGGCGCGGCGGCCTGGAATGGGACTGAGGGGCTGAGGGGCACCTATGGGACTCGAAGAGAAACTGCCTAGCGGCTTCGTACTGACCACTGTTGAGCAGGCCGCGGGCTGGGTGCGCAAGGCGTCCGTCTTCCCCGCCACCTTCGGCCTCGCCTGCTGCGCCATCGAGATGATGACGACGGGCGCGGGCCGCTACGACCTGGCCCGCTTCGGCATGGAGGTCTTCCGCGGCTCCCCGCGCCAGGCCGACCTGATGATCGTGGCCGGCCGGGTCAGCCAGAAGATGGCGCCGGTGCTGCGGCAGGTCTACGACCAGATGCCCAATCCCAAGTGGGTCATTTCCATGGGGGTTTGCGCCTCATCGGGCGGCATGTTCAACAATTACGCCATTGTTCAGGGTGTTGACCACATTGTCCCGGTTGATATCTACCTGCCCGGCTGTCCGCCCCGGCCCGAGATGCTGATCGACGCGATTCTCAAGCTCCACCAGAAGATCCAGGGCACCAAGCTCGGGGTCAATCAGGAGGAGGCGGCCCGCGAGGCGGAGGAGGCGGCCCTCAAGGCGCTCCCCACCATCGAGATGAAGGGCCTGCTGCGGTGAGCTCCCCCGACACTCCCCCCACCCCCGAACAGAGCGGCGTACCCGCCCCGCGCGAGGACACCGGCGAGGTCATCGGCGTCCGCAAGGGCATGTTCGGCGTCAACAACGGCGGTGACACCACCGGCTACGGCGGTCTCGTACGGACCGTCACCCTGCCCGGCGCCACCTCGCGGCCCTACGGCGGCTGGTTCGACGAGGTGGCCGACGAACTCGAAGGCGCCCTGGAGGAGCAGGACCTGCTCCCCGAGAACGCCATCGAGAAGACCGTCGTCGACCGCGGCGAACTCACCTTCCACATCGCCCGCGAGCACCTCGTGCGCGTCGCCCGCACCCTGCGCGACGACCCCGCCCTGCGCTTCGAGCTCTGCACGGGCGTCAGCGGCGTCCACTTCCTGGGGGACAAGGGCCGCGAGCTGCACGCCGTCTACCACCTGCGCTCGATCACCCACGGCCGGCTGATCCGGCTGGAGGTGAGCGCCCCCGACGCCGATCCGCACATCCCCTCGCTCGTCGAGGTCTATCCGACCAACGACTGGCACGAGCGCGAGACGTACGACTTCTTCGGCATCGTCTTCGACGGGCACCCCGCCCTCACCCGGATCATGATGCCGGACGACTGGCAGGGCTTCCCGCAGCGCAAGGACTACCCCCTCGGCGGCATCGCGGTCGAGTACAAGGGCGCCCAGATCCCGGCTCCGGACCAGCGGAGGTCGTACAGCTGATGTCCACTTCGAACGGAACGTCGCACGCTTCGGCCCGCGAGACCACCGAGGGGACTGTATATACAGTCACCGGCGGCGACTGGGACGAGGTCGTCCAGTCCGCGGCCAAGGCCGACGACGAGCGCATCGTCGTCAACATGGGCCCCCAGCACCCTTCCACGCACGGTGTGCTCCGGCTGATCCTGGAGATCGAGGGCGAGACGGTCACCGAGGCCCGCTGCGGAATCGGTTATCTGCACACCGGCATCGAGAAGAACCTCGAATTCCGCACCTGGACGCAGGGCACCACCTTCGTCACGCGCATGGACTACCTGACGCCGTTCTTCAACGAGACGGCGTACTGCCTCGGCGTCGAGAAGCTCCTCGGCATCACCGACCAGATCCCGGACCGCGCCTCGGTCATTCGCGTCCTGCTCATGGAGCTGAACCGGCTCTCCTCGCACCTGGTGTGCATCGCCACCGGCGGCATGGAGCTCGGCGCGACCACGATCATGATCTACGGCTTCCGCGATCGTGAACTCATTCTCGACCTCTACGAGTTGATCACCGGCCTGCGCATGAACCACGCGTTCATCCGCCCCGGCGGCCTGGCCCAGGACCTGCCCCCGGGCGCCATGGACCAGCTCCGCGAGTTCGTGAAGACCATGAAGAAGAACCTGCCGGAGTACGACAAGCTCGCCACCGGCAACCCCATCTTCAAGGCCCGTATGCAGGACGTCGGCCACCTCGACCTGACCGGCTGCATGGCGCTCGGCGCCACCGGCCCCATCCTGCGCTCGGCCGGACTCCCGCACGACCTGCGCAAGACCGACCCCTACTGCGGCTACGAGACCTACGAGTTCGACGTCCCGACCGCCGACAGCTGCGACTCCTACGGCCGCTTCCTGGTCCGCCTGGAGGAGATGCGCCAGTCGCTCAGGATCGTCGAGCAGTGCCTGGACCGGCTGGCGCCGGGGCCGGTCATGGTCGAGGACAAGAAGATCGCCTGGCCCGCCCAGCTCGCGCTCGGCCCGGACGGACTCGGCAACTCGCTCGACCACATCAAGAAGATCATGGGCACCTCGATGGAGTCCCTCATCCACCACTTCAAGCTGGTGACCGAGGGCTTCCGGGTGCCGGCGGGCCAGGCCTACGCGGCCGTCGAGTCGCCCAAGGGCGAACTCGGCGTGCACGTCGTCTCCGACGGCGGCACCCGCCCCTACCGGGTCCACTTCCGCGACCCGTCCTTCACCAACCTGCAGGCCATGGCGGCCATGTGCGAGGGCGGCCAGGTCGCCGACGTCATCGTCGCCGTCGCGTCCATCGACCCCGTGATGGGAGGCGTCGACCGGTGACAGACATCCAATTGGGCATGCCGCAGCTGCCCGCCCCCGACTACCCGGCCGATGTGCGCGCCCGCCTTCAGGCGGACGGCAAGGAGATCGTCGCCCGCTACCCCGACAGCCGCTCCGCGCTGCTGCCGCTGCTCCACCTCGTCCAGGCCGAGGAGGGATACGTCTCGCGCACCGGCATGGCCTTCTGCGCGGACCTCCTGGAACTGACCACGGCCGAGGTCACGGCCGTCGCCACCTTCTACTCCATGTACCGGCGCAAGCCCTCGGGCGACTACCAGGTGGGCGTCTGCACCAACACGCTGTGCGCGGTGATGGGCGGCGACGCGATCTTCGAGGAGCTGAAGGAACACCTCGCGGTCGGCAACAACGAGACGACCGGCGACGGCCGGGTCACCCTCGAACACATCGAGTGCAACGCGGCCTGCGACTTCGCACCCGTCGTGATGGTCAACTGGGAGTTCTTCGACAACCAGACGCCCGAGAGCGCCAAGCGCCTCGTCGACGACCTGCGCGCCGGCCGCCCCGTCGAGCCCACCCGGGGCGCCCCGCTGTGCACGTACAAGGAGACCGCGCGCATCCTGGCCGGTTTCCCCGACGAGCGCCCCGGCGCGGTGGCCGCGACCGGCGGCGCCGGGCCCGCCTCGCTCGCCGGACTGCGGCTGGCCAAGGGCGAGACCGCGGGCGCGCGCGTGGTGCACCCCCGCGGCGAGGGCCCCAAGGACCGGCCCCAGCCCGGCTCCGAGCACCTGAGCTCGCACGACGCACCGCAGCAGACCTCAGCGTCCGACCCGGCCCACCCCGCCGGTCCCGCCGCCGAGGAGGGGGAGTGATGACGTTGGCCACCGAGATCGCAGGAAACGGCAACGGAAGCAGCCCGGAGAAGCTGCTCGCGCCGGTGCTCTCCGCCTTCTGGGACCAGCCCGAGTCCTGGACCCTGGAGACCTATCGCCGCCACGACGGCTACGAGGGCCTGCGCAAGGCGCTCGCCATGACACCCGACGACCTCATCGCGTACGTCAAGGACTCCGGTCTGCGCGGCCGCGGCGGCGCCGGCTTCCCCACCGGAATGAAGTGGCAGTTCATTCCGCAGGGCGACGGCAAGCCGCACTACCTGGTCGTCAACGCCGACGAGTCGGAGCCCGGGACCTGCAAGGACATCCCGCTCCTGTTCGCCAACCCGCACTCCCTCATCGAGGGCATCGTCATCGCCTGCTACGCGATCCGCTCCTCGCACGCCTTCATCTATCTGCGCGGCGAGGTCGTCCCCGTCCTGCGACGGCTGCACGAGGCCGTGCGCGAGGCGTACGAAGCCGGCTTCCTCGGCAAGGACATTCTCGGCAGCGGCCTCGACCTCGAACTCACCGTGCACGCCGGCGCCGGCGCGTACATCTGCGGCGAGGAGACCGCACTCCTGGACTCCCTGGAAGGCCGTCGCGGCCAGCCCCGGCTGCGACCCCCCTTCCCCGCGGTCGCCGGTCTGTACGCGTGCCCCACTGTGGTGAACAACGTCGAATCCATCGCCTCGGTTCCCGCGATCCTGCACCGGGGCAAGGACTGGTTCAAGTCGATGGGGAGCGAGAAGTCCCCCGGCTTCACGCTGTATTCGCTCAGCGGGCACGTCACGAGCCCCGGCCAGTACGAGGCCCCGCTGGGCATCACGCTGCGCCAGCTGCTCGACATGAGCGGCGGCATGCGCAAGGGCCACCGGCTCAAGTTCTGGACGCCGGGCGGCTCCTCGACCCCGATGTTCACCGACGAGCACCTCGACGTCCCGCTGGACTACGAGGGCGTGGGCGCGGCCGGCTCGATGCTCGGCACCAAGGCGCTCCAGTGCTTCGACGAGACCACCTGCGTGGTGCGGGCGGTCACCCGCTGGACCGAGTTCTACGCCCACGAGTCCTGCGGCAAGTGCACCCCGTGTCGCGAAGGGACGTACTGGCTGGTCCAGTTGCTCCGCGACATCGAGGCCGGCAAGGGCTCGATGGACGACCTCGACAAGCTGAACGACATCGCCGACAACATCAACGGCAAGTCGTTCTGCGCGCTCGGCGACGGCGCCGCCTCGCCGATCTTCTCCTCGCTCAAGTACTTCCGCGACGAGTACGAGCAGCACATCACGGGCAAGGGCTGCCCCTTCGACCCCGCCAGGTCCACCGCCTGGGCGGACGACAGCACGGAGGTGAACGCATGACTGTGACGACGAGTAGCGCTTCCTCCGGGGGCGGCGAGGCGGCCGTGCCGCCGGAGGATCTCGTCTCGCTGACCATCGACGGCATCGGCATCAGCGTCCCCAAGGGCACCCTGGTGATCCGCGCCGCCGAACAGCTCGGCATCGAGATCCCGCGGTTCTGCGACCACCCCCTGCTCGACCCGGCCGGCGCCTGCCGCCAGTGCATCGTCGAGGTCGAGGGCCAGCGCAAGCCGATGGCGTCCTGCACCATCACCTGCACCGACGGCATGGTGGTCAAGTCCCAGCTCTCCTCGCCGGTCGCCGAGAAGGCGCAGCGCGGAGTGATGGAACTCCTCCTGATCAACCACCCGTTGGACTGCCCGGTCTGCGACAAGGGCGGCGAGTGCCCGCTGCAGAACCAGGCGATGCAGGTCGGCGACACGGACTCGCGCTTCGAGGGCAAGAAGCGCACCTACGAGAAGCCGGTCCCCATCTCCACCCAGGTGCTCCTGGACCGCGAGCGCTGCGTGCTGTGCGCGCGCTGCACCCGCTTCTCCAACCAGATCGCCGGCGACCCGATGATCGAGCTGATCGAGCGCGGCGCGCTGCAGCAGGTCGGCACCGGCGAGGGCGACCCGTTCGAGTCGTACTTCTCCGGCAACACGATCCAGATCTGCCCGGTCGGCGCGCTGACCTCGGCCGCCTACCGCTTCCGCTCGCGCCCCTTCGACCTGGTGTCGTCGCCCTCGGTGTGCGAGCACTGCGCGGGCGGCTGCGCGACGCGCACCGACCACCGGCGCGGCAAGGTCATGCGGCGCCTGGCGGCGGAGGACCCCGAGGTCAACGAGGAATGGCTGTGCGACAAGGGCCGGTTCGGCTTCCGGTACGCCCAGCAGCCCGACCGGCTGACCACCCCGCTGGTCCGCGACGCCGGGACGGGTGAACTCGTACCGGCGAGCTGGCCCGAGGCGCTGGAGGCGGCCGCCGCCGGGCTGTCCGCCGCGCGCGGCCGGGCCGGTGTGCTGGCCGGTGGACGGCTGACCGTCGAGGACGCGTACGCCTACGCCAAGTTCGCGCGCATCGCCCTCGACACCAACGACGTCGACTTCCGCGCCCGTGTGCACTCCGCCGAAGAGGCCGACTTCCTCGCGGCCCGGGTCGCGGGCCGCGGGCGTGACCTCGACGGCCGGGGCGTCACCCACACCTCCCTCGAACAGGCGCCGGCGGTCCTGCTGGTGGGCTTCGAGTCCGAGGAGGAGGCGCCCGGCGTCTTCCTGCGGCTGCGCAAGGCCTGGCGCAAGCACGGCCAGCGCACCTTCTCGCTCGCCACCCACATGACCCGCGGCCTCGCGAAGGCGGGCGGCACCCTGCTGCCCGCGGCCCCCGGCACCGAGACCGAGTGGCTCGACGCGCTCGCGGGCGGCGTCGGCCTGGACGCGGACGGCGCGAAGGCGGCCGAGGCACTGCGCTCCCCGGGCGCCGTGCTCGTCGTCGGCGAACGGCTCGCGGGCGTGCCCGGCGCGCTGACCGCCGCCGTGCGCGCGGCCACGGCGACCGGTGCCGAACTGGTGTGGATCCCGCGCCGGGCCGGCGAGCGCGGTGCGGTGGAGGCGGGCGCCATCCCGTCGCTGCTGCCCGGCGGCCGTCCGGCCACCGACCCGCGCGCCCGCGACGAGGTCGCCTCCGCCTGGGACGTGCGCGAACTCCCGCACCGCTACGGGCGCGACACCGGCCAGATCGTCGAGGCCGCGGCCACCGGCGAACTGGGCGCGCTGCTCGTCGCGGGCGTCGACCCGGCGGACCTGCCGGACCCGGCGCGCGCCCGCGCCGCGCTCGCCGAGGCCTTCGTGGTCAGCCTGGAACTGCGGCCGACCGAGGTCACCGCCCACGCGGACGTGGTCCTGCCGGTCGCGGCCGTCGCCGAGAAGCCCGGCACCTTCCTCAACTGGGAAGGCAGGGCGCGCCTGTTCGAGGCCGCGCTCAAGCCGGAGCAGATGACCCGGGCCCTGGCACCGACCGACACCAGGGTGTTGCACATGCTGGCCGACGTCCTCGACGTCCACTTCGCCCTGCCCGACGTCCGCGCCGTACGCACCGAGATGACACGGCTCGGCACCTGGGACGGGCCGCGCGCGAGCGAGCCCCTGGAGCCGGCCAAGGCGCTGCCCCGCCCCACCGAGGGCGAGGCGGTCCTCGCGGGCCACCGGATGCTGCTCGACCAGGGCTCGCTCCAGGCCGGCGACGAGGCGCTGGCCGGCACCCGGCACGCGGCCGTGGCCCGGCTCTCCGCGGCCACCGCGGCCGAGTCGGGCGTCAAGGACGGCGACCTGCTCCAGGTCACCGGCCCGGCCGGCACCGTCCAACTCCCGCTCCTGGTGAGCGAGATGCCCGACCGGGTGGTGTGGCTGCCGCTGAACTCCGTCGGCGGCGGGGTCGCGGCCGATGCCGGTGCGGTCCCCGGGCAGGTCGTCCGGATCGGGCCGGCCGTTACGGAAGCTCCCACGGAGGTGGTGGAGGCGTGATCACGCTCGCTGCGGAGGACCTCTCCCTGTTCGGCCGCGACCCCTGGTGGCTCGTCGTCGTCAAGGCCGTCTTCTGCTTCGCGTTCCTGATGGTGACCGTGCTGTTCTCCATCGTGTGGGAGCGCAAGGTCGTCGCCTGGATGCAGCTGCGCATCGGCCCCAACCGGCACGGTCCCTGGGGCATGCTCCAGTCGCTCGCCGACGGCATCAAGCTGATGCTGAAGGAAGACGTCATCGTCAAGCGGGCCGACAAGGTCGTCTACGTCCTGGCCCCGATCATCGCCGCCATCCCGGCGTTCATGGCGATCGCGGTCATCCCGTTCGGGCCCGCGGGCAACGAGGTGTCGATCTTCGGCCACCGCACCACGATGCAGCTCACCGACCTGCCGATCGCCATGCTGTACGTACTGGCCGTCGCCTCGGTCGGCATCTACGGCATCGTGCTCGCGGGCTGGTCGTCCGGCTCGACGTATCCGCTGCTCGGCGGTCTGCGCTCGTGTGCGCAGATGATCTCGTACGAGATCGCCATGGGCGCGGCGTTCGCCTCGGTGTTCCTCTACTCGGGGTCGATGTCGACCTCGAAGATCGTGGAGGCGCAGGGCGACCGCTGGTACATCGTGCTGCTGCCGGTCTCCTTCATCATCTACATCATCACGATGGTCGGCGAGACCAACCGGGCCCCGTTCGACATGCCGGAGTCCGAGGGCGACCTGGTCGGCGGCTTCAACACCGAGTACTCGTCCATCAAGTTCGCGATGTTCATGCTCGCCGAGTACGTCAACATGGTCACCGTCTCGGCCGTCTCGGTCACCCTCTTCCTCGGCGGCTGGCGGGCCCCCTGGCCCATCAGCACCTTCTGGGCGGGCGCGAACCACGGCTGGTGGCCGATGCTCTGGTTCGTCATCAAGGTCCAGCTGCTGCTCTTCTTCTTCATCTGGCTGCGCGGCACGCTGCCCCGGGTCCGCTACGACCAGCTGATGAAGCTGGGCTGGAAGGTCCTCATCCCGGTCTCGGTGGTCTGGCTGATGCTGGTGGCCACCGTGCGGGCGCTGCGCAACGACGGCTACGACTTCTCGAAGATCGTGCTGTACGTCGGCGGCGCGGTCGTCGCGCTGCTGCTGCTCTCCTTCGTCGCGGACGTCTTCCGGGGCAAGAAGCAGGACGCGGACGCACAGGCGCCGCCCGCGGCCTTCGACCCGATGGCCGGCGGATTCCCCGTGCCGCCGCTGCCCGGTCAGACCCTTCCGCCCGTACCCCGCCGACGGTCGCGCCACCAGCGGGAGTTGATTGTCAGTGGCGGGGCGGATACTCACAGTGACGGAGAAGGAAGGGAGGGTGACGGTGTCTGACAAGTCATCGACGGGCAAGCAGGACGAGCCGGGCGGGTCGGAGGACAAGTTCCTCAACCCCGTGGCCGGCTTCGGCGTGACCTTCAAGGCCATGTTCAAGAAGCGGCTCACCGAGCAGTACCCGGAGCAGCAGAAGGTCACCGCGCCGCGCTTCCATGGCCGCCACCAGCTCAACCGGCATCCGGACGGCCTGGAGAAGTGCGTCGGCTGCGAGCTGTGCGCCTGGGCCTGTCCCGCCGACGCCATCTATGTGGAGGGCGCCGACAACACGGACGAGGAGCGCTACTCGCCGGGCGAGCGCTACGGCCGCGTCTACCAGATCAACTACGCCCGCTGCATCCTGTGCGGTCTGTGCATCGAGGCCTGCCCCACCCGGGCGCTGACGATGACCAACGAGTTCGAGCTGGCCGACTCCTCGCGCGAGAACCTGATCTACACCAAGGAACAGCTGCTCGCCGGGCTCGACGACACCATGGTCGACAGCCCGCACGCGATCCACCCGGGCATGAACGAGCAGGACTACTACCGCGGCCTGGTCACCGAGGCCGCGCCCGGAACCGTCCGCCAGGTCGCGCTCAGCAAGGGGGAGCGGCCCCAGGAGGCGGCGTCCACCTTCGGTGAGGACGAGCCCGCGTCCGGAAAGGTGGTGGGGGCATGAGCGCGCCCACCGAGCTGCTCGCCGCCGCCTCGCACACCTCCACCGGTGAGGCCTTCCAGTTCTGGGTGCTGGGCACCGTCGCCGTGATCGGCGCGCTGTGCACCGTCCTGATGAGGAAGGCCGTGCACAGCGCGCTCTGCCTGGCCGGGACCATGATCATCCTCGCGGTGTTCTACCTGGCCAACGGGGCGTACTTCCTGGGCGTCGTCCAGATCGTCGTCTACACCGGCGCGATCATGATGCTGTTCCTCTTCGTCGTCATGCTGGTCGGCGTCACCGCGGCCGACTCCCTGAAGGAGACCATCAAGGGCCAGCGCTGGTGGGCCGCGGCCTGCGGCCTCGGCTTCGGGGTCCTGCTGATCGCCGGCATCGCCAACGCCTCCCTGAAGACCTTCAACGGCACCGGCCAGGCCAACGCGAACGGCAACGTCGAGGGCCTCGCCACCCTCATCTTCACCAAGTACGTCTTCGCCTTCGAGATCACCGGCGTCCTGCTGATCACCTCGGCGGTCGGCGCGATGGTGCTCACCCACCGCGAGCGCACCGAGCGCGCCAAGACGCAGCGGGAGATGTCCGAGGAGCGCGTACGCGGCAAGCACCTGCCCCCGCTGCCCGCCCCCGGCGTCTACGCCCGGCACAACGCGGTGGACATCCCGGGCCTGCTGCCCGACGGCACCCCGTCGGAACTCACCGTCAACCAGACGCTGCGGGCCCGCGGCCAGATCCGTGACGTGTCCGACCAGGCGCTGGCCGACCTCAAGGCCCTGGAGCAGCGCTCCGAGGAGCGGCTCGGCCGGGACGAGGAGGCGGTCAAGTGAATCCGGTCAACTACCTCTATCTGGCAGCCCTGTTGTTCACCATCGGCGCCGCCGGAGTGCTCATCAGGCGGAACGCGATCGTGGTCTTCATGTGCGTCGAGCTGATGCTCAACGCCTGCAACCTCGCGTTCGTCTGCTTCTCCCGGCTGCACGGCAACCTCGACGGCCAGATCATCGCGTTCTTCACGATGGTCGTCGCCGCCGCGGAGGTCGTCGTCGGGCTCGCGATCATCGTGTCGCTCTTCCGTTCCCGCCACTCGGCCTCGGTCGACGACGCCAGCCTGATGAAGCTGTAAGGGGTCGCTGAATCGTGGACAACCTCATCGCGCTGCTCATCGCGGCGCCTCTGCTCGGAGCGGCCGTACTGCTGTGCGGCGGACGGAGCCTGGACCGCATCGGCCACTGGCTCGGCACCCTGCTCGCCGGCGCGTCCTTCGCCCTGGGCGCGGTGCTCTTCGCCGACATGCTGGGCCGCTCGGCCGAGCACCGCACGGTGACCAAGCACCTGTTCAGCTGGATCCCCGTCGAGGGCTTCCGGGCCGACATGGGCTTCCAGCTCGACCAGCTGTCGATGACCTTCGTCCTGCTGATCACCGGTGTGGGCACGCTGATCCACATCTATTCGATCGGCTACATGGAGCACGACGAGAACCGCCGGCGCTTCTTCGGCTACCTCAACCTGTTCCTCGCGGCGATGCTCCTGCTGGTCCTGGCCGACAACTACCTTCTGCTGTACGTCGGTTGGGAGGGTGTGGGCCTCGCGTCCTACCTGCTCATCGGCTTCTGGCAGCACAAGCCCAGCGCGGCGACCGCGGCCAAGAAGGCCTTCCTGGTCAACCGCGTCGGCGACATGGGCCTCTCGATCGCCATCATGGTGATGTTCACGACGTTCGGCTCGTTCGCCTTCACCACCGTCCTCGGCGAGGCCGGCGGGGCGAGCTCGGGCCGTGACACCGCCATCGGCCTGATGCTGCTCCTGGCCGCCTGCGGCAAGTCGGCCCAGGTCCCGCTCCAGTCCTGGCTGGGTGACGCGATGGAGGGCCCGACCCCGGTCTCGGCCCTGATCCACGCGGCCACCATGGTCACCGCGGGCGTCTACCTGATCACCCGCTCCGGCGCGGTCTTCAACGCGGTGCCCGACGTCCAGACGGTCGTGGTGGTCATCGGCGCGGTCACGCTCCTGTTCGGTGCGATCGTCGGTTGCGCCAAGGACGACATCAAGAAGGCCCTGGCGGGCTCGACGATGTCGCAGATCGGCTACATGATCCTGGCCACCGGGCTCGGCCCGATCGGCTACGCGTTCGCGATCATGCACCTGGTGACGCACGGCTTCTTCAAGGCCGGGCTCTTCCTCGGCGCGGGTTCGGTCATGCACGGCATGAACGACGAGGTCGACATGCGCAAGTACGGGGGCCTGCGGAAGTACATGCCGGTCACCTTCGCCACCTTCGGCCTCGGCTACCTGGCGATCATCGGCTTCCCGGGCCTGTCCGGGTTCTTCTCCAAGGACAAGATCATCGAGGCGTCGTTCGCCAAGGGCGGCGCCGAGGGCTGGATCCTCGGCGCGGTCACCCTGATCGGCGCCGCGATCACCGCGTACTACATGACGCGCGTGATGATCATGACGTTCTTCGGTGAGGAGCGCTGGAAGCAGGCGAAGACCGCCTCCCCGGCGGAGCCGGACGTGGAGCCCGCCGCCGAGACGCGCGGCGCCCACGCCGAACCGCACCCGCACGAATCCCCGAAGACCATGACGGTCCCGATGATCGTCCTCGCCTTCGGCTCGGTCTTCGCCGGCGGCTTCTTCGGCATCGGCGACCGCTTCGTGAAGTGGCTGGAGCCGGTCACCTCCTTCGACCACGGCGACTCGCCGGTCGGGGAGTGGACGGTCACCGGCGCCACCATGGTCTGCCTGCTGATCGGCGTCGGCCTCGCGGTCGCGCAGTACGGACGCAAGCCCGTTCCGGCCGTCGCCCCGCGCGGCTCGCTGCTCACCCGGGCCGCCCGCCGCGACCTGCTCCAGGACGACTTCAACCACGTGGTCCTGGTCCGCGGCGGCGAACACCTCACCCGCTCGCTCGTCTACCTCGACCACAGCCTGGTCGACGGGGTCGTCAATGGAACCGCCGCCTCGGTCGGCGGGCTCTCCGGCCGGCTGCGCAAGCTGCAGAACGGCTTCGCCCGCAGCTACGCGGTCTCGATGTTCGGAGGTGCTGTGGTGATCATCGCCGCGACTCTGCTGATGAGGGCGGTGTAACGCCATGTCCTTCCCCCTCCTCACCGCCACGGCCGCCCTCCCGGCGCTCGGCGCGGTCGCCACCGCGGCCGTCCCGGCGGCGCGGCGGACCGCCGCCAAGTGGCTGGCCCTGCTGGTCTCGGTGGGCACCCTGGTGCTCGCCGCCATCCAGCTGGTCCGGTTCGAACCGGGCGGCGCCCGCTACCAGTTGACCGAGTCGCACGCCTGGATCAAGGACTTCGGCGTCCGCTACGAACTGGGCGTGGACGGCATCGGCGTGGCCCTCATCGGGCTCACCGCGCTGCTGATCCCGTTCATCATCGCGGCCGGCTGGCACGACGCCGACCCGCTGGAAACGCACAGCAGCCGCTGGCGCCCCACCCAGGGCTTCTTCGCCCTGATCCTCGCCGTCGAGGCGATGGTGGTGCTCTCCTTCGAGGCCACCGACGTCTTCCTCTTCTACATCCTGTTCGAAGCCATGCTCATCCCGATGTACTTCCTCATCGGCGGCTTCGGCGACCGGGCCGCCCCGTCCCAGTACGGCGCTGCCGTACCCGGGCAGGGTGACGAGGCGGCGGCCACCCAACGTTCTTACGCGGCCGTCAAGTTCCTGCTCTACAACCTGGTCGGCGGGCTCATCATGCTGGCCGCGGTCATCGGCCTCTACGTGGTGGCCGGCTCGTTCTCGCTCAGCGAGATCGCCGCGGCCCGCGCGAGCGGCTCGCTCCACATGGCGACCAACACCGAGCGGCTGCTCTTCCTCGGCTTCTTCTTCGCCTTCGCGGTGAAGGCCCCGCTGTGGCCGCTGCACACCTGGCTGCCCAACGCGATGGGCGAGGCGACCGCGCCGGTCGCCGTCCTGATCACCGCGGTCGTCGACAAGGTCGGCACCTTCGCGATGCTCCGCTTCTGCCTCCAGCTCTTCCCGGAGGCCAGCAAGTGGGCGACGCCGGTGATCGTGGTGCTCGCCGTGATCAGCATCATCTACGGTGCCCTGCTCGCGGTCGGCCAGCGCGACATCAAGCGCCTGGTGGCCTACGCGTCGATCTCGCACTTCGGCTTCATCATCATGGGCATCTTCGCGATGACGAGCCAGGGCCAGTCCGGCGCGACGCTCTACATGGTCAACCACGGCATCTCGACGGCCGCCCTGATGCTGGTGGCCGGCTTCCTCATCTCGCGCCGCGGCTCCCGGCTCATCTCGGACTACGGCGGTGTGCAGAAGGTCGCCCCGGTCCTGGCCGGCACCTTCCTGATCGGCGGCCTGGCCACCTTGTCGCTGCCGGGCCTGGCGCCCTTCGTGAGTGAATTCCTGGTCCTGGTCGGCACGTTCAGCCGCTACCCGGTGGCGGGCGTGGTCGCGACGCTGGGCATCGTCCTGGCCGCGCTCTACGTCCTCGTCCTCTACCAGCGGACGATGACGGGGCCGGTCAAGGCGGAGATCCAGGGCATGCCCGACCTCAAGGTCCGCGAGCTGCTGGTGGTCGCCCCGCTGATCGCCCTGCTGCTCTTCCTCGGGGTCTACCCGAAGCCGCTCACCGACATCGTCAACCCGGCGGTGCGCCAGACCATGTCGGACGTACAGAAGAAGGACCCCAACCCGGTGGTGGAGGCGGCCAAGTGAGCTCATCAGCTGTCCACAGCCTGTGGACCACGGCGGCCGAGGGGAAGCTGGACAAGATCCCCGCGCCGCACATCGAGTACGCGCAGCTCGCGCCCACGCTGATCGTGGTGGGCGCCGCGCTGGTCGGTGTCCTCGTGGAGGCCTTCGTGCCGCGCCGCAGCCGCTACTACGTGCAGGTGTTCCTGTCGGTGGTCGCGCTCGCCGCCGCCTTCGCGGCGGTGGTCGGTCTCGCGGCCGGCGGTTACGGCACCACCAAGGCGCACATCGCCGCGATGGGCGCGGTCGCCGTCGACGGCCCCGCGCTCTTCCTCCAGGGCACCATCCTGCTCGCCTCCATCGTCGCGGTCTTCACCTTCGCCGAGCGCCGCCTCGACCCGGTGGCGCACGGCGCCAAGGTGGACTCGTTCGCCGCCCAGGCCGCCTCCGTGCCCGGCAGCGACAGCGAGAAGGCCGCGGTCAAGGCCGGGTTCACCACCACCGAGGTCTTCCCGCTGGCCCTGTTCGCCGTCTCCGGCATGCTGGTCTTCCCGGCGGCGAACGACCTGCTGACCCTGTTCGTGGCCCTTGAGGTCTTCTCCCTGCCGCTCTACCTGCTGTGCGCGCTCGCCCGCCGCAAGCGGCTCATGTCGCAGGAAGCCGCGGTCAAGTACTTCCTGCTCGGCGCGTTCTCCTCGGCCTTCCTGCTCTTCGGCATCGCGCTCCTCTACGGCTACGCGGGCTCCGTCTCGTACGCCACGATCGCCGACGTCGTCAGCGGCTCGGTCCAGAACGTGGACCCGGCACTGGCCGGCACCATGGGCAACGACGCGCTGCTGCTCATCGGCGGCGCGATGCTCCTGATGGGCCTGCTGTTCAAGGTCGGCGCGGTGCCGTTCCACATGTGGACCCCGGACGTCTACCAGGGCGCGCCCACCCCGGTGACGGGCTTCATGGCGGCGGCCACCAAGGTGGCGGCCTTCGGCGCGCTGCTGCGCCTGCTGTACGTGGTGCTGCCCGGCATGAGCTGGGACTGGCGGCCGGTCATGTGGGGCGTCGCGATCATCACGATGCTGGGCGGCGCGATCGTCGCGATCACCCAGACCGACATCAAGCGGCTCCTCGCGTACTCCTCCATCGCGCACGCCGGGTTCATCCTGGCCGGTGTCATCGCCACCAACGCGGACGGCGTCTCGTCGGTCCTCTTCTACCTGGGGGCGTACTCCTTCGTGACGATCGGCGCGTTCGCGGTGGTCACGCTGGTGCGGGACGCGGGCGGCGAGGCGACGCACCTGTCCAAGTGGGCGGGTCTCGGCCGGCGCTCGCCGCTGGTCGCGGCGGCCTTCGCGGTCTTCCTCCTGGCCTTCGCGGGCATCCCGCTGACCTCGGGCTTCTCCGGGAAGTTCGCCGTGTTCAAGGCGGCGGCGGAGGGGGGTGCGGGGGCGCTGGTCGTGGTCGGTGTGGTCTCCTCCGCCATCGCGGCGTTCTTCTACATCCGGGTGATCGTGCTGATGTTCTTCAGCGAGCCGAAGGCGGACGGGCCGACGGTGGCGGTGCCGTCGCCGCTCACCCTGACGACGATCGGGGTGGGGGTTGCGGTGACCCTCGTGCTGGGGGTGGCTCCGCAGTACTTCCTTGACCTTGCGCATCATGCGGGGGTGTTTGTTCGGTAGGGGTGTTTCTGTGCGGGGGCCCCGGGGCGGGTGGTCGCTGCCGGGGCCTTCGTGTGCCCCCGGGGGGTTTGCCCACCCGCCCGTGCGTGCGGGGGGTTGGATGGCCCCGGCTCCCTGGGGCTGTGCCCCAGACCCCGAGGGGTTTGCCCGCCCACCCGCCCGTGCAGGGGGTTGGAGGGGCCCGGCTCCCTGGGGCTCCGCCCCAGACCCCCTGAGGGGCTCCGCCCCTCGAACCCCGGCGGGGGCTGCGCCCCCTGCACCCCCTATCGCGCCTTAAGGGCGCTCGTCCTCAAACGCCGGACGGGCTGAGGATGCCGGTGCTGGCCAGCACTCGCCCTGCCAGGGGCGCGGGGAACTGCGCGAGAAGCGACCGCGGCCCGCACACGACCGCGGAGCCAAGGGGCGCGGGGAACTGCGCGAGAAGCGAGCACGGTCCGCAGATGACCGGGGGTCTTGGGGGCGCGGGGAACTGCGCGGACCCCGAGCGCCCGGTCCTGCCAGGGGCGCGGGGAACTGCGCGAGTAGCGACCGCGGTCCGCAGATGACCGGGGGGTTTCAGGGGCGCGGGGAACTGCGCGGCAAGCGGGCCGGGCCGTGCCTGTCCGGGCGGGTGATCGTACGGGTGGGCCCGTGGTGGAGGGCGGGGTTGTGGATAACTCGGGGGGTGTCTGTCGGGGCGCCTATCGTTGCTGGGGTGAACGGTGAGACGGCAGACGGACCAGTACGGGGGACAGGGCGATGAGCGCAACGGGTGCGACGAGCGGCGGCACGCAGGTCGCGGAGGGGCCGGCCCTGGAGCGCGCGCGGGGTGAGGAGAGCGAGGCGCTCCGGACCCTGCACCGGGTCTTCGGATACGACGCCTTCCGCGGCGCCCAGGGCGACGTCATCGACCACGTCGTGGCGGGCGGCGACGCCGTCGTCCTGATGCCCACCGGCGGCGGAAAGTCCCTCTGCTACCAGATCCCCTCCCTGGTCAGGCCCGGCACCGGCATCGTCGTCTCCCCCCTCATCGCCCTGATGCAGGACCAGGTGGACGCCCTGCGCGCCCTCGGCGTACGAGCCGGGTTCATCAATTCCACGCAGGACTTCGACGAGCGCCGCACCGTGGAGGCCGAGCTCCTCGCCGGTGAGCTGGACCTGCTCTACCTCGCCCCCGAGCGGCTCCGCGTCGAAGCCACCCTCGACCTGCTCTCCCGCGCCAAGATCTCCCTCTTCGCGATCGACGAGGCGCACTGCGTCGCCCAGTGGGGCCACGACTTCCGGCCCGACTACCTGGCCCTCTCCCTGCTCGGCGAGCGCTGGCCCGACGTGCCGCGCATCGCGCTCACCGCCACCGCCACGGACGCCACCCACCGCGAGATCACCCAGCGCCTGGGCATGCCGGACGCGCGGCACTTCGTCGCGAGCTTCGACCGGCCCAACATCCAGTACCGGATCGTGCCCAAGAGCGACCCGAAGAAGCAGCTGCTCACCTTCCTGAAGGAGGAGCACGATGGGGACGCCGGCATCGTCTACTGCCTCTCGCGCGCCTCCGTCGAGAAGACCGCGCAGTACCTGAGCGACAACGGCGTACGGGCGGTCCCGTACCACGCGGGTCTGGACGCCGGGACGCGCGCGAGCAACCAGTCCCGCTTCCTGCGCGAGGACGGCCTGGTGGTGGTGGCGACGATCGCGTTCGGCATGGGCATCGACAAGCCGGACGTACGGTTCGTGGCCCACCTCGACCTGCCCAAGTCCGTCGAGGGCTACTACCAGGAGACCGGCCGCGCCGGACGCGACGGCCTCGCGTCGACGGCCTGGATGGCGTACGGGCTCCAGGACGTCGTGCAGCAGCGGAAGATGATCCAGGGCAGCGAGGGCGACGAGGCGTTCCGGCGCCGGGCGGCCGCGCACCTCGACGCGATGCTGGCGCTGTGCGAGACGGCCTCGTGCCGGCGGGCCCAGCTCCTCGGCTACTTCGGCCAGGAGGCCGCCGCCGAGAACTGCGGCAACTGCGACACCTGCCTGACGCCGCCGCAGACGTGGGACGGCACGGTCGCCGCGCAGAAGGTGCTGTCCACCGTGGTGCGGCTGCAGCGCGAGCGGGGCCAGAAGTTCGGTGCGGGCCAGATCATCGACATCCTGCTCGGCCGCAGGACCGCGAAGATCATCCAGTTCGACCACGACGCCCTGTCGGTGTTCGGCATCGGAGAGGACCTCTCCGAGCCCCAATGGCGGGGCGTGGCACGGCAGTTGCTGGCGCAGGGGCTGCTCGCGGTGGAGGGGGAGTACGGGACGCTGGTGCTGACCGAGGCGAGCGGGGAGGTGCTCGGGGGGCGGCGCGAGGTCCGGATGCGGACGGAACCGGAGAAGCCGGCGCGCGCCCCCCGGACGTCCTCGCGCAAGCCCGCGGCGGCGGTGGACCTGCCGGCCGAGGTGCTGCCGGTGTTCGAGGCGCTGCGGGCGTGGAGGGGGGCGCAGGCGAAGGAGGCGGGGGTTCCGGCGTATGTCATCTTCCATGACGCGACGTTGCGGGAGATCGCTGCGGTGCGGCCGGGGTCGGTGGAGGAGTTGGGGACGATTGCCGGGGTGGGCGAGAAGAAGCTGGCCACCTGGGGCGAGGGAGTCCTGACCACCCTCGCAGCCCTGCCGTAACCCCACCCCTGCGCAGTTCCCCGCGCCCCTGACAGGGCCGGCCGGGCCCGGGGTTTGCGAGGTTCCCCGCGCCCCTCAACCCCCCCGGTCGTGTGCGGACCGTGGTCGCTTTTCGCGCAGTTCCCCGCGCCCCTAACCCCCGGTCGTCTACGGACCGTGGTCGCTTTTCGCGCAGTTCCTCGCGCCCCTTAGCGGCATGGTGCTGGCCCGCACCGGGCACCTCAGCCCGTCCGGCGTTTGAGGACGAGCGCCGTTCAGGCGCGATAGGGGGTGCAGGGGGCGGAGCCCCCGCCGGGGTTCGAGGGGCGGAGCCCC
>NZ_JBIDBD010000029.1:0-76075 GCF_043202815.1 Streptomyces sp. NPDC048111
GCGGAGCCCCCGCCGGGGTTCGAGGGGCGGAGCCCCTCAGGGGGTCTGGGGCGCAGCCCCAGGGCTCAGCCGGTACAACCCGCTGCACGGGCGGGCGGGTGGGCAAACCCGCCGGGGTCAGAGGGGCAGAGCCCCTCAGCGGGTCTGGGGCGCAGCCCCAGGGGCCGGGCCCATCCAACCCCCCGCACGGGCGGGTGGGTGGGCAAACCCCCCGGGGGTGCAGGGGGCGGAGCCCCCGCGGGGGTGCGAGGGGCGAAGCCGCCTCAGGGGGTCTGGGGCGCAGCCCCAGGGGCCGGGCCTGTCCAACCCCCTGAACGGGCGGGCGGGTGGGCAAACCCGCCGGGGTCAGACGGGCGGAGCCCCTCGGCGGGTCTGGGGCGGGGCCCCAGGGGGTTGGGGGTGGGCGGGGTCATTTGACGGCGCCGCCCACCCCGGAGACCAACCTCCGCTGCACCAGCACAAACACCACCAGCACCGGCAGAGTCATCACCGTGGAAGCCGCCATGATCCCGCCCCAGTCGTTCTCGTCCGGCTTGAAGAAGACGAGCAGCGCCATCGGCAGCGTGGACTGCGACGTGTCGCTGATGATGAACGACTTCGCGAACAGGAAGTCGTTCCAGGCGGAGATGAAGGAGAACACGCTCGTCGCCACGAGCCCCGGGAACACCAGCGGAAACAGGATCTGCCACAGGAACCGCGTACGGCTCGCCCCGTCGAGCGCCGCGGCCTCCTCAAGGGCGACCGGCACCCCCTTCACGAACCCCCGCAGCATCCAGATCGCGAACGGCAGCGAGAACGCGAGGTGCGGCAGGATCAGCGCGCCCAGCGTGTTGAGCTGGCCGAGGTCGCGCATCAGGAAGAAGAGCGGGATGGTCAGCGCCTCGACCGGCACCATCTGCGCCACCAGGAACATGATCAGCAGCGTGGTGCGGAACCGGAACCGGAAGCGCGTCACCGCGGTGGCCGCGAGGAAGGCGATCAGCGCCGAGAGCAGCACCACCGACCCGGCCACGACCAGACTGTTGAGGAAGTAGCGCCCGAAGTCGTGCTGGGTGAAGACGCGGCGGAAGGAGTCGAGGGAGGGCGACAGGGTCCACGGCCTCGGGTGCGACGACTGCACCTCCCCCGCCGGCTTGAACGCCGAGAGCACCATCCAGTACAGCGGGAAGGCCACCACCAGGGCCACCAGCAGCGCGGCCACCTCGGCGACGAGCCGCCCGGGCCTGCGGATGCGTACGGAACTCACAGCTCCTCCCCCTGTCGGCTCAGCAGCCTCAGATACACCAGCGTCGCCGCGAGCAGGATCAGCAGCATCACCACGCCGATCGCCGCGCCGAGGCTGTACTGCGAGGAGGCGAACGCCTTCTGGTACGCGTACACGTTGAGCACCAGGTTCTGGCCCGCGATGCCGCCCCCGTTCGTCATGACGTAGATCTGGGTGAACACCTTGAAGTCCCAGATGACGGACTGGATCGTGACCACGGTGAGGATCGGCCGCAGCATCGGCACCATGACGGACCGCCAGATCCGCCACTGCGAGGCCCCGTCGAGCGCCGCGGCCTCCAGGACCTCGCCCGGGATGGCCCGGATCCCGGCGTACACGGTGACCATCACGAACGGGAACGAGCACCACACCACTTCGAGCAGCACCAGCAGGAACGCGCTGTAGCGGCCGTACGTCCACGAGTGGTCGCCGAGCCCCAGGACGCGGTTGACCGGTCCGAAGTCGGGGTCGAACAGGAACATCCACACCGTGGAGCCGGTGATCGCGGGCGTCGCCCACGCGCCGAGCGCGGCCAGCATCAGGGCGAGCCGGGGCAGCGCCCGTACGCGGGTGAGGAGCACCGCGAGTGCGCACCCCACCGCGAGGGTGCCGAGCACACAGGCCGCCGCGAAGACGACGGTGGCGAGCAGCACCGACCAGAACTGGCTGTCCGAGAACAGCGCGGTGTAGTTGCCGAACCCCTGGAAGCTGGTCGGCTCACCGCCGCTGACCTGGGCCTGGGTGTACTCGAGGAAGGAGATCAGGCCCAGCTGGTAGATCGGGTAGACGAGCAGCGCGCCCAGGACGGCGAGGGCGGGCGCCAGATAGAGCCAGGGCGTCCAGCCGGCCCGCCGGGGCGAGCGCGGGCGCGGACGTTTCGCACCGGGTGACGCGAGTGGGGCCCTGGGCGCGGTGCGCTCGGCGGTCACGGGGCTCAACCCGCCGCCCCGAACGCCTCGTTCATCTTCTTCGCCGCGTCCGCCGACGCCTTCGCGACGTCCTTCTTGCCGCTGACGATCTCCTGGAACATCGTGGGCAGCACCAGCGAGGAGTCGATCTGGCCCCAACCGGGCGACGCGGGAACGAACTTGGCGCCGGCGGCGAGGGTGCGCACGAACGGCTCGACGAACGGCTGCTTCTTCGCGACCTCGGCCCGTACGTCGGTGTAGGTGGGCAGGAAGCCCATCGCGTCGAACAGTTCGCGCTGGGTCGCCTTGGAGGCGAGCTGCTCCATCAGGCCGACCGCGAGCGTGCGGTGCGAACTGCTCTTCAGCACACCGACGTTGTTGCCACCGGCGAAGGCCGGGGCGATCGAACCCGGGGTGGGGCCGGGCAGCGGCACCACCGCGTACTTGCCCTTGACGGTGCCGGCCTCGACGGCGGCGTGGTTGAAGTCGCCGCCGATCGCCATCGCCGCCTTGCCGTTCGCGAAGGCGGTCACGGTGGCGTTGCCGCCCATCTGGGCGCACTTGGCCGCCGGGCAGTTGTCGTCGCCAAAGAGCGAGGTGTAGGCGGATATGCCCTTGCGCGCGGCCTCGCCGTCGAGGGCGGAGGTGTACTTTCCGCCGTTCTCGGTGGCCAGTTCGCCACCCTGCGCCCACAGGAAGGGCAGCGCGCCGTAGGTGTAGGCGCCGCCCACCGCGAGGCCGTAGAGGTCCGGCCTGCCCTGGTGGACCTTCTTCGCCGTCGCGATGAGCTCGTCCTGGGACTTGGGCACGGCGAGGCCCAGGTCCTTGAGGACGTCGGTGCGGTAGTAGAGGGCGCGTACGCCCACGAACAGCGGAGCGCCGTAGACCTTGCCGCCCACCGTGACCGACTGCCTGGCGGTCGGGTCGGTGTCCTTCGCCTCGTTCCACGCGGCGAACTCGGCGCTCACATCGGCGAGTCCACCGTCCTTCACGTATCCGGCGGTGTCGGTGTTGCCGTACTCGATGACGTCGGGCGCCGAAGCGGGGTCGTTGAAGGCGGCCTTGATCTTCTGGGCGCGGGTCTCGACGGGGATGTACTCGACCTGGACGTCGGCGCCGCTGTGGGCCTGCTTGAAGGCGGCCACGGCCTTGTCGACGACCTGCTGCTTGGGCCCGTTGTTCACCTCCTGGAAGAGCCAGACCCTCAGGGTGCCGCTCTTGTCGTCGCCCTTCGCGCTGTTGTCGGACGTCTGAGGGGCGCAGGCGGAGAGCCCGGCGAGGGCAAGTGCCGCCAGCGGCAAGGCGGTTCGGGCAGAGAGCTTCACTGCGGAGATCCTCCCCATGGCCGTTGCAACATACGCAACGAGCGTTTCGCATACTGCAGAATACGGAGGAGGTTAAGGCGCGGGCCGAGGCTCCGGCAAGAGGTCTGGACAACCCGGCGCGCTCACTTCAGGACGACCTCGCCCACACAAAACGGCCCCCGGGGTGTGCGTGTCGCACACCCCGGGGGCCGTCGCGCGGGCCCTCGCCGGGCCCTACTTCTTGTCCTTGCCGCCCTTGTCCTTGTCGCCGCCGGCGCCCATGGACTCGTAGATCTCCTTGCACATCGGGCAGACCGGGTACTTCTTCGGGTCGCGCCCCGGCACCCATACCTTGCCGCACAGCGCCACGACGGGCGTGCCGTCGAGCGCGCTCGCCATGATCTTGTCCTTCTGGACGTAGTGGGCGAAGCGCTCGTGGTCGCCGTCGCCGTTCGACACCTGGGGTGTCGGCTCGACGAGGGTCCCCGTACCTGCCCCGCGCTCGGGCTCAAGAGTGCTCATAACCACCAAGGGTACTGAAGGCGACGGGATGGAGTGGAGGGGCCGTCACCCAGACCTTCCCCCGGTACCGGAGCCGCCGCCCACCATCAGTTGAGCGACGGGTCGTCCGGATAGGTGGCCACCATCGCCAGATCGCTGCGCTGACGGCGCAGCACCGCCCGCCACAGGCTCTCCGGGTCCGGGGACGAGACGTCGCCCGGCTCCGACTCCACCACGTACCAGGCCCCGTCGGTGAGCTCGTCCTCCAGCTGGCCGGGGCCCCAGCCCGCGTACCCGGCGAAGATCCGCAGCGAGCCGAGGGCCGCCGCGAGCAGCTCCGGGGGCGTCTCCAGGTCGACCAGGCCGATCGCCCCGTACACCCGCCGCCAGCCCAGCGGGCCCTCGTCACCGGGGATCACCGCGACCCCGAGCGCGGAGTCGAGCGAGACCGGGCCGCCCTGGAAGACCACGCCCGGCTCGCCGGCCAGATCCGCCCAGGACTCCAGGATGTCGCCGACACCGACCGGGGTGGGCCGGTTCAGGACCACGCCGAGCGTGCCCTCCTCGTCGTGGTCGAGGAGCAGCACCACCGCGCGGTCGAAGTTCGGATCCGCGAGCGCGGGGGTCGCCACGAGCAGCCGCCCGGTGAGCGAGGACACCTCGGTCATGCGGACATGATCCCCCAGAACGGGGCGGCGCGGGAGACGGAGCGGCACCCGAAGCGGGTCAAGGAGGGGCGGTGGCCGGATGACGGCGGGCGCACGGCGACCCGCGCGCCCGCCCTGCCGTGCGCCCCCGGCGGCCGTCCCGCCGAGCGCTCCCCCGAGCGGCTCCGGGCCCGTGACGCTGCGCAGAACTTCCTGCGCGGAGCGTGCTGTAGCGAATTCATTACC
The DNA here is from genome assembly GCF_043202815.1 of Streptomyces sp. NPDC048111. Taxonomy (NCBI): domain Bacteria; kingdom Bacillati; phylum Actinomycetota; class Actinomycetes; order Kitasatosporales; family Streptomycetaceae; genus Streptomyces; species Streptomyces sp. NPDC048111. Next base: position 4,871 of record NZ_JBIDBD010000029.1, read on the forward strand.
TTCGTGAACCCTCCTCGCCCTTACGGGGCAGGGGTAAAAGCCCCTTACCCTTTATCCCTGCCCCTTGCCCGACCACTCCGGAACGCGAGATTCATGACCGGCACAGACGATGTACTGCTTGTCCACGGCGGAACCCCGCTCGAGGGCGAGATCCGCGTCCGCGGCGCGAAGAACCTCGTGCCGAAGGCGATGGTCGCCGCCCTCCTCGGCAGCGGCCCGAGCAGACTGCGCAACGTGCCCGACATCCGCGACGTACGCGTCGTACGGGGCCTGCTGCAGCTGCACGGCGTCACCGTCCGTCCCGGCGACGAGCCGGGCGAGCTGATCCTCGACCCCTCGCACGTCGAGTCCGCCAACGTGGCCGACATCGACGCGCACGCGGGGTCCTCGCGGATCCCGATCCTGCTCTGCGGCCCGCTCCTGCACCGGCTGGGCCACGCCTTCATCCCGGGCCTCGGCGGCTGCGACATCGGCGGCCGGCCCATCGACTTCCACTTCGAGGTGCTCCGCCAGTTCGGCGCGACCATCGAGAAGCGGGCGGACGGCCAGTACCTGGAGGCCCCGCAGCGGCTTCGCGGTTGCAAGATCCGGCTGCCCTACCCGTCGGTCGGCGCGACCGAGCAGGTGCTGCTCACCGCCGTCCTGGCGGAGGGCGTGACCGAACTCTCCAACGCGGCGGTGGAGCCGGAGATCGAGGACCTCATCTGCGTTCTGCAGAAGATGGGCGCGATCATCGCCATGGACACCGACCGGACCATCCGGGTCACCGGTGTCGACTCCCTCGGCGGCTACACCCACCGCGCCCTGTCGGACCGCCTGGAGGCCGCCTCCTGGGCGTCCGCGGCGCTGGCGACCGAGGGCAACATCTATGTGCGCGGCGCCCAGCAGCGCTCGATGATGACCTTCCTGAACACCTTCCGCAAGGTCGGCGGCGCCTTCGAGATCGACGACGAGGGCATCCGCTTCTGGCACCCCGGCGGCTCGCTCAAGTCCATCGCCCTGGAGACGGACGTGCACCCCGGCTTCCAGACCGACTGGCAGCAGCCGCTGGTGGTCGCGCTCACCCAGGCCACCGGTCTGTCGATCGTCCACGAGACGGTGTACGAGTCGCGGCTCGGCTTCACCTCGGCGCTCAACCAGATGGGTGCTCACATCCAGCTGTACCGCGAGTGCCTGGGCGGTTCTGACTGCCGCTTCGGGCAGCGCAACTTCCTGCACTCCGCGGTCGTGAGCGGGCCCACGAAGCTCCAGGGCGCCGATCTGGTCATCCCCGACCTGCGGGGTGGGTTCTCGTACCTCATCGCCGCGTTGGCCGCGCAGGGGACGTCCCGGGTGCACGGGATCGATCTGATCAACCGGGGGTACGAGAACTTCATGGAGAAGCTGGAGAGTCTCGGCGCGAAGGTCGAGCTTCCCAACGGATCCCTGGTCTAGCCCCGCCCCCCTCACAAAGCCCCCGCCCCGACCCCCGGGCGGGGGCTCCCCCTTTGGGGCTCCGCCCCAGACCCCTTGAGGGGCTCGCCCCTCGCACCCCGGCAGGGGCTCCGCCCCCTGCACCCCTGCTCAGGGGCTGCGCCCCCGAACCCCCCTTCGCGCCTGAACGGCGCTCGTCCTCAAACGCCGGACGGGCTGAGGTGGCCTGGTGCTGCCCAGCACCGAGCAGTTAAGGGGCGCGGGGAACTGCGCGAGGCAGGCCGGGCCACACGTGCGGCCCGCACCGGTCCCGCCAGGGGCGCGGGGAACTGCGCGAGCAGCGACCACGGTCCGCAGACGACCGCGGGGTTGGGGGCGCGGGGAACTGCGCAAACCCCGGGCCAACACCGGCCCTGCCAGGGGCGCGAGGAACTGCGCGAGAAGCGAGCACGGTCCGCACCCGGCCGAGGAGTTAGGGGCGCGGGGAACTGCGCGTACCCCGGGCGGTCCCAGCACCCCCAGGGGCGCGAGGAACTGCGCAACCGGTCGGCGCGGGGACCGGGGCGGGGGACTGCCCCGGAGGGGGTGGGTGTGCGGAAGGGCGGCCACCCCTGGACAGGGTGGCCGCCCTTCGCGTTGGTGCTAAGCGGCCTTGCGGAGCAAGAGGCGCTTACTTGCCCTTGGCGGCTTCCTTGAGCTTCGAGCCCGCGGAGACCTTCACGCTGTAGCCGGCCGGGATGTTGATCGGGTCGCCGGTCTGCGGGTTGCGAGCGGTACGAGCGGCACGGTGGGTGCGCTCGAAGGTCAGGAAGCCGGGGATGGTGACCTTCTCGTCGCCCTTGGCGACGATCTCGCCGACGGTCTCGGCGAGAGCGGCCAGCACGGCGTCGGCGTCCTTGCGGGTCACCTCGGCGCGGTCGGCCAGCGCGGCCACCAGCTCACTGCGGTTCATGTTGTTACTCCCGTGTTCTTCTTGCCTGTGAGGCGTGCCACGCGGCGGAAGCCGCATGTATGGGTACAGCGAAGCCGATGCTGCCAGGGCCCTCGGACAGTCCCCGGACCCGGGTCCGCTTGCACGACCTCGCGTCCTGGGGGTCCCCCCTGGACGAAGTCCTTGGGGAAGCATCCTGCCCCCACCCACGGCGGGAAAGCCAATCCGGCACCCTCCCGGGTCACACCGCGTCACACGAAAAGCGCCACTGCCTCATCAAGGTGACGCTCCGTCGACATGGTGCGGACTCCCGGACCGGGGCCGGTGCGGGATGCGGGCCATGGTCCGCCACCCTAAGGGGGCGCTCAGGGGCCCGCATCCCGCGACGCGCCGGAGGTCAGGCCGACGTGGGCCCTGTCACAGCCGCCCCGGCGGCCTTGGCGGCGTTGCGGACGGCACCCGCGACGGCTCCGGCGACCTTGTCGTTGAAGACCGACGGGATGATGTAGTTCGCGTTGAGCTCGTCCTCGGCGACGACGTCCGCGAGCGCGCCGGCCGCGGCCAGCATCATGTCGGTGTTGACCGTGCGGGACTGGGCGTCCAGGAGGCCGCGGAAGACGCCGGGGAAGACCAGGACGTTGTTGATCTGGTTGGGGAAGTCCGAGCGGCCGGTGGCCACAACTGCCGCGCTCTGGCGGGCGATTGCGGGGTCCACCTCGGGGTCCGGGTTCGCGAGCGCGAACACGATGGCGCCCTCGGCCATCGCGGCCACGTCGTCGCCGTTCAGGACGTTGGGGGCGGAGACGCCGATGAAGACGTCGGCGCCGACGACGGCCTCCTTGAGGGTGCCGGTGAGGCCCTCGGGGTTGGTGTTGTCGGCGATCCAGCGCAGCGCCGAGTCGGGGCTCGCGTCGACCAGGTCCTCGCGCCCCGCGTGCACCACACCGTGGATGTCGGCGACGACCGCGTTCTTGACGCCGGCCGCCAGGAGCAGCTTGAGGATGGCCGTACCGGCCGCGCCCGCACCGGACATGACGACCCGTACGTCCCCGATGCCCTTGCCCACCACGCGCAGCGCGTTGGTCAGCGAGGCGAGCACCACGATGGCGGTGCCGTGCTGGTCGTCGTGGAAGACCGGGATGTCCAGGGCCTCGCGCAGCCGGGCCTCGATCTCGAAGCAGCGCGGCGCGGAGATGTCCTCCAGGTTGATGCCCGCGAAGCCGGGGGCGATGGCCTTGACGATCTCGACGATGGCGTCGGTGTCCTGGGTGTCCAGGCAGATGGGCCAGGCATCGATGTCGGCGAAGCGCTTGAAGAGGGCCGCCTTGCCCTCCATGACCGGCATGGCGGCCATCGGGCCGATGTTGCCGAGGCCGAGCACCGCCGAGCCGTCCGTCACGACTGCGACGGTGTTGCGCTTGATGGTCAGGCGCCTGGCGTCCTCGGGGTTCTCGGCGATCGCCATGCACACCCGGGCCACGCCGGGGGTGTAGATCATCGAGAGGTCGTCACGGTTGCGGATGGGGTGCTTGGCCTGCATCTCGATCTTGCCGCCGAGGTGCATCAGGAACGTACGGTCGGAGACCTTGCCGAGGACGACGCCCTCGATGCCGCGCAGCTGCTCGACGATCTCGTCGGCGTGTGCGGTGGAGGTGGCCGCGATGGTGACGTCGATCCGCAGCTTCTCGTGGCCGGAGGCGGTCACGTCGAGGCCGGTCACCGATCCGCCCGAGGACTCCACGGCCGTGGTGAGCTGAGAGACCGCCGTGCCGCTGGCGGGCACCTCAAGGCGGACCGTCATCGAGTACGAGACGCTTGGCGCCGTTGCCATGACCGTGTTCCTCTGCTTTCCCTAGCTTCGTTGCAGGCGCCGCCCCGGCTGTGGCGCGGCGGCGCCATCCGATGGTCGCACCTACTGGCTGGTAGCCGATAATGGGCGAGCCTTTTCGGAAAGTTGTTTCCACCATACGAGAAAGCGGTGGTCCGGCGGAAGACCCAAGGGCGCGCGGGACCGCCGACGGCGCCCACGAACAGCCGACGACGCCCGCCCAGCCGACGACCGCGGTCGACACCAACGACAACAGGCCCACGCCATCCGAAGATGACGTGGGCCTGTCGCTCACGCTATGACACCGGCCCGCCATGCTCGCCTCGCGGCAAGTGGTCGCTCTGAGCGACTAAGGTTGGGCCCGGGGGCTTGGATCGAGCCGGTGCCACAACCAGGCTAACAAACCACTCCGCCAAGTGATCCCCGCATCGCGCGTTGACTTTCCCTTCATTCCCGCAACAGGTCCGGCACCCCGTCCGCGTCGGGCTCGTCCCGTTCCCCCGAGACGACCGTGAGCTGCTGTGTCGCCCGCGTCAGGGCCACGTACAGGACCCGCAGTCCGGCGGGTGACTCGTCCGCGATCTCGGCCGGCGACACGACCACCGTGGCGTCGTACTCCAGCCCCTTGGCCTCCAGGCTGCCCAGCGCCACCACGCGGTCCCCCAGGTCCGCCAGCCAGCGCGCGGCCTGTTCGCGGCGCCGCATGGCGACGACCACGCCGACCGTGCCGTCCACCCGGTCGAGCAGCAGCGCCGCCTCCTCGCGCACCGAACGGGCGAGGTCGCCGTCGCGCACCACCGCGAACCGGGGCGCCACGCCCGTCGAGCGCACGGCGGCCGGCGACTTCATGCCGGGCATCGCCAACGCCAGGATCCTGGCGGCCAGTTCGGCGATCTCGGCCGGGTTGCGGTAGTTGACGGTCAGCTCGAAGCGGCGGCGCGGGCGGCTGCCGAGCGCCTCGTCGCGCGCCTCGGCCGCCTCGTCCGGGTCGGACCAGGAGGACTGCGCCGGGTCGCCCACGACCGTCCAGGTGGCGGTCCGTCCGCGCCGGCCCACCATCCGCCACTGCATGGGCGTGAGGTCCTGGGCCTCGTCGACGATGACGTGGGCGTACTCGGTGCGCTCCTGGGCGAGCCGCTCGGCGCGTTCGCGCTGGGTCTCCTCGCGGTGCGGCATCAGCTCTTCGAGACCGGTCAGCGCGTCCAGCGGGTCGTACTCGCGCTTGCGCTTCGGCCGGGCCGGGGCGCCGAGCAGCGTCTCCAGCTCGTCGAGCAGCGCCACGTCGTGCACCGAGAGGGCGCCGTCGGCGGTGCGCGCGAGCGAGCGGGCCAGACGGCGCACCTCGCCCTGGTTGAGGACCCGGCGGGCCCAGCGCGCCAGGCGCTTCTCGTCGGCCATCGCGGCCAGCACCCCGCGCGGGGTCAGCTCGGGCCACCAGGCGTCGAGGAAGGCGATGAAGGAGTCCTCGGAGGCGATGTCGTCGTCGAAGGACGAGCGCAGTTCGGCCGCGAGCTCGGGGTCGGTGTGCCGCCCGCTCGCGCCCGACTTCGCCCACAGCGCGTCCAGGAGCAGTCTGCGGGCCCGCGGGCGCAGCAGGTTGACCGGCGCGGTGCCGCCGAGCACGGTCTGGCGGATGCGCCGCAGCTCCTCGCCCTCCAGCTCGATCCGGGCGCCGAACGCGACCACGCGCAGCCGCTGCGCGGGATGCGGCGCGGGCGCCTGCTCGCCGAGGGCGAGCTGCTCGCCGCCCCGGCCCCTGGACCGCCGGCCCCGCTCCCCCGGCCCCTCCAGGGCGCCCCTGGCGGCCTTGCGCAGGACGTGGAGCATGCGCGAGGAGCCCTTGATGCGGGCGACCGCGGGATCGTCGTACGCGGTGGCCTCGGCGCCGTCCACCAGGTTGCCGACCGCGCGGATCGCGACCTGCCCCTCCTCGCCGAGCGAGGGCAGCACGCCCTCGGTGTACGCGACCAGCAGCGGGGTCGGCGAGACGATCAGGATGCCGCCCGCGTAGCGGCGCCGGTCCTGGTAGAGGAGGTAGGCGGCGCGGTGCAGGGCGACCGCGGTCTTGCCGGTGCCGGGCCCGCCCTCCACGTACGTCACCGAGGCGGCGGGCGCCCGGATCACCAGGTCCTGCTCGGCCTGGATCGAGGCGACGATGTCCCGCATCGTGTGGCTGCGGGCCTGGCCGAGCGCGGCCATCAGGGCGCCGTCGCCGATCACGGGCAGCTCGGCGCCGTCCAGGGCGGCCTTCAGCTCGGGGCGCATCAGGTCGTCCTCGACGCCCAGCACCTTGCGGCCCTTGGAGCGGATCACCCGGCGGCGCACCACGCGGCCGGGGTCGACCGGGGTCGAGCGGTAGAAGGGCGCCGCGGCCGGCGCCCGCCAGTCGATGACCAGCGGCGCGTAGTCGGAGTCCAGGACGCCGATGCGGCCGATGTGCAGCGTTTCGGCGATGTCCGCCGTGCCGTCGGGCCGCACCGCGTCCTCGGCGGGCTCCACCGAGGTGTAGGCGCCGTCCGGGCCCTTCTTGCCGTCCACGCCCTGGAGCAGGTCGATCCGGCCGAAGAGGAAGTCCTCGAACTCGTTGTTGAGCCGGTTCAGATGGACCCCCGCCCGGAAGACCTGGGCGTCGCGTTCGGCGAGGGCGCCGGGCGTACCGACCTGACCGCGCTGGGCGGCGTCGTTCATCAGGAACTCCGCCTCGTGGATCTTCTCCTCCAGGCGGCGGTACACCTGGTCGAGGTGGAGCTGTTCACCGGCGATTTCGCGTTCCCGGACCGAATCCACAGCGGATTCGGAGGTACCGGCAGCGGAATCGACAGCGGCATCCTGCGCGGCCACCGAGGCCCCCTTCTGACGTGCATTGGGCAGCCGTCAACCGTACGCGAAGGGGGACCCGATGTCAGGCCACGATTCGGCAGCGAACCGCATGTCGGGCCGCATGTGCGGCCGTGCGGCTCAGGCCGGGACGTCCACCAGCGCCCTCCCGTCGAACGTACGGACCTCGAAGTGGTCGATCTGGTCGTGGTTCATCGCGGTGCCGCCGTGCACGTACAGCGGGTAGCGGGCCGACTCGTGCGGGCTGTCCTTGATGCCGTACCCCCAGCCGGGCACCGCCCACGACGTGACCGTCTCCCGCTCGCCGTTCTTGCCGACCGCGATCAGGCTGCACTTGAGCGGGCCCTTGACGTTCTTCAGCTCCAGGACGGTGTGGGTGCCCCAGGCCTTCGGCTCGGTGCCGACCGTCGCGGTGACCTGTGAGGCGGGGTCGGTGGCGGAGACCTTCTGGGTCATGTGGTTGAAGAAGGCGTCCTCGGCCGGGCTGGTGGGGTGCGCCTCGGCGCTCTGATGGGTGCCGGTGCCCGAAGAGGTCGCCACCACGGCGACGGCCGGGCCGCCCACGATCAGCGCCGCCGCGGCCGCGACCAGGTACGTGGTGCGCCGCCTGCGCCGGGCGCGCTGGGCCGCCACCTCGTTGATCAGGGACGTGGACAGATCGGGCGGGGGCGGGCGCAGCGGCTGGGCGGCGGGTCCCGGGAACTCCCTGAGAGCCGCCAGCACCGGCTCCATGCCGGCCAGGGAGTCGAGTTCGGCGGCGCATGCCGCGCAGCCCGCGAGGTGCTCCTCGAAGGCGGTGGCCTCGGCGTCGTCCAGGACGCCCAGCGCGTACGCGCCGACGGCCTCGTGCGGCGAGCCCGGTGCGTGGTCCCCGTGCGTCATGTCGTCACCCCCCGTTCCTCCAGTGCGAGTTTCATGGAGCGCAGGGCGTAGAAGACCCGCGACCGCACGGTCCCGCTGGGCACGCCGAGCACCTGGGCCGCCTCATTGACGGTACGTCCCTTGAAGTACGTCTCGACGAGGGCCTCCCGGTGCGCCGGGGTGAGGTCGTCGAGCGCATCGGAGAGGGTCATCAGCCACAACGCCTTGTCGATCTCGTCCTCCGCGGGCATGACCTCCAGCGGCGACGGATCGACCTCCTGCGGCCGGGCCTGCCGGCTGCGGTGGCCGTCGATGACGATGCGGCGCGCGACCGTCACCAGCCAGGGGCGGACCGAACCGGTGGCCCGGTTGAGCTGACCGGCGTTCTTCCAGGCGCGGATGAGCGTCTCCTGCACGACGTCCTCGGCCCGCTGGCGGTCGCCGGCCACCAGGCGCATGACGTACCCGAGCAGCGGCCCCGCGTGTTCGCGGTACAGCGCGCGCATCAGCTCCTCGTCGGGCACGGAGCGGTGCTTGGCCCCTCGCGGACGGTCATCGGCCACGGCGGCATCCTTGCGCAACCGGCACCTCCAGGTCGAGACCATCCCGGGCGCGGGCGCGCACCGGTCGTCCCTCCATACGGGTGCTTGACGCGATCCATTCAAAAGCGCGGCGACTTTTCTCGGCGGACGGCCGCGGAACGCCTCAGGGCGCGGCGACGCGGCGCCGGTGGCGGGCCACCCGCTCGCGGTTCCCGCACACCTCGCTGGAGCACCAGCGCCGCCGCCGTCCGCGCGAGGTGTCGAGGTAGAGCAGCCGGCAGCTGTCGCCCTCGCACTGGCGCAGCCGGGCCCGGGCCTCGGGGTCGGTGAGCAGGTCGACCGCGTCCCGGGCCACGGCGGCGAGCAGCGCGTCGCACTCGGGGGCCCGGCTCAGGGTGCGCACGAGCCCGCCGTCGGCGCCACGGATCGCGCGGACGCCCGGGGGCGCGGCGGCGGCGAGCGCGTTGATCCGGTCGAGGGCGGCCGGGGCGCCGTCGGCGGGGCCGCCGAGTTCGGCGTACACCAACTGGGCCACACAGGACCGCAGTTCGACGAACCGGGCGGGCCAGTCGCACCAGTCCGCACCGGCCGGACCGGCGCCGGGAGGTTCGGCGCCGAGCGGCTCGGGGCCGCGCGGCAGAAGCCCGGCTCCGCGCAGCCAGCGCACCAACTCCGCGACGCTGCCCAGCTGTTCGTGGCCCTGCGCCCCGGTCGCCACCAGATCCAGACAGATCCGCCCGGAGTCGAACCGCACCATGCGCCTGTCACCGCCTAGGGGTTACCGGTGAGTGCCTCCCCCCAGAGTGCCCGTCCGGGGCCGCCCCCGATAGCCCTCCTACCGGCCGGGCACCCCCGGGGGCGGACCGTCGTGCAGGATCCGCTGGAAGAGCCGGTGGTCGCGCCACGCGCCGTCGATGTGCAGGAAGCGCGGCGCGACGCCGAACTCCTCGAACCCGGCCTTGGTGAGCACCCGTTGGGAGGCGTGGTTGTGCAGCACGGTGCCCGCCTCGATCCGGTGCAGCCCGAGCTCGTCGAGCCCGGTGCGGCAGATCTCCTCGACGCTGCGGGTGGCGAGCCCGCGCCCGGTGTACTCCGCGTCGACCCAGTACCCGAGGTTCGCGCTGCACAGCGGCCCGAGCACGATGCCGGTCAGGACGAACTGCCCGACCACCCGCCCCTCGTCGCAGCACAGCCAGCGCCGGGCGTCCGGGTCCGCGAGCCGCTCCTCCTGACCCGCGACGGTGTAGAAGGACTCGGGCCGCCAGGGCTCCCAGGGCCGCATGTGCTCCCGGTTGCGCACCAGGGCGGCGGCCAGGGCGGGGGCGTCGGACAGCTCGGCGGGGCGCAGGGTCGTCATGGACGTACGGTAGCGATGGGGCGGGCGGCTCAGTCGTCCGCGTACTTCGCGTCCACGGCCGGGTCGAGGGCGAGGCGGTAGCCGCGTTTGACCACGGTCTGGATGACGCGGGGTTCGCCGACGGCCGTGCGCAGCCGGGCCATCGCGGTCTCCACGGCGTGTTCGTCGCTGCCCGAGCCCGGGAGCGCGCGCAGCAGTTCGGCGCGGGGCACCACCCAGCCGGGCTGGCGGGCCAGTGCGCGCAGGAGGGCCATGCCCGCGGGGGGTACGGACTTCAGCTCGCCGTCCACGAGGACGGCCTGGCCGCGGATCTCCACCTGGCGCCCGGCGAGCGGCAACACCCGCGCGCGGGACGGGAGTTCGGTGCACAGGAGCTGCACGAGCGGGCCGAGCCGGAAGCGTTCGGGCGTGAGGGTGGGCACCCCGCGCGCCTGGAGCGGCAGCGCGGTGACCGGCCCGACGCAGACCGCCGGCACGTCGTCGCGCAGGGCGGTGAGCAGCTCGGCGAGCATCCCGCGCTCCTCGGCGCGCCCGAGCAGGGAGGCCGCGGCGGGGGCGCTGGTGAAGGTCAGCGCGTCCACGCCGTGCGCGACGGTCGCGTCCAGGAGCCGGTCGAGCGGCGCGAGGTCCTGCGGCGGCAGCCAGCGGTAGACCGGCACCCCGACCACCTCGGCCCCGCCGGCCCGCAGGGATTCCACGAAGCCGGGCAGGGGTTCGCCGTGCAGTTGGACCGCGATGCGCCGGCCTTCGACGCCCTCGGCGAGCAGCCGCTCCAGGACCTCGGCCAGGGACTCGGAGGACGGCGACCACCGCTCGGTGAGCCCGGCGGCCCGTACCGCGCCCTTGACCTTGGGCCCGCGGGCGAGGAGTTCGACGCCCTTGAGGGTGGTCAGGAGGGCGTCCCCCATTCCCCAGCCGTCGGCCGCCTCGATCCAGCCGCGGAACCCGATGGCGGTGGTGGCGACCACCGTGTCGGGCGCCCGGTCGATCAACTCCCCGGTGGCGGCGAGGAGTTCGCTGTCGTCGGCGAGCGGGACGATCCGCAGCGCGGGCGCGTGCAGGACGGCGGCCCCGCGGCGGGTGAGCAGCGTCGCGAGCTCGTCGGCCCGGCGGGCGGCGGTGATCCCGACGGTGAACCCGGCGAGCGGCCCGTGCGGCGGGGCCACTTCTGGTTCTGCGGACATGACTCTCCAGGTGGTGCGGGGACGTCCGAGACTGCCAAGGCGGCATGACACCCGGGGTTCACCGTGGTTTCCCCGGTGTTACGCCGTGCCGCCCCGGCAAGGATCACACCTTCGCGCAGGCGGGCGCGGGTGCGGCGGCGCCCGGGGCCGGGGCGGGGGTGCGGACGTATACCGCCCAGGTGACCGTGAAGCACACCGCGTAACCGGCGAGGAAGGCGAGGAAGGCGGTGGTGCCGGTACCGGTGGTCTGGAAGGACTGCCGGAAGGCGAGGTTGATGGCGAGCCCGCCGAGACCGCCGACCGCCCCGACCAGGCCCATGGCCGCCCCCGACAGGCGCCGCCCGTAGGCCGCCGCCGCCTCCCCCGTCAGGCCCCGGGCCAGCGCCTTGGCCTGGAAGATGGCGGGGATCATCTTGTACGTGGAGCCGTTGCCGAGGCCGCTGAGCACGAACAGGGCGATGAAGCCGGTGAGGAAGACCGCCAGCGAGCGCTGGTGCGAGGCGTACAGGACGATGCCGGTCGCGGCGGCCATCGCGGCGAAGTTCCACCAGGTGATGCGGGCGCCGCCGAAGCGGTCGGCGAGACGGCCGCCGACCGGCCGGATCAGCGAGCCGAGCAGCGGGCCGATGAAGGTGAGCGAGGCGGCCTGCAGCGGGGTCCGTCCGAACTGCGTCTGCAGGACCAGGCCGAAGGCGAAGCTGTAGCCGATGAACGAGCCGAACGTGCCGACGTAGAGCAGCGCCATGATCCAGGTGTGCGCCTCGCGCACCGCCTCCCGTGCCCCACCGGTGTCGTCGCGCACCGGCGCCAGGTTGTCCATGCCGAGCGCGGCCCCGAGCCCGGCGAGGACCACCAGGGGCAGGTAGACGGCGAGCACGAGGCGCGGGTGGGCGGCGCCCGCGGTCGCGATGACGAGGAGCCCGACCAACTGCACGACCGGCACCCCGATGTTGCCGCCGCCCGCGTTGAGACCGAGCGCCCAGCCCTTCTCGCGGAGCGGGAAGAAGGCGTTGATGTTGGTCATCGAGGAGGCGAAGTTGCCGCCGCCCACCCCGGCGACCGCGGCGACCACGAGGAAGGTGGTGTACGAGGTGCCGGGCTGCATCGCGAACCAGGCGGCGCCCGCGGGCACGAGGAGCAGCAGCGCGCTGAACACGCTCCAGTTGCGTCCGCCGAAGCGGGCGACGGCGAAGCTGTACGGGATGCGGACCAGCGCGCCGACGAAGGTGGCCACCGAGATGAGGACGAACTTGCCCGCGGCGTCGACCCCGTAGCCGGGGCCCATGAAGAGCACCATCACCGACCACAGGCTCCATATGGAGAAGCCGACGTGTTCGCAGAACACGGACAGGAAGAGGTTGCGCCGGGCGACGCGCCGGCCGGTCTCCCGCCAGAAGACCTCGTCCTCCGGGTCCCACCGCTCGATCCACTTGCCGGCCATCGTGCCTCCACGGTCGCGTCGCCACTGGTGGACGTGATCGTAGAGAAGGCGGGTTTCGGCCGCGTGCCGCCGGATGACCGAGGTGCAACCTTGTCTTCACGCGGCGTCGGTGGCGGCGGTGAGACCGCCGCCACCGGCGCCGCCGTCAGGAGGGCCAGAGCCGCGGCCGGCGCTTGGCCGCCACGTCCTCGACCCAGCCGAAGCACAGCACGCACAGCCCGATGAGGAGCCAGGTCACCAGGAGGACCGGCCAGGAGCTGTCGAGGAACCTGCCCGCGCCGGCCAGCGCGTCGATGCTCCACAGGTCGTCCCAGACCGTGGCGGCCACCAGGATGCACAGGTTGTGCCAGAGGTAGATCGTGACGGCCCGCGAGTTGAGCAGGGTGATCAGCCGGTCCCAGCGGCGCAGCGGGGCCGGCCAGGTGGCCCAGGACGGGCTGATGTGCAGCAGCAGGAACACCGCGCCGAGCGACCACAGGGTCTGGGCGAGCGGGATCGCGTCGAGCTCGGTGTCGCCGAACAGGGAGAACCCGCCGTGCACCGCCCACCAGAAGCCCGCGGCCATGACGATCGGGGCGAGCGAGGGCACCAGGTAGCCGGGCAACTTCCGCAGCAGGCCCGCCTGGTGGGCCATGCCGAGGATCCAGCAGGCGCCGAAGGTGGCGAAGTCGGTGAGCGCGGAGTCGATCCGCTCGGGCAGCCCGAGGTCGGCGAACTCCAGCAGCGCCGAGAGCGCGACCGGCGCGAAGACCGTCGGCCAAGGCAGCCGCCGCAGCAGCGCCTTGAAGAGCGGCGAAAGCAGCACGAACCACAGATAGGCGCGCAGGTACCAGAGCGGTTCGGCGAGGTTGGCGCCCCAGTTGTCGCCCAGGACGTGGTGGATGCCGGGCAGGTCGGCCGCGTACGGCGGATCGCTGAGCGGGACCACCCAGAACAGCAGGTGCCCCCACCACCAGGCCGGGTGCCCGTCGGCGTCGGGGCCCCAGCCCTGGGCCAGCATGCCGGTGACGCCGACCGCGCCCAGCAGCCACATCGGCGGCAGCAGACGGCGCAGCCGGCCCCGCACGACCTGGACGGCGGGCCGCTTGAGGGAGCGGGCCATCAGATTGCCGGCCAGCGCGAACATCACGCCCATGGAGGGGAAGGCGAGCGGCAGCCAGGCCCAGCCCATCAGGTGGTAGAGCACCACCCGGAACAGGGCGAGGCCGCGCAGGAAGTCGAAGTACCGGTCGCGCGCGGGCGGCCGGGGTGCCGGGGCGGGGGGCGTGGCCGCCGCCTCGGGCACCTCCACGTACGAGGTCATGCGGCGGCCTTCCGTTCGGCCGGGTTGCCGGGGGCCTCGACGGCGCCGGTGCGGCGCAGCTTCTGCCAGCGCAGCCGGCCGCCGGTGACGGCCGTGATCCAGGACTGGAGCAGCACGACGTACATCAACTGCCGGTACAGCACCTGTTGCAGGGGCAGGGACAGCAGATGGGTCAGCCGTTCCTTGTCGAGCCGGAAGGCATAGGCCGCGCACACCGCCTGGATGGCGAGGACCACGAGCCAGGCCACGATGGTCTGCTCGGTCTTGCCGAACACGATCCCGTAGAGCAGGAAGATGTCGATGAGCGGGGCGAGCAGCGGGGCCACCACCATGAACAGGGCGACGAGCGGCAGGCCGAGCCGGCCGAAGCGGCCCGAGGCGCCGCGGTCCGTGACGGCGCCGCGGTGCTTCCAGATCGCCTGCATGGTGCCGTACGACCAGCGGTAACGCTGCGACCAGAGCTGCTGGACGGACTCGGGGGCCTCGGTCCAGGCGCGCGCGTTCTCGGCGTAGACCACGCGCCAGCCGTCGCGGTGGATGGCCATGGTGATGTCGGTGTCCTCGGCGAGGGTGTCCTCGCTCATGCCGCCGACCCGCTCCAGGGCCTGGCGGCGGAAGGCGCCGACCGCGCCGGGGATGGTGGGCATGATGCCCATCAGGTCGTACATGCGGCGGTCGAGGTTGAAGCCCATCACGTACTCGATGTGCTGCCAGGCGCCGATGAGGGAGTCCCGGTTGCCGACCTTGGCGTTGCCTGCCACGGCGCCGACGCGGGTGCTGCCGAAGGGCTGCACGAGTTCGCGGACGGTGCCGGGCTCGAAGACGGTGTCGCCGTCCATCATCACGACGAGCTCGTAACGGGCGTGTGCGATGCCGTTGTTGAGGGCGGCGGGCTTGCCCGCGTTCTCCTGGCGCACCACGCGGACGTTGGGGTGGCCGAGCGCCTCGACGATGTCGGCGGTGCCGTCGCTCGAACCGTCGTCGATGACGATCACTTCGATGGGGTGGTCGCTCGCCATGAGCGAGCGGATGGTGTTGGCGATGCATTCGCGTTCGTTGTACGCGGGCACGAGCACCGAGACCGGTTCGGTGACCGGCGGCCCCCACTGGAAGTCCTTCCCGCGCACCTTGCGGGCGTGCACGAAGGAGAGCACCAGCATCAGGCCGAAGCGGGCGAAGACGAGCACGCCGATGGCGGCGAGCCCGACGACCAGGAAGTCGGTGGTGTGCTCGGCGACCTGGACGGCACCGACGAACGCCTGACCCTTCCACAGGTCCATGCCGCTGACCGGGGTCAGCGCGCTGGGCGCGCCGAGTGCGGTGGTGAGGTTGACGAAGGTGTAGCCCGACTCCTGCATGTCCGGCAGGAACTTGTCGAGCGCGGCCACGGTCTGCGAGCGGTCGCCGCCGAAGTCGTGCATCAGCACGATGGCGCCCTTGTCGTCCTCCGGCGTCGCGTTGTGGATGATCTTCTTGACGCCCGGGCGCTGCCAGTCCTCGCTGTCCGTGGAGTCGAGCGCCACGACGTAGCCCTTGCTGCCGACGTACTGGACGATCGGCCAGGTGTCGTTGTCCATGGCGTCGGCGAAGGAGGAGTACGGCGGCCGGAACAGGGAGCTGTGCACCCCGGCCGCGCCCGCGAGCGCGAGCTGGTTCTCCGAGAGCTCGCGGTCGATGCGCGACTTCGACTGGTAGGAGAGATCGGGGTGGTTGAAGGTGTGCAGGCCCACCTCGTGGCCCTCGGCGACCATCCGCTTGATCAGGTCCGGGTAGCGCGAGGCGTTGGTGCCGGTGACGAAGAAGACGGCGTGCGCGTGGTACTTCTTCAGCTCGTCCAGGACCTTGGGGGTCCAGGTGGGGTCCGGGCCGTCGTCGAAGGTGATGACGATCTTGTGGTCCGGGATCTTGAGGCTGACCGGCTTGCCGGGGGTGCGCGCGTCGATGACCGGGCCGCCGTCGATGATCTTCTCGGGGACCCGGTCGGTGGGCGCGGGGTCGCGGACGCGGTGGTCCGCGGAGATCTCGCTGTGCACATAGCCGCGCAGCATCAGCATCGCGACGAGCGCGACCAGCAGGAGCAGCGGCAGCAGGTACCGCATGGGCAGCCGCTTGCGCCGCGTCGGCCGCGGCGTGGCCTTGGTGGTTCTCATGGCAGGTGTCGTTACGCCTTCGGGCCGGTACGCCGGGGAGGCCGTACGGGGTTGGTGCTCAGGGGCCGCTGACCGGGCCACTGCGGGCGGACCGGGATCAGGGGTGGTCGTGGGGCCGCCCGGGCCGCGGTGCGGTGGCCGGGCCGGCGGGCGGTGGTCAGGCGCCGGTCTTGCCGCCGGAGGGGCTGACCGTGCCGGCGGCCGGCTTCTTCGAGGTGCCGGGGCGCGGGGAGACCTTGGTGTTCGCGGGGCTGTGCCCGGAGACGGGAGTGGCGCTGCGGCTGGTCTTGGCGGCGGACTTCGAGGTCTTGGGCGAAGGCGCCCTGGACCCGCTGTGCGTGGGGGCGACGGCCTTCTTGGGGGACGCCTTGGGCCGCGGGGCCTGGGGAACCTGCGGGGCGGTCGCCTGCGGCGGGGCGGTCACGGCGTCGGCCTTGCTGCCGTCGGGGAGGTTCAGGCCGGGGGCCCGGGAGTTCCCGCCGAGCAGCGAGCCGACGAGTGCCACGGCGAAGCCGGTGGCGGCGAGCCCGCAGAGCCAGCCGAGCCGGCGCAGGTTCTTGCCGCGCCGGCCGCTCGCGTCCACGAACACGGGCCGGTCGTGGCCCTGCTGGGACGGGATGGCCGGCAGCGGGTTGAAGACCGGGACCTCCTGGGTGGCGGTCCACTCCACGGGCTCGGGCCGCGCGGCGGCGGACCGCGGGTCCGGCGCGGAGCCGGCGGCCACCGGCTGCTCCAGCCGCTCGGGCCGGTTGAGCCGGGTCTTGTCGAGCGAGGGCCTGGTGCGCGAGGTCTTGTCGAGCGGGGGCCTGTTGAGCGGGGCGGTGTCGAGCGGGGTCCGGTCCGCGGGCTCGGGCTTGACGGCCACGGGCCGCTCGGCCGGCGCGGCTTCAAGTAGATCCGGCGTGAGGACGCTGAGTTGCATCGTCACGTCGTGCGAGGGCCGGCGATCCGCCGACTGGCCGGAACGGGGCTGTCCGCCCGGTCCGCTGGTTATCCGACTGTCCATGTTCGTACGCACTCCCTGAGGTGATTCGCGGGTTGCGCGCACGACTCCCGGGCACCACATCCGGAACGGGGAAATCCCACCCGTTCCGAGCGCCCCCACTATCCCGCCGCACCCGGGCGATGAATGTAGCGCACCCAGCTGTGGACATGTGTTCACGTATCACGTGATGTTGTCTTCACACGGGCCACATGTGGGGCATCGACCAACATCAGGGACATGTCGGGCTCGGGCAACCAGCTCCCGGGAGGCTTTTCCAGCCATCCGCCCGCCGCTCCCGCCGCGCTCGCGACCGTACGCAGGACCCGTACGCCGGGATGCGCGAGCCCCTTGCGCCACACCAGGGACACCGGCGCCAGCGGTACCGGCCCGGTCAGCGGGCGCACCACCATGCCGGGCACGTCCATGAACTCGGTGCTGGCCAGGACCGACCAGCCCCGCCCCCGCACCACCCGGACGAACTCCTCCTCGCCCGCGATCTCCGGGAACGGCGCCGCCGTCCGGATACCGCGCCCGGCGAAGAGCCGCTCGGCCAGGTCGGTCCACTCGGCGGTGGCCGGATTTCCCGCCGCTGCGTAGAGCGTCTCGCCGGCCAGCGCGTCGAGCGGCACCTCGGCCAGGCCCGCGAGCCGGTGGCCCGCGTCCAGGAGCACCGCCATCCGCTCGAAGCGCACCGGCTGGTGGGCGAGGCCCGCGAGCACCGCGGGGTCGAGCCCGGCCACCCGGCCGAACGACACGTCGAGCCGCCCGGCCAGGATCTCGGCGGCGGCCCCGGTGAGTCCGCTGATGAACCGGGCCACGAACTCGACGCCGGGCGCCTGGGCGCGGGCCCGGGCCAGCACCCGTGCCCCGGTGCCGACGGGCGCCGAGATGTCGACGAGCAGCGGGCGCCCGCCGTCCCCGCCCGCACGTGCGGCCTGCCATTCGTCGTGCGCGGCGAGCACCGCGCGGGCGTGCGGCAGCAGCCTGGCCCCCTCCGCGGTGAGCGTCACGGCGCGGGTGGTCCGCACGAACAGCTCCGTGCCCAACTCCCGCTCCAGGCGCCGGATGTCGCGGCTGAGGGCCTGCTGGGCGACGTAGAGCCGGGCGGCCGCGCGGGTGAAGTGGAGCTCCTGCGCGACCGCGGCGAAGGCGCGCAGCAGCCGGGGGTCGGTGTCATGGGGCACGAGCGGCAGTCAACAACAGCACGGGCGTTCACAACAAGAGGGGGTGAATGGGCGCTGATCAGGTGTTGGACCCCGCCGTGCGGCCCCCTGAAGGATCGGCCCATGCCGCAGACGACCGCGCTCGCCCGGCGAGCGAATCCGTACATACGCCTCTTCCGCGCGCCCGGCGCCCGCGCCTTCACGCTGGGCAACCTCGTCGCGCGACTGCCCATGGGCATGTTCGGTGTCAGCGCCGTGCTCATGATCTCCGGCGCGCGCGGCTCGTACGCCCTCGCGGGCGCGGTCACCGCCACCGGGCTCGCCGCGACCGCGCTCGTCGCGCCGTGGACCGCCCGCCTCGTCGACCGGTACGGCCAGGCCAGGATCGCCGTGCCCGCGACAGCCGTCGCGGTGCTCGGCTCGCTCTCGCTGCTCCTGTGCGTCCACCGCGGCGCCCCGGACTGGACCCTGTTCGCCTCCTACGCGGCGACCGCCACCACCCCCAACACGGGCGGGATGTCCCGCGCCCGCTGGGCCCACCTCCACCGTCGTGATCCGGCGGCCCTGCACACCGCGAACGCCTTCGAGCAGGCCGCCGACGAACTCTGCTTCATGCTCGGCCCGGTGGCCGCCGCGTTCCTGTGCTCGTCCCTCTTCCCCGAGGCCGGCACGCTGACGGGCGCGGTCCTGCTGATGGGCGGGGTCCTGCTCTTCGCGGCCCAGCGCGCGACCGAACCGCCCGTCGCACCCCGTACGGCGACAGCCAAGTCCCCTGTGCGGGAACGGGGGTTCGCACCCTTGCTCGCCGTGTTCCTGGCGACCGGCGCGGTGTTCGGCTCCCTGGAGGTCGTGACCATCGCGTACGCGGACGGGCTCGGCCACCGCCCGGCGGCCGGCGCGCTCCTGGCGCTCCAGGCCGCCGGCTCCTGTGCGTCCGGGCTCGTGTACGGATCGGTGCGCCCGGCCTCCCGGGTCTCCCGGCGCCTGGTGGGCTGTGTCGCCGCGATGGCCGTCCTGATGGGGCTTCCGCTGCTCGCGGCGCGGGCGACGGACTCGCTCGCCGCGCTCGCCGTGGCCCTGCTCCTCGCGGGCGCCGCGACCGCGCCCACCATGGTCACCGGCATGACGCTGGTCCAGCACCGCACGCCCCGGGGCCAGTTGAACGAGGGCATGACCCTCGCGGTGACCGCGATCCTCGGCGGGATCGCGGCCGGCTCGGCGCTCGGCGGCCAGGTCATCGAGCAAGTGGGCGCGGAGATGGGCTACTTGGTACCGGTCTGCTCGGCGGCCGTGGCCCTGGTGGTGAGCGCCGCCGTGCACGGGCGGTACGCTGCACCGCCCCGCCGATAAGCGGGACGTCCCCCTCCGCTTTTGCGCATGACCGCGTTCCAGGAAAGGCCCATCCCCATGGCCATGAAGAAGTCGACGATTCAGCAGCAGGTCGCCGAGGCGATCGCCCAGGCCAATCCGCAGGACCGGCCGCTCGTGACGATCCAGGCGATAGCCGGCCCGAGCGTCTGGCTGATGAGCATGTTCGGTGTCATAGGCCAGGCCTTCCTGACGTACTACTTCATCACCGTGACCCAGCAGGCCGTGCTGCTGCACCGGGCCAGCCGGCTGAGCAACCGGCCGCAGGAGCTCGTCGTCGCGATCCCGCCGCACGAGGCGATGCAGATGATCAGCGACGTCCGCCGCAACACCCTGTGGAGCTCGTTCCGCTGCCAGCTGCCCGGGCAGCCCAAGCCGACCCGCATGAACGTGCACCGCATCTGGCGCAACGAGATGGACCAGCTCCTCGGCATGCTGACCGGCCAGCCGGTCGCCTGACCCCCACGGACCGGCGGACCGGCACCGGGCACCCCGGTCCGGCGCCCGGGTACGACAAAGGCCCGGCCGCTCGAAAGCGACCGGGCCCGTGCCCACATGGGGTTGAGTCGATCCGGAGGTCCGGATCTCCTCGACGGTGGAGATGGCGGGAATCGAACCCGCGTCCAACGGTGCAAAAACAGGGCTTCTCCGTGTGCAGTTCGCTGCGATTTTCTCGGCCCCGGCAATCACGCGAACAAGTCGCCGACGGGCCCAGTCACTGTTTGATTTCCTTCCAGGTCCCGTGACCGGGCCTAGAAGTTTAGTTCCCTAGCTGATGCCAGGATCCGGGTCGGGAACAGCCCCGGGCTGACACTTCGCAAGTCGCTACTTAGGCAGCGAGGGCGAAGGAATCGCGCTTGGTGTTGGCGATTATTGTTTGCGACATATGGTTTACGAGATCATTGCCGCTTCCTCGACACGCTTCCCCTGCTTCGACATCCGCTGTCGAAACCGATCATCCCCATGTTGTTTTTTCAAGGTGGTGCCGCACCTTCGCTGAGGTGCAGTGCCATCGTACGTGACCAACGCCCGAGGGTGCCAGCCCATTCCGCGCGGGCCGGAGCCGTCTAGCGCAGGCTCGCCCGCTCCTTGCGCTTGACCGCGGAGATCGCCCGGTCCGTCTCGCGGCGGTCCTGCTTCTCGCGCAGCGTCTGGCGCTTGTCGTACTCCTTCTTGCCCTTGGCGAGCGCGATCTCGATCTTCGCCCGGCCGTCCTTGAAGTACAGCGCGAGGGGCACGATCGTGTGACCCGACTCGTTGGACTTCGACTCCAGCTTGTCGATCTCGACCCGGTGCAGCAACAGCTTGCGCTTGCGCCGCGCGCTGTGGTTGGTCCACGTGCCCTGCGCGTACTCCGGCACGTGCACGTTGTGCAGCCAGGCCTCGCCGCCGTCGATCTGGACGAACCCGTCGACCAGCGAGGCGCGCCCCTGGCGCAGCGACTTCACCTCGGTACCGGTGAGCACGAGACCGCACTCGTAGGTGTCGATGATGAGGTAGTCGTGCCGTGCCTTCTTGTTCTGCGCGACCAGCTTGCGCTTGCTGTCCTTCTCTTTGTCCTTGCCCGTGTTCTTAGCCATAGTGCGGCCATTTTCGCACCCCGGCGCAACAGGTTTACGACGTGCCGCCAAGACCGCTCAGCACCGTCTCGGCGTGTTCCAGGGGGCGGTCGGTGACCGGCAGGTCCGGGGTGATCCCGGTGCCGTCCAGGCCGTGGCCCGAAGGAGTGCGGTAGTGGCCGACGGTGAGCTCCGCGACCGCGCCGCCCGCGAGGCCGGTGGGCATCTGGACCGAGCCCTTGCCGAAGGTGCGCGAGCCGACGGTGACGGCGCGGCCCCGGTCCTGGAGCGCGCCGGTGAGCAGCTCGGCCGCGCTCATGGTGCCGCCGTCGACCACCACGACCAGGGGGCGCGTGCCGTCGCCGCCGCCCTTCGCGTAGAGCGCCTGCTGCTTGCCGTGCACGTCGTACGTGGCCACCAGGCCGCCCGGCAGGAACGCGGAGGCGGCGGTGACGGCCTCGCCGACCAGGCCGCCGCTGTTGCCCCGCAGGTCCAGCAGGATCCCGGCACCCCTGGGGGCCCGGCGGACCGCGCTGCGCACCTGCTCGCCCGTCCCCTTGGTGAAGGCCGCCACCTTGATCATCACGACCCGGTCGGAGAGGGCGCGCACGGAGACGCTCTCGGTGTCGAGGACCGCCCGGTCGAGCGTCCGGGTCCAGGTGCGCGGGCCGCGGCCGAGCCCGAGGACCACCGCGCTCCCCGCCGCGTCGCCGCGCAGCCGGGCCACCACGTCGGTGACGGGCCGGCCCTCGGTGGACCAGCCGTCGATGCTGCGCAGGACGTCCCCCGGCGCGATGCCCGCCCGGGCGGCCGGGCCGCCGGCCTGGACCCGGGCCACCTGGGTACGGCCGTCGGCGGTGCGGGCGACCCACAGGCCGACGCCGGTGTAGCGGCCGTCGAGGGCGTCCGCGTACTGCTCGTACTGCGTCTTGTCGTACACCGCGCCCCAGCGGTCCCCGCTGCGGCCCACGGCCTCCTCGGCGGCCCGGCTGCCGGACTTGCCGTCCGCCTCGGCCTCGGCCGCCGCGCGCCGCACGTCGTCGGCGGTGCGGTCGCCGCCCCGGGTCGTGTGGCCCTCGCGCGGGTCGAGCGCGGCGGAGGCGACCGGGCCGGCCCCCGGGGAGGCGGGCGGCTGCGCGGCGCGCGGCAGGCAGTCGGTGGCGGCGGCGGTGAGAAGAACGCTCGCGAAGACCAAGCTCAGAGCGGCCCCGCGGCGCACGGCGCGGGGCCCGGGACAGAGGTCTGGGCCGGACATGGCGCCGAGTCTAGGACACGGCAAAGGCGCCGCAGGGGCTGTTGATCCTACGGCGCCCGGGGCGTGCGTCACACGCGGGGGTCAGACCTTGAGGTACTTGCGCAGCGCGAAGAACGCCGCGAGCGAGGGCATCAGAACGCTGGCCGCGAGCACCAGCGGCAGCTTCGCCAGGACCGCGTCCCAGCCGATGAAGTTGATCAGGTTGAGCTTGTGCGCCAGATCGAGCCCGTGGTCGATCATGAAGTAGCGGCCGACGACCAGGAAGCCCGCGGCGGCCACCCCGCCGAGCAGCCCCGCGAAGGCGGCCTCCATGATGAACGGCGCCTGGATGTAGAAGCTCGAGGCACCGACCAGGCGCATGATCCCGGTCTCGCGCCGCCTGCTGAACGCGGAGACGCGCACCGTGTTGACGATCAGCATCAGCGCCACGATCAGCATCACGAGCATGACCAGGATCGCCGCCATGTTCATGCCGTTGAGCAGCCCGAACAGGTTCTCCAGGATGCCCTTCTGGTCCTGGACGGACTGGACGCCGTCCCGGCCCGCGAAGGCGGTCGCGACCACCGCGAACTTCTCGGGGTCCTTGAGCTTGACCCGGAAGGACTCCTGCATCTGGTCCGGCGTGATGGAGCCGGCCATCGGGGAGCTGCCGAACTGCTCCTTGTAGTGCTTGAACGCCTCGTCGGCCGACTCGTACGACACCGTCTGCACGACGTCCAGCTTCTTGAGGTCGGCCTCGATGTCCTTCTTCTGCTGGGCCGTCACCGCGCCCTTGGAGCACTTGGCGACGCTCTCGGCGTCCGCCTTGTTGCAGAGGAAGATGGAGACGTTGACCTTGTCGTACCAGTAGCCCTTCATGTTGTTGACCTGGTCGCGCATCAACAGCGAACCGCCGAACAGGGCGAGCGAGAGGGCGACGGAGACCACGACGGCGATCGTCATGGTCAGGTTGCGACGGAGACCGACCCCGATCTCCGAGAGTACGAACTGGGCGCGCATGGCGACGATTTCAGCCTTTCAGTGCTCGACGAGTGCTCTGCGGCGCTCAGTGCTGGTAGCCGTAGACGCCGCGCGCCTGGTCCCGTACGAGACGGCCGGACTCCAGCTCGATGACGCGCTTGCGCATCTGGTCGACGATGTTCTGGTCATGGGTCGCCATGACGACGGTGGTGCCCGTCCGGTTGATCCGGTCGAGCAGCTTCATGATGCCGACCGAGGTCTGCGGGTCGAGGTTGCCGGTCGGCTCGTCCGCGATCAGCAGCATGGGCCGGTTGACGAAGGCGCGGGCGATGGCCACGCGCTGCTGCTCACCACCGGAGAGCTCACCGGGCCTGCGGTCCTCCTTGCCACCGAGCCCGACGAGGTCGAGCACCTGGGGCACCGCCTTGCGGATCTCCCCGCGCGGTTTGCCGATGACCTCCTGGGCGAACGCCACGTTCTCCGCGACGGTCTTGTTGGGCAGCAGCCTGAAGTCCTGGAAGACCGTGCCCAGTTGACGCCGCATGTGCGGCACCTTCCAGTTGGAGAGCCGGGCGAGGTCCTTGCCCAGGACGTGCACCTGGCCCTGGCTGGCGCGCTCTTCACGCAGGATCAGCCGCAGAAAGGTCGACTTCCCGGAACCGGACGAGCCGACGAGGAAGACGAACTCACCCTTCTCGATGTCGAGGGAGACTTCCCGCAGGGCTGGGCGGTTCTGCTTGGGATAGGTCTTGGAGACATTGTCGAATCGGATCACGGGTGCACCACGGGTCGGCCGGGAGTATAGGTGTGCGTGACCTTACGCGAACGGGACGAGCCCGCGCAGGCCACGTCCTGGGATGCCCCTTATGTCCCTTGGGTTGCGCGGTCGGGACCGGGATGAATCAGACGGGGCGCGCCGAAACGCGCGGGAGCTGGCACAGTGGGAGGGGGAACGGTTGCGTTTCCCTGTGCGTTGAGCGGAGAGAGAGCGGTTTGACTGCTGTATGCGCCGGCTCCGCCGCGCGGGAGGAGGAGAGCGCATGACCTATGACAGATTGGTGTGCGCCAACTGCGCGGCGCCCGTGAGTGAGGGCCGCTGCCGCGTCTGCCGAGCGAACCGGGAGCGCCTGCAGCAGGAGAACCAGTGGGGGGCGCTCAGCCCCGTCGCCCTGATCACCTTGCTGATCGTGCTGGTGGGCGCCCTGGCGCTGCTGGCTCACCAGACCGTCTGAGCGGCGGTCCGCACGCTGTACGACACAGGGCCCCGGGTGCATGAGCGCACCCGGGGCCCTGTGGTGTTCCGGTCGCCGATTACGCGACGTTACGCCCGTTGACCAGACGCGGCATGAGGCGGAAGCCCACGCCACCCGCGATCATGGTCGCGGCGCCGATCAGCAGGAAGGTGGTCCCGCCCGCACCGGTGGCGGCGAGCTCCTCCTTCTGCTGACCCTGCTCGACCGGCTGCGACCCGACGGTGTCGGGGTTGGTGCCGGTGTTGCCGGAGGTGCCGGTGGTGCCCGTGGTCCCGGTCGAGCCCGTGGAACCGGTGCTGCCGGTGGAGCCCGTGCTGCCCGTGCTGCCGGTCGACCCGGTGGAGCCCGTCGAGCCGGTGGAGCCCGTGGTGCCCGAGGTGGTCGAGCCGGTGGTGCCCGAGGTGGTCGAGCCCGTCGTGCCCGCGGTGGTCGAACCGGTCGTGCCGGCCGTGGTCGAACCGGTGGTGCCCGAAGTGGTCGAGCCCGTGGTGCCGGCCGTCGTCGAGCCCGTCGTGCCCGCGGTGGTGGAACCCGTGGTGCCGGCCGTGGTCGAGCCCGTGGTGCCCGCGGTGGTGGAACCCGTGGTGCCCGCGGTGGTCGAACCGGTCGTGCCGGCCGTGGTCGAGCCGGTGGTGCCGTCGGTGGTGGAACCCGTCGTACCGTCCGTGGTCGAACCCGTGGTGCCCGAGGTGGTCGAGCCCGTCGTGCCGGCCGTGGTCGAACCGGTGGTGCCGTCGGTGGTGGAACCCGTCGTACCGTCCGTGGTCGAACCCGTCGTCTGGCCACCCGTGGTGTCGCACAGCGGCGTACCCGGGATGCAGGGGTCGTCGAGGACCGTGTTGGTCTTGCTCTCGTTGGAGTCGAAACCGACGGCCTGGGCCGCCCCCGCGGCGGTCAGGGACGCGCCGGCGGCGATCACCGCTCCGGCCGCTATCCGCGCGACGCGAACCCGCGTGTTCTTGGTCATGTGCCTGCTACCCCCAGTAGCTGAGTCGTCATGGAGCAGCGTCAGGGGCGGCAACGCGGGGGCGAAAGGGCCCCCTCCCTCGTCACACGCGCCCCAGTGAATACGCCTGCCGCGCGTTAGCTTTGCCAGTTTTAAAGATGACGTCAAGGTCGTTGCGTACGCAATGCCCGATATCGCCGCACTTGCCTGGCGTACGGGAATACGACTGTGACGAAGGAGTCGAACTCACGCCATGCGCACGGGAGTTCCCGTGTCGACAAAGCGCCGAGTCGCTCCATTGCGGCTTGCGCCAGCGAATTCGGCCACCGTCCGGAAAGGGACGGCGCCCTCGCCACCGAACCCCCACCGGCACGACACACCACCCGCACAACACGACGACGCCGGACCCCTGGAGCGGGGTCCGGCGTCGTGAAACGGCCTAAGTGGCCCTGTGGCACGGCCGGTTCTACTTCTCCTGCTGCTTGCGCCAGCGGATGCCGGCCTCCAGGAAGCCGTCGATCTCGCCGTCGAGCACGGCCTGCGGGTTGCCGACCTCGAACTCGGTGCGCAGGTCCTTGACCATCTGGTACGGGTGCAGGACGTACGAACGCATCTGGTTGCCCCAGGAGTTGCCGCCGTCGCCCTTGAGCGAGTCCATCAGCGCCTGCTCCTCCTGGCGGCGGCGCTCGAGGAGCTTGGCCTGGAGGACGTTCATGGCGCTCGCCTTGTTCTGGATCTGGGAGCGCTCGTTCTGGCAGGACACCACGATGCCGGTCGGCACGTGCGTGATGCGGACCGCGGAGTCGGTGGTGTTGACGCCCTGACCGCCGGGGCCCGAGGCGCGGTACACGTCGACGCGCAGCTCGGTCTCGTCGATGTCGACGTGGTCGGACTGCTCGACGACCGGCAGCACCTCGACGCCCGCGAAGGACGTCTGGCGGCGGCCCTGGTTGTCGAAGGGCGAGATGCGCACCAGGCGGTGGGTGCCCTGCTCCACGGAGAGCGTGCCGTAGGCGTAGGGCGCGCTGACCACGAAGGTGGTCGACTTGATGCCCGCCTCTTCCGCGTACGAGGTCTCGTACACCTCGGTCTTGTAGCCGTGGCGCTCGGCCCAGCGCAGGTACATCCGCTGGAGGCGCTCCGCGAAGTCGGAGGCGTCGACGCCGCCGGCCTCGGCGCGGATGTTGACCAGCGCCTCGCGGGAGTCGTACTCGCCGGACAGGAGGGTACGGACCTCCATCTCGTCCAGCGCCTTGCGGACGGACTCCAGCTCGGCCTCGGCCTCGGTGCGGGTGTCCGGGTCGTCCATTTCCTCGGCGAGCTCGAAGAGCACCGCGAGGTCGTCGATCCGGCCGCGCAGGGCCTCGGTCTTGCGCAGCTCCGCCTGGAGGTGCGACAGCTTGCTGGTGATCTTCTGCGCCGCCTCCGGGTCGTCCCAGAGGGACGGGGCGGCCGCCTGCTCTTCGAGCGCAGCAATATCTGCCCTCATCGTGTCGAGGTCCAGGACGGCCTCGATCGACCCCATGGTCGAGGAGAGGGACTTCAGCTCTTCGGATACATCGACGACTGCCACGGGTCCAGCGTAACGGCTGCGCGCCGCGGCGTTCCCCGGGCCGCCCGATCGCGGACCCGCCTAGGGAAGGACGGGCGCCGAGTTCTTGGTGTCCTGGGGCGGCTGCTGCCGGCCGGAGTCGTCGCTCAGGGCCAGCCAGCCGCCGACGCCGACGGCCGCGGCGAGGGCGACCGCCGCCGTGGTCAGGACGAGCCGCCGCTTGCGGACCTGGTCGGCGCGGTGGCGGGCCGAGCCGGGCCGGGGGGCGCCCGCCGGGCGGGGCGCGCGGGCGGTGCCGAGCGGGCCGCCGGCCAGTTCGTCGGGTCCCGGCACGCGCATGCTGGTGTGGGTGTCGCGGTTCGCGGAGTCGTGCGGCGCCCCGGGCACCAGCGGGACGGCGCCGCGCCGGGGGGTGCTGGGCGAGGTCGGGTACGGGTCGTCCGACGCGGCCTCGTCCTCGGCGTCCTCGGCGTCGGGCTCGTCCACGTCGAGCGGGGGCATCCCCGCGACCAGGGGCAGCAGCTCGCGCAGCCGGACCGAGAGCTCGGAGGCGCGCAGCCGGGACGCCGGGGCCTTGGCCAGGCACTGGACGATCAGCTGCCACAGCTCGTCGGGGATGCCGGGCAGCGGGACCACGGTCTCGGTCACATGGCGGCGCAGCACCGCGCCGGGGTGGCCGCCGCCGAACGGCGTGAAACCCGCGAGCAGTTCGTACAGGACCGTCGCGAGCGCGTAGATGTCGACGGCGGCGCGCGGCGGCAGGCCCTCGACGATCTCGGGGGCCAGATAGTCGGGGGTGCCGATGATCCGGGTCGCCTTGGTGCGGCGCGGGGTGTCGATGAGCTTGGCCACCCCGAAGTCGGTGAGCAGCGCGGGGTGGGAGCCGCCCGGGCCGAGCGGGCCCTGCATGTCCAGAAGGATGTTCTCGGGCTTGACGTCGCGGTGGACCACCCCGGCCGCGTGGGCGGCGGCGAGGCCGTCGGCTACATCGGCCGCGATGGCGACGGCCGCCTCGGGGGCGAGCCGGCGCTCGCGGTCCAGCCGGGTGCGCACATCGGTGCCCCGGATCAGGTCCATGACCAGGGCGAGGTCGTTGCCGTCGACCACCAGGTCGCGCACGCCCACCACGTGCGGGTGGTCGAGGCCGAGCAGGGCGGTGCGCTCCTGGACGAAGCGGCCGACCAGCTCCTGGTCGGCGGCCAGGTCCTCGCGCAGCAGCTTGATGGCGACGGGGCCCTCGGGCCCTTCGCCGAGCCACACCGTGCCGGCGCTGCCGCGGCCCAGGATCTGGTGGGCGGTGTACCGGCTGCCGATATTCCGTGCCAAGACTGCTCCCTCAGCGGCTGGCTGTGCACGCTGAGGCTACGCGGCCGGGACGCCAACCTTCACTTCCGGCGCCGAAATCACCCTCTGGAAGTCGACAAATCCATGAACTCGCGTCCCGGACCGGCGGGCCGGAGCCCGCCGCCCGCCGCCTTTTACTGCTTTCCGGAGTTGCCGATGCTCTTTATCCAGCCGGATACCGTCGAAATCCCGTCACCGATCGCCTGCCAGTAACTCTTGCCCTGGGCGACCCAGTCCTGGAGCGGGGTCAGCTCCCAGATCAGCCAGCCCGCGACGAAGAGCAGCACGAAGGTGAAGAGACAGCCCTTCAGACAGCCGAGACCCGGGATCCGCATCCGGTTCGGGCTGCGCCTGCGCGGCTCGCGGGGCTCCCGCGGCTCGCGCGCCGGTGCCTGCGGTTGCTGCGGCTGCTGCGGCTGCTGGGGCGGCGCGTACTGCTGCCGCTGCGGGGCGTACTGCTGGGGCTGCTGCGGCTGCTGGTGGTAGGGCTGCGGCTGCGCTGCGTACGGCCGGCCCTGCGGTGGACGCTGCGCGCCCTGCGGCGGGCGCTGCTGTCCGTACCCCTGCGGGGGCTGCCCGCCCTGGCCGTAGCCCTGCTGCCCCTGGCCGCCGTACCCCTGCGGGGGCTGCTGCCGGCGCTGCGGGCGGCGGCGCAGCGGGTCCTGCTCCGGGTCCAGGTAACCGAGCTGGGTCTGCTCGTTGCGGTCGCGCGCGGCCTGGAGCTGGGACTGCCAGGGGTGCGGCTCCTGCGGCTGCGGCGGGCCCTGCGGGACCGGCGGCAGGACGGCCGTCGGATCGGCGTTCGGGGCCTGGCCGGTCTGCGGCAGGACCGAGGTGCGCGCGGCCGGGTCGTAGGAACCGGCGTTGCTCGGCAGCACCTGCGTGGGGTCGGCGGCGCCCGGCGCGTCCGGGACCGGCGCGGGCGCCGGGTCGGGGGCGAGCAGCGCCCCGACCCCGTCGGCCGCCTCGACCTGGGCCGGGGTGGAGTGCACCCCGATGCCGGAGGCCACGACGCGCAGACCGCGGGCCAGGTTCTCGGCGCTGGGGCGGCGCTCGGGGTCCTTGCTGAGGCAGCGCTCGATGACCGTCCACAGCGGGGCCGGGACAGTGGTGGGCCGGCGCGGCTCCTCGCTGAGGTGGCGGTGCAGCACTTCGAGCGCGGTGCCGCCGGCGAACGGCGGGCGTCCCGTGACCAGCTCGTACAGCAGGATCCCGGCGCCGTAGATGTCGACGGCCGAGGTCTGCGGACGGCCCTCGGCCGACTCCGGGGCGACATAGGCGGGGGTGCCCACGAACTCGTGGGTACGGGTCAGGCCCGGGGAGTCGGCGAGGCGGGCGATGCCGAAGTCGGTGAGCATCGGGTGCATCGCGCCGTCGCGCTCGTCGAGCAGGACGTTGGCGGGCTTCAGGTCGCGGTGCACGACGCCGTCGGCGTGGCTGGCGGCGAGCGCGTCGGCGATCTGCGCGGTGAGCAGGGCCGCGGCGACCGGCGTGAGCGGGCCGTTCTCGCGGATGTAGCGGTGCAGGTCCGGGCCGTCGATCAGGTCCATGACCAGGGCGAGGAGATCACCCTCGACCACCAGGTCGCGGGTGCGCACGATGTTGTCGTGGCGCAGCCGCAGGAGGACGGAGCGTTCGCGCAGGAAGCGCATCACCACGTCCGCGTCGTTGGCGAGCTCCTCCTTGAGGACCTTGATCGCCACGGCCTCGCCCGGCCGGCCCGCCACGGACGCCTCGGAGCCGGCGGTCTCTCGCTGGCGGGCTCGCCAGACGGTGCCCGTGGCGCCGCGTCCGAGCGGCTCCTCGAGCAGGTACTTGCTGCCTACCGGCCGCACGTCATGCGCTCCCTGCTGCTCACGTCGTCTGCTGTGTGGGTTTCCGGCCCACTCTAGTGCCGCTCCCGGGTGTCCCGAGGGGTCGCGGGGTCGGCGCCACCAGGTTGTTCAGCGACTTCTCATGGTTCCCCGGAAAGACGCGCCCTTCGCACGGAAGGTTGCCGAACGGCCGTGCCCGGCATCCCAGCGAAATGCCCCAGTCGGTCACAACCAGCCACTTTTCCGTCCGCTTTTGCGCGCCGGGACGACCAATCAAGATCAATTCGAGGTGGGCGACGGGCGTGTTGTCAGTGGCAGGTGCGAGGATGCCCCCAGCACGAATTGTGTGCCGGGTGGGGGGAATCACAGGGCTGCTCCCCTTCTTCGGCACCCCCGCGCAGAAGGGACCGCCGAGGCGATGCAGATCCGGCTGACCGTCCTCGCGCCGCGCAGCGGCCACGCTGCGGCGCGCGCCTGCGACGTGCTCGTCACCGCCCCGGCGGGGACGGCACTCGCGGCCGTCGCCTCCGGCCTGGCCTCGGCCGCCTCCGGCGCGGAGGTCTCGGGCGCGTCCGTGGTGCTCTACGCGGGCCCCGAGCGGCTCGACGCACAGCGCCGCGTCCTCGGCGAGCCGCCCCTGGTGGACGGCGCGGTGCTCTCCCTCGCCGCCCCCGCCGACGCGGAACCGGCCCACGACGGCCCGGCCGCGGCCCGGCTGCACGTGGTGGCGGGGCCGGACGCGGGAGGCGTCCACCTGCTGCACGGCGGCCGCATCGGCATCGGCCGCGCCACCGAGTCCGACGTGCCGCTCGACGACCCGGACGTCTCGCGCCAGCACTGCGAGGTGACCGTCGAGGCGGACGGCCGGGTCCGCGTCGCGGATCTGAACTCGACGAACGGCACCCGGCTCGACGGCCGCGAGATCGGCGCCCAGCCCGTCCGGTTCGCCCCCGGCGCGCTGCTGAGGATCGGCGAGTCCGCCCTGCGCCTGGCCCCCGGCGCCGAGCCCGCCCTGCCGACCGCGCCGGACGGCGAGGGCCATCTCCGCATCACGCCCCGGCCGGCCACCTCGGCCGCCCAGCCCCCTCAACACGGCGCCGCGGCACAGCAGTTGGGCCACGCCCCGGACGAGTCGGCGCGCACCCCCGCAGCCGCCCCGCCCGGCCGGCCCGCCCCCGCCTTCGGCTCCGACGCCGCACCCGCGGGCCCCGGGCCGGACGGCCGCCACGGCGGCTTCGACGCACTCGGCGCGCCGTCCGGACCCGGGCACGACGACCGGCACGACCCGCGCGAACCGGCCCCGTCCAGCAGGCGCCAGGGCACCCCCCTGCGCGGCACCCGGCTGCCCGGGGCCGGCCCGGAAGAGGCCGAGCACGCTCCGGGCGACCAGGCCGCCCGGGCCGATCAGACGGACGGCGGACGCCGCCGCGGGATAGGCGCCTGGGCACGGCGGCTGACCGGTGCCCGCGGCGAGGCCCCGCCCGAGCAGGCCCCCGCCGAGCCCCGGCTCCTTCCGGTCGAGCCCGCCCCCGAGAGCTGGCCCGATCCCGCCGCGCTGCTCCTGACCGCGCTCGGCCCGGGCCCCCGGCTGTGGGAGCGCGAGGCGGGGCACCCCGAGGCCCTCGCGGTGCGGGTCGGCACGGCCGACCGGGGCGAGCTCGCCGCCGTGCCGGTCACGGTGGGCCTGCGCGAGGCGGGCTCGCTCGGTCTCGCGGGCCCCCGCGAGCGGCTCGCCGGTTTCGCCCGCTCGGTGATCGCCCAGCTCGCGGCGCTGCACGCGCCGACCACCCTGGAGATCGTCCTCATCAGTACGGACCGGGCGCGCGGCCTCCAGGCCCGCACCGCGGAGTGGGACTGGCTGGGCTGGCTCCCCCAGGTCCGCCCGGCGCACGGCCAGGACTGCCGGCTGCTCCTCGCCTACGACCGCGACCAGGCCACGGCCCGCACGGCCGAGCTGGCCCGCCGGCTCGACGCGGGCCCGCTCGGCCCCGGCTGGGCCTCGGCGGACCGGGCCGCGGTGGCCGAGGCGGCAGCCCGATACGAGGGCCCGTTCACGGTGGTCGTCGTGGACGGCGATCCGGGCTCGGCGCCGCTGCGCGAGAGCACCGCACGCCTGGCGGCGGTGGGCGCCGCGGCCGGCATCCATCTGCTCTGCCTGGCCGAGACCCCGCCCGCCTCGGCCGCCTCGCCGGTCGCGGCGACGTACGAGACGGCCTGTGCGGCCTCGCTCCCCTTCCGTGAGTGCGGCGCGGTCGCGCTGCTCAGCGGGGATGTGGCCACCGCCCTGCGGCTGCTGCGCATCGCGGGCGGCCGCCCGGCGGGGCACGGCACGGTGGCGGCGGTGGACGGGGTGTCCCGGCCCTGGGCCGAGCGGTTCGCCCGGGCGCTGGCCCCCCTGCGGGCCGGCGACGGCAGCGCGGCCACCACCGGCCGGCTGGCCTCCTCGCTGCCCCGCACCTCGCGCCTGCTGGACGAGCTCGGCCTGGCCCGGGCCACCCCGGCGTCCCTGATGGCCCGCTGGGAGTCGGCGCCGGACGGCGCGGTGGTGCTCGGCACCGGCCCGCACGGCCCGGTCGGCGTGGACCTGGTGACCGACGGGCCGCACCTCGTCGTCGAGGGTCCGCCCGGCAGCGGGCGCACCGAGCTGCTGCGGGCGGTCGCCGCGTCGCTGGCCGCGGGCGCCCGGCCCGACCGGCTCGGCCTGATCCTGGTGGACGGGGCGGGCGGCGAGCGCGGCGAAGGCCTGCGCCCCTGCACCGAACTGCCGCACGTGTCCACGCACTTGATCGCCTCGGACCCGGTGCGCATGCGCGCGTTCGCGCAGGCACTCGGCGCCGAGCTCAAGCGCCGGGCCGAAGTGCTCGGCGGGACCGGCTTCACCGAGTGGCAGAGCCGACGCGAGGTCGCGGGCCGGCTCGTGAACCAGCGTCAGGCGCCGGCCGCGGAGAGCCGCGGCGATCTCGATCCCCCTGGCAGCAGCACGCTGCGGCTGCGCCCGGTCGCGCGCAGCCGTACGGATGAGGGGCCCGCGCTGCCCCGCCTGGTGGTCCTGGTCGACGATCTGGACGCGCTGGTCGCGCCCGCGCTCGGCAGCCCCGGCCGGCCCGCGGCGGGGTCGGTCGTGCGGGCCCTGGAGGCGGTGGCCCGGGACGGCGAGCGGCTCGGGGTGCATCTGGTGGCGGCCTCGGCCCGTCCGGAGCGCACCGCCGACACCGAGCTCGCGCGCGGCGCCCGGCACCGGGTGGTCCTCGATCCGCCGCCCGCCGCGCCATCGCCCGACGAGCCTTCGCCGGGCCGCGGCCGGCTGCACCAGGCGGACGGGGCGTCGGTGCCGTTCCAGGGCGGCCGGGTCACCGGGCGCATACCGCGCACCGCCACCCAGCGGCCCACGGTGGTGGTCCTGGAGTGGGAGCGGATGGGCGACCCCCCGGCCCGCCGCCCGGTGCGCGAACTCGGCAACGGCCCCACCGACCTCGCCCTCCTGGCCAGCGCCCTCGACCGCGCCGCGTCCTTGGTCAACGCCCCGCCGGTGCCGCCGCTGCCCTGAGGGCGCGGCGGCCCGATACCGCCCGCCGGTGATCAACCCCGTTGCAATGGGAGGCAGTTGGGACATCCCGCAGCACCCAACGTCACAAGCGGATCACGATCGACGGGTGGACGGCGAAGACGGTATTGCGGCGCCCCCGCACCGGGCGTAGGACTGTCGCACGGGACGAGAGCTGCGGCGTCCGCGTCGCCGGGCGCTGCGGTTCGTCAGCGCACGGGAGAGACGGGGCACGCATGCGCAGCACTCGTACGGGCCGCACCACCACAGCCACCAGGACACCAGGCCGCACCCTCATATCCGCGCTGGCCATCGGCACGCTCGCGCTCGGCGCGGCCGCGTGCGGCGGCGGCGGCGACACCAAGAGCGCCCCTTCCTCCGGCACGTCGGGCACGGCGTCCCAGGGCGGAGGGGTCCAACTCCCCCAGCTGAAGGGGGAGAAGATCGAGGTGGCCGCCGTGTGGACGGGGGCCGAGCAGGCCAACTTCGTCAAGGTGCTCAAGGAGTTCGAGTCGCGCACCGGCGCCACCGTCACCTTCGTGCCCGCGCAGGATCCGATCGTCAACTTCCTCGGGACGAAGATCGCCGGTGGCAGTCCGCCCGATGTGGCGCTGCTCCCGCAGGTCGGCGCGATCCAGCAGGCCGTGGCGAAGAAGTGGGCCAAGCCCGCGGGGCCGGAGGCCAAGGCGCAGCTCGCCGCCAACTACTCCAAGGTGTGGCAGGAGTTGGGCGCGGTCGACGGAACCCAGTACGGGGTCTACTTCAAGGCCGCCAACAAGTCCCTGGTCTGGTACAACACCAAGGTCTTCGAGAACGCGGGCGTCAGCGCCCCCGCCACCTGGAAGGACTTCCTCGCCGCCGCCGACACCGTCTCGGCCTCGGGCGTGACCCCGGTGTCGGTCGGCGGGGCGGACGGCTGGACGCTCACCGACTGGTTCGAGAACGTCTACCTCTCGCAGGCCGGGCCCGAGAAGTACGACCAGCTGGCCAAGCACGCGATCAAATGGACCGACCCCTCGGTCAAGGACGCGCTGACCACCCTGGCCCAGCTCTTCGGCAAGCCGAACCTGATCGCGGGCGGCACCAACGGGGCGCTGCAGACCGAGTTCCCCGCCTCCGTGACGCAGACGTTCACCGGGGGCGACCAGCCCAAGGCGGGCATGGTCTTCGAGGGCGACTTCGCGGCGGTCAACATCGCGGAGACCTCCGCCAAGCTCGGCACCGACGCCAAGTCGTTCCCGTTCCCCGCGGTCGGCGACAAGGCCCCGGTCGTCACCGGCGGCGACGCGGCCGTGGCCCTGAAGGACACCAAGGGCGCCCAGGCGCTGCTCACGTGGCTGGCGTCGACCGACGCGGCCAGGATCGCGGCGGGCTCGGGCGGCTTCATCTCGCCGAACAAGGCGCTGGACTTCGGCGCGTACCCCAACGACGTGCAGCGCGGTATCGCCAAGTCGGTGATCGCGGCCGGTGACAACGTCCGCTTCGACATGTCGGACCAGGCACCGCAGTCCTTCGGCGGCACCCCCGGCAAGGGCGAGTGGAAGGACCTCCAGGACTTCCTCAAGAACCCGTCCGACATCGCCGGCACCCAGTCCAGGCTCGAGGCCGACGCGGCCGCGGCGTTCAAGAACTGATCCGGCGATGACGACCGCCACGGCGGGAGGCGCCCCGCCTCCCGCCCCGTCCCCCGCGCCCAAACCCGCCCGGAGCGTCACCGGCACCCGCAAGTGGATCGCGGTGGTGTTCCTGCTGCCCGCGCTCGTACTGCTCGGCGCGCTCGTGGTCTATCCGATCGGCTTCTCGGTCTACCGCTCGTTCTTCGACCAGTCCGGCAACTCGTTCGCCGGCATCGACAACTACCGGACGCTGTTCACCGACCACACCATCCGGACCGCGGTGAAGAACAACGCGATCTGGGTGGTGTGCGCCCCGACGATCGCCACCGCGCTCGGTCTGATCTTCGCCGTCCTGACCGAACGGGTGCGCTGGGGCACGGCGTTCAAGCTCATCGTGTTCATGCCGATGGCGATCTCCATGCTCGCCGCGGGCATCATCTTCCGGCTGGTGTACGAGCAGGATCCGGCGCGCGGGGTCGCCAACGCCGTGGTGGTGGGCGTGCACGACACGTTCACCGAATCGGCCGGCTACCCCAAGGCGCATCCGCTGCCCAGCGCGCCGCTGAAGGACGGGGGCGGCGGGACGTTCATCACCCGGGCGGTGGTGCACGCGGGGCAGCCC
The DNA here is from genome assembly GCF_043202815.1 of Streptomyces sp. NPDC048111. Taxonomy (NCBI): domain Bacteria; kingdom Bacillati; phylum Actinomycetota; class Actinomycetes; order Kitasatosporales; family Streptomycetaceae; genus Streptomyces; species Streptomyces sp. NPDC048111. The sequence goes on from NZ_JBIDBD010000029.1 coordinate 40,700, forward strand.
GTGCTGCTGCCCCTGGTCGGGGTGGCCGCCGACACCATGCCGTCGTCGGCCGCGCCCGCCAGGGCCGCCGCGGGCGAGCCGGGCAAGGTCACCGGAACGGTGTGGCTCGACTTCACCAAGGGCGGCGGCGGCCGGCCGAACGTCATCGACGGCAAGGAGGCCGGCCTCAAGGGCATCGAGGTCGAGGCCGTGAAGGACGGCAAGGTCCTCGCCTCGGCGACCGCCGCCGCGGACGGCACCTTCACGCTGCCCTCCTCCGCCGACGGGGCCCAACTGCGGTTGCCGGAAAGCAACTTCCACGCCCCCTACAACGGCATCGAGTGGCTCGGCCCGACGCTGGTCACCCCGGCCATCATCGGCTCGTACATCTGGATGTGGGCCGGGTTCGCGATGGTGCTGATCGCCGCCGGGCTCGCCGGGCTGCCGCGCGAACTCCTCGAAGCGGCGCGGGTGGACGGCGCCAACGAGTGGCAGGTCTTCCGCCGGGTGACCGTGCCGCTGCTCGCGCCGGTCCTCGCGGTCGTCCTGGTCACGCTGATGATCAACGTCCTGAAGATCTTCGACCTGGTCTTCATCATCGCGCCGGGCTCCAGCCAGGCCGACGCGAACGTCCTCGCCCTCCAGCTCTACCGCTCCTCCTTCGGCACCGAGGCGGACCTGGGCATCGGCAGCGCGATCGCGGTCCTGCTGCTCCTGCTGGTGATCCCGGTGATGCTGTTCAATATCCGCCGCATGCGCAGGGAGGTCAGGCGATGACGGCCGTCGAGGGGATCGTCAAGGCGCGGCAGTCGCTGCCCGCGCGCATCGCGTCGCGGGCCGGCGGCGGTGTGCTGCGCGTGTTCCTGATCCTGGTGGGCCTGTTCTGGCTGATGCCGACCGTGGGGCTGCTGCTGTCCTCCCTGCGCGGCCCCGCCGACATCGCCTCCACCGGCTGGTGGAAGACGTTCACCGATCCGTCCCGGCTCACCTTCCACAACTACGCGCACCTCCTGGACAACAGCACGATCACCAACTCGCTGCTGTCCACGGTCGCCATCACCGTGCCGGCCACCGTCCTGGTCGTCGTCATCGGCTCGCTCGCCGGTTACGCCTTCGCCTGGATGGACTTCCCCGGGCGCGACTGGTGGTTCATGGTCGTGGTGAGCCTGCTGGTCGTGCCCGTGCAGGTGGCCCTCGTGCCGGTCGCCAAGCTGTTCGGGCAGATCGGGATCTTCGAGACGACGATCGGCGTGATCATCTTCCATGTCGCGTTCGGCCTGCCGTTCGCGATCTTCCTGCTGCGCAACTTCTTCGCCGAGATCCCGAGGGAGCTCCTGGAGGCGGCCCGGCTCGACGGGGCGGGCGAGATCCGCCTGTTCACCCGGGTCGTGATGCCGCTCGGCGGCCCGGCCATCGCCTCCCTCGGCATCTTCCAGTTCCTGTGGGTCTGGAACGACATGCTGGTGGCGCTGATCTTCGCCGACTCCAAGCATCCGCCGATCACGGTGGCCCTCCAGCAGCAGGTCCGCCAGTTCGGCAACAACATCGACGTGCTGGCGCCGGGGGCCTTCGTCTCGATGGTGATTCCGCTTGCCGTGTTCTTCGCCTTCCAGAGGCAGTTCGTGTCGGGGGTGATGGCGGGCGCGGTGAAGTAGCCCCCGGCCCGTGGCCCCGGGCGCCCCCCAAACCCCCCTTCCATCCGCAGACCGTGCCGGGCCACTCGCGCAGTTCCCCGCGCCCCTGGGCAACCTGTGCCCCCCGCGCCGCCATGTTGGGCCGCCCCCCAACCCCTCGCTCGCCTGCGAACCGTGCTGGGCCGCTCGCGCAGTTCCCCGCGCCCCTGGGCAGCCTGGGCCGCCATATTGGGCCGCCCCCAACCCCTCGCTCGCCTGCGAACCGTGCTGGGCCGCTCGCGCAGTTCCCCGCGCCCCTAGGCAGCCTGGGGCGAGGCCCGCCCCCATCCGCAACCCCGGCAGGGGCGCGACAACCCGCGGATGACAGGGGGTTAGGGGCGCGAGGAACTGCGCGACCAGCCACACACGGCCCGCAGGCGAAAGGGGGTTTCAGGGGCGCGAGGAACTGCGCGAGCAACCGCCAACGGCCCGCAGGCGAAAGGGGGTTGAGGGGCGCGGGGAACTGCGCGACCAGCCACACACGGCCCGCAGACGACAGCGGGTTTCAGGGGCGCGAGGAACTGCGCGACCAGCCACGCACGGCCCGCAGACGACAGCGGGGTTAAGGGGCGCGGGGAACTGCGCAACCAGCCACGCACGGCCCGCAGACGACAGCGGGGTTAAGGGGCGCGGGGAACTGCGCAAAAGGAGGGCGGTCGGGCTACGCGGTCAGGGCGGCCACTGCGGCGCGGGCCAGGTCGTCGAGGTAGCCCGCAGGGAGCGGCCCCTTGACGACGACGAGCCGCCAGTACAGCGGCCCCACGATGAGATCGAGCGCCCGATCAGGATCCGCCCCCACCGGCAACTCCCCCCGCTCCACCGCCTCCCGCACCACAACGGCCGCCACCCCCTGCTGCCCGTCGAGCAGCGCCGACTTGATCGCCTCGGCGATCTCCGGATGGCGTACGGACTCCACCAGCAGGTCGGGAATCACCTGCGAGGCGATGGGATGCCGCAGCGCGAGGGACGCGACGGCGAGCAGCGCCCGGATGTCCCCGTACAAGGACCCCGTGTGCGGCACCGGCAACCCCTGCTCGGCGAAGGCCGACACCAGGTCGAGGACCAGGCTGAGCTTGGACTTCCAGCGCCGGTAGACCGCCGTCTTGCCGACCCCCGCCCGCCGCGCGATGCCCTCGATGGACATCCGCGCGAAGCCGACCGCGGCCAGCTCCTCGAAGACGGCCGCCCGGATCGCGTGCGTCACGTCCTCGCGCAGCACGGCCGCACCGGCGGGCGCGCGCCGCGCCGCCGAACGCTTCGCGGCACCCGCAGCACTCGCCGCCGCCGGAGCCGGGGCCGGGCCCGCAGGGCCGGCCGAAGCCGACGCCATCGGAGCCGGGCCCGCCGAAGCCGGGGGCGATGCGGGGGTCTCCGGGTCCTTCTTGGTCATGCCTTGAGCATAGCGTTGCGACGAGACGGTTGCGTTGCGACGTCGAGTCGTCCTACTCTCCCCGTAGCGACGATACGGGTCCGTTCCGTCGCGAGTGATCCCCCGCCCCGGGAAGCCTCCCGGGATCCCCCGGCGAAAGCGATCGCAGTGAGTCAGACCACAGCCGCGCGCACGACCGCGGCTCCCCAGGCCGCGCCGGCCGCCGTCCCGGCCCAGTCCGCCCGACCCGCCGGCAACGGCGACCAGGCGCTCGGCCCGGCCGAGCTGGCCGCCAAGTACGGCCTGAGGGTGAGCGGCGCACGCCCTTCGCTCCCCGAGTACGTCCGCCAGCTGTGGGCCCGGCGGCACTTCATCACCGCGTTCGCCACCGCCAAGCTGACCGCGCAGTACAGCGAGGCCAAGCTGGGCCAGATCTGGCAGCTGATGACGCCGCTCCTGAACGCGGCGGTGTACTACTTCATCTTCGGCGTCCTGATGGGCAACAAGGGCAGCACGCCCGACTACATCCCGTGGCTGGTCACGGGCGTGTTCATCTGGACGTTCACGGCCAACTCGATCATGGCGGGCACCCGCGCGATCACCGGCAACATCGGCCTGGTGCGGGCCCTGCACTTCCCGCGCGCCTCGCTGCCGGTCTCGCTGGCGCTCCAGCAGCTCCAGCAGCTGCTCTTCTCGCTGGCCGCGCTCGCGATCATCATCATGTGCTTCGGCCAACTGCCCGGCGTCTCGTGGCTGCTGCTCGTACCGGCGCTGCTGCTCCAGTCGATGTTCAACACGGGCCTGTCCCTGGTGATGGCCCGGGTCACCGCGAAGACCCCGGACATCGCCCAGGTGATGCCGTTCGTGCTGCGCACCTGGATGTACATGTCCGGCGTGATGTGGAACCTGGGCCCGCAGCTGAAGAAGCTGTCGCCCGTCGTGGGCCAGGTGCTCGGACTCAACCCGGCGGCCGTCTACATCGACCTGGTCCGGTTCTCGATGATCAGGAGCTTCCACGCCAAGCAGCTGCCCCCGCACGTGTGGGCGGTGGCCGGCGGCTGGGCCGTCGTCACCCTCGTCCTCGGTTTCACGTACTTCTGGAAGGCAGAGGAGCAGTACGGACGTGGCTGACACCCTCACCCGCGACGCGGGAACCGCACCGGCCGCGCTCGGCGAGCCGACCGTCATCGCCGACGACGTCCACGTCGTCTACAAGGTCAACGGCACCGGATCCAAGGGCAGGGGCGGGGCGACGGCCGCGCTCAACCGGCTCGTCTCGCGCCGGGAGAGCCCCGGCATGCGCGAGGTGCACGCCGTCAAGGGCGTCAGCTTCGTGGCCCACCGGGGCGAGGCCATCGGCCTCATCGGCTCCAACGGATCGGGCAAGTCGACCCTGCTGAAGGCGGTCGCGGGCCTGCTCCCCACCGCGCGCGGCAAGATCTACACCCAGGGCCAGCCCTCGCTGCTGGGCGTCAACGCGGCCCTGATGAACGACCTCACGGGCGAGCGCAACGTCACTCTCGGCGGGCTGGCCATGGGCATGACCCGCGACGAGGTGCGCGAGCGCTACGACGAGATCGTCGACTTCTCCGGCATCAACGAGAAGGACGATTTCATCTCGCTGCCGATGCGCACGTACTCCTCCGGCATGAGCGCCCGGCTGCGCTTCTCCATCGCGGCCGCCAAGAACCACGACGTGCTGCTCATCGACGAGGCCCTGGCCACCGGTGACGCCCGCTTCCAGCGCCGCAGCCAGGAACGCATCACCGAGCTGCGCAAGGAGGCCGGCACGGTGTTCCTGGTCAGCCACAGCAACGCCTCGATCAGGGAGACCTGCGAGCGCACGCTCTGGCTGGAGTCGGGCACCCTGCGGCTGGACGGCCCGACGGCCGAGGTACTGACGGAGTACGAGCGCTTCACGAAGAAGCGGTAGACCCGCCGCGCGCCGGAGCGGGCCAAGGCACCGACACCGCCCCACCCACAGCGGCACAGGCGAACCGACACCACCCCACCCACAGCGGCGCAGGCGAACCGACACCGCCCCACCCACAGCGGCGCAGGCGAACCGACACCGGCTCACCTACAGGGGCGCGGGGAACTGCGCGACCGGCCCACGACGGCCCGCACCGCACCACACGGCGCGGAAGCGTGACCTCGCCGGGGCGGGCCCCACCCACCAGCGCGGCCCCTGCCCCAAGCCCCCATACGAACCCCATCGCCGCGCCGCCCCGAATCCGGACAAAGCGCGCATAAACTTCGCGCGATGACGCCCTCTCAGATGCCCCCGCCGCCCGCCCGGGTCCGCATCCCGGCCCCCGCGACCGCGCCCGATCCGGGTGCGTTCGACCGCCGTGCCCGCGCCGCCGCGCTCGTCGCGATCTGGCTCGCCACCCGCGCGGTGATGCTCCACCTCCTGGTCACCGACCGGCTCGGCGTTCGCGGGGTGACCGGCGAGGTGTCCGTCCTGTACCGCCGCTGGCACGAGCAGCTCAGCACCGGCAGCTTCCCCTTCGGGGACCCCACCTGGCAGTACCCGCCCGGCGCGGGCGCGCTGCTGCTCCTGCCCTCGCTCCTCCCCTTCCTCACCTTCTTCCAGGCCTTCACCGCGCTCACCGCCTTGTGCGACGCGCTGATCGCCCGGGCCCTGCTGCGGGCCGGCGCGCGTCCCGGCGGGAGCGGGGCCGGAGCCTGGCTGTGGGTGTGCGGCCTGCCGCTGCTCCTGCACCTGCCGTACGCCCGCTACGACGTGCAGGTGACCGCGCTCGCCGTCGGCGCCCTGCTCACCCTGCGGCGCAGACCGGGGCTCGGCGGGGTGCTCGCCGGGCTCGGGGCGCTGGTCAAGGTGTGGCCGCTGCTCACCCTGCTCGGCGCGCCGCCCGGCCGCAGCGCCCGCCGCGCGCTGCTCGGCGCGCTCGGCTCGGCCGCCGCACTGCTCGCCGTCCTCGCCCTCGCCTTCGACCACACCCTGGACTTCGCGCGCCAGCAGGGCAGCCGGGGCCTGCAGATCGAGTCCCTCGGCGGCACCGCGTACCAGCTCGCCCACCTCCTCGACGGCCGGCCGGGGCGGGTCGTCCACCGGTACGGGGCCATGGAGTTCAGCGGCCCGTACGCCTCCGCGCTGGCCGTGCTCAGCCTTGCGCTGAGCGGGCTCGCCCTGTGCTGGCTGGTGTTCTGGCGGCTGCGCGCCCGGCGCTGGACGGTGGCGGTGCCACTGGACGCGGCCCTGTGCGCGGTGCTGCTCTTCACCGTGACCAGCCGGGTGATCAGCCCCCAGTACCTGATCTGGCTGCTCGGGCTGGCCGCGCTCTGCCTCACCTCGCGCCGGACCAGCCAGCGCGCCGTGGCCCAACTCCTCGTCCCCGCGCTCGTGTTGACCTCTCTCGTCTTCCCCTGCCTGTACACCCAGGTCATGGCGGGGACCGTCCTCGGCACCGTACTGCTGGCCGCCCGCAACGCACTGCTGCTCACCGCGGCGCTGCTCTCCTGCCGCCGGCTGTGGACGTCCACGGTGACCGCGCACACGACGACGAGCGCCGGAACTGCCGAGCCGGGCCAGCGCAGTTGGGGATCTCCGCACCGATAGGCTCTGCGGGTTTTCGCATCCCAACGGGGGAGGAACCCATCACTGCATCCGTCGGCGACACGCTCAGTCCGCTCGGGCCGGAGGACCCGCGCGAGACCGCCGGCTACCAGCTGCTCGCCCGCATCGGCGAAGGCGGCATGGGGACGGTCTACCTGTCGCACACCCGCGGCGGCCAGCCGGTCGCGCTCAAGGTGATCCGCCGCGAATACGGCCAGGACACCGACTTCAGGCGCCGTTTCGAGCAGGAGGTACAGGCGGCCCGCCGCGTACAGGGCTACCACGTCGTGCCGGTCGTGGACCATGACACGAGCGGCGAACGCCCGTGGCTGGCCACGCAGTTCGTGCCCGGGCTCGCCCTGCACGACGCCCTGAACGGGTTCGGCCCGCTGCCGCTGCCCGCCGTCTTCCAGCTCATCGGCTGCGCCGCCCAGGCGCTCACCGCCATTCACGCGGCCGGGGTGATCCACCGCGATCTGAAGCCCAGCAACATCCTGCTCGGCTCCGGCGGTCCGTACGTCATCGACTTCGGCATCGCGCGGGCGGCCGACGCCACTCAGCTCACCGCGAGCGGCGGCATGATCGGCACCCCGCAGTACATGTCGCCGGAACACGCTCTCGGCGAGCAACTCCCGCCCGCCACCGACGTGTTCTCGCTCGGTCTGATCGCCGCCGTGGCGGCCACCGGCCGCCACCCCTACGGCGCGGGTGGCGCTCTGACCGTGGCCACGCAGATCGCCAACTCCGCGCACCGGCCGCCCGATCTGAGCGGCTACCCGGACGAGCTGCGTCCGCTCCTGGAGCGGATGCTGGCCGCCGATCCGGCGCGGCGCACCACGCCGGCCGAACTCGTCCCGCTGTGCGAGGGGGCCGCGGGCCGTCCGCTGCGCGACTTCGCGGGGTGGCTGCCGCCCGCGGTGAGCGCCGCCATCGCCCGCAGCGAGCAGGCCGCCGCCGCTCCCCCGCCCCGGGCCGCCCCGGCCGCGCCGCAGCACGCGCCGACGGTGGGGTCCGCGACGGCGCAGAGCACGCCGGCCGGGCCGCCGCCCGGCTACGTCCCGACGTACCGGGCGCCGCAGGGGCCGCCTCCGCCGGGGTCCGCCGGCGCGTACGGAGCGCCGCAGCACGGAGCGCCGCCGCACGCGGCTCGGGCGACCGGGCCCGGCACTCCCCCGCCGGCGGGCCGGGGCCGCGGGCGGGCCGTCCTGATCGCGGTGGCCCTGGTGGTCGCACTCGGCGCGGGCGCGGGCGCCGCGGTGTGGCTCACCGGCGGCAAGGACGACGGCACGAAGGCCGGCGCCCAGGACGACAAGGTCTCCCCCTCGCCGAAGCCGACGCCGAAACCCGCCTCGGGCGGCACGTCCGGTTCCGGGGACACCTCGGGCGCCGCCACGGGCGGCTCGTCGGCGTCGCCCGGCACCTCGTACACCGTGGTGTTCCAGGACAAGCCGCTCACCGTGCGCACCCCGGCCGGGCTCGACTACACCTCGGTCGACCTGGACACCCCGACCGTCGACCCGACCGGCCACCTGCGCACCTCCGACGAGGAGCTGGAGGTGCGCGACGACCGGGTGGACTTCACCCGGCCCATGGGCAAGGCCGCCGGCACCACGCCCGAAGAGTGCCGGGCGGGGGCGCGGCAGAACCCGCTGCCCTCCTCGGAGAAGGGCCGGGCGATGGCCCAGGACGCGGTCATCGCCGTGGGCGACGCGATGTGCACCGTCACCTCCAAGGGCAATGTCGCCCTGTGGAAGATCACCAGGATCACCCCGGACGCCGATCCCGATCACGTCCCGACCTACGAGGGCACGCTCACCCTCTGGAAGCCCGGCCAGTAGGCCGTCCGTAGGCCCGGTCCGCAGGCCGGTCCTAGGCGGCCCGGCCTCCGCACGCGAAGGGGCGCCCACCGTCGCAACGGTGGGCGCCCCCGCGTTCAGCGGTGTACGGCCGCTAGCTGTGCGTGCGCAGCAGCGTCCGCATGGTCCGCATCGCGACCGAGAGGTTCGCGAGGTCGAACGCGTCGGAGGACTGGATCTCCTCCAGGGTGGTGCGGGCGCGGCCCAGGATCGCCGCGTTCTTCTCCTCCCACGCCTTGAAGCGCTGCTCGGGGGAGGTGGTGCCGTTGCCGACCGACAGCACGTCCTGGGTCAGGCCCGCGTGCGCCGCGAACAGGTCCTCGCGGATCGCGGCACGCGCCATCGACTGCCAGCGGTCGGCCCGCGGCAGCTCGATGATGCGGTCGAGCAGCTGGGTGATGCGCAGCCGGTCGGCGAGGTCGTAGTAGACCTCGGCGACCTGGAGCGGCTCCTTGCCGGTGCGGGCCGCGATGGCCACGATGTCGAGCGCCGGGAAGGCCGAGGAGAACCCGGCGACGCGCCGCGCCAGGTCCTCGGGCACGCCCGCCCCGGTCAGCTCGTCCAGGATGTTCTGGTGCCACTCGACGTCGGCGCCGCGCAGCAGGCCGGTCAGCGCGTCCCACACCTGGGTCACGCCCGCCGAGAAGTCCTCGATGGTCTCGGCGATCTGGAGCGGCTGCGGGCGGTTGTTGAGCAGCCAGCGGGTGCCGCGCTCCACCAGGCGGCGCGAGTGCAGCCGGATGCGGGTCTGCACATCGGCGTCGACCTTGTTGTCGAGCGCCTCGACCGCGTCCCACACCTCGTTCACGCGGAAGATGGCGCGGGCCGCGGCGTGCGCCCGCACGATCTCCTCCAGCGAGGCGCCGGTCTCCTCGCGCAGCCGGTGCAGGAAGGTCGAACCGCCCAGATTGACGGTGTCGTTGACCAGGACCGTGGTGATGATCTCGCGGCGCAGCGCGTGCCCGTCGACCGCCTCGGCGAACTTCTCGCTCAGCTGCCGCGGGAAGTAGGCGTGCAGCAGCCCCGCCAGGTACGGGTCGTCGGGCAGGTCGGTGTGGATCAGCTCGTCGGCCACCGTGATCTTGGTGTACGCGAGGAGCACCGCGAGCTCGGGCTGGCTGAGCCCCTTGCCGCCGTTGAGCAGTTCGCGGATCTGGCGGTCGTTGGGCAGGAACTCCAGCGCCCGGTCCAGGTGGCCGTCGCGGCCCAGGCGGCGCATGAAGCGCTGGTGGGCGTGGAGCAGCGAGGGCGACTGGGCGACCGCGTTGGCGAGCGCCACGTTCTGCGCGTAGTTGTTGCGCAGCACCAGGTCGCCGACCTCGTCGGTCATCGCGGCGAGGATCTTGTTGCGCTGCTTGACGGTCATGTCGCCGTCGGTGACGAGACCGTTGAGCAGGATCTTGATGTTCACCTCGTGGTCGGAGGTGTCGACGCCCGCGCTGTTGTCGATGGCGTCGGTGTTGACCTTGCCGCCGTCGCCGTCGGGGCCGCCCTTGCGGTCGAACTCGATGCGGCCGAGCTGGGTCAGACCCAGGTTGCCGCCCTCGCCGACGACCTTGACCCGCAGGTCCTCGCCGTTGACGCGGATCGCGTCGTTGGCCTTGTCGCCGACGTCCGTGTTGGACTCGGCGGAGGACTTCACGTACGTGCCGATGCCGCCGTTCCACAGCAGGTCGACCGGCGCCTTGAGGATGGCCTGCATCAGATCGGCCGGGGTCAGCTTGGTGATGCCGGGGGCGATGCCGAGGGCCTCGCGGACGTGGGCGTTCACCGGGATCGACTTCGCGGTGCGGGGGTGGATGCCGCCGCCCGCGGAGAGCAGGTCCTTGTCGTAGTCGGCCCAGCTGGAGCGCGGCAGGTCGAACAGGCGGCGGCGCTCGGCGTAGGAGGTGGCCGCGTCCGGGTTCGGGTCGAGGAAGATGTGGCGGTGGTCGAAGGCGGCCACCAGGCGGATGTGCTCGGACAGCAGCATGCCGTTGCCGAACACGTCGCCCGACATGTCGCCGACGCCGACGACCGTGAAGTCCTCGCTCTGGCTGTCGTGGCCCAGCTCGCGGAAGTGCCGCTTCACGGACTCCCAGGCGCCGCGGGCGGTGATGCCCATGCCCTTGTGGTCGTATCCGGCGGAGCCGCCGGAGGCGAACGCGTCGCCGAGCCAGAAGTTGTAGCTGATCGCCACGTCGTTGGCGATGTCCGAGAACGTCGCGGTGCCCTTGTCGGCGGCGACCACCAGATAGGTGTCGTCCTCGTCGTGGCGCACCACGTCGGCCGGCGGGACGACCTCGCCCGCGACCAGGTTGTCCGTGATGTCGAGCAGCGCCGAGATGAACGTCTTGTAGCTGGCGATGCCCTCGGCGAGCCAGGCGTCGCGGTCCACCGACGGGTCGGGCAGCTGCTTGGCGACGAAGCCGCCCTTGGCGCCGACCGGCACGATCACCGTGTTCTTCACCATCTGCGCCTTGACCAGGCCGAGGATCTCGGTGCGGAAGTCCTCACGCCGGTCGGACCAGCGCAGACCACCGCGGGCGACCTTGCCGAAGCGCAGGTGGACGCCCTCGACGCGCGGCGAGTACACCCAGATCTCGAACGCCGGGCGGGGCGCCGGGAGTTCGGGGATCGCCTGCGGGTCGAACTTCATCGAGACGTAGGCGTGCGGGGTGCCCTCCGCCGTCTTCTGGAAGAAGTTGGTGCGCAGCGTCGCCTTGATGACGGTGAGGAAGGAACGCAGGATGCGGTCCTCGTCCAGGCTGGCCACCTGGTCGAGCGCGCCGTCCAGCTCTTCGAGCAGGCCGTCGATCAGCTCGGTGCCGGCGCGCTGGCGCTCCGGCGCGAGCCGCGCCTCGAAGAGCGAGACCAGCAGCCGGGTGGTGTGGACGTTGTCGCGGAGGGTGTCCTCCATGTAGTCCTGGCTGAAGGTGGAGCCCGCCTGGCGCAGGTACTTGGCGTAGGCGCGGAGCACCATCGCCTGGCGCCAGCTGAGACCGGCGCCCAGCACCAGGGAGTTGAAGCCGTCGTTCTCGGCCGCGCCCGTCCAGGTGGCGGCGAAGGCCTCCTGGAAGCGCTCGCGGGCGTCGTCGGCCAGGTAGTCCCCGGAGCCGTTGAGCTTCTTCGGCATGCGCAGGCCGAAGTCGTAGATCCAGGCGTGCGTACGGTCCGCGCAGCGCAGCTCGTAGGGGCGCTCGTCGGTGACCTCGACGCCCAGGCGCTGGAGCACCGGGAGCACCGCGGAGAGCGAGACCTGCTCGCCGATCCGGTAGATCTTGAAGCGGCGCTCGCCGGGGGCCGCGCCGACCGGCTCGTACAGGGAGAGCGCGAAGTCCCGCCGCCCGTGCGTGAGTTGCTCCAGGTGCACGAGGTCGGCGACGGCCGCGCGCGGGGAGTGGTCGGCCTTGTAGCCCTCGGGGAAGGCGTGGCCGTAGCGGCGCAGCAGCTCGGCGGCGCGCTCCTCGCCGCACTCGGCGTTCAGCGCGTCGGAGAAGCCGTCGGCCCAGGAACGGGCGGCGTCGACGAGGCGGGCCTCGATGCGCTCGGAGTCGGCGTCGGTGAGCTCGGTGAGCACGGTGCCGGCCGGGACGCGCACGACGAAGTGCAGCCGCGACAGGATCGACTCGGTGTTCCAGGCGGTGAAGTCGACGCTGGTGCCGCCGAGCTCCTCCTTGAGGATGTCGATGAGCCGCAGGCGCACGCCCGTGGTGTAGCGGTCGCGCGGCAGGTAGACCAGCGCCGAGTAGTAGCGGCCGTACTCGTCCTGGCGCAGGTACAGGCGCAGCCGGCGCCGCTCCTGGAGGTACAGGACCGAGGTGACGATGGAGCGCAACTGGTCGGCCGGGGTCTGGAACAGCTCGTCGCGCGGGTAGGTCTCCAGGATCTGGAGCAGGTCGCGGCCGTCGTGGCTGTTGGGCGAGAAGCCGGCGCCCCGCAGGACCTCCTCGACCTTGCGGCGCACGACCGGCACCCGGCGCACCGACTCGGTGTACGCGGCGGAGGAGAACAGGCCGAGGAAGCGGCGCTCGCCGACCACGTTGCCCTGCTCGTCGAACTTCTTCACGCCGACGTAGTCCAGGTAGGACGGCCGGTGCACGGTGGAGCGGCTGTTGGCCTTGGTCATCACGAGCAGCTTGTGCTCGCGGGCCTTGGCCCGGGCGTCGGCGGGCAGCCGGCTGAAGGACGGCGAGACGGGGTGGACCTCTCCCTCGCCGTCCACGTCGTGCTGTGGGTCGGAGCGCAGGATGCCGAGGCCGGTGCCGGGGACGGCGGCCAGCGAGTCGTCGTCGGTGAGCTGGTACTCGCGGTAGCCGAGGAAGGTGAAGTGGTCGCTGGAGAGCCAGCGCAGCAGCTCGCGGGTCTCGTCGACGTCCTGGTCGGGCAGGTCGCCGGCCTTGGGCTCCTTGGGCAGCTCGTCGGCGATGCGCAGCGCGGCGTCGCGCATCTTCTCCCAGTCCTCGACGGCCTCGCGGACGTCGGACAGGATCCGCAGCAGATCGGCGGTGATCTGCTTGAGGTCGGCGCGGTCGGTCTCGCGGTCGATCTCGACGTGGATCCAGGACTCGGTGAGCGCGTCGTGCGGCAGCTCGGCGGTCTGGCCGCCGGTGTCGAGCACCTCGATGAGCTTGCCGGTCAGGTCACGGCGCACGACGATCTGCGGGTGGATCACCACATGGATGCCGCGGTTCTGCCGGGACAGCTCGTTGGTGACCGAGTCGACCAGGAAGGGCATGTCGTCGGTGACGACCTCGACGACGGAGTGGCTGCAGGTCCAGCCGTTCTCCTCGACGGTCGGGGTGTGCACCCGGACGTTGGCGGTGCCCTGCGGCCGGTTCTCCGCCAGGCGGTAGTGGGAGAGCGCTGCGCCGAAGACGTCGACCGGGTCGCGGTCGGCCAGGTCCTCGGGAGCGGTGTGCAGGTAGTAGCGCTGGAGGTACCCGAGGAGGACGCCCTGGTCGGGACCTTCCTCGCTCGTGGCCCCGGTCGTGGCCGCCCGGTCGCTCCGGGGGGTGTCCCCCAGGCGTCCGGGCCCCCCGGCCGGGCTGTTCTCAGCTACCCGGGCCGCCCGTGCGAGCAGCTCGGCCTTGGCTTCGTCCAGCTTGGTCTGCATGTCCTCTGGCTCCTGTCGCGCGCCGTTGCGTGACGTAGGGGAAAGAAGCGGCGCAACGCCACGACGCGGGGTGTCCGGTCGGGGTCGACGCTATGCCGCGATGAGAGATACCCGGGCGCTTACCGGCCAATTTTGTGGCGTCGGGCCTTGATTCCGGGTGGAAGGAATCAGCGACTGCCCGGGCGCCGAGGCGCTCCGGGCGCAGGGCAGGGGCAGCAGTGCCCCCGCGGCATATCGCGCTGATCACGGGACAAGGCTATCGCCCCTTCCCCCCGAACCGTCATGAGCCTTATGTGTACAAAAGCTGGGTCCGAAGTTTGACACTCTGGACAGCGACGCGGCGACGGAAATCGGCCCCGGGCCCGCCGGGCCCCCGACCTGGCGACTTGACGCCGGGGCCGGCCTCCTCCCGGCCGTCCCGTGCGGCTCCCGCGGCCCGGCCCCCGTCCGCCCCGTCCGGCCGGCCCGCCCGGTCCGTCTGGCCGGTTCCGGTCGGTCCGTTCAGGCCATCAGGTTCTCGGCCACCGCGACGGCCTCCGCCAGGGTGTCGACCACCGGGACGCCCGCCGCGGCCAGGCTGGCCCGGCTGTGCGAGCCGCCGGTGTAGAGCACCGCCTTCGCACCGACGGCCGCGGCGGCCACGGCGTCGTCCACCGCGTCCCCGATCACCACGAGGCGCTCGCCGGATATCTCGGGGTGCGTCACCCGCAGCGCGGTCAGATGGCGCACCATGTGCTCGGCCTTGCTGCCGTGCGAGGGGCCGGTGCGCCCGTCCACCCGCAGGAAGTGCTCGGTGATGCCGTGCCGGCGCACGATCGGCACCAGGTGCTCGTGCGGCGCCATGGACAGCAGCGACTGGCCGAGACCGGCCGCCCGGCGCGCGGCGAGCAGCTCGGCCGCGCCCTCGGTGAGGCCGCAGGACTCGGCGCGCGTCCAGTACTGCCGGTGGAAGGCGGCGTCCATCACCAGCCACTCGTCGTCGGTGGGCAGCCGGCCGAGGAGGCGCTGGTAGAAGCGGGGGATCGGGACGCAGTACAGATCGCGGTAGCGCTCCAGCGTGATGGGCTCGAGGCCGAGCTCCGCGAAGGCGGCGTTGGTCGCCTCGATGACCGCGACGTTGTCGTCGAGCAGTGTGCCGTTCCAGTCCCACACCAGATGTGTCGGACCCTTCCCCGTGCCCCGCGTGCCGTTCCCCATGCCGAAACGGTACCCACCCCCACTGACAGTCGACCGCGCAGGTGGTCGCGGCGCAGCTCGCGGTGGGCCGTTCCCGCAGGTCAGGCGATGAGGTGCGGGATCTCCTGCACGCCGAACCACAGCAGCTCGTGGTCCTCGGCGCCGTCCACGGTGAACTGCGCGTCGTCGTCGCCGTGGTCGGCGGCGCCCAGCGCCTCGGCCGCGGCCGTCACATCGGCCACCGCGTCCTCGGCGTCGACGTGCACGGCGGCGGCCTTGGCCAGCGCCACCGGGGAGGCGATGCGGACCTCGCCCACCGAGCTCGCGTGCAGCGCGCCGTCCGGGTCGGCGGTGACGGCAGTGTCCGGCACGTCGACGGCGACGACGACACGGCGCCTGGCCGTGCCCGGTTCCCCGGCGAGCAGCCGCAGCGAGGCGGCTGCGGCCCGGCTGAGCGCCGCGTACTCCAGCTCCTCGATGTCGTCCGAGACGTACCACTCGCGCAGGCCGGGCGTGACGCCGTAGGCGGTGAGCGGCCCGGGGCCGAGCTCTCCGGCGCCGTGGGCCGCCGCGAGACCGGAGATGGTCAGGGGTACGTAGACGCGCATGTCGGACCGCTCTCTTCTCGTCGTCCCAGCCGCTTGCGAGACGGCTTCAGGATACGCGCGGGAGTCCCCCTTCGAGCTGCCGGTGCCGGCGTACGGCCACCTCCCAGCAGAGCCCGGTGGACCGTCCCCACCTGCGAAGACGTTCGGGCCGCTCATCCGGATAGGTGAACACCCGCGTTCGCGCCGCACCCCGGTCCGCTCCTTGCGGGCCCTCCCGCCGTCCCCGTACAAGATCCCCAACAAGAAGTTACCCACTGGTATCGAAGGAGGCGGCAGCCATGAGCGGGACCACGACAGGACCGGCGGGACGCGGTGACCAGCGCAGGCCCGGCGGCACCGGCACCCGGCGACCACAGCGCCTGGCCCCGCACGAGCTGTTCGCCCAGCGGCTGCTCGCGGTGCTCAGCGGCGAGCGCCCGGTGCACTGGATGCTCGGTCTCACCGTCGGGGAGGCCTACGAGCAGCTGGTCCGCCTCGCCCCGCGCACGCCGTTCCGCACCCGCGGCGCCCGCCCGGTCGTACGGTCCCTGCGCGCGGCCCCGCCGGCCCACGGCATCGTCGAGGTGGCCGCCTGCATCGCCGCGGGCGAGCAGGTGCGCGCCATGGCCTTCCGTCTGGAGCGCGGCGCCGATCTGCGCTGGCGGTGCGCCGCCGTCGAGCTCGGCGGCGAACGCGTCCCGGCATAGCCGAGGGGCCCGCCACCTTCCCGGTGCCGGGCCCCTCGGTCTTCGCGCTGGACCCGTCGCGAGGCGTCCGTCTCGCGACGGTCACGTCTCGCGGCGGTCACACCCCGCGGCGGTCACTTCTTGCGGCGACGGCCGCCCGTCGTCTTCTGGGCCTTGCGGCGCTCGGCGCGGGTCATGCCGTCCGCCTCCGAGCGGGCCGAGTCGTCGCCGTTGGAGAAGTCGCCCTCGACGACCCCGCCCTCGCCGTCCACCGTCGGCGCCGAGAAGTGCAGCCGGTCGGGGCGCTGCGGAGCGTCCAGGCCCTTGGCACGGATCTCGGGGCGCGCCGCCGGGATGGTGTCCTCCTTGGTGAGCGAGGGTGCGTCGGCGAGCACGGAGTCCGCCACGGGGACCTCCTCGACCTGCTGCTCGACCTGGACCTCCAGGTTGAACAGATAGCCGACGGACTCCTCCTTGATGCCCTCCATCATGGCGTTGAACATGTCGAAGCCCTCGCGCTGGTACTCGACCAGCGGGTCCTTCTGCGCCATGGCCCGCAGGCCGATGCCCTCCTGGAGGTAGTCCATCTCGTAGAGGTGCTCGCGCCACTTGCGGTCCAGGACCGACAGGACCACGCGGCGCTCCAGCTCGCGCATGATGTCCGAGCCGAGCTGCTCCTCGCGGGAGGCGTACTGCTCGTAGATGTCGTCCTTGACGGACTCGGCGATGAACTCGGCGGTGATGCCGGCCCGGTCGCCCGCGGCCTCCTCCAGCTCCTCCACCGTGACCTTCACCGGGTAGAGCTGCTTGAAGGCGCCCCACAGCCGGTCCAGGTCCCACTCCTCGGCGAAGCCCTCGACCGTCTCGGCCTGGATGTAGGCGTCGATCGTGTCGTCCATGAAGTGCCGGATCTGCTCGTGCAGGTCCTCGCCCTCCAGGACGCGGCGGCGCTCGCCGTAGATGACCTCGCGCTGGCGGTTGAGCACCTCGTCGTACTTCAGGACGTTCTTGCGGGTCTCGAAGTTCTGCTGCTCGACCTGCGACTGGGCGGAGGCGATGGCGCGCGTGACCATCTTGTTCTCGATCGGCACGTCGTCCGGCACGTTCGCCATCGCCATGACGCGCTCGACCATCTGCGCCTTGAACAGGCGCATCAGGTCGTCGCCGAGCGACAGGTAGAAGCGGGACTCACCCGGGTCGCCCTGGCGGCCGGAGCGGCCGCGCAGCTGGTTGTCGATGCGCCGCGATTCGTGCCGCTCGGTGCCGAGCACATAGAGGCCGCCGAGCTCCTTGACCTCTTCGAACTCGGCCTTGACGGCCTGCTCGGCCTTCTCCAGGGCGGCGGGCAGCGCGGCGGCCCACTCCTCGACGTGCTCGACCGGGTCGAGACCGGCCTGGCGCAGCTCGGCCTCGGCGAGGTCGTCCGGGTTGCCGCCGAGCTTGATGTCGGTGCCTCGTCCGGCCATGTTGGTGGCCACGGTCACGGCGCCCTTGCGGCCGGCCTGGGCGACGATGGTCGCCTCCCGGTCGTGCTGCTTGGCGTTGAGCACCTCGTGCTGGATGCCGCGCTTGGAGAGCTGCTGCGAGAGGTACTCGGACTTCTCGACCGAGGTGGTGCCGACCAGGATCGGCTGGCCCTTCTCGTGCTTCTCGGCGATGTCGTCGACGACCGCCTCGAACTTGGCGACCTCGGTGCGGTAGATCAGGTCGGACTGGTCCTTGCGGACCATCGGCCGGTTGGTCGGGATCGGGACGACGCCCAGCTTGTAGATCTGGTGGAACTCGGCGGCCTCGGTCATCGCCGTACCGGTCATGCCGGACAGGCCCGGGACCTCCTTGCCCTGCTGGTCCTGGCGCTTGTAGAGGCGGAAGAAGTTCTGCAGGGTGATCGTGGCGAGCGTCTGGTTCTCGTCCTTGATGTCCACCCCTTCCTTCGCCTCGATCGCCTGGTGCATGCCCTCGTTGTAGCGACGGCCGGCGAGGATACGGCCGGTGTGCTCGTCGACGATCATGACTTCGCCGTCCATGACGACGTAGTCCTTGTCCTTCTTGAACAGTTCCTTCGCCTTGATGGCGTTGTTCAGGTAACCGACGAGCGGGGTGTTCACCGACTCGTAGAGGTTGTCGATGCCCAGCCAGTCCTCGACCTTGGCGACGCCCGGCTCGTGGATGGCGACGGTGCGCTTCTTCTCGTCGACCTCGTAGTCGCCGGTCTCCTCGATGCCCTTCAGCGGGTTGCCCGCCTCGCCCTTGGTCAGGCGGGTCACCAGCTTGGCGAAGTCGCCGTACCACTTGGTGGCCTGGTCGGCGGGGCCGGAGATGATCAGCGGCGTACGGGCCTCGTCGACCAGGATCGAGTCGACCTCGTCGACGATCGCGAAGTTGTGGCCGCGCTGGACCAGCTCGTCCTGGGCCCACGCCATGTTGTCGCGCAGGTAGTCGAAGCCGAACTCGTTGTTCGTGCCGTACGTGATGTCGCAGTTGTACTGGGCCCGGCGCTCGGCGGGCGACATGTTGGCGAGGATGCAGCCGACCTCGAGACCGAGGAACTTGTGCACCCGGCCCATCATTTCGGAGTCGCGCTCGGCCAGGTAGTCGTTGACCGTGATCAGGTGCACGCCCTTGCCGGACAGCGCGTTCAGATAGGCCGGCAGCGTGCCGACGAGGGTCTTGCCCTCGCCGGTCTTCATCTCGGCGACGTAGCCGAGGTGCAGCGCGGCGCCACCCATCATCTGGACGTCGTAGTGGCGCTGGCCGAGGACGCGCTTGGCGGCCTCGCGCACGGTCGCGAAGGCTTCGGGGAGCAGGTCGTCCAGGCTCTCGCCGTCGGCATACCGCTGCTTGTACTCGTCGGTGAGGGCACGCAGCTCGGCGTCGGAGAGGTTGACGAAGTCCTCTTCGATGGAGTTGACCTGGTCCGCGATGCGGTGCAGCTTGCGCAGGATCTTGCCTTCGCCTGCACGCATGATCTTTGAGAGGACGGACACGGGGGTTGGTCTCCTTGCCGGTCGGGCCTGGCGCGGTCGAGTGGCTATGGGTGTGGGTACAGCAACGGTCATCGTATGCGAGGACCCGGCCGCGCCGGGAGGTCTGCCGTTACGACAACGGACGGGACCGGCCGAAGGTGCCGGGCGGGCGGAGAAATGAGGTGGTTCCCCCGGCGGCCCTCGCGGAGAATCGGGCGATGGACCCCGTAACGCTCACCACCGAACGCCTGCTGCTGCGCCCCGTGGGCCCCCAGGACGCCGACACCGTGTACCGGGCCTGCCAGGACCCGGACATCC
Source organism: Streptomyces sp. NPDC048111 (assembly GCF_043202815.1). NCBI lineage: Bacteria > Bacillati > Actinomycetota > Actinomycetes > Kitasatosporales > Streptomycetaceae > Streptomyces > Streptomyces sp. NPDC048111. The sequence goes on from NZ_JBIDBD010000029.1 coordinate 59,985, forward strand.
AACGCTGGACGACCGTCCCCTCGCCGTACCTGCGCGAGCACGCGGAGGCCTTCACCTCCTCCTACGGGCCCGACGGCTGGCGCGACGACAGCGACTACACCTTCGCCGTCCTCACCGCCGACGGCGCCGGCCCGATCGCCATGGTCGGCGTGACGCGGCGCGGGCCGGGCCACGCGGAGCTCGGCTTCTGGGCCGCCAAGGAGTACCGGGGCCGCGGCTACATGGTCGAGGCGGCGGGCCGCGCGGCCCACTGGGCCTTCACCTCGGCCGCCGTCGACCGCCTCGAGTGGCGGGCCGAGGCCGGCAACGAGGCCTCGCGGGCCGTCGCCCTCAAGCTCGGCTTCACCATGGAGGGCACGCTGCGCTCGGCGACCGTGCACCGGGGCACCCGGCGGGACAGCTGGATCGCCTCCCTGCTCCCCGCGGACCTGGGCCTGCCCGCCGTGCTGCCGTACCTGCCCGCCCGCGACTGATCCCCTGCCCGGTTGTCAGTGGCGGCCACTATCGTGCGGAGCATGACGAGCCTGCCTCCTGCCGCCGAACTGTCCGCCGACGAGGCCAGCCGGATCGCCCTGCGTGCCCAGGGTTTCCTCGGCGCTCCCGACCGGCGGGGCGGGGTGCGCGGGGTGCTGCGCCACCTCGGCGCGGTCCAGCTCGACACCATCTCCGTACTGGCCCGCTCGCACGAACTGGTGCCGTACGCCCGGCTCGGCGCGGTCGGCCGCGCCACGGTCGAGGAGGCGTACTGGAGCGGTGGCCACTCCTTCGAGTACTGGTCGCACGCGGCGTGTGTGCTGCCCGTCGAGGAGTGGCCGCACTTCGCGTTCCGCCGCCGCGCCTACCGCTCCCGCCCGCACTGGGGGCACGAACTGCCCGACGGTGCCTACGAACAGGTCATCAAGCAGCTGCGCGCCGAAGGCCCGCTCACCGCCACGGACTTGGGCGGCGCCAAGAACAAGGGCGAGTGGTGGGACTGGTCGGCCTCGAAGATCGCCGTCGAGCGGGCCCTGATGTACGGCGAGGTGGTCTGCACCGAGCGGCGCGGCTGGAAGCGCGTCTACGACCTGGCCGAGCGCGCCATTCCGGACACCCTGCTCCATGACGACCTGGACGACGCCGAGTGCCTGCGCCGGCTCGTACGGCTCGCGGGGCAGTCGCTCGGGGTGGGCACCCGGGCGGACATCGCGGACTACCACCGCCTCAAGGCCGAGGAGTTCGACGCGGTCGTCGCCGATTCCGGTCTGGTGCCGGTCACCGTGCAGGGCTGGTCCAAGCCGGCCTGGGCCGACCCGGCGGCGCTGGCCACCGTGCCGCGCGGCCGTCACCGCACCACCCTGCTCTCGCCGTTCGACTCCCTGGTGTGGGAACGGGCGCGCACCGAGCGGATCTTCGGCTTCGCCCACCGCCTGGAGGCCTACGTCCCCAAACCCAAGCGGATCCACGGGTACTTCGCGATGCCGCTGCTCGCCGGCGGCCGGCTGGTCGGCCGGGTCGACCCGGCGCGCGAGGGGCGCACGCTGGTCGCCCGGCAGGTCTCCCTGGCGTCACCGAAGGCCGTGGAGCCCATGGCACAGGCCCTGTTGGAGGCGGCCGCATGGGTGGGCTGCGACGCGGTACGCGTGGAGCGGGCCGCGACACCGGGGGAAGCCGCGGCGCTCACCGCGGCGCTGGCCGGCTGAGCGCGGCTCCGCTAGCGGATTTCCAGGATCTTCTCGCGCATCGCGTAGACCACGGCCTCCATCCTGGAGTGCAGTTGGAGCTTCTCCAGGATGTTGCGCACATGGTTCTTCACGGTGTTCTCGGAGATGAACAACTCCTTGGCGATGTCACGGTTGTTCATCCCCGTGGCGACCAGCTTGAGCACCTCCAGCTCGCGGTCGGTGAGCCGGGGCGCCGGCACCAGGCGCCGCTCGTCGGTGCGCTGGATCATCGACTTGAACTCGGTGAGCAGCTTGGAGGCCATGGAGGGGCTGATCTGCGACTGGCCGTCGGCCACCGCCCTGATCGCCGTCGACACCTCGTCGGTGGAGATCTCCTTCAGCAGATAGCCGGTGGCCCCCGCCTTGATCGCGTCGTAGAGGTCGGCCTCCTCGTCGCTGATCGTCAGCATGATGATCTTCGCGCTGGGAGCCACCTCCTTGATGGAGGTGCAGGCCTCGATGCCGCCGCGCCGGGGCATCCGCACGTCCATCAGCACGATGTCCGGCAGCAGATCGGCCGCCTTGTCCACCGCCTCCGCGCCGTCCCCCGCCTCGCCGACGACCTGGATGTCCTCCTCGGCCGCCAGCACGATCTCCAGACCCCGCCGGAACAGCGCGTGGTCGTCCACCACCAGGACGCGGATCGGCTCCGCACGGGAACCGCCCAGCGGCTCCCGGTCCGCCTCACGGTCCCCGCCGTCCGGGCCGCCGGCCCGGGAACCGTGATGCACCGGCCCGAAGCTGTCCGCCATCGTTCCTCCCCCTGAAGGCCGCGGCCCGAGTTGGTGTGCTGCACCAACCACGCTCCAGGGAGCCGAGGTTGGCGTGCGACGCCATGATTTCATGCCCGGTCGGCAGAAGGGCGTTCCCGTGGGCGCACGGTGGTGCCCCTGGGGGCGCACAAGGGCTTCCAGGGGCACCATCAACGATGGGTACGGCGCATCGTGCCCGGAGGTTCAACGCTCCGGCCGGCGGCGGGACCGAGGCCCGCGCGGGCCGGGGTCAGCCGCCGAGCGCACCGCCCGCGCCACCGGCGTCCTCACCGGCGAGCGGGTCGGTCTCCAGGCGGATGACGCCGTAGTCGTAGGCGTGCCGCCGGTAGACGACACTGGGGTTCTTCGTCTCGGAGTCGACGAAGAGGTAGAAGTCGTGCCCGACCAGCTCCATCTCGTAGAGCGCCTGGTCGAGCGTCATCGGCGCCGCGGTGTGCGTCTTCTCGCGGACCACCAGCGGTCCTTCGCCCTTGACCTCGAGCGAGCCGATCCTGGTGGTGGGGATGCCGTCGTCCTCCGCCGTCGGCACCAGCTCGCCGTTTCCGTTCAACTGCGCCACGCCCGGCACGGCGTCGACGACCTCGGCGGCCGAGAGCCGGCCGTTGCCCCGGCGGGTGTAGCGCTTGTCGTGCTGCTTGCGCAGCCGCGCCTCCAGCTTGCCGGTCGCCAGATCGAGCGCCGCGTACGGGTCTGCTGCCGCCGCCTCCGCGCGGATCACCGGGCCTCGCGAGTGGAGGGTGATCTCCACCCGGTCCGAGCGGTCCGCCTGCCGCGGGTTGTGTTCCTTGGACACCTCGACGTCGAGGCTGATTACCTTGCCGTCGAGCTTCTGGATCTTCTCCAGCTTCAGCTTCTCGGCCACGTGCTTGCGGAACCGCTCGGGCACCTCGGTCTTGCGGCCCTTGACGACGATGTCCACGCAGAACTCCGTTCCCGGATCGCTCCGCCTCGGGCGGAGCCTCTCCCTTTTGCACCAGACCCCGGTGAGTGCCGGGGCGTCGGACTCGGTGACGTATCACCTCCTCCTCCCCCGTCGAGAAGATCCCCACCCCACCGACTCGGGGGTAAGTGAAAACGCGCCGAAGCTCAGTCGTGCATTAAGTGAACGGGCTTTCGCCATTCCTCACAACCGAACATAGCTCTCTCGGCCGCTTGTCGGCACCCGCTACCCGCACATACCTCCACTCGGGCGGTTCGACCCTCTCACTACCTGCAACGATGCGACTTCTCTGTCAGTTCCGGTTTATTGCGAACGATTCCGGAGTGGCCGCGACAACCGCGGCGACCGGGCACGGAACACCGCGGATTCGCGGTGCCGTCCCGCGATCACACCGTGGATACGGAGCCCCCGCCGGGGAAAATCCCGGAATTCCCTGCCTGAGGCATCCATCTCCGTCAGCACCGTCCGTGTGCGGACCGCCTACCCCCGTCTCCCGGATCGCACGCGTCGCTTCCGCGAGGGATGCGCCGGTGGTCATCAGATCGTCCACCAGGACCACCTGGCCGCCCCTCAGGAGCCGTTCGGCGCCGCCCGCCACCATCAGGGCCCCCGACAGGTTCGCGAGCCGCTGCGGGGCTCTCAGGCCCGCCTGGTCGGCCACCTGGCGGCGCTGGCGCAGCACCGCCGCCACCCGGGCCTGCGCCCCGCCGCGCCGCAGCTCACCGGCCGCGGCCAGCGCGATGCGCCGGGTCGCGTCGTGCCCGCGGGCCCGCACCGCGCGCCGGGACGACGGCACCGGCACGAGCAGCAACGGGCCCCGCACGCCGGGCCCGGCAGCCGCCCGGACCGCGCCCGCGAGCGCCCGCCCGAGCACCCCGGCGAGAGCGAGGGCGCCCCGCTCCTTGTGGCCGAGCAGCACGGCGCGCACCGCGTCCTCGTAACGCGCCGCCGCGAACACCGCCGGCAGCCCGTCGGGCTCCTGCACCGGCCGTACCCGGCGCGCGGGCGCGCCGAGAAGCGCCGCCCGGCACCGCTCGCACAACGCCGTACGCGGCCTGCCGCAACCGCCGCACGAGGCCGGCAGCACCAGGCCGGAGAACTCCCGCCACCACCCCCGCATGACCTCCACTGTGCCGATGGCGGCCGGGGCCCGCCACCCCTGTGGACAACTCCCGGCTAACCCGGATACGCGGGCGCCGAGCCCTTCTTGACGGCCGTGCGCCAGTTCGCGCCCGGCGGCAGGCGGACGATGCCGTCCTCCTGCGAGTGGGCGACCAGAGGCATCCGGTCGTCGTCGGTGGCGGCGATGTCCGTGACCTTGTTGACACTCGGCAGGGTGCCGGCGGCCGAGGTCGAGCCGTCCGTCTGCACGTACCGCAGCTGCTGCGAGACGCCGCCGGTCTCCTTGCCGACCACCACGAGGCGGCTGCGCCCGGCCCACGACACGGCCGTCACGTCCTCCATCTGCGGTGCTCCGGGGCGCAGTTCGTCCACCGAGACCACCTGCTTGCCGTTCTCGACGCTCCGCTCGACGCGCCCGATCCGCAGCGTCGTGCGGGTGCCGTCGGACACCAGGAGCGCGGCGCGCACCCCGTCCGCCGCCATCCGCACCTGCTGGACGCGCGCCCCGTCGAGGCCTGCGACGTCGACCGTCTCGGGCGCCGCCGTGCCGTGCGCCAGGCGCAGCAGCCGCGGTTTGTCCGCGTTGCGGTCGGCCACCCACAGGTCTCCGCGCCCGTCCCAGCTGGGCGCCGACAGGCCGCCGTCCTTCGCGTCCTTGTCGTCACTGGTCACCGGCGTGCGCACCAGGGCGGCGCCGGCGGAGAGGGGGGCCACAAAGAGGGACCTGCCGTCCGCCGACACTCCGGCCGCGCGCTTCTCGTCCCGCGAGACCGCGACCGTACGCATCTGCTGCTCGCCCTTGCCGAACGGGCCCTGCACCGGCTCGGTGACCACCGAGGCGTCCGTGTCGTCGGAGCTGTCGGAGCCGTCCGCCCCGCCCGACCCTCCCGCGTCGGCCCGCATCCGCTCGACATGGCCGCCGGCGTCCACGAAGTACTGGCCGGGACTGGTCGACATGCGGTCGGGCGCGTACGTCTCGGCCTGGTCGCTGCTGAGCACGCACAGCTGGGACCCGTTGGCCCGGTTGAGCTCCACCTGGCCGACCCGTGTCGTCGTCAAGTCGCGCAGGGTGAACAGGAGTTGGGCCGCCATGCCCTTGCACTGCGCCTCGCCCGCGTTGGACGCCCGCTCGTTCAGCGGCACCTTCAGGGCGTTGCGGTCGTCCAGGGCGAGCGACTTGGTGTCGCCCTTCAGCGCGGTACCCGAGGGAAACCTCGAATCGACCACCGGTTTCAGCCAGCTCGTCGGCCCGTCGAGGACCGACTGCACGGTCTGCGTGATCAGGTTCATCTGCGTCACGGGGTCGGTGCGCAGCCGCACGTACACGGGGTCGGCGACCAGACGCTCCTGCCCGGCCGCGAAGTAGTACTTGTTGACGGAGCGGTAGATGCGCTGGAAGTCGGACTGGCCGAGCAGCAGCCCCTCCGGCAGCGCGTCGATGCGCCACTCGCGGCCCGTGCCGTCGGCGCCGCTCTGGCGCACCAGGTGGAGGGTCTGGTTGTAGGTGTCCTGCGGCCGGGCCGGCTTGTAGGCGTGCTGCTGGTCGACGACGGCCACGGGCTTGCCGGAGACCGTGAAGGTGAAGTCGTTCGCGTCCGCGCCGCGGTCCGCGGCCCGGGTGGGCTGCGGGTCGGGGCCGTCGGCCAGGACGGTGACCCGGGTCGCCCGCCAGTCCATCGCGGCCTTCGGCGTCAGGTACTGGCGGGCCATCGCGAACTGCGGGTCGTCACTGGTCATCGCCTCAAGGAAGCCCGAGACGATCTCGCTGGGGCCCGCTCCCGGGCGCGGCGGCACGGCATAGACCTGCACCTGCGAGTCGGCCCGCTGAGAGGCCGAGACGGAGTGCACGTCGCCGCTGCTCGGCATGGACGCGCAGCCCGACACCAGCAGCGATCCGCTGCCCAGCACGACCACCGTTGCCAGCAGCTTGCCGCGGGCCCTCCCCCGGTCAGCGCCCACGGGCCGATCCTTCCTGGTCAGTCGTCTCGACGCGCCGCTCGGCGCCCGCCCCACCGTCCTCGTCCGCCGCGGCGGGCCGGGCGCCCGGCTCGGTGTCGGGGCGCCGCGCCACCACCCGGCCGCCGCCGCCTCCGGGCAGTCCGGCGGGGCTGGCCCCCGGGCCCGAGGTGCGCGGGCGCACCGGAGCGGTGGGCGGCACGGGCAGCGGGGAGCGGTCCGGTCGCGGTATCGGCACGGTGGACAGCCGGTTGCCCTGCGCCCCCGCCGACGCGGCCTCGGCCTTGGCGCGCTCGCGGGCGGCCCGTGAATCCTCCGGCTCCAGCGGTATCGGCGATCCGCGCAGCGGCTCGTCCGCGGTGCGCGGCAGGGTGAGGCGGAACTGGGAGCCGCCGCCCGGCTCGCCCCAGGCCTGGAGCCAGCCGCCGTGCAGCCGTGCGTCCTCGACCGCGATCGACAGGCCGAGCCCGGTGCCGCCGGTAGTGCGGGCGCGGGCCGGGTCGGCCCGCCAGAACCGGTTGAAGACCCGGGTCGCCTCGCCGGGCTTGAGCCCGACGCCGTAGTCGCGCACCGCGACCGCGACGGCGCCGCCGGCCGCCGCGAGGCGCACCACCACGTCCCGTCCCTCGCCGTGCTCGACGGCGTTGACGACCAGGTTGCGCAGCACCCGCTCCACACGGCGGGCGTCGGCCTCGGCGACGACGGGCTGCTCGTCGCCGACCGTCCGTATCCGGGTGCCCTTGCGCTCGGCGAGCGGCTCGGCGCCCTCGATCACCCGGCGCACCACCTCGCGCAGGTCTATCGGCTCGGCCTCCAGGGCGGCCGCGCCCGCGTCGAAGCGGCTGATCTCCAGGAGGTCGGCCAGCAGCGACTCGAACCGGTCTAGCTGCCCGGCGAGCAGCTCGGCCGAGCGGGCCGTCACCGGATCGAAGTCGACCCGGGCCTCGTGGATGACGTCGGCGGCCATCCGCACGGTCGTCAGCGGGGTGCGCAGCTCGTGCGAGACGTCGGAGACGAACCGCCGCTGCATCCGGGACAGCTCCTCCAGCTGGTTGATCTTGAGCTGGAGGTTCTGCGCCATCTTGTTGAAGGCCTCACCGAGCCGGGCGATGTCGTCCTCGCCGGTGACCTTCATACGCTCTCTGAGCACGCCCGTGGAGAGCCGTTCGGCGACTCCGGCCGCCATCCGCACCGGCGTGACCACCTGCCGCACCACGAGCCAGGCGATCGCCCCGAGCAGCACCACGACGAAGAGACCCGCGGTCGCCAGCGTCGTCTTGACCAGGGTGAGCGACTTCTCCTCCTGCACCAGCGGGAAGAGGTAGTAGAGCTGGTAGGACTGCCCGTCGACGTCCTTGAGCCGGGTGCCCACCACGAGCCCGGGCTCGGCCTCCTGGCCGTCGGTGAACTTGATCGAGGTGTACGTCTTGAACGCACCGGTGCCCTGGTCGACGTCGTCGCGCAGGCTCTGCGGGACGCTCGCCCGCGGGTCCACGTAGCCGGAGGCGCGCGGCCCCCGGTTGCTGGACGCCGAGTCGGAGTCGGTGGAGGCCGAGCCCAGGGCCACGACGTAGAAGGCGCCCTGGCCGCTGCTCGCGAGCTGGGTCACCAGATCGTTGCGCCAGCTGACCGAGGAGCCGGAGCCCCGCCCGCCGGGTGTGTTGTCGTCACCGGAACCGACCGGTGTGCCGGCCTTGTCCTTGGCGACGGCGAAACCGCCCGCCGACTGGCTCTCGGCCGCCTTCTCCTTGGTTTCCAGCAGGCCGTTGCGCACCGCGCCGATGACGACGAAGCCGAGCAGCACGACCACGCCCAGCGACATCAGGAGGGTGGCCGCGACCACGCGCAGCTGGATGTTGCGCCGCCACAGCCGTGCGGCGGGCAGCAGCGGGCGCCGCAGCCAGCGCACGACGAGGCGCAGCACCGGACCGCCGGGCGCTCCGTCCTGGAGCAGCCGGCCGCCCCAGGACGTCTTGCGCCCAGCTTCTTGGGTCATCTCAGCTCGGTCCTGCCTTGTAACCGACCCCGCGGACGGTCACCACGATCTCCGGTCGCTCGGGGTCCTTCTCGACCTTCGAGCGAAGCCGCTGGACATGGACGTTGACCAGGCGGGTGTCCGCCGCGTGACGGTAGCCCCAGACCTGTTCCAGCAGTACCTCTCGAGTGAACACCTGCCACGGCTTGCGGGCCAGCGCGACCAGCAGGTCGAACTCCAGCGGGGTCAGCGCGATCGACTGCCCGTCCCGCTTCACCGAGTGTCCCGCCACGTCGATGACCAGGTCACCGATGGCGAGCTGCTCGGGCGCCGGCTCCTCGGACCTCCGCAGCCTGGCCCGGATCCTGGCGACCAGCTCCTTCGGCTTGAACGGCTTCACGATGTAGTCGTCGGCCCCGGACTCCAGGCCCACGACCACGTCCACGGTGTCGCTCTTGGCGGTCAGCATGACGATCGGCACACCCGACTCGGCCCTGATCAGCCTGCAGACCTCGATGCCGTCCCGTCCGGGCAGCATGAGATCGAGCAGCACCAGGTCGGGCTTGGCGTCACGGAATGCCGCCAGTGCCTTGTCGCCATCCGCTACGAACGACGGCTCAAAACCTTCTCCACGCAACACAATGCCGAGCATCTCGGCCAGTGCGGTGTCGTCGTCGACGACAAGGACGCGTCCCTTCATAAACGTCATCATCCCATTAGCTAATCGTTACCCGGCGTGACCTGGCACATAGCTCCCTCAGCCCGCCCCCTGTCACCGGGGACAGCACCCCCTCCTCCGTGACGATCGCCGTGACCAGTTCGGGCGGTGTCACATCGAAGGCGGGGTTGTACGCCTGGGTCCCCAGCGGAGCCACCGGGAGGCCGGAAACCGACCCCCAGCCACCCCCCGGAACCTGCGGCGCAGTGAGCTCCGTCACCTCGTGGCCGGGCCGCTGCTCCACCTCGATGGAGGCACCGTCGGGGGTCTCCAGGTCCACCGTGGTGACCGGCGCGACCACCACGAACGGAACGTGGTGGTACTTGGCGAGCACGGCGAGCGGATAACTGCCCACCTTGTTCGCCACCGAGCCGTCCGCCGCGATGCGGTCGGCGCCGATGAGTACGGCATCCACCTCGCCCGCCGCGAACAGGGAGCCGGCCGCGTTGTCGCTCAGCAGGCTGTACGCCATGCCGTGGCCGGCCGCCTCGTACGCCGTCAGCCGCGCCCCCTGCAGCAACGGCCGCGTCTCGTCGACCCAGAGCCGCCGCAGCCGGCCCGCCCGGTGCGCGGCGAGCGCCACCGCGAAGGCGGTGCCCTCACCGCCGGAGACCAGCCGCCCGGTGTTGCAGTGCGTGAGGATGCGGTGGCTGCCGCCCGGCAGCAGCTCGTCGAGCAGCGCGAGGCCGTGGCGGGCCATCCGCGCGCTGCCCTCCGCGTCCGCCCGATGGAGCTCCTTGGCGGCGGCCAGCGCCGCCGCGGCGGCCCCGTCCGCGCCCTTCGCCAGCGCGGCCCGGTACGCCCCGGCCGCGATCCGCACCCCGTACCCGAGGTTGACCGCGGTGGGCCGGGCCCCCGCGAGCAGCGCCGCCGCCTCGTCCACGTCGTAACCCCGGGCCGCGGCCAGCGCCACCCCGTAAGCGCCGGCGATGCCGAGCAGCGGGGCTCCGCGCACCGCGAGCCGCTGGATGGCCAGCACGAGGCCCGGCACATCGGTGCAGACCAGCTCGACCTCCTCGGCGGGCAGCCGCGTCTGGTCGAGGAGGACCAGCACGGGGCCCTCCGGCGGCTCGTCCCAGCGCAGCGACGGTATGCCCGAAGAACCGGGCCCCATGGTCGTTCGCACGTCCTGATCAGCCATCCGCCCAGTCTGCCCCGGATGCCGCCGACAAATGAAGGTGCCAACGGGATACGGCAGGTCCATGGCCGGGATCCACGTGACACCATGGCAGCCAACCCGAAGGAGCCGGCGTCTGCCGCCGGTCCCGCGACCAATCCACGAGGTGGACGACCGTGAACGACTCTCCGGGCTGGGCCTCGCCCGGATCGGCCCCCTCCGACGGCGAGAACTCCGACGCGCCCTCGGCTCCGGAATCCTCCGACCGGGCCCGCGCCTCCTCGAAGTGGTCGCAGAACCAGCCCCCGGCCGCCCAGTGGTCCTCGCCGGCCGCCGAACAGGCGCCCCCGCCGTCGCAGCCCGGCTGGAGCGGCCCGCCGCAGGGTCAGGGCGGCTGGGGTCAGGTGCCCGGCCAACCGCCGGGCGGCAACTGGAACCAGCACTACGGGCGCCCGCCCGCCGCCAGGCCGGGCGTCATCCCGCTGCGCCCGCTGGGCATCGGCGAGATCCTCGACGGCGCCGTCTCCACCGCCCGCGCCCACTGGCGCACCGTCCTCGGCCTGACGCTGACTGTCGCGGTGATCGCCCAGATCGCCCAGATCCTCGCCACTCGCTTCATCCTGCCGAAGCCGGCCTCCATCGATCCGAACGCCACCGGCACCGAGGCCCTCAACCAGGCCGTCGACGCGATGCAGTCCAGCCTCGTCGACCTGCTTCCGCCCCTGGTCATCGGTCAGTTCGCGACCCTGTTCACCACGGCCGTCCTCACCATCGTGGTCAGCCGTTCCGTCCTCGGACGCCCGGTGAGCCTGGGTGACGCCTGGAACGAGGCACGCCCCCGGCTGCTCAGCCTCTTCGGCCTGCTCACCCTGCTGTTCGTGCTGTGTGGCGCCGTCATCGCCGTCGGCGTCGTGCCCGGTGCGCTCATCGGCGGGGGCGCGGGTGCGGCGCTGGCCGTGCTGGGCGGGATCGCCACCTCCGTGGTGTCCCTGTGGCTCTACATCCGCTTCAGCCTCGCCTCTCCCGCGCTGATGCTGGAACGCCAGACCATCGTGCAGTCCCTGCGCCGCTCCGCCAAGCTCGTCAACGGCTCCTGGTGGCGGATCTTCGGCGTCACGATCCTGACGTCGGTCCTGGTGGCCATCGTGTCGATGATCATCGCGATCCCGTTCACCTTCGCCGCGATGGCCACGGACAGCAGTTCCTTCCACGGCATCCTGGACGGCACCGCCCCCGACTTCGGCTGGCCCTACCTCATCATCTCCGGCATCGGAGCCGTGATCGGCGCGGCCATCAGCTACCCCATCGCGGCCGGCGTCACGGTGCTGCTCTACATCGACCAGCGCATCCGCCGCGAGGCCCTCGACCTCGAACTCGGCCGCGCCGCGGGCGTTCCCGGCTACGAGACACCCGGGAGCTGATGCAGTGTCAGAAGCGGGGGGCTTCATCACGGCACGACTGCTCGGCGGGGCATCCGCCACGCCTCCGGTCGACATCGGACGCGACGCTGCCCGCGAGGCAGCCCGGCGCGAACTCTCGGACCCGGCATACCACCAGAACGACCCGAGCCTTCTCCAGCGCGCGCTCAACAAGTTCTGGGACTGGGTCGGATCACTCTTCGACTCGGCATCCGGGGCGGCCCCCGGCGGCCCGCTCGGCCTGATCGCGATCGTCCTCGCGGTCATCGCCCTGATCGCCGCCCTGTGGTGGCGGCTCGGCACCCCGCGCCGGGCCGTCACCTCCCCCGGCACCGTCTTCGACGACCGTCCGCGCAGCGCATCCGAACACCGCGCCGCGGCAGAGGCACACGCCGAGGCCCGCCGCTGGAACGAGGCCGTCCAGGAACGGATGCGCGCCCTCGTCCGCTCCCTCGAAGAACGCGCGCTGCTCGACCCGCGCCCCGGACGCACCGCCGACGAGGCCGCAGCCGAAGCAGGCGTACCGCTGCCCGGCCACGCCGACCGGCTCCGCCTCGCGGCCCGATCCTTCGACGACGTCACATACGGCGGCCGCACCGCCGACGAGGCGGCATACACGCGGCTGCGCGACCTCGACCAGGACCTCGCACGCACCAGGCCCGCCTTGAGCGAGGCGATACACGGGGGCGCCCGATGACCCCCACCGTGACCGCCGCCGACACGGCCGCACCCACCTCCTCCACGGTCGCGCCCCGCCGGCTGTGGACCCGCACCCGGGGCCTCGTTCTCGCCCTCGCCCTCCTGATCGCGGCCGGCATCGCCATCGCCGCGCTGCACTCCGACTCCCGGCACGGCAGCCTCGACCCGCGCTCCGCCGACCAGAACGGCAGCCGCGCCGTCGCCCAGCTCCTCAAGGCGCAGGGCGTCGACACCCGAGTGGTCACCACTCTGGACGACGCGACGGCCGCCGCCGGCCCCGGCACCACCCTCCTCGTCACGGAGCCCGACCTCCTGACCCCGGGCCAGCAGCGCCAACTGCACGCCGCCACCGCGGACTCCGGCGGCCGCACGGTCCTCATCGCCCCCACCGCCCCGTCCCTGGACGTGCTGGCCCCCGGCGTACACGCCGAAGGCTCCGCCTCCGTCGCGGCGCGGGCCCCCGGCTGCGCCCAGCCCGCCGCCACCCGCGCGGGCCGCGCCGACACAGGCGGCGTCCGCTACGCCGCCCCCGACGGGAACAGCGACGGCTGCTACCCGGCCGACGGCCTGCCCACCCTGCTCCGCACCCCTGCCGGACACGGAGGCGACACCGTCCTGCTCGGCGCCCCCGACATCCTGCTCAATCACCGCCTGGACGAGCAGGGCAACGCCTCCCTGTCCCTCCAATTGCTCGGCACGCGTCCTCATCTGGTCTGGTACCTCCCCTCGTTGGGCGACGCGTCCGCCACCGACGGCGGACAGCGCTCCTTCTTCGACCTGATCCCGTCCGGCTGGCTCTGGGCCACCCTCCAACTCGCCCTCGCCGCCGTGCTCGCCGCCATCTGGCGCGCCCGCCGACTCGGGCCGCTCGTCATCGAGCAACTTCCGGTCGCCATCCGCGCATCCGAGACGACCGAGGGCCGGGCCCGCCTCTACCGCAAGGCGAACGCCCGCGACCGCGCGGCCGACACCCTCCGCTCGGCCGCCCGCGCCCGACTGGCCCCCCTGCTGGGCGTGGCCCCTTCCGCGGCGCACTCCCCCGATGTCCTCGTCCCGGCCGTCTCCGCCCGGCTCCCCGCCACCGGCCGCGATCCCCACTTCCCGCTCTTCGGCCCAACCCCGGCCGACGACACCGCACTTGTCCGCCTCGCGGACGAACTGGACGCCCTCGAAAGAGAGGTACGCACTTCATGAGCGACCGCACCCCGGAGACCGCAGCGAACCCGGACGACGCCCGCGCTTCCCTCGAAGCCCTGCGCGCAGAGATCGCCAAGGCCGTGGTCGGCCAGGACTCCGCCGTCACCGGCCTCGTCGTCGCCCTGCTGTGCCGCGGCCACGTCCTGCTCGAAGGCGTGCCCGGCGTCGCCAAGACCCTGCTCGTCCGCGCACTGGCCGCATCCCTCGAACTCGACACCAAGCGCGTCCAGTTCACGCCCGACCTGATGCCGAGCGACGTCACGGGCTCCTTGATCTACGACGCCCGCACGGCCGAGTTCTCCTTCCAGCCCGGTCCCGTCTTCACCAACCTGCTGCTCGCGGACGAGATCAACCGGACACCGCCCAAGACTCAGTCGTCCCTCCTAGAAGCCATGGAGGAGCGTCAGGTCACGGTCGACGGCACCCCGCGCCTCCTGCCCGACCCCTTCCTGGTCGCCGCCACGCAGAACCCGGTCGAGTACGAAGGCACGTACCCCCTCCCCGAGGCACAACTGGACCGCTTCCTGCTGAAGTTGACCGTGCCCCTGCCCTCGCGCCAGGACGAGATCGACGTCCTGTCACGGCACGCCAACGGTTTCAACCCCCGCGACCTCGCGGGCGCAGGCGTGCGCCCGGTGGCCGGCCCCGCCGACCTCGAAGCCGCCCGCGCCGCCGTCGCCAAGACCGCGGTCTCCGCCGAGATCACCGGCTATGTCGTCGATATCTGTCGTGCCACGCGTGAATCCCCCTCACTCAGCCTCGGAGTCTCCCCACGAGGCGCCACCGCCCTGCTCTCCACCGCCCGGGCCTGGGCCTGGCTCACCGGCCGGGACTACGTCATCCCGGACGATGTGAAAGCCCTGGCACTCCCCACACTTCGCCATCGCATCCACCTGCGCCCCGAAGCCGAGATGGAGGGCGTCACCGCCGACTCCGTCATCACCTCGGTGCTCGCCCACGTCCCCGTGCCCCGCTGAGGCGACTCATGGCCCTCACCGGACGCTCCGCACTCCTGGCCGCCCTCGGCTCCATCCCCGTGGGCGTATTCGCCCCGAGCTGGAGCGGCATGCTCGCCGTCAACGCTCCCCTTGCACTCGCAATTCTGTGCGACTACGCATGCGCCGCGCCAGTGCAAAAGCTCCGATTCACTCGAAGCGGTGATACATCCGTTCGACTGGGTGACGCGGCCGCAGTGGGCCTCACCCTCACCAATCCATCCAGCCGCCGCCTCCGCGCCCAGCTCAGGGACGCCTGGCCGCCCAGCAGTTGGCCGTCCGGCACCGACCACTCAGCATCCCGGCACACACTGACAATCCCCGCCGGCGAACGCGCCCGCCTGTCCACAACGCTGCAGCCGACGCGCCGCGGCGACCGCCAGGCGGACCGCGTCACGGTCCGCTCATACGGCCCCCTCCACCTGGCCGCGCGCCAAGGCACCCACCAGGTCCCTTGGACGGTACGCGTCCTGCCCCCGTTCACCAGCCGCAAGCACCTGCCGTCACGCCTGGCCCGGCTCCGTGAACTCGACGGCCGCACCAGCGTGTTGACCCGGGGCGAGGGCACCGAGTTCGACAGCCTCCGCGAATACGTCCCCGGTGACGACACCCGCTCCATCGACTGGCGCGCGACCGCCCGCCAGGCAAACGTCGCCGTACGCACCTGGCGCCCCGAACGGGACCGCCACGTCCTCATCGTCCTCGACACCGGCCGCACCTCCGCCGGCCGCGTTGGTGATGTGCCCCGCCTGGACGCAGCCATGGACGCGGGCCTACTGCTCGCGGTCCTCGCCTCCCGAGTCGGCGACCGGGTCGACCTCCTCGCGTACGACCGCCGCGTGCGGGCCCGCGTCCAGGGCCGATCAGCAGGCGAGCTCCTGCCCGCACTGGTCAACGCGATGGCGCCGCTCGAACCGTCCCTCATCGAAACGGACGCCCGCGGCCTCGGCGCGGCAGCCCTGGCCCATGCCCCGCGCCGCTCCCTGCTGGTCCTGCTGACCAGCCTCGACACGGCGGCCACCGAAGAGGGCCTGCTTGCCGTGCTCCCTCAACTGACGCAGCGGCACACGGTGTTGGTGGCCTCGGTCGGCGACCCGCACATCCAGCGGATGTCGAAGGCGCGAGGCGATCTCGATTCCGTCTACGAAGCGGCTGCAGCCGCTCAGACCCAAGAGCAGCGCAGGCTCACGGCAGAGAAGCTCATGCGTCACGGCGCCACAGTCGTGGACGCCTCCCCGGACGACCTGGCGCCGGCGCTGGCGGATGCGTACCTCGAACTGAAGGCGGCGGGACGGCTGTAGCAGAGGGAGGGCAAAGGGGCATCCGGACCTGAACCGGGGGCCCCGTCCTCACAGCTTCAACCTTGAAAGGCCCCCACAACGCGAAAAAGCCCCGCACCGTGACCGTAATTCCTTACGGTCTGGTGCGGGGCTTTCCCCACAATTTGTTCGGCGGCGTCCTACTCTCCCACAGGGTCCCCC